>NZ_JBIBKW010000004.1:100105-680961 GCF_042959465.1 Streptomyces sp. NPDC007901 | reverse complement strand
GTCGGCGCCTACGGCCACAGTCCCGACCGCCTGACCTCGATCGCGGAAACCGCGTTCGCCCTGCTGCCCCGCCCCCGCCACCCCTGACAAGGACAGAGCCGGCCTCGTCGCACAGGCACCTGATGCGGCCGGCCCACTTCGACACCGCGGAGGCACGGACCAAAGGTTCACGCGCCGCCGTGGCAGGCGGTCCCGCTGCGGGACCGGCTAAAGATTCTTGGCTTGTGTGTAAAGGAAGTACGGCCCCGCAGGCGACTAGGTAGGTGGCGACATCTATGTCCGCCATTGTTTGGCGCCGGGGTTCCACGGCAAGGGCACCTTCCGCCAGACAGCCTGGCGTCTACCACGAAACCGTGGCAGACGCCATAGGCATGCCCGATTTTGCTACGCAGTAACCGCGACCGGGCCGCCGGCGACGTAGCCCGCCGCGCCCTCGCCGTACGAAGTGATCTCCGCGTTCGGCAGTTCGCAACTCCCGGCAACGCGACGGATCACCGGAAGTCTGCCCCTGAACTGCTCAGGCCGGTGCGCCTGAGCAGTTCAGGTCGCACCGGCCGAGGCTGTCAGGGCACGTCGGCCAGGCGCCGCGCCCAGAAGGAGCGGTCGGTCCAGCGGGCCTCTTGGGCGTGGATGACACGGTGGCCGCGCAGATATGCGCTCCGTGCGGCCGCGACCTGGTCCGCGTAGGCGCCGAGGGACGAGTCCGCGCCGTCAGGAACGCCACTCAGGCGGGCGTCGACGGCCAGGCCCGCGCTCAGCCCGGTGTAGAGGGCGGTCAGCACGCCCTGGGAGGAGAGAGGGGCGAAGGCGACCGCCGCGTCACCGGCGGCGGTCCAGCCGTCTCCGTACACCCGGTCCAGGTGCGCCGTGTGCGCGGCGGCCCGGCGGGGCGCGGTGGGTGACGTGGGCGGGGGCCCGTCCCGGTGGACCCATCGGGACACGTGGCGGGTGGCCGACATCCGTCGGTGGAAGTGGCGTGCGGTGTGGGTGGCGGCCGGCAGGTCGGTGTCGGTGAAGTAGGCGACCAGGCGCCCGCCGGAGGGCTGCGGGGCGGTGTACCACCAGCCGTCCTCGTCGGACTCGACGAGGGAGCGGCGGTCGGTGTCCAGCGGGTCCGCTTCCAGGGGCACGTACAGGGCTGTGAGCCGGTCCCGGACCCGCCGCCGGGCCCCGCACCGGACCGCTATCGCGGCGGCGCGGCCGGTGGCGTCGATCACCCAGCGGCAGCGCACCGTACGCTCGCCACCGGACGCGGAGCCGGACGCGGACCCGCCTCCGCCTGCGGACCCGGACCCGGACGCCGGCCCGGTGTCGGGCCCACCCCCGCCCCCCGACCCGCTACCGGCAGGGCCCGTGCCGCCGCGCAGGACCAAGGTCCAGCCGCTGTCCGGCGTCCGCACCGTTTCGCGTACGGCCGTGCCCTCGGCGACCTCCGCCCCCGCCGCCCGGGAGGCGTCGCGCAGTCGCTGGTCGAACAGCCGTCGGTCGAGGTGCCAGCCATGGCCGTGCGGGTCGTTGATGAAGTCGACGGTGTGCAGGTCGGTCGAACCCCACGCCGAAAGACTGCCGTAGCAGGGCAGGTGTCCGGAGTCGAGAACGCGGTCGGCTATGCCGAGGTCGCCGAGCAGGACCCGCCCGGCGGGTACGAGCGTCTCGCCGACCTTGGGCGGCCCGGTGCCGGCGTCCGCCAGCAGGACCGTGCGGCCCGCCCGGGCGAGCGTGAGCGCGGCGGCGCAGCCGGCCGGGCCGCCGCCCGCCACCACGACGTCGTAGGTGTCCGCGCCGAGAGCGAGGGCGGCGCTCACCGCGCGTCGCGGAAGGGGTCGAGTTTCTCGAGGTATCCGGCGGTGATCTCCTCCTCGCGGTAGCCGGTCGCCCTGGCCGCTTCGCCGACGGCCCGCGCCGCGGACTCGGCCTCGACGGCTTCGGGGGCGAGCCTTCCCTCGGGCGAGCGGCCCGCCGCCGCGGCCAACACGTGCGGCCCCGCCTCGGGCACCTGCACGTTGACGAGGTTCGCCCTGTCCGGTGCCTGAGCGAGCGGTTGTCCCGGGCGCGACTCCACCAGGATCCGGTCGGGGAACTTCCCGTCGCCCACGGTGTAGTCGCGCACCTCGACGACGCCGAGTTTGGCCCAGTCCTTGATCATCTGTGTGCGTTGCTCGTTCATGGTGCCGGTGAGTCCGCGCAGCCAGGTCGCCCGCCGCTCGAACGCCTCTTCCCGGGCGCTGTCGTCGCTCCCGGCCGACGGCGTGTTGACCTTCTCGAAGTCCTCCAGCTTGAGCACATGGTTGGGTACCTGGGCAGGCCAGAAGGTCGGCAGGTACGGGCTGTACCGGGGCCCCAGGTTGGCCAACACCTCGTAGCCCGAGCGGCAGCTCGCGGTGTCCGCCTGCCAGGGGGCGGCCATCCAGCGGGTGAGGTCACCGGGGCCCTGTGCCTGGAGGGGGCCAGTGGCGGAGACCGCCTCGTCCGGAAGCAGGGTGGGCCCGTAGTCGGGTTCCGCGGTGGCGGGGGCGCGGTGCCGGATGCGGAAGGGCGCGCTGAACATGCTCGCGTGCCTGATCGGCCAGGTGACCTCGATCCCCGGGTGGAACGCGTCGGCGGCGCAGCCCTCCAGGGCCGCCCGGTCCAGCAGCCCCGGCTGCTCGGTGGCAGGGGCCTCGTCGACCGTGGGGCGCGGCTGCTGCAAGGGTCCGGCCACGAACGCCCCGTCCGCCCAACGCTGCAGCATCCAGTCCTGGGTCGGCGACAGCGCCAGGTGCTGAAGCACGGACTTGGGCTTGCTGGCCATGGCGTCGCCGTACAGCCACGGCCACGGCAGCGGGGACTTTCCGTCACGGTCGTAGTCGCGCAAGGAGGCGTACACCTGGCGGCGCAGTTCCCGGGTTCGGTTGGACGAATCGGCGAGCCTCTTGCGCATCGTCGGCGAGAGGAAGAAGTTGGGGCCGTTCCAGCCGAACTGGGTCGCGAAACCGTGGTTGACCCACTGCAGATCGCAGAACCTGCGGAATATCGGCTCGATGTGATCGGCGAACGAGACCTGCTGCGGGCGGGTCAGCGAACCGGCCTGGACGAAGACGTCGAAGAGCAGGTCGTAGAGGGTACGGACGGACTTCACGCCGGGGGCGTAGTGCGGAGGTCCCACCACGACCCAGGCCGGGACGGCGGTCAGATCCTGGCCGTCGATTGTGACCTTCGCTGTCACCGGGCCGTCGGACACGTCGTCGTACCAGGTGTCGTTGTTGGTGACCCCGGTGATCGGCTGGTTCTTGTAGGAGGCGGAGTTTCCCCGGCCACCGAGCACCACCAGGCGGCCGTCGGAACGGGTGGAGATCTCGCCGAGGTACACCGCCTTGTCCATGACCTTGCCGGTGTCGAACTTCTGCGTCTCGGTCTTCGAGCCGCGAACGGTGCGGCTGCCGGGATCGTTGACCAGCTTCTTCCTGTCGGCGACCACGACGTCGGCGTTGCGTCGGCCGTACTGCTCTGCCGTGAGCGTCTTGCCCTCGGGGATGTCCAGCGCCAGATGGAACTGATACCAGGCGGCCTTCTTGTTGGCCAGATGCACCGTCCACTGGATCTCGGTGACACCCTCGCTGCCCGGCTTCAGTTCCCGTACGACCTCCCCGGCGGCGTTGTAGCCGTACACACGGAATCGTGCGGCCTGCCTCCGTATCGCCCCGGAAGCGTCCTTGTAGGAGCCGGCGTCCGCTGGTTTCTGGTCCGGTGATTCCGGGCCGATGAAGGGTGCCTCTGCGCTGTTGCCGACCCGGGCGACACCGATGGCGGGGTGGATCTTCACCTGCACGATGTGACTGTCCATCAAAGAACCCTCCGTTGTAGATTCAACCGGTCGAAGGCATGTGGTCGCACATGAAGAGGGCGCAGGCCGAGCTCGCGTTCCGAGGGCGGGGTCGGGTCAGGGTCCTGCCCGGCGCCAGTCCGTAACAGGGCCGGGGTCCGTGTGGTCCACAGGCAATGCCGCGTAGTTAAGCGGTGTCCGCGCTGGTCAAGGGCATAGAGGCATGGCCTGGGCCGGCGGCCGAGGGCTACCACCAGGCGCTCGCCGCGCACCGGTCCGCCGCGCCCGTCAGCCGCGTCGACCCGGGTATCGCGGAGGCAGTCGAGCGGCAGACCCGCCGGATGCGCTCAGCCGACGCGCCTTCCCCGAGCTGCCGGACGACGCGCCGGCTGCGATCGAGACGGCCCGTGCCGAGCGCCGCCGCCAGGCCGCGGCGACCGAGGCTGTCGCCCGGCGCCGGGCACGGCAAGAGCGCGCGTTCCGGACGCCCGGGACGTCGGCCGACGTCCCGGAGACGATCGCGCTGCGGACGACAGCGTGAGCACGGATCGTCTTTGAGGCCAACATCGGGGATGGCACGATGAGTTGGGACGAAAGGCGGGGGTTCGTGCGGGGTGACAGGCGGCAGATCCAGACAGCGGTCCTGGGTGGCCCGGGCTCGGAGGAGCCGCTGATGCTGCCGCTGGAGGCGATCGAGCTGGACGCCTTCCGCCGTCGCCACGAGCACGACACGTTCTGGTGCGGGCTGCTGCTCGGAGGCTGCGGGCTGTGGCTTTGGGGCCACGTGGCGCGCGTCGCCGCCCTGATGTGAGCTCCATGCGGGTCGAAAAGCACAGCGCTTCCCCGCAGTGGGCCAGGCCTGCATCCCGACCGCTTTGCCGCGGCGACTGGTCGCCATGTGGTCATGTGATCCCGGTCATAGTCGCGCTCCTCTCTTCGAGTGGAATCGCGACATCGAGAGGCGGCCGACCGGTACCCTCGCCACGTGGCCGTTCGCCCGTAATCGCGACACGATGTGGAGTGGACACGGGGACTGCGGCGAAAATGGGCGTGCGGATGCAGTCCGCGATGGCCCACGCGGTCGCCGAGATCGAGCGCACCACCGGCGCTCGTATCGACCTCGACGACCCCGAACAGGTGCCGCTCGACGACGTCTTCGCCTTCAAGCTCATCCAGGCCAGCCAGACCCTCGGCCTGTTCCAGCTGGAGTCGCCCGGCCAGCAGGACCTCCTGTCCCGGCTCCAGCCCCGCGACGTGCAGGACGTCATCGCCGACATCAGCCTCTTCCGCCCGGGGCCGGTGGCCGGCGGCATGCCCGAGCGCTACATCGCCGCCCGGCACGGCGGTACGCCCTCATACGCCCACCCGGACCTGGAGCCGGTCCTGTCCGACACCTACGGCGTGACCATCTGGCACGAGCAGATCATCGAGACGCTGCGGGTGCTGACCGGCTGCGACCGGGCCTTCGGCGAGGTCACCCGGCGGGCGCTCGGCGACAAGGAGCAACTGCCCAGGATCAGGGACTGGTTCCACGAGCGGGCCCGTGCGCGCGGCTACAGCGCGGCCGTGCGGGAGGAGGTGTGGAAGACCGTGGAGGCCTTCGGCGCGTACGGCTTCTGCCGGGCGCACGCGGTTGCCTTCGCCGTGCCCGCGCTGCAGAGTGCCTGGCTCAAGGCGCACTACCCGGCGTTCCTGCTGGCGGGTCTGCTCGAACACGACCCCGGTATGTGGCCCAAGCGGGTCCTGGTCGCCGACGCGCGCCGGGGCGGGGTTCCCGTCCTGCCCGTCGACGTCAACAACTCACGGGTGAGGCACACCGTGGAGAAGGCCGACGGGGACCGGTGGGGTGTGCGGCTGGCGCTGTCGGCGGTGCACGGGATCAGCGAGGCGGAGTGTGCGCGGATCGAGGAGGGGCAGCCGTACGGATCACTGTCGGACTTCTGGCAGCGGGCCCACCCCAGCAGACCGGTCGCCGAACGCCTCGCCGGGATCGGTGCCCTGAACTGTCTGCACGACGGCCGCCTCACCCGCCGTGACCTGCTGCTCCAGATCGCCGAACTCCATCACCAGTCCCGCAACCGGTCCGCAGGCGCGGGCCAACTGCCCATCAGCGCGGACGCCGTCGGCGGGGCGGAACCGAGCGGGCTGCCGGAGATGACCGGGCGCGAGGCCCTGAGCGCCGAGCTGAACACCCTCGGCATCGACGTCTCCCGGCACCTGATGGAGCACCACCACCGGCTGCTGCGGGAGATCGGCGCGACCGACGCGGCGCATCTGGCGGGCCTGCGCGCCGGCCGGCAGGTCCTGGTCGCGGGGGTGCGGGCCTCGACGCAGACCCCGCCGATCGCGAGCGGCAAGCGGATCATCTTCGTCACCCTGGAGGACGGCTCCGGACTCGTCGACCTGGCGTTCTTCGAGGACTCCCACCCGGCCTGCGCGCACACCGTGTTCCACAGCGGGCTGCTGCTGGTGCGCGGCACGGTCCAGGTACGCGGCACCCGTCGTACCGTCGTCGGGACGATGGCCTGGGACCTGGACGAGATCGCCGCCGCGCGCCGGGACGACGGTCCCGAGGCCGCCCTCGCCCTCCTCGGCCGGAGCCGTCCGCATCCGACGCCCGCCCAGCCGCGGCGCACTCTGGTCGACGGCACGGCGGGTGCCCGCCTCCACCCGTATGCCGACATCCAGCCGGCCGGCACTCGTTCCGCCGACCTGAAGAAGTTCGGCCACCGGAGCCCCGGGAGCGCGGGATGAGCGAGGCGAGCGCACGGCAGCGGCACATCGCCCACCTGCACCTGCACGCGGCACTGACCGAGGCCCGGTACGCCGATATAATCGAACTGATGTCTGATGTCACGCCTCATGTGCAGGCGGTACCGCCCGACGCCGTACAGCTCGATCTGACGTCGGCGCTCCGGTACTTCGACCTGTCCCCCTACGACATGGTCCAGACGACGATGATGAGGCTGAAGGCCCTCTACGGCATCGACAGCAGTGCCGGCCTCGCGGGCAACCGCATGCTCGCGGCCATGGCCGCCGACGCGTCCGCGCCGGGAGACACCACCTGGGTTTCCACCGGACAGGCGGCCGACTGGCTGTATCCGCGGCCGGTCACCGCCCTGCCCGGGATCGGCCGTGCCACGGCGCAGACGCTCGGCAGGTACGGGCTGCACACCATCGGCCAGCTCGTCGACCTGCCCGCGGGGACCCTGCAGCGGCTGCTCGGCGCGGGCCCCGCCCGGCTGCTCGCGGAGCGCGCCCGCGGCCATGACCCCCGCCCGGTCACCCCCTCGGAACCGGCCGCGCACCTGGCCGCCGACCTGGCACTGGACCGGGACTGCCTCGACCCGGCACAGCAGCACCGAGCGGTCCTGGGGCTCGCCGGTCAGATAGGCGGGCGCCTGCGCGGCGAACGCCAGATCGCCGGCCGGCTCACCCTCACCGTGCGGTACGCCGACCGCAGCTCCACCACGCGTACGCGCACGCTGCCGGAGCCGACCGACCACTCACCCGCCCTCGCGGCGGCCGCACTGGGACTGCTGGACGCTCTCGGACTGCAGCGGGCGAGGGTCCGCGCCTTCGTGATCCGGGCCGACGCCCTGCAACCGGCCGACGGCGCCTACCGCCAGCTCTCCATGGACCCGGGCGACGACCGGGCCCGCGCGGCCGAGGCCGCCGCGGACCGGGCCCGCCGACGCTTCGGACCCGGGGCCGTACATCCGGCGACTCTCGCCGGCCGGGCCCCCTCGGGGCACACCGGTTTCGGGCAGTGAGGTGATCTTCATAGCGGATACGGTGTCGCTGTTATGGTGCTGGCCGAGGAGGTGGGACGTTCCGTGGCAGCAGCTGGACCTGCGCGAGAGGGCGCGGCATCGGTGCGGCGTTCGCCGGGGCGCCCGCCCGTGCCGCTGGAGCGGATCGTCTCCACCGCGCTGCGGATCGTGGACGAGGAGGGCGCCGACGCTCTCTCGATGCGGACGCTGGCCCAGCGCCTGGGCTCGGGCACGGCCACGCTGTACCGGCACTTCGACAACCGGGCGGCGCTGGTCGCCCACGTCGTGGACCGCATGTTCGGAGCCGTGCAGTTGAACGGCGGCGAACTCCTCGCGATGGGCTGGCAGCAGGCGCTGCGGACGGTCGCGCACACCATGTTCGACGCCCTGGCCCGGCACCGGAACGCGGCGCGGCTGATGGTCGAGCAGATTCCCCTGGGGCCGAACGCGATGGCGCTGCGGGAGCACTGTGTCGCGGTGCTGCTCGACAGCGGCTTCCCGCCGCGCACGGCCGCGCACGCGTACGCGACCCTGGCCCGCTATGTCCTCGGATTCGCCATCCAGGTCAACGGACATGGCGGCGCGGGGGAACCCGGCGACGCACAACTCGCCGCCGTTTTCCGGAGCGTGGATCCGGAGCTGTTCCCGGCGACCGCCACCGTCGCCGGGGCGATGCCCGTTCCGATCGAGGACGAGTTCTCCTTCGGCCTCGAACTCCTCCTCGGCGGGCTGGCCCGCCTGCGTGACGACGTCTGACTCCGCCGCGCAGGGGCTCCGAGCGCTCCCCGAGGGGCCGGCGGCCCTCGACGCACGGCTTCCCGTCCTCGTCCCGGTCGGTGTCAGTGAACGCGATCCGCGGGGGTGTCCGCGGTTCAGTGGACGGTGCGCAGCAGCCGGTCCCCGGACTCGCGGAGTTGCTCCTTGACCTCGTCGAGGCCGGACGCGAGCAGGGTGTGATCGCGCTTGCGCCAGACGCCCGCGATCATCACGGCCTCGATGTTCGCGATGTCGGCGTGCAGGACCGTGGCGACCGGGTCGTGCGCCGGCCACAGGTTGAACGCCCGGGCGTCGACGGCGACCAGGTCGGCCTGCAGGCCCACCGCGATCCGGCCCACCCGGTCGGCCAGGCCCAGTGCCCTCGCCCCTTCGACCGTGGCCCAGGCCAGCGCCTGCCTGGCGGTGACCGAGGGTGTGTCGGCGTGCGTGCCGGTCGTGTGCCGGTGCCGGGCGTGGTCCAGGCTGCGCTGGTGGGCCAGGGCGATCCGGGCCGCGGTGAGGAGTTTGCCGGGTACGGCGATGTCGATGTCGGTGCCCAGGGAGGGCGCCGCGCCCAGGCGCAGCAGGGACCCGGTGACGGGTGTGCCGTGTCCCTGGCCCAGTTCGTTCTCGGGGGTGGTGGTGAAGGTGGCGCCCGCCTCGACGAGCGCGGTGATCCAGTCGTCGGGCAGGTCGGCGCCGTGCACGATGTTGGTGAGCGGGCCGAACAGCCCGGCGGCGCGCAGGGCGTCCCAGCCGGGCGCGGGTTCCCCGCCGCTCTGGTGCGTCGAGACGACGAGACCGCGTTCCGCGCCGGCCCGGACATCGGCCACCACGGTCTCGGCGGAGGAGTACTGCGGCCCCTGGACGGCCATGCCCAGGGTGAGCAGGGCGTGGTCGCGGACGGGACCGTCGAGCAGCCGGTCGATATCGGCGAGCGGGTGGGGGATCTCCGGCGCGCGGTAGGGCGTGCCGTGCAGGAAGACGGCGCGGATTCCGGCCTGGGCCAGTCCCTCGACGGCCGCGTCGGCGTGCTCGGCCGACAGGGCGTTGTGACACCAGTCGCCCAGGGTCGTCGTACCGCAGTCGATCTGGTTCAGTGCGCCGGCGAGCGTGCCGACGTGCAGGTCGGCGGGGGTGTAGTGGCCGGCGATCCCGCCGTGGAGGCGGGTGAGGTACTCCATCAGCGTCCAGTCGGCGCCCACCGAGCGCAGCGCGGTCTGCCAGGTGTGCAGGTGGGCGTTGACCAGGCCGGGGATGAGGATGCGGCCGCGGAAGTCGACGGCCTCGGCGTCGGGCGCCTCGATGCTCGCGTCGACGGCGGCGATGCGGTCGCCGTCGACGAGGATGTCGAGGCGTTCGGCGTCGGGCCGGTCCGGTGCCATCGTGACGACCCGCGCCCCGCGCAGCAGGGTGCGGCTCATGCGGCGGTCCCCGGACCGGGGGAGGGGTGGCTCTGCCGGGCCATGGTGCGGCTCCTTGCCTGCGGCGTCATCGCGCGCACGGCGGTCTGGGCGGTGGTGAGGAAGTCCCGGGTGGCGATGGACCCGAGGTAGCCGTCGGGACGGATGAGCAGCAGCGTGTCGCCGGTCAGGCCGTAGGCGTCGCGCAGGGTGTTCCCGGGGTCGGAGAAGGCGAGGCCGTCGGCCGGGGCCGCCCCGACGGTGAGCCGCTTCAGCCGGGCGCCGGCCGCCGGCCAGGGGAGGCGTTCGAGGTCCCGGGCCGCCCCGGGGCCGTAGGCGACGGCGGTGAAGTCCGGTCCGCGGAGGAGGTCGAACAGCCGGGTCCGGGTGCCGTCGGCGCCGAGCAGTTCGGCGTCCGGGGCGCGGTCGCCCACGCGCAGGGTGCCGGTGCGCTCGCCGTCGGCGGGGGCGAGCGGGCCGCCGTAGTAGGTCAGGGCGAGCTGCTGCTCGTCCTTGCCCCGCTTCATGCTCGACGGGTCGAGCTTGGCGATGCCGCCCCACTTCTCCGTGGACAGGCCGAGGACCCCGGCGGCGATCGGCTGCCGCTCGGCCTCGTAGGTGTCCAGCAGCGTCGCGTCGGCCCCGGCGAGGACCTGGCCGAGCTTCCAGCCGAGGTTGTAGCCGTCCTGCATGCCGGTGTTCAGGCCCTGGGCGCCGGCCGGGGTGTGGACGTGCGCGGCGTCACCGGCGAGGAAGACCCGTCCCCGGCCGTAGCTCCGCGCCAGGCGGATGTTGGGCCGGAACACCGACTTCCAGTGGATGTCGTGCAGTTGGATGCGCCGGTTGTGGGTGTGGTCGTGGATCCGCCGGAGGATGTCGGCCTTCTCCGACGGCGGCTCCTCGTCCGGCGTGAGACGGATCATCCATTGGAACAGGTCGCTGCCGGGGAGCGGGCAGGCGCCGATCAGCCGGCCGCCCCGGCCGGGCCACATGTGCCACCGGTTGCGGGCCAGGCCGGTCACGGTGGCGTCGACGATGAGCACCCGGTCGCTCTCGTCCGTCGTCCCGACGAAGCCGACGCCGAGCCGCTTGCGCACCGCACTGGAACCACCGTCGGCGCCCACGGCGTAGCGGGCGACGATCTCCTCCGTGCCGTCGGGGCCCGTCACTTCGGCGACGACCGTGTCCTCGTCCTGGGTCAGCGCGGTCAGTTCCCTGCCGAACTCGATCCCGCGGCCGAGCTCGCCCAGCCGGGCGTGCAGGGCCCGGTCTGTGCGGAACTGCGGGATCAGCCAGGTGTTGGGGTACGGGACGTCCGGGGTCGCCTCCTTGTGGGGGAACATCTTCCACGGCACGGCGAGCGGGCCCGCGTGGAGCCCGAGCCTGGGATAGACGCTGCCGCCGGCCAGTACGGCGTCGAGGGCGCCGAGGTCTTCGAGGACTTCGAGGCTGCGGGGCTGGACGCCCTTGGCGCGGGAGCCGTCGAAGGCATGGGGAGACCTGTCGACGATCCGTACGTCGAGTCCCCGGCGTACCAGGTCGATCGCCAGGGCGGAGCCCGAGGGGCCCGCGCCGATGACCAGCACGTCGATGACCTGCGGGTGGTTCATGAGTCGAGCCTTTCGGTGCGTGCGGCCACGAACGGGACGAGCCGGTCGGCGACGTCGCGGGGCCGTTCGAACGGGGCCATGTGCCCGCATTCGGGAATCACGTGGTGGTGCCGGGGCCGCAGCAGGGTGCGCGCCGTGTCGAAGTGGGCCGGCGGGGTGACGCGGTCCTCGTCGCCCCACAGGAGCAGGGTCGGTACGCCCAGCGCCCCCGTCTGCCGGAAGAGGTCGTCACGGCCGGAGACCCGCAGGTGCTGCAGCGTGTCGAAGACCGCGTACAGCGAACCCTCGAAGCGGAAGGCGTCGAGGACCATCTCGGTGAGTTCGGTGCCGAGTTCGGGGTCCCGGACGTTGTGCCCCAGGTGCCCCAGGAGTATCCGCCGGCCGCGTCGCCGGGCGACGGCACCGGCCAGCAGGTCGCTGCGCAGCAGCCGGTGCGGGGAGGTCGGCCGCGGTGTCGCGAGACCGGCGGGGCCGACGATGGTGAGGGTGGACACCAGCGGGCGGTACCGGACGGCGTACGCCATGACGACCAGGGCGCCCATGGAGGTGCCGACGAGGTGCAGGGGCCGTGCCGTGAGACCGAGCCGGTCCGTCAGCTCGGCCAACTGCCGTACGAACAGCGTCTCGTCGTAGCGGGCCCGCACCCGGTCCGAGTAACCGCGGCCGTACGCGCTGCACGTCAGGGTCCGCAGCCCGTGGGCGTGCAGCTCGGTGACGAGTCCGTCCCAGTAGAACAGCGGGATGGTGAGTCCGCCCGCCATCACGACCACGTCCCCGTCCTCGGGGCCCGTCAGCTCGTAGTGCGTGACGCCGTCGGACAGTTCGGTGAAACTGCCGCGCAGGGCTCGCCGTGAGCCGGCGGTGAGCACGCGGTCCTCGCCCGATGCGACGAAGTACTTCACGGAACGGGCCTCCTCGGCCTCAGCGCGTGGGGGTGTCGGCGCAGCAGCCGAGGAACGTCGCGATCGCGTCCGCGACCCACCGCGGCTCCTCCTCCGGCAGCAGATGACCGCCGTGGGGATGCACCAGCTCCTGGGCGCCGGGGATGTCGCGGGCGAAGTGCTGGCCGTCGATGCCGGCGCTGCGCAGCACGAGCGTGCGCACGGCGATGCGGGGGATCCACGGGCTGCGGTCGGGCTGGTCGGTGTTGCAGAAGTCGACGAACGCCGAGCGGTTGCCGGGCCGGTTCATCAGCTGGTGGGCGCGGTCCACCATGGCGTCGTCCACGATCGTCGACCGGGAGCCGACGTTCGCGCGCAGGTTGCGCTCGATGGCACCGCGCGGCATCACCCGCCGCAGTACGGGGCGCAGCAGGGGGCTGCGGGTCAGCCGCAGGCCCGCCGGCACCGCCTTCTCCGGGTAACCGGTGGCGTTGACCAGCACCAGGCCGGTCAGCCGCTTTGGGTGGTCCAGCGCGAGGTTCCAGGCGATGTTGCCGCCCAGCGAGTTGCCGGCCACCGCGTAGGACGGCACGCCCAGTTCCGCCAGGAGGCCCGCCACCGTCGCCGCGTACACCGGAACGCGGTAGTCCCGGTCCGCGCGCGGCCCTGTCAGCCCGAACCCCGGCAGGTCGGGGCGGATGACGTCGAACGACTCCGCCAGCAGCCCCGTCGCACGGTCGAAGTGCTGGAGCGAGGAGGCGCTGCCGTGCAGCAGCACGAGTGCCGGGCCGTGCCCGGCGCGTTTGTAGTGGATCCGCAGACCGTCCACCACGACGAATCGTGAATCGGACTGGGGCTCAGACCAGGTGCTCATAATGGCAACAGTGTTACCGATAAGGCGACCGTGTCAAGGGGGAGCCCCCCTGTGCGTCTCGGTGCCGGGTGGTCGGGTTCGTCGACGACTGTTGTCACTCTTAGTGAAGCTTGGGGGTGCGTGCGGAGCGGCCGTGCGCTGCTGTGCGCTGGTGTGCGCCGGATGTGCGCGGGGGCGGTGGACCTGGTGTGATGCAGAACACGCTGGGGTGGCGCAAGACTGTTCGGCCGTTCACCCGGACGGGTTGGGCCTGGTCAAAGCGCTACCGAGGGTGACTAGCAGTGCTTGTTGAATATTGCAGCACGCGGTGGGGCGGGGGTGCCGGGCGATTTTTTCCCCGGGCCGTGAGTGATCCGCCCCGGGAATCACTTAGGTAGGTGCCAGGCCCAACGGGCCGTCCGTGCGCGCGAGTTGGCGCCGGTCCCAGCCGACCCTCGATGGAGAGGAAGAGCCTGCCCATGTGCCGTGCCGCCGGGAGGTCCGCATGAGTCACGACGACGCCCCAGAGGGCGCCCCAACCCCGGACCAGGGCGTGAGGCCGTCGCAGTCCCTGTACCTGCCGCTGGACCTGCCGCTGGACTTCGAGGCCTTCTACCTCGGACACCAGGAACCGTTCCACGCCTACGCGGAAGTCCACTTCGGAACCCGCGAGGTGGCCGAAGAGGTCATCCACGAGGTCTTCCTCCAGATCCACGCGGGCTGGACGGAACTGCTGAGCTCGGGCTCCCTCGAGCAGGGCGCCTGGGCGATCATGCGGCGGGCCGTGCACGACCGCCTCGAACGCGAGGGCCGCGCACCGGCGTTCGTCATCAACGGGCCCATCGCCCAGGCGCTGGCCCCGGCGCTGGCCACGGCCCGGGACAAGCTGCAGAAGATGGAGTCGACCAGCGGCGTGTACGAGGCGATCGCGGAACTGCCCAACCGTCAGTTCGAGGTGATCGTGCTGCGCTACATCCTCGGCTACCCCACCGCCAAGGTCGCCTGGTACGTCGGCATCGACGAACGCACCGTCGGCCACCACCTGCGCCGCGGCAAGGAGCGCCTGCGCATCAAGCTCGGCCTGCCCGACGAACGCAAGAAGCAGAAGGGGGAACGACCGTGACCACCGCTCTCGATGCCCTGCTGGACGAGGTCCGGCTGCCCGTCACGGCCCCGCGCCGCTTCGACGTCGCCGCGGGCCTTCGCCGGCTCGCCGCCGACGCCGGCCGGCGCACCCCGATCACCGAGATCGCCCGCGCGGCACAGGCCGGCCAGCGCCTGGGAGTGGTGTGCCGGTGGGTGCTCAACGAACCGGCCGTCGCCGACCACGTCGCCAAGATCGCCGAAGGGCCGGACCGCGGGCCGCTGACGGAGGAACACATGGACGTCGACGGCGCCCTCGCCTTCGCCTGTCTGCTCTACCTCACCCGCCACCCCGAGTCCGCCCAGTTCTGGTGGCAGCTCGCCGCGGGCGCCGGCAGCCGTGCCGCCGCCTACTGCCTGCACCTGCATCATCTGGCCCTCGGCGAGTCCAGGCGGGCCCGGCACTGGTTCCACCAGCTCACCCACTCCATGGCCGACACCGCACCACCCGACCGCGCCTTCCTCGACGGCCTCGAACTCTTCGCCCGCTACGTCCGCACCAACGGCTCCACAGCCCTGGCCCCCACCGGCGGTCTGGAGATCGAGATCGACCGGCTCGCCGCGCGCACCCCCGGCCGTTCCGTCATCGTCGCCCGGCCCGACCGGCAGCTGGTCGACCGGCTGCAGGAGTTCGCCGCCGGCCGCTGAACCGGTCCGAAGTCCGAAGAAGAGAACAGGAAGAAGAGAGAAAGAAGGAGGGGAGCCCCGATCCGGCCACCGGTTCCGAGGCCACCGGCCGGGCGGACTCCCCGCCAGGACGCCATACGAAAGGGACGCCTTCCATGCACTTTAGCCCCCACCCGACCCCGCCGGGCAGGAACCAGCCGACCGCCCCGGCCCGCATCCCGCCCGGCCCCGGTCGCCGCACCGCGACCGGCATCGTCGGACTGGTGGTCTTCCTGCCCTGCCAGAACCCCTGTTGCGAACCGCGCCCGCAGCAGAACTCGTCAACGCGTCAGCCCGCCGTCCCTGTTCGAGGGGCGAGTGACGCGGAGGCGGTCACGCAGGTCGCCCGGCCGCACAGCGCCAAGGCGCTGAGGCTTCCTCGCCCGTGACACACGTCCGTGGCCGCCGCCGCAGGAATCCGACGGCGGCCACGGACGCCCAGCTCCCTTTCGTATACGTCAGTTGGCCCACGGCGGCACGATCCGGGTGCCGTCGGCCAGTTCCGCCTCCAGGCCGATGGAGGTGGTGACCCAGGAGAGCGCGGTGTGGTCGGTCGGGTTCTCGACGGCGAGGGTCGCACCGGGATTGATGATGACGGTGTCGCCGGCGCGGACGCGGTCGGTGCGGCCGTCGAGGGTGATCAGGAGCTCGCCGACGAGCAGATGGAAGATCTCCTCCCGGGTGACGGTGTGCGCGGGGGCCTTGGTCCCGGCCGGGATCTCGCCGCGCCAGGCGCACAGCTCCTTGCTGCCGGTGAGCGGGGTGGCGTACGAGACGAAGCGGGCGCCGTGGGTCTCATGCGTGGTGGCCTCGGCGGAACGGACGACGGGCATGGGTGCCTCCGTGGGCAATATGGTCAAGCTACTTGACTAGTTGGCTCCATGGTCAAGCCGCTTGACCGTCCCGTCAAGGGTGTTTCAATGCCTCCGTGCAGAACTCCGAGGCCATGGCCCTGTCCGCAGCCCTGCTCGCCGCAGCCGGCGAGCTGACCCGACGCATCAACGAGGGGGTTGTTGCGCGCGGCTTCGAGGGCATCAGGCCCGCTCACGGCTTCGCCTTCGCGCGGCTCGCCCCGGGCGGAGCCACGGTCACCGAACTCGCCGCACATCTCGGGGTGACCAAGCAGGCGGCGAGTCAGCTCGTCGACGAGATCGTGCGCAAGGGGTACGCCGAGCGCCGGCCGCATCCCGGGGACGCGCGGGCCCGGCTGATCGTGCTCACCGTGCGGGGGTGGGCGTGCACGCGGGCCGCGGAGGAGGCGGCCGCGGAGGTCGTGCGGGGGTGGGGTGAGGTGCTGGGGGAGGGTGAAGTGCGCGTGTTGCGGCACTCTTTGGCCCGTATCGCGCCCTATGGTCCCTTGAGGCCCAGCTGGTGACGCCCCATCAGGCATCCGGCGCGCGACCGGTTACCCGGAAGTTTTACTGACACGTAACTTCACGCTTTCACTACTCGCCCGTAACTTGATGAGTGAACAGCATCCTTCGTGATCCGGATCACAGGGCGTAAGGCCGTCGCACCTCCCTTGAGCCGCAAGGAGATCACACGATGCTGCCCTGGAAACGAGTGCTCAGACCCGTGACCGCGCTGCTCCTCGCCGCCGCCGTCGCCACCGTTCCCGCCGCCACCGCCCACGCGTCCGGCGCCCCCAGCACCGGCTGGAACGACTACTCCTGCCGCCCCTCCGCCGCCCACCCCCGCCCCGTGATCCTGGTCCACGGCACCCTCGGCAACTCCGTCGACAACTGGCTCTCCCTCGCCCCGTACCTGGAGGACCGCGGCTACTGCGTCTTCTCCCTCGACTACGGCCAGCTGTCCGGCGTCCCCGTCTTCTACGGCCTCGGCCCCATCGACAAGTCGGCAGAGCAACTCTCCGCCTTCGTCGACAAAGTGCTCGGCGCGACCGGCGCCGCCAAGGCCGACCTCGTCGGCCACTCCCAGGGCGGCATGATGCCCCGCTACTACCTGAGGTTCCTCGGCGGCGCCGCCAAGGTGAACGCCCTCGTCGGTCTCGCCCCCGACAACCACGGCGCCACCCTCAGCGGCCTCACCAACCTGCTGCCGTACTTCCCCGGCGCCTCGGACCTGGTCAAGGCCACCACCCCCGGCCTCGCCGACCAGATCCCCGGCTCCGACTTCCTCACCAAGCTCAACGCGGGCGGCGACACCGTCCCCGGAGTGCACTACACGGTCATCGCCACCAAGTACGACGAGGTGGCGACCCCCTGGCAGAGCCAGTACCTGAGCGGCTCGGACGTCGACAACGTCCTGCTCCAGGACCTCTGCCCGCTCGACCTCTCCGAGCACGTGGCGATCGGGCTCTTCGACCGGATCGCCTTCCACGAGGTGGCCAACGCGCTCGACCCCGCGCACGCCACCGCCACCACCTGTGCGTCGGCGTTCAGCTGAGCCGCTGCCCAACTGAACGCCGCCGGGGCCTGTCCGGCCTGAGCCGCCGGTCAGGCCCCGGAGTCATGAGGGATCAGTGCCGGCGCTCCCGCCGCCGTACCGTCAGGAAGAGCGCGCCGGAGCCCAGCGCCAGGGCGGCGGCCCCGCCGATCGCGAGATACGGGGTGCTGCCGTCCCCGCCGGTCGCGGCCAGCGTCGTCCCCGTTCCCATCGCCGTCCCCGGGTCCGCTGCCGACTCGGGCGCGTTCGCCTCCACGACCGGCTCGGCCGACGTGCTCGCGTCGTCGTCACCGTGACCGCCGTGCTCGACCGTCGACTTGTCGGTACCGGCCGCGATCTGCTCGTCGCCGGGGGAGGAGGCGGTCGGCGCCGGCGAGGCGGCGGCGTTCGTGCCACCGGCCCCGAAGTCCACGTCCGAGCAGGAGTAGAAGGCCTCCGGGCTGTCCGAGCGCTGCCAGACCGCGTACAGCAGCTGGCGGCCGGTGCGCTCGGGGAGCGTGCCGGAGAACGTGTAGAAACCGCCGGCGGCGACCGGGTCGGTGGCGGTCGCGACCGGGTGGTCGAGGTCCAGGTCCGCCCAGGCCGGCGGCTTGGCCGGGTCGTATCCGGCCTTGGTGAGATACACCTTGAAGGTGCCCTTGTGCGGCGCCGTCACCCGGTACTTGAAGGTGTACGACCCGCCGCCGACCTTCGTCGCCGGCCAGTCGGCGCGGGCCAGGTCGAGACCCTTGAACTCGTCGTTGTTCGCGCTGCACAGCTTCCCGTCCGGGATCAGCGCCTGGTGCCGCCCGTTCGCGTCCCCGATCCGGATGCCGTTCCAGTCGTAGAGGGCCTGGGTACCACCGGCCGCGACCGCCGCCCTGCACGCGTCGGACGTGGGGCTCTCCGGGTTCTCCGCATAGCACTGGGCGACCCGGCTGACCGGATCGCCCATCGTCCCGTGCGCGCCCGCCGACCCGGCACCGAACACGACGGCTCCCACGCCGGCAGCGACGACGGCGACGGCCTTACGGCGGGTTGCGACCATGCGGAGACTCCTCGGAACGGTCCTCGGGGATGGGCTGGATCCCGTGGGGGCGATCAGAAGCTAGCCCCAAGAAACCGCGAAATCCGCTGCTGGGAGCGGCTGAGGGAGATCCTTATGGTCGGCTTAAGGGAGAGCTGAGGCTGCGCTGAGGCAGCTAGCGTTCGGGGCATGACCGATGACGAGATCCGGCCCGCCCGGGCCGCCGACGTACCGGCCGTGAAGGCCGTGACGGACATGGCGTACGGCCACTACATCGCGCGGATCGGAGTGGTGCCGCAGCCCATGGCGGCGGACCACATGGCGAACGTGGCCGCGGGCAGGGTGTTCGTCGTGGGGGAACCGGTGATCGGGCTCGTCGTCATCGAGGCGCACGACGACCACCTGTTCCTGGACAGCGTCGCCGTCCACCCCGACGCACACGGCCAGGGGGTGGGACGGCGGCTGCTGGAGTTCGTGGAGGCACGCGCGCGTGCGCTCGGCCTGCCCGAGGTCAGGCTCTACACGAACGCGCTGATGTGGGAGAACCAGAAGATCTACCCGAAGTACGGCTACCAGGTCGTCGAGCGGCGCGTGGACGGGCCGTACGACCGCGTCCACTACCGCAAGCGGCTGGACTGACCGCGCTCAGCCGTCCGGCCACCAGGTGCGTGCGATGTCCTTGCGCACCTCGGGGCGTCCGGCGGGGCGCTGGTCCGCCTCCTCGCGGATCCGGCGGCTGTCGGTCTTCTTCAGGGGCTTCTGCACGGTTGTGCGGCGCATGGCTGCCTCCTTCAGTGCCTACCGAGCTCCGTGGTGTCACGGAGGTAGACGCTTTCGGCGAGAGTTCCTCATCGGTGCCGGTCTGTCAGTGGTCGCAGTCACATGGACCGAGTGTCAGTGGCGGGTGTCACTCTTGAGGCATGACGAACGAGAGTGATCGGACGGTTGCGGTGAGTGTCGACTGGGATGCGGAGGCCGTCGGTTTCGACGAGGAGCCCGATCACGGGCTGCGTGATCCGGAGGTGCGCCTGGCCTGGGCGGGACGGCTCCGCTCCTGGCTGCCCGAGCGCCCCGCCGACGTCCTCGACCTCGGCTGCGGTACGGGCAGCCTGGCCCTCCTCGCCGCCGAGCAGGGCCACCGGGTCACCGGGGTCGACGGCTCCCCGGCGATGGTGGCGCGGGCCCGCGCGAAGCTCGCCGGGCGCGACGCGGTGTTCCTCCTCGGCGACGCGGCGGCACCCCCCGTGGGCGAGCGGCTCTTCGACGTCGTCCTCGTACGGCATGTGCTGTGGGCGCTGCCCGACCCCGCGCGCGTGCTGCGGCACTGGCGCGGGCTGCTGCGGCCCGGCGGGCGGTTCGTGCTGGTGGAGGGGGTGTGGGGGACCGTCACCCCGGTCGGCATACCCGCCGACCGGCTCACCGGCCTGCTGGCCCCGCTCACCGCGGACCGACGGGTGGAGCGGCTGTCGGCGGACGCCGTGCTGTGGGGGAAGGAGGTGAGCGACGAGCGGTACGCGGTCGTGGCGACGGTGTAGAGGGGGCGCTTCAGGTGAGCAGGGCCTCGAAACCGCCCTCACGGGCCAGGGTCTCCAGTGTGTCGAGCGCTGCCACGGCGGCCGCGGCGGCCTCCGGGTCCCGCTCCGCCAGCCCGCTCTCGGCGAACTCGTCCTCGTCCAGGCGCCGTACGTCCGTGCCGTCGGCGGAACGCCACAGGTCCAGGTCGAGATCCTCGACGACCAGTTCGGTGCCGGTGAGCGTCGCCGGGCGGGTGATGTCGCAGTACCAGCCCTTCAGCGTGCCGTCGGCGGCGCGGACCTCCTTCACGGCGTACCAGCGGTCGCGCCAGTAGAACTCGGTGAAGACATCGCCCTGTTCGAAGCGGACGAAGCCGAAGTCGCGGGTCACGTCACCGGCCCACGGGGCGCGTACGGTGATCCGGGTGCCGTCGTCGTGCAGCGGCTCGGCGGGGTAACGGATCTTCGTGCGGCCCGCCTTGACCAGGACGACGTCCACCGTCGCCGTGGGCTCAGCCGAGTTCGCGGACATACCTGACCTCCGTTGCGCAGACTTCGTATCCGAACCACTTGTTGATCGCCAGCATCGGGCCGTTGCCGCTGTCGTTGCCCGTGAAGGCGTGGGTGAAGCCGGCGGCGCGGGCGCGGTGCAGGGAGTCGTTCTTGGCGAGCTTGGCCAGGCCCCGGCCGCGGAAGGCGCGGGCCGTGCCGGTCATGACGGTGCCGTAGCGGGTGGCGCCGTCGGTGCGGGCCGCGCTGAACGCGGCGGGGTGGCCGTCCACCAGGACGACCGAGGTCAGCTCCTGGCTGAACAGCGGGTGCCGCCAGGTCTCGTTCAGCCAGGCCTCGTAGTCGGCGAACTCGATGTCGATGTCGCTCGGTTCGTCCCGTGTGGTTTCCGAGTCGAGGGCGAAGAGCGGGCGCGGGTCGTCGCCGAAGTCGGCGGCCGTGCGCAGTTCGACGCCGGGCGGGGGAGTCCGGAGCGCGGGGAGCGTGCCGTGCGCGAGGTCGAGACGGAGGAAGTGGGCGGAGCGGCGCTCGGTGTAACCGCGGCGCTCGGCGAAGGCACGGTTGGACGGGGCGTCCAGGACCCAGGCGTACGACATGGTCGCGCCCACGGCCGACAGATACGCCTCCGCCGTACGGGCGAGGAGGGCGCCGGCGCCCCGGCCGGTGCGCTCCGGATGCACGTACACGTTGGCGAAGCCCTGGCCCGGCTCCGGGCTCTCGTGGGCGAGGCCGACCTGGGCCGTGCCGATGATCTCACCGTCCTCCTCCGCGACCAACTGGCGGAAGCGCATGGCGGGGTGGGCGTGGGTCCGGTCGTGGACCAGGGACTCCGGCGTGAACAGCATGTAGGGCAGCGCCAGCTGCCGGACCCGGACGAAGCCCTCGGCGTCGGACCGGACGTCGGGGCGCAGGTCGCGCACGATCACCGTCATGGAGCGCACGCTATGCGGGACGTGTACGGGGTGCCTCTCATTTTCGGGCGGGTGCGGGAGAATCGGGCCGTGACCTTGAAGATCCACATCGATGACAGCGCGCCGCCGTACGAGCAGGTACGGGCGCAGATCTCCGAACAGGCGCGAGGCGGGGTGCTGCCGGTGGGATACCGGCTGCCGACGGTGCGTGGGCTGGCCGAGTCGCTGGGGCTGGCGGTGAACACCGTGGCCAAGGCGTACCGGGCACTGGAGACGGACGGCGTGATCGAGACCCGGGGGCGCAACGGGACGTTCGTCGCGGCGGCGGGGTCGGCCGCGGAACGCGAGGCATCGTCCGCCGCACAGGCGTACGCGGAACGCGCACGACGCCTGGGCCTCGCGGAGGACGCGGCACTGGCGGCCGTACGGGATGCCCTGCGGGCGGCTTACGGGGAGGGCTGAGTCAGCCGCCGCTCGTGCTCAGTGCCGGCGTACGGCTCACCGCCAGCCCCGCCCGTTCCGCCGTTCTCCCGAACGCCACCGCGTCCCGGACCGCCGCTCCGCCCGGGTCGTTGTTGAAGTAGGTGTAGATGTCGGCCTTCCCGGGGTACGCCGTGGCGACGCGGTCGACCCAGGTCTCCAGGGAGCGGCGGCCGTAGCGGGGCCAGGGGGTGGCCCGGCCCTCGTGGAAGCGGACGTAGGCCCAGTCGGCGGTGCGCCAGAGCGGGGTCACGGGGTGCGCCTGGACGTCGGCCCAGCACAGGGCCGCTCCCCGGGACTCCAGGACCTCCCGGGTCTGCCGCGTCCACCAGGAGTCGTGACGGGGTTCCACCGCCACCCGTGTGCCGTGCGGGAAGCAGGACAGACAGGTGTCCAGCAGGGCCGGGTCCGCCTTGAGCGTCGGCGGGAGTTGGAGGAGGACCGGGCCCAGCCGGTCGCCCAGGCCTGCCGCGTGGGTCATCAGGCGGTCGACCGGCTCCTCGGGGTCCTTGAGGCGCTTGATGTGGGTGAGGTAGCGGCTCGCCTTGACCGCGATCACGAAGTCGGCGGGGACCCGGTCCCGCCAGGACGCGAAGTTCTCGCGACTCGGCAGCCGGTAGAACGCGTTGTTCAGCTCCACCGTCGTGAACCGCGCCGCGTACTCCTCCAGCCACAGGCGCACGGGCACCTCGGCCGGATACAGGACGCCCCGCCAGTCCTTGTACTGCCAGCCCGAGGTTCCGATGAACAGGGGCATACCCCTATAAAAGCACTACCGAAGCGCTACAGATACAGCCCCGCGTCCACGCCCTCCCGGGCCCCCGGCACCGCCGTCGGTGACGAGCCCCGGCGCAGGGCGTACAGCTCCGCGAGGGTCGCCCCCTCGCGGCCCACGGCATCCTCCCGGCCGGCGGCCTCCCCGCCGAGCCAGTTCACCGCCTCGCGGCGGGTCAGCGGGCCCACCTCGATCCGGGCCAGGCAGCGGCCGGGGCGGACGACGGCGGGGTGCAGCCGCTCCAGGTCCTCGTTGGTGGTGACGCCGACCAGGACGTTGCGGCCCTGGCCGAGCAGGCCGTCGGTGAGGTTGAGCAGCCTCGACAGCGCCTGGCCGGCGGTGTGCTTGGCCTCGCCGCGGATCAGCTCGTCGCAGTCCTCCAGCAGCAGGAGCCGCCAGCGGCCCTTGCCGGCGCCGTCCTCCTCGCCGATCGCGATGTCCATCAGATAGCCGACGTCGGAGAAGAGCCGTTCCGGGTCGAGGACGCAGTCCACCTGGCACCAGTCCCGCCAGGACCGGGCCAGCGTGCGCAGGGCGGAGGTCTTGCCGGTGCCCGGCGGGCCGTGCAGCAGCAGAAGGCGGCCGGCGATGTCCTCCGGGGTCGTCTTCATCACCCGGTCCATCGCGTCCGCCACCGGTGCCGTGTAGTTGGCGCGCACCTCGTCCCAGGTGCCGGCGGAGATCTGCCGGGTGGTGCGGTGCGGACCGCGGCGCGGGGAGACGTACCAGAACCCCATGGTCACGTTCTCCGGCTGGGGTTCCGGTTCGTCCGCCGCGCCGTCCGTCGCCTCGTTCAGCACCTTCGAGGCCAGCTCGGCGCTGGTCGCGGTGACGGTCACGTCCGCGCCCCGGTTCCAGCGGGAGACCAGGAGCGTCCACCCGTCGCCCTCCGCCAGGGTGGCGCTGCGGTCGTCGTCGCGGGCCACCCGCAGCACCCGCGCCTCCTTCGGCAGCAGGGTCGCCCCGGAGCGCACCCGGTCGATGTTGGCCGCGTGCGAGTACGGCTGCTCGCCCGTCGCGAAGCGGCCGAGGAACAGCGCGTCGACGACGTCGGACGGGGAGTCGGAGTCGTCGACGTTGAGCCGGATCGGCAGCGTCTCGTGCGGCTTGGCAGACATGCCGCCATGATCCGCCACCGGCGCCCGCAGCGCACCCGTTTTCCGAAGTGGGCGGGGAGTGTCGGGAGTGCGCCGAGCGTCCGGAGTATCCGGAGTGCCCCCCCGTCCCTGTTACAGAGCTGTCGATCCCCGATACCTGCCCCGGGGCGATTTCCGCCATTAATGTTGTCCTTGATGGGACGTCATGAGTGGAATTCGGGGGCTCGGCGGTGGCGGCTCACCGCCCTGCTCGGTGTGGGCGTGGCCGCTCTCGCCCTGATCGTGACACTGGTCAACACACTGCCCGGGGGCGGTGGCGGTACCGCGGGCACGACCCGCGACGGCGACAAGGTGCACGGCACCCCCGCCACCCCGCCGGACACCACCGAGCCGTATGTGGGCTGGGGCTTCACCCACACCCAGTACAGCGCCGACGAGGGCAGCGCCACGGCCACCAAGCGGGTCGGGGACCTGCTGGCCGAGGACGCCGGGCTGCCGCAGAACCAGGCCATCATGGGCTGGGGCGCCGACAACCCCGAGCCGGTGAAGGGGCGTTACGACTTCGGCGCACTCGACCGCCGCGTCGACTTCATGCGCACGTCCGGCGGCACCCCGGTGATCACCCTGTGCTGCTCGCCCGACTGGATGAAGGGCGGCAGGGCCGGTGTGAACAACACCGACTGGAGCCAGGCCGCCCTGGAGACCGCGCCCACCCCCGACCACTACCAGGACTACGCGAACCTCGCCGCGACCGTCGCCAAGCGCTACCCGGACGTACGGCACTTCATCGTCTGGAACGAGTTCAAGGGCTTCTGGAACAACGCGAAAGGGCGCTGGGACTACGAGGGCTACACCGAGCTCTACAACCTCGTCTACAAGGCGTTGAAGGCGGTGAACAAGGGCATCCAGGTGGGCGGGCCGTATCTCGTCATGGACAGCTTCGACCCGCGCCAGACCGAGAACGCCTCCACCACCCTCAAGGGCGACTGGGGTGTCCTGGACCAGCGGGTCGTCGACGCCTTCGACTACTGGAACACCCACAAGGCGGGCGCCGACTTCGTGGTCGTCGACGGGTCCAGCTACACCAACGACGACGACCTGCTGCCGAACGAGTTCGCCGCCACGGACAAGCTGACGTACGTCAGCGAGTGGGTGCGCAAGCAGACCCACGACCTGCCGCTGTGGTGGGCCGAGTACTACGTGGAGCCCGCCGACGGCAGCGACGAACGCGACGGCTGGACCGAGGCGCACCGGGTCGCCGTCCAGGCCACCGGCATGATCGCCCTGGTCGAGGGCGGCGCCGACTCCGGCTTCTACTGGAACCCGGAGGACGAGAAGGGCGGCGACTGCCCCGGCTGCCTGTGGTCGACGACCGACAGTGCGGACGGCGGGCAGCCACTGCCCATGTACGACCTGGTGTCCAGGTTCGGGAAGGCGTTCCCGCCGGGGACGACGTACGAGACGGTGTCCGTCGCCAAGGACGATCAGCCCAACGTCCGGGTCCTCGCCGGCGACAAGACCGTCCTGGTCGTCAACACCCTCGACCGGCCGATCAGCGCCCAGGTGGACGGGAAGCGGTTCGACATGAAGGCCTACGAGGTCAAGTGGCTCACCAGGTGAGCCACTTGACCTCGCAGCGCTACTTCAGGGTCAGGAACCGCTGCGCCAACGACGCCAGCAGCACCGCGAGCAGCGGCAGCGAGAACCAGAAACTGCCCTGCAGCCACCGCAGCCGGCGCACCCCGGGCCGGACCGCGACCCGGACCACCTCGCGTGCCGTCAGCAGCAGGACCAGCGCCACCGCGGCGAGACCGCCGACCACCGACCACGGCGTCCAGGTGACCCGCGGCCCGATCGGACCCGGATCCGGCTCGGCCACCGCACCCGGCGGTCGCGTACGCAGCGCGTACATGGTCACGTCGTCGTTGACCAGGACCTTCGTCAGGTCCTGCCGGTTGTCCAGGTTCTGGATCAGCCGGCTCTCCCAGGTCGCCGAGTAGCCGGCGTCCATCTGGAGATAGACGACCTGACTCCGGTTGATCATCAGATACGAGTTCGGGCCGGCGTCCTTGAGCGCCTTGACCAGGCTCGACACCAGGACCGGGTCGGTCGGCGCGAGCGTCGGCACATAGTCGACCCGCTCCATGTCCTTCGCGCCCCACGGGATCGCCGGGGTCACGTCGTTGACCGTGTCGTTGCTCAGCCACAGCAGCCGTACCGTCGGCTTGTCGTGGGCGTAGACGTAGTCCATGGCGGCGACCTCGCCGGGCCGCACCCGCTCGAAGGACTCGTTGCCCCAACGGGCCACCAGGAAGCCGCCCATGAGCAGCAGCCCCGCCAGCAGGGCGGCCACCGGGGCCAGACTGACCCGGTCCTTCTCGCGTTCCTTCGCCGTGGCCCCGGTGCGCGGGAACAGGGCGAGAGCGGCGAGCAGGGCCGCGCCCGGCAGGGCGAACATGAAGACGCGCAGCGCCATCTCGCCGCCGTACGACTGCATGCCGAAGCCCAGGAACGGGACGAAGGCCAGGACCAGCAGGGACCGCTCGCGGTACCTGTGGAAGCGGCGGCGCCACCAGCCCCAGACCGCGAACGTCATCATCCCGCCGGCCAGCAGGACCCGGACGTACAGGACCAGCTTGTGGGTCGAACTGCCGCCCTGGATACGGCCGGAGACGGAGGTGGAGACGTTGCTGCCGACGCCGCCGACCCCGCCGAACAGCTCGTTGAAGTGACCGGACCAGTACGGCTCGGCCATGAAGCCCAGCCACACGGCCGCGACCACCCCGAACAGGAGCGGCAGGCCGCGCAGTTCGGACCGGCCGATCAGGACCAGGGCCGCCAGCACGCCCAGCATCACGAACGGGGTGAGCTGGTGCGCCGGGACGGTCGCCGCGTACAGGCCGATCAGCACCATGAGCAGCACGGCCTGCTGGCGGCGGTTCGTCGGTTCGACCTCCGCCTCGCCGGGGCGGAACCTCGTCCAGATGACGTGCGGGGCGCGGAACCAGACCAGCAGGATCGCCACGAACATCAGATAGAGCAGATAGGTGAAGCCCTGCGGGGAGAAGTAGTCCTGGCCGACCCAGCCGCACAGCACGAAGATCCAGATACCGGTCCACTTCGCCCGCCAGCTCGCCCGCAACGACCGAACGAGCAGGAACATCGGTGCCAGATAGGCCAGTTGGATGAAGGTCGGCCACCAGCGGATGACCTCGGTGTAGTCCGTGACCCCGCAGGCCCGGCCGATGAAGGCGGCCGCCGCGAAGAAGCCCGGCCAGCTCCAGCGGGCGTCCAGGTCAGGTACGGCCGAGCCGGTGCGGTCGATGTAGTCGATGAACCCGAGGTGCTGCCAGGCGGTCGGGAAGCGCGGTTCCGTCTCGATCACGGCGGGCAGGGCATGCAGCGACACGACCGTCGCCAGCAACGTGACCAGCAGCAGCGCCTTGTGCTCCCGGCGCAGCCACAGCAGCGCGGCGAACACCGTGATCAGCAGGGCCGCACCGACCAGCGTGGGCAGCGGCAGCACCGAGATCAGCCCGAGCCCGCCCATCCGGTCCAGGTCGGAGTCGTCCAGCCGGGCCGCCGGCACCCAGTACAGCAACAGGGCGGCGACCAGGAGACAGCCGAGTACGACGCCCGGGCGGGTGGGGGTCAGCCGCTCCCGCAGCGAGCGCGCGGGCGCGGACTCCTCCGGAGCCTCGGCGGGCGCTTTTGGCGCTTCCGGCTCCTCCGCTACGACCGCCTCCCCGAACGGGGCGTCGACCTCCGCCTCCTTCAGCAGCGAGGCCTCGGCAGGACCGAGCGAGGCCTCCGCCCCCGGTTCCCTCTCCTCCACCGGCAACCCCAGGTTCCGCGGCGGGCGCAGCGCCCACGTCGGACGGTCGTCGGGTCGTACAACGGGCGTACCCGTGGGCGGAGTTCCCGGTCCCGGCCGTACGTCCGGGCGGCGCTCCACATGGTCGAAGTCGACATGGATGCCGAGGGCGAGGGTGTCGGAGTCCAGCGCCCAGGCCGGGCCCCGCCTGCGGGAGGCCGCGGCGGGCGGGACCATGGGGGTCCCCCCGCTCGAGCGAAGCCGAGAGTGGGGGAGCGTTCCCAGGTCGGCCAGGTCCCCGTCCGGTGCCGCGTCCTCAGGGATCTCGGACGGGGCCGCCCGGAGCGTCTTCCACAGCCGGGGTGCCGCGATCGTCACGATCACCGCGAGGCTGGAGATCTCGGCCACGCCCGCGCCGGTCAGCCCCATCCGGGGCAGGAGCAGCAGGGTCAGGCCGAGGACCAGCAGGCACAACAGCCCTTGCAGCCAGGCCAGTCCGGCGGTGCGGCTCTGCGCGCGCAGCACCGCGAAGTAGGTCTCCATCACGACCCGCAGCAGGGCGCCGACCGCGAACCAGCGCAGCAGCGGGGTCGCCGCGTCCGCGTAGCCGGGGCCGAAGACGCCGAGGATCCAGGGCGCCCCGAAGAACAGCAGCGCGCAGATGGGGATCATGATCCGGGCCATCCGCTTCAGCGCCGCCCGGGTGTTGGCGGCCAGCCGGGCCGGGTCGTGCGAGCCCTCGACGGTCAGCGAGGCGCCCATGTTGATGGCGAGCAGGTTGGTGGTGCCGCCTATGGTCGTGGTGATGTAGAAGTACGCGTTGTCCTCGGAGCTGACCTGCGAGGCGATGATCACCGGGACCAGGTAGACCACGGCCAGGGAGAACAGCGAGCCGGTGTAGTCGCCGGCCAGGAACCTGCCGATCTCCTTCAGCGTGGGCGGTTTCGCGTGGTCCTCGGTCGCCCTGATGTGCCGGGGCACCAGCCGCCGGAACACCAGCCAGCCCAGCGGCACCACCGAGGTGGCGATCGCCGCGACCCAGGAGACGAAGACACCGGCCACCGGGACCGCCGCCGCGAAGGCGACGAGGAGCGCCAGCTTCACAGCGGAGAAAACGGTGTTGCCGACCGGCACCCAGGGCGCGCTGCGCAGCCCGGTCAGCACCCCGTCCTGCAGCGTGAGCAGGTTCCAGGCGATGACCGCGACGACGAACCCCAGCCCGGGCAGCGGCCCGTGCAGGAAGCGGTACGACGGCCCCCACACGCCCAGCGTCATCAGGAAGACCCCGGCCGCCACTGCCACGATCAGCGAACTGCCCGCGTAGGTACGGAAGATGAGCCGCCCGGTGTTCCGGCCCGCCACCGGGATGAAGCGGGCCAGCGCGCCGGTCAGGGTGACCGCGGTCAGGCCCGCCAGGAGCTTCATCGCGGCGATGGCGGCGGAACCCTGGCCGACCGCCGACTCCGAGTAGTAGCGGGCCGCGGCCAGCCAGAAGCCCAGGCCCAGCACGGCGGAGATGCCCGTGTTGAGCATCAGCGCGTAGGCGTTGCGGAAAAGGGGACTGCCGCCGGACGAGCCGTTCCGTCCGGGCAGGCGAAGACGGCGCCCCGACTGCTCGGGCGCCGACGTCTCGGTGTGCGCGGCCTCGGTTGTGGTGGTCGTGTCAGACACGGGAACGGCTGGCCTTCCGGCGGACCTGGCGGGCTCTGCGGACAACGGCGTACCCCTGGGTGAGGGCACGGTCCCTGGCGAAGGTGCGGGCGATCGCGCGGCCTTCGAGCAGCCGCGTGAACTCCTCGGCGTCCGTACCGCGGCGCACGGTGACGCGTCGCAGCGCGTACGGTCCCTGACGGCGGCGGGCGAGACCGTTGCCGACGGCGAGCGCCTGGGCGTACCCGGCCGACCGGACGGCCTGCCGGACCCGGCGGCTGGAGTAGCCGTACGGGTAGGCGAACGAGGCCGGTTCGGCGCCCAGTTCCCCGGCGACTATCTCCGTGCTGCGCGCCAGTTCCTCGCGCAGCCCGTCGTCGGTCAGCTGGTCGAGCTGCGGGTGGGTGTGGCTGTGCCCGCCGATCTCGCAGCCGGCGTCCGCGAGGGCGCGCACCTGGTCCCAGTCGAGCATGGCGTCCAGGCCGCCTCCGGTGTCGTACGCGCCCCTGATCCAGCCCGTGGAGACGAACAGGGTGGACGCGAAACCGTGCTTGGCGAGGACGGGCAGGGCATGCCGGTGCACGCCCTCGTAGCCGTCGTCGAAGGTGATCAGGACGGGCCGGTCGGGCAGCGGGCGGCCAAAGCGCCAGCCCGCGGCCAGTTCGGCCGTGCTGAGCGGGGTCAGGCCCAGGTCGCCGATGAGCGCCATCTGCTCGGCGAACGCCTCCGGCGCCACCGACAGGGCGCGGGTGGCGTCGTTGGGCGAGGTGGCGACCGAGTGGTACATGAGGATCGGCACCGGTGCCTCAGCCATCGGAACCCCCCTGGATCTCGGCGACGGAGAAGGTCGCCCCGCCCCGCCGCGCCCGGACGCTCCCCACCACATAGCCGCCGGCGGCCGTCAGCACCCCGGCGACGATCGCGCCCGCCCGGCCCGCGCCGCCCGGCCGGGCCAGCAGTGCGTCCCGCAGGCCACGAGCGACCCCCGCGGGCAGCACACGCGTGGTGTACCGGCGTTCGGACTCCAGTCCCTTGTCGGCGCCGACGCTCCGGGCGACCAGGGCCTTGGAGAGGCCCTCGGCGTAGGCGCGGGTGCGGAAGTAGCCGAAGTGCTCCCGGACTTCCGGCACCCGGTGGTGGATCACCGCGCGGTCGTCGATGAGGAGGACCGCGTCCGGGCGGGCCCGGGTGAGGCGGATGCACAGCTCCGTCTCCTCGCAGCCCAGCGGGCGTTTGTCGCCGTCGCGGCCGATGCCGGTGGCGAAGCCGCCCGCCACGTCGAAGGCCGTACGCCGGAAGGAGGCGTTTCCCCCGAGGACGTTCCGGACCCGCACGCGGCCCGCCGGGAGCCCCTTGTAGGTGCAGCCGACGACCCAGTCGAACTCCTCCGGGAACCAGTCGGGGCGGCGGCCCGAGGCCCAGACGGGCACGGTCCGGCCGCCGACCGCCATCACCTTCGGGTCGGCGTACCCCTCGGCGAAGCGGCGCAGCCAGTCCCGTTCGGCCACGGCGTCGTCGTCGAGGAAGGCGATCACCTCGCCGTAGGAGGCGGCGATGCCCGTGTTGCGGCCGGCGGACAGGCCGCGGGGACCCGCGTTGGCGAGCACCCGCACCTCCGCGCTCTGCTTGTACTCCTTCGTGAGCCGTTCCAGGAGCGCCGGGTTGTGGTCGACGACCAGCAGGGTCTCCAGCGCCGGGTACGACTGGGCGCGCACCGAGGAGACCGCCGCGAGGATGTCCTCCCAGCGGTCCTCGGTGTAGACGCAGATCACGACGGAGAGGTCGGGATCGCTCAAGACGACTCTCCCTGGCCCGTGCCGAGCATCGGGGAGTGCCGCACCTGCCGGCGCAGGTCACGCCGGTTGGAGCGCTCCTTGAGGATCACCTTGAGCACCCGCAGGCCGTCGCGTACGGCGCGCAGGTTGCTGGTGCCGTGGATGCGGAGGTACTCGTAGCTGGGTATCTCCTGCACCTTCAGGCCCGCCTTGACGACCCGGATGTTGATCAGGGTCTCGATCTCGAAGCCGGTGCAGTCGAGGTCGATCTTGTCGAGGCAGTGCCGCCAGAACGCGTTGTACCCGTAGCAGAGGTCGGTGTAGCGGGCGCCGAACTTGCGGTTGACGACCGTGCACAGCGCCCAGTTGCCGAGCTTGCGGATGAAGGTCATGTCGTCCGTGCCGCCGCCGTTGGCGAAGCGCGAGCCCTTGGCGAAGTCGGCGCCCGAGACCAGGGCGGAGACGTACGACACGATCTCGTGGCCGTCGGCCGAGCCGTCCGCGTCCACCATGACGATGATGTCGCCGGTGCACGCCTCGAACCCGGTGATCAGGGCGTCCCCCTTGCCCCTGCCACTCTGTTCGACGACTTTCACTTCCGGCCACAACTCCCGCGCCACTTCCACGGTGTTGTCGGTGGAATTTCCGTCCACAAGAACCACTTCGTGTATCCAGCCCGGAAGTGTCTTGAAGACGTAGGGGAGATTCTCCGCCTCATTCATGGCGGGGATCACCACGCTCACCGGCGGTGTGATCGCCAGGTGAGAGGAGATCGGCCGGTATTCGGCCGCCATTAAGGGATCTTGGCCCGCAGTCGGCGGGCGCAGAACAGAACTCATGAGTCTTGTCCCTCTCGTCCGGTGGACCGCCCGCCCCTGGGCGGCCCGGCTTGGTATCCGGTTCGAAAGGGGGGTTCTCACCCGTGGCACGGAAGACGGATCTCCGTACCCGCAGGTGAGCTGGCAAAGCTGGCCGGTCTGCCGGAAAACGGCAGCCGGTCGCGCGGCACGACTCGGAAACGACAGTGGTCATACGCATTGCGGTCACCGAGCACGGCACCCCCCTACCGCGCCCCGCCCGGAACATCGCGGTCCTTGAGCCCTCCCCTAGAGCCGCGTAGTGACGATCCGATGCGGGTGAGATGTACGACGGTATTGACGATTGGACCAGTATGGCAAGTCCTGGAACTGAGCCTCACGTTTTTGTTGGTTTGGCCGTTACACAACTTTGGCCGACCTTGTTCATTGCCTCGAACGAATTTTCCTGATCCGTTCGAGAATTCGCTCCACTGGTCGCATTCGCACCAGCAGAAGCAGCAGCAGGCTGATCACGGTCACCGCGACGATTCCGCCGCGCCAGGACCAGCGGTGGGTGGCGATCATGCCCTGGGCCACCAGCATGTCCAGGGCGACGGCACCCGCGAGAGCGGTCAGCGCGCGCGCGAACGGATCGAGTCCGCGCAGCGCCAGTCCGATCGCCACGGCCGGCGCGGCGAGCAGGAAGAACAGCGTGAGGAGCCCGCGCAACGGCGAGGCCGAGTCGGTCAGCGCGAGCAGCGCGCCGGTCCCGGCGACGGCCGTCGCGGCTCCCGCGAGCAGCGGCCCCAGGTCCCTCCCCGGTCCCGACCGTGCCCGTTCCTCCGCTGTTGATGATGTCTTGAGCCTTATGGTCTGCATGGCCGACTTTGCCCCCCAAGGCGTCGGATGCCGGGCTTCAATGTCGCGCAGACGAACGGAGGCGTCAAGCGGGTCTCCGGACATGACCGTTCCCCGGAGACACCTGGTGCCTCCGGGGAACAAGTCGTTCGATTTCAGCCCGTACCGCGGACCGTTTACGACACGATCTTCAGGAGCTTGTTCGGCGAGCCGGTGCCCACGCTGGTGAGCACGTTGGACGTCGCGCCGTTCACGAGTGCCGTGGCCACCTGGGCCGGGGTGGAGGAGGTGTGGCCCGCGAGGTACACGGCGGCCGCGCCCGCCACGTGGGGGGTGGCCATGGAGGTGCCCGACAGGGTGGCGGTGGCGGTGTCGCTGGTGTTGTAGCCCGCCAGGATCGAGGAGCCGGGCGCGAAGATGTCCAGGACCGAGCCGTAGTTGGAGTAGCTGGCCTTGGCGTCGGAACTGGTGGTGGCGCCGACGGTGATCGCGGTCGAGACCCGGGCCGGGGAGTACGAGGAGGCGTTGGCGCTGCTGTTGCCCGCCGCGATCGCGTAGGTCACCCCACTGGCTATGGAGTTGGCGACCGCGGTGTCGAGCGAGGTGGAGGCCGAGCCGCCGAGCGACATGTTGGCGACCGCCGGGGTGGTGTGGTTCGAGGTCACCCAGTCGATGCCCGCGATCACCCCGGCCGTGGTGCCCGAACCGCTGTTGTCCAGCACCCGCACCGCCACGATGCCGGCCTTCTTCGCCACACCGTAGGTCGTACCGGCGATGGTGGTCGCCACATGGGTGCCGTGACCGTTGCCGTCGGAGGCGGTGGTGTCGCCGTCGACCGCGTCATAGCCGTAGGACGCACGGCCGCTGATCTGGGTGTGGGTGATGCGCACACCGGTGTCGATCACATAGACGGTCACCCCGCTGCCCGCGCTGTCCGGGTAGGTGTAGGTGCCGGACAGCGGCAGGCTCGCCTGGTCGATGCGGTCCAGGCCCCAGGGGGCGCTGGACTGCGTGGTGTCGGTGAGCCGGACCGTCTGGTCCTGCTCGACCGTCGCCACCGCCGGGTCGGCGGCGAGTCTCGCGGCCTGGCTCGCCGAGAGCCTGGCCGAGTAGCCGTTCAGCACCTTGCCGAAGGTCTTCCTGACCGCGCCGCCGTACTCCTTGATCAGGCCCTTGCCCTCCGTCGAGGAGGCCTTGAAGCCCGCGCTGTTCTTGAGGGTGACGATGTAGCTGCCCTTGACGGCCGTGGGGGAGCCGGCGTGCAGCACCTTGCCGGTGGCGGGTGCGGCCTGGGCGGGGAGTGCGGTGAGTCCGCCGACGAGGGCGGCGGCCGCCACGGTCGTGACGGCGGCGAACCGCAGCTTCTGGGTACGCAGATGTGCCATTACGAGGGTTTCCTCCTCAAGGCGGCGCGCGTCCGGGTCAGGCGCGCGCATGTGGGGGTGTGCGCGCGGCTTCGCGCACACGGCCCGGGAGCGTCGCGTTCCGCCTACGGGCCGAGTAAAGAATCGGTTTTCCCGAGGCAAAGGACAAGGGAGTTGACGACCTGTCACAGAGCTGTCATGGACACGTAATCAAGCGCACCGGGAACGCACAGGATCGGTCCGGTAGGGGCTGGTTGAGCCCTGAAAAGTTTTGGCATGGACACTTCCCGTCAACACGCGTAGTTGGTACGAAAGTTGTGGCAGAGATCCTGCTAAAGGGAGGTTCCATGAGACGTTCCCGAATTACGGCATACGTGACTTCACTCCTCCTCGCCACCGGCCTCGCCCTCACCGGGGCCGCGACCGAAGCCCAGGCCGCAACCGGGGGCTATGTGGCGCTCGGTGACTCGTACTCCTCGGGCGTCGGCGCCGGCAGCTACATCAGCTCGAGCGGCAGCTGCGACCGCAGCACCAACGCCTACCCGTACCTGTGGAACGCGGCCCACAGCCCGTCCTCGTTCTCGTTCCTCGCCTGTTCGGGAGCCACGACCGACGACGTGCTCTCCGGCCAGCTCGGCTCGCTCAGCTCCTCGACCGCCCTGGTCTCGATCACCATCGGCGGCAACGACGCGGGCTTCGCCGACGTCATGACGACCTGTGTGCTCAGCTCCGACAGCACCTGCCTGTCCCGGATCAGCACCGCCGAGGCATACGTCGACTCCACGCTCCCCGGCAAACTCGACGACGTCTACGACGCGATCACCGCCAAGGCCCCCAACGCCAAGGTGGTCGTCCTCGGCTACCCCCGCTTCTACAAGCTGGGCATCACCTGCCTCGGCCTCTCCGCGACCAAGCGCTCCGCCATCAACAACGCCGCCGACTACATCGACACCGCGATCGCCAAGCGCGCCGCCGACCACGGGTTCGTCTTCGGCGACGTCCGCACCACGTTCACCGGCCACGAGATCTGCTCCGGCAGCTCCTGGCTGCACAGCGTCAACTGGCTGGACATCGGCGAGTCGTACCACCCCACCGCGGCCGGCCAGTCCGGCGGCTATCTGCCGGTCCTGACCAGCAACGCGTGACCTTCGGTACGTCAGGTACTTCAGGTACTTCAGGTACTTCAGGTACTTCAGTACGAGCTTGACGGCGAAGGCGAGGCGGAGGCCCCGTCGGTCGGGGTCTCCGTCGTCCCGGTGCAGGTCACCGAGAACGGCACCGAGTTGGACGTGGTCTTCACCGGGCTGCGCACCTCGACCGCGATCGCGTCGTTCAGCGTCCCGCTGTCGGACCAGGTCGTCACGGTCACCCTGGTCTGCTGGGACCTCCCGCCGCCGTCCGGGAACGACAGCGTCTTCCAGCCCTGGTCGTCGAGCTTTCCGTCCTTCAGCACCCACCGGTACTGCACGTCCACCGGCACGCTCCCGACCGTGAACGTCGCCGTGAACGAGGGCGCCTGCGCGGTCGACGGCGGACAGCCGCCCGAGTAGTCGGTGCGGGATCCGGCCACACTGACCTTCACGCTCTGCGCGGGCTCGCTGCTCGCCGACGCGGACGCCGACGGCGACTCCTCCTTGGTGCTGCTGCTCCGACTGGGCGCCGGGGAGCTGAGGTTGCCGGCCGACTGGCTCGCCCCGGCGTCGTTGCCGTCCCCGCCGCCGTTGTCACGGTTGAGCAGGGCGTACGTCAGCCCGCCGAGCGCGAGGACGACCAGCACCAGGCCGATGAGCAGGACGGTGCCGGCGCTGCGGTTGGAGTTCCGGTCGGCGGCGGGCGGCCGGGAGTTGGCCGGGGTGGGCAGCGGGGGCGTGAGGGAGGACGGCAGGGGCCGGCCGGCGACCAGGGTCGGCGCCTCGTTCGGCGCCGGGACCGGCACGGTGACGGCCGTGTGCGGGGTGCCCCCGGCCGCGACCAGCCGCAGGTCCCGCTCGGCCTGGTCGGCGGGGGTCCGCTCGGCCGGGTCCTTGCGGAGCAGCCCTTCGATGACCGGGCCCAGCGGTCCGGCCCGGTACGGCGGCGGCAACTCCTCGTCCACCACCGCGCGCAGGGTGCTCAGCGGGGTGTCGTGCCGGAAGGGGGAGGCGCCCTCGACCGCCGCGTACAGCAGCACGCCGAGCGACCACAGATCGGACTCGGGGCCGAACGCGCGCCCCAGCGCCCGCTCCGGGGCGAGGAACTCGGGCGAGCCGATCACCTCGCCGGTCATGGTCAGCGCGGAGCTGCCCTCGACCGTGGCGATCCCGAAGTCGGTGAGCACCACCCGGCCGTCGTTCGACAGCAGTACGTTGCCCGGCTTCACGTCCCGGTGCAGCACCCCGGCGGAGTGCGCGGCCCGCAGCGCGGACAGCACCTCGGCGCCGATGCCCGCGGCCCGCTGCGGGGACATCGGCCCCTCCGCGTCCAGCACGTCGGCGAGGGACACCCCCGGGATCAACTCCATGACGATCCAGGGCCGTCCGCCCTCCATCGCCACGTCGTACACGGTCACCACGTTGCGGTTGGCGACCCGGGCCGCGGCCCAGGCCTCGCGCTCCAGACGGGCGTACATCCGCTCGACGTCGGGGCCGGGAAGTCCGGCGGGCGCCCGCACCTCCTTGACGGCGACCTCACGGCCCAGCACCTCGTCGCGGGCTCGCCACACGGTGCCCATGCCGCCCTCGCCCAGCGGGGACAGCAGTCGGTAGCGGCCCGCGATCACTCGCTCACGGCCCGGCTCTTCGGTCACGGGTGCCCCCCACGGCATCTCGCGTTATTCATCACAAACGTAACTCAAAGGAGTGCGGATGCGGCCCCCTTGAGCACCAGTCCGGCACCCAGGGCCACGACCACGAGCGCCGAGGCGAGCGGGATGGTCCTGCGGACCAGGGCGGCCGTGGGGTGGGCGGTCCAGCGCGGGCGTTTGTCCATCACCCGGGTCATTCCCGTACCCAGCTTGACGACGGCGAACCCGGCGGCGGTCAGGGTGAGCGCGAGACCGACGCCGTAGGCGACCACGAGGAGCAGCCCGAACCAGGCCTGCCCGAGGGCGGCGGCGCCGACCAGGACCACGACGGCGGAGGGGCTGGGCACCAGGCCACCGGCGAAGCCGAGGAGGATCGTGCCGCGCAGGGTCGGGGCGGTGCTGTGCGTGTGCGTGAACCCGCCGTGGGAGTGGGTGTGTCCGGGGTTGTGGTCGTGGTCGTGCGTGTGCTCATGGTCATGGTCGTGCGTGTGACCGTGACCGTCACCGTGGTCGTGGGTGTGCCCGTGGTCGTGCCCGTGATCGTGGTTGTGCTCGGTCGAGTGCGCGTGGCCGTGGCCGTGGCCGTGGCCGTGTCCGTGGTCGTGCGGGTGCGCCGTGCCGACAAGGGCCAGTTGACGGTCCCCGGTCTCCGCGTGGTCGTGATCGTGGTCGTGCCCGTGGCGGTGGGCCTGCTGGGGGATCCGGTTCCGCCAGGCCCGGCGGGTCAGGTTCACGCCCGCGGCGAGGACCATGAGCCCGCTCGCGGTGCCCAGCCAGGCGATCACCGACGGCGTCGCCGCCGAGCCCGCCGTCACCAGGATGCCCAGGGCCACCACGCCCAGGGTGTGGGTGACCGTCACCGACGCGGCCAGCGGGAGGACGTCACGGAGGCGGGCGCGGCCGCCGCGGGCCGCCGCCGTCGCCGCCATCAGGGTCTTGCCGTGGCCCGGGGCGAGGGCGTGCACCGCGCCGAGGGCGATCGCGATGAACAGCGCGAGCGTGGCGAAGCCGACGGTGAGGTGGTTGCGGGCGACCAGGTCGGTGAGGGCCTGGGTCCAGCGGTCGATGCCGCGGGGGAGGATCGCGGCGCCCGGGGTGTCCTGGCGCTCGGCGGCGAGGGCCGGGCCGCCCGGCCGGACGTGTACGGCGGCCGTGGTGATGTCGGCCGGGGAGGAGAGCAGGTCCTTGGGGTAGCTGGTCAGTTCGTGCGAGACGGACGTCTTCGGCACGTCCGTCTTCGTGAGCGTCATCCGGTCGCCGCGTGCCGTGATCTCCCGCCAGCCGGGGCCGGTGGCGGTGCCCTCGCTGTGGAAGGTGAGGGTGGCCGTGGTGCTCCTGGGGAACGGCGCGGTGAAGCGGCACTCGACCCGCAGGGTGTTCAACCCGGCCTGTCCGGGGCGGAGTTCGGCGTGGCTGGCGGTGACGGTCAGCGGCGTCGCCGTGCCGTCGACGGTGAGCTTGCTGCCCCCGGCCGCGGTCGCGCAGCGCTGCTCGGCCCACTTGGCCGTGCCCAGCCGCTTCAGATCGGGCTTGGCCTGGGTCGCCGGGATCTCGGCGAGATCCTCGACGTGGTCGACGCGGAGCTGCCCGGGGGCGGCGACGAGACCGTCGTACCGGTTGACGGTGAAGTTGCCCAGCGGGTGTGCGCTCGCGGCCGCGGCCGGGAGGAGGGTGAGGGCGCAGGCCGCCGTGAGGACGGCGGCCGCGGCGGCGGGGCGGCGGAGGTTCACTTCGAGGCCTCCAGCGCCTTTCGGGCCGCGCGGGCGCCCAGCGGGGAGAAGCCGGGGTTGAGCTTGAGGGCCTTGGTGAGGGCGGCGCGGCCGGCCGCCTTCTGCCCGTCGGCCAGCTCGATGATGCCGAGGTGGTAGCTGAAGGAGGCGTTGCGGTAGCCGGTGGCGGAGGCCTGCCGGGCGTACGGCAACGCCTCCTTGTCCTTGCCGTTGACGTGCAGGGCCCAGGCCAGCGCGTCCGCCGTGTGCACGGTGTGCCGGCGGGCCCACTCGGCGCGGGCGGCCTTCAGCGCCTCGGCCTTGTCGCCGTGGTCGGCGGCGGCGAGGGCGGTGTCCAGGTCGGCGTTGACGCCGTTGGCGCGGGCGAGCGCGATCCAGGCCTCGACGAGCGCGTACTGGTCCTCGGCCTTCGCCTTGTCGCCCTTGGCGCCCCGGTCCTCGTACAGCTCACCGAGTTCGACGAGCGGCTGGGGCAGCGGATAGCGGGAGACGACCAGTTCCATGCCCTTGATGGCGTCGGCCCGGTCGCCGCTCGCCGCCTGGGCGCGGGCCCGGCCCTCCAGCGCGGGGAGGTAGTTCTCGTCGGCGGTGAGGGCGCGGGCGTAGTAGTCCAGCGCGCTCTTGTAGTCGCCCTGGTTCCAGGCGAGCAGACCGAGCTGCGCGGACACGTAGGCGATGTCGCCCTTCGAGGTGGCCGTGGACAGCGCCTGCTGCAGCACCCGCCGGGCGGTCTTCACGTCGCCCCGCAGCTCCCGGACGTACGCGTACCGCGTGAACACCGGGACGCCCGGCTTGCGCTGGTCGGCCAGGTCGGCCGCCTTCGCCGCGTCGTCGTAGCGGCCGAGCTCGACCAGGGCGTCGATACGGGAGGACAGGGCGTCCGCGCTGTACGGGTTCTGCTTGAGGGCCTGGTCCGCGTAGGTGAGCGCCTGCGCGAACTCGTGCCGGGCGGCGGCGAGCGCGGCCTCGCCGGCCAGCGCCTGGTCGTTGCCCGGGGTGATCTGCAGCGCCCGCTTCAGGGACTTCTCGGCCTGCGGGTAGCGGGACGGGTCGCCCTTGGTACGGGCCTGCTCGACATAGGCGAGCCCCAGGGTCGCCCAGCTGTCGGAGTCCTTGGGCTGGGTACGGAGATGGGCCTGGAGAGAGGCGATGCTCGCGTCGAGGCTGCCGCTCGCGAGCAGCCCGGGCGACACGGCACTGGACGAGGCCATCGGCGCCGTACCGCTGTTCCCGGACGCCCCGAAGGCGATCGCCCCGCCGGTCAACGCGATGGCCAGCAGTGCGGCGGAACCGGCGAGTTGGGCCCGGCGCCAGTTGCGTCCCGCGGCGGCGAACCGGCGCAGGGCGGTGACCCGCTCGTCGTCCTTGGCCTCTGTGGGCTGCTTCTCGTTCGTACCCGGGGCCATGCCCTCTCCTAGATAGATGCCGCATGGGGCGGCGCGGCCCGCTGCCGTGGGGGATTGGGTGGGAGCGGGCCGCGCCAGTTCGTGACGTGGGGGGATGTGGTGCGTGGGGGGAATCCGACGTCCTGCTGACGTCCTAGTACGGACGCTGCATCCGGCGCCGCCACCAGCCGAACGCCGTGCCGATCAGCAGCACACCGGCCGCGCCCGCGGCCGCCGATCCGGCGATCAGCGTCGTGTTGCTGCCACCGGAGCCGGACAGGGTGTCACCCAGCGCGCTCTTCGTGGTGCTTCCGCTGCCGGTGCCCTTGGCGAGCGCACCGCGCGAACCGGACGTCGGCTCGGCCACGTACGGGAAGTACTTCTCGAAGCTCTTGTCGTTCTTGTCGACCGCGTCGCCCAGGTCGTTCTTGGAACCGACCAGTTCGCCCTCGACGACCTGCAGCGCCTCGTCGATCACGTCGTCGGTGAGCCGACGCCCGTTCGGGAAGCCCGCGTTGTCGCCGTCCAGCACACCGAGCCGCTTCGGCTTGGCCGTCGGCTTGATGGACGTGTTCAGCCGGAGCATCTCCGACGGCGTCGCGTACGGCTGCAGCGTGTTGAGGCCCTTGACGCCCGTGAGGAACACGCTGACGAGGTCGTTGCGGGGCTCGGACGGCGCCTTGATGTTGTAGATCGCCTCGATGAGCTTCGGCAGCTCCGGATTGGTGACGTTCTTCAGGAACTGCGCGTCGTCCTTGGGCTCGGACGCGTTGAACTTGTCCTTGTCCTTCTGCGGGTTGACGACCTCGTTGACCAGCGGGTTGCCGAGGCGCGAGACCTGCGCGTAGTAGCCCTGCGCGTTCCTGCGCTGGGTCGTCGCGTAGATGCCGACGGTCGGACGGCTCTTCGACTGCCGGATCAGGTCGTTCGGCACCTGCAGGGCGATGGTGTTGACGTTGTAGCCCTTCAGGGTGTCCCGGCCGACCTCGCTGAGGTTGCCGCCGTACAGCAGGTCGAAGACGCGCAGGTCGGCGAAGAACGGGTCGTCGGCCTGGCCGGCGAAGGTGGCGCCGCCGTTGGACGTCTTGTAGATGGCCTGGGAACGCAGCTTCGCGTAGTCCGGCATCGACGCCTTGCCGACGTTCGACGGGGCCGCCGGGATGTCGCTGGCGATCCGCGTCGTGTACTGCTTCTTGCCGTTCTTGAGCTTGATCAGATCGAGGTTGTACGACTGCGTGACGTTCAGATCCGGGTCGGTCAGGTTGTCGACCACGCCCGTGTTGTAGAGGAACGTCTTCTTGTTCTTGATCTGGGTCTTGAAGGTGTAACGGAAGATCAGGTCGTCCTTCGCGTCACCGTTGTTGTCGATGTGGATGTCGTACTGGGCGTCATCCGCGAACTGGTAGAAGTTCGGGCCGCCCGCCGGCTCCTCGAAGGGGATGTAGTCCGACACGATCGTCGTCGTGTCGGACTTGTCCGGGCTCACGAACGCGTACAGGTCCGTGTTGTCGTACTGGGGGGTCCCGGAGATAAGGGGGGCTTCCCGGTGGGAGGAGGCAGCGGCCACCCCCGGTTCCAGCGCGGCGACGCTGGCGGCTGTGATCCCGCCGGTGGCCAGTGCCCCACAGATGAGAGTGACAAGGCCCTTGCGCCCCGCACCGCTCCTGGAGATTAGAGGTGTCATGCCGTCCGTCCCTCGGTCCCAACTTGCTTGACGGACGGGTATACGGAGCAGGAGGGCCGTTTGGATTGGTCGGAAGAAAAAAATCTTTTCTTCCTGCTCGACCCGCGTTTTTGCCTTCCGCTTACGTACTTCTGCCGGAGGTGCGTCCAGTTGCGAATGCAGGGTGCGGGAGGACGGGCCGGGTGCGGCCACAGAAGGGGGGACGGGGTGCAGGCGGACGAACTGCTGGTGCTCGTCGCGGGCGGTGACCAGAAGGCCTTCGAGGACCTCTACGGACTGGTGTCCGGGCCGGTGTTCGGGCTCGTCCGGCGCGTGGTCCGCGACCCCGCGCAGTCCGAGGAGGTCGCCCAGGAGGTGCTCCTCGAACTCTGGCGCTCCGCACCCAAGTTCGACCCCGGCCGGGGCAGTGCCCTCTCCTGGATCCTCACCCTCGCCCACCGCCGCGCCGTCGACCGGGTGCGCAGCGCCCGCGCGGCCGGCGAACGCGAGCAGCGCGAGGCGATCCGGGCCGGCGAACCGGCCTTCGACCAGGTCGCCGAGGAGGTCGAGGCCGGCCTGGAGCGCGAATGGGTGCGCCGCTGCCTGGACCGGCTCACCGCCCTGCAGCGCCAGTCCGTCACCCTCGCCTACTACGACGGCTACACGTACCGTGAGGTGGCCGAGCGGCTGAAGCTGCCGCTGGGTACGGTCAAGACGCGGATGCGCGACGGACTCACCCGGCTGCGCGAGTGCCTGGGAGGTGTCGCATGAGCCTGGTCGGCCGTCTGCTGCACCGCGAGGATCTGCACTCCCTGGCCGCGCCCTACGCCCTGGACGCCCTGGAGCCCGGCGAGCGGCGCCGCTTCGAGAAGCACCTCAAGGACTGCGAGAGGTGCGCCGCCGAGGTCCGGGCGCTGACCGAGGACGCGGTACGGCTCGCCTGGTCCACGGCCGCCCTGCCGCCCCTCACGATGCGCAACCGCGTGCTGGCCGCCGTACGCGCCACCCCGCAGGAGCCGGCCCCCGGCCAGGAGCGCGTCCCCAACCTCCCGCCGCACGTCTGGGGCGCCCAGCCCCCGCCGCAACGCCGCCGGCCGCGCCCCCTGTTCGTGCCGTTCGCCACCGCCACCGCGGCCGCCGCGCTGGTCGTCGCCTCGCTCTTCGCGGTGCAGGCCGACCGGACGAAGGATCAGCTCGACGCCGAGCGGGCCCAGTCGCGTGAGATCGCCCACGTTCTGGCCGCGCCCGACGCGCTCGCGACCAGTGCCAAGGATGCCGAGGGCCGAAGTATCGGAGCGGTGGCCTCCGCATCCGAGGGCCAGGCCGTCGTCACCCTCAGCGGGTACGGCACCCCGTCCGATGGCCGGGTACACCAGCTCTGGCTCATGCGCCCTCGTGTGCAACCGCGCTCCCTCGGGCTTTTCAAGGCCGACACGCCACTGATCGCCAAGGGTCTGGGCAAGTCCGCGACGTCACTCGCGGTGACTGTCGAGCCCGCCGGGGGGTCGGCGCAGCCTACCAGCCAGCCGGTTGTCCAACTCGCCCTGAAATCAGTTGGATTCGGAGAGTAATCAAACAAGCGTTGTCAACACCCTTGCGGGGAAGGTGAATCCTGTGACCGCGATACACGAGTGCCCCATCGGGGCGATAGGGTTACCCTGCCTGGGCCGGGTGGACTCGTACGGGTGGGGAGTGACATGGATCAGATAACACGCAGCAGGGCGAGGGTTCCTGCGATCACCTGCGGGAGCAGCGCGACCAGTTCGCGCCTCGACCGCCATCTGTCGGTGCTGTCGGGGCCGGCCATACCGCAGCAGCAGGCGGTCGAGGCGACGTCACTGATGCGTGAGCTGACCGCGCGTGAACCCGCGCAGCGCAGCGACCGGGGCGCACGGGTCAGCCGTGTCTCCCTCTTCGCGCCACTGCGCCGGCTGCGCCGTTCGCTGTTCGGTGGGAGCAAGCACTGAACCGACCGGCCTGACCGTCAGGTCCGCGCTCAGACAGTCACACCGTCCCGGCGCAGCGCTGCTCTCTCGGCGTCCGTCATCCCCACGGCACGCAGCAGCGCCTCGGTGTGCTGTCCGAGCGCGGGCACATCGCCCATCCGCGCCTCGTCCCCGCCCGGCAGCGTGATGGGCGGCAGCAGCGCACGCAGCGGCCCGACCGGCGACCCCACTTCCCGCCACCGCTCCCGGGCCGCCAACTGTGGATGCTCCGCCAGCTCGTGCAGATCCCGGAGCCGTGCGCACGCGATGCCCGCGGCCTCCAGCCGGGCCAGCGCCTCGTCGGTGTCCAGCGCCTTCAGCGCCCGTCCGACCAGCTCGTCGGTCCGCTCCCGGTTCGCCACCCGCGCCGGGTTCGTCGCGAACGCCGGATCCGCACCCAACTCCGGCTGCCCGATCACGCGTTCGGCCAGCCGCCGCCACTCCCGGTCGTTCTGCACCGACAGCAGCACCCGCCCGCCGTCCGCGGTCGGGTAGGCGTCGTACGGCGCGATCACCGCGTGCGCGAGGCCCGTGCGCTCGGGCGGGGTCCCGCCGTGGAGGGTGTGGTGCAGCGGATGCCCCAGCCACTCGGCGAGCGACTCCAGCATCGACACCTCCACCGGCCCGCCCCGCCCGGTGGCCCCCCGCCGCACCAGTGCCGCCAGCACGCCCGAGAAGGCGTACATGGCCGCCGCGATGTCCGCCGCGGGGATCCCGGCCTTCACCGGCTGCTCCGGCGTCCCGGTGACCGACACCAGCCCCGCCTCGCACTGCACGAGCATGTCGTACGCGCGTTTGTCGGCGTACGGCCCGGACGCGCCGTATCCGGAGATGTCCACGGCGACCAGCCGCGGGTGCGCGGCACACAGCGTGGCCGCGTCCAGGCCGAGCCGGGCGGCGGCCCCCTGCGCCAGGTTCTGCACGAAGACGTCCGCCTCCGCGACCAGCCTGCGCACGATCTCCAGCCCGCGCGGGTCCTTCAGATCCAGCGCGATGGACTCCTTGCCCCGGTTGCACCACACGAAGTGCGAGGCGAGGCCGCGGGCGGCGGAGTCGTAACCGCGCGCGAAATCACCGCCGTCGATCCGCTCGACCTTGATCACCCGGGCGCCGAGATCGGCGAGCTGCCGGGTGGCGAAGGGGGCGGCCACGGCCTGTTCGACGGCGACGACGGTGATGCCCCTCAGGGGCAGCGGGAGACGGTCCATGGGCCGGATCATGTCCCGTGAGCGGCGGGTTTGTCAGCAGCGCCCGTACCTGCGGATCGCCAGGGGCAGGAACACGGCGATCAGGAGCGCGCTCCAGGCGAGCGAGCCCGCGACCGGGTGGGCCACCGGCCAGGCCGCGCCCGCGGGGACCGGAGCGTTGCCGAAGAGCTCGCGCAGGGCCGTCGTCACCGCGCTGATCGGGTTCCACTCGGCGAGCGCGCGCAGCCAGCCCGGCAGATTGCCGGTCGGGATGTAGGCGTTCGAGAGCAACGGCAGCACGAAGGAGGAGGCGCCGAGCTGACCGGCCGCGTCCTCGCTGCGGGTGAGCAGGCCGAGGAAGATGCCGACGGTCGTGCACGCGAACCGGAAGAGCAGCAACAGGCCTACGGCACCGAGGGCCCCGGCGGCCGAGCCCTCGACGCGCCAGCCCACGGCCAGGCCCACCAGGAGCAGCGGCACGGTACCGATCGCCGTGACCACGAGATCGGCCGCCGCCTGCCCCAGGGGTACGGCGGCCCGGCTCACCGGCATGGTCCGGAAGCGGTCCGTCACGCCCCGGTGCGTGTCGGCGGCGGCCTGGAACATGCCGGTCATCACCCCGCCGGCCGCGGTCGCCACCAGCAGCCCCGGGACCAGGAAGGAGCGGTACTGCGGGCCGGGCATCGCCAGCGCGCTGCCGAAGACATAGCCGAAGAACAGCAGCATGTTGACCGGCATCAGCTGGGTGAGGACCGCGAGACCGGGGTTGTTGCGGACCCGGCGCAGCTGCCGGCCCGCCATCGCGGCACCGTCGTACGCGAGCGCGCTCATGCGGCACTTCCCGTCAGCCGCAGGAAGACGTCGTCCAGGGTCGGCGATCTGAGGCTCGCGTCGAGCAACGGCACCCCCGCCGCGTCGAGTTCCCGCACCAGGCGGGGGAGGGTGAGTGTCGGGTCCATGGTCACGGCGCCGACGGTGTTCCGCTCGTGGTCGAACCGCGGCTCGGCCCCCGTGAGCCGATCGAGGACGGCGGCGGCCTTCGGCAGCGCGTCCGGGTCGGCGACCACCGCCTCCGCGTGCCATCCGACGAGTGCCTTCAGCTCGGCGGGCGAACCGGTCCGCTCCGCGCGGCCCCGGTCGATCAGCACGATGTCGTCGGCGAGCCGGTCGGCCTCCTCCAGGTACTGCGTGGTCAGCAGCACGGTCGTGCCGTCGGCCGCCAGCTCGCGGACCGCGTCCCAGATGCGGGACCGGCTGACCGGGTCGAGGCCGGTGGTCGGCTCGTCGAGGAACAGCACCTCGGGCCGCCGGACCAGGCTCGCCGCGAGGTCGAGCCGGCGGTGCATGCCGCCCGAGTAGGTGGCCGCCCTGCGGTCGGCGGCCTCGGTGAGGCCGAAACGGTCGAGGAGCTCGGCCGCGCGGTCGTTCGGCCCGCGCACCCGGTGCAGGCGGGCGAAGAGACGCAGGTTCTCGCGCCCGGTGAGGTCGCCGTCGACGGAGGCGTACTGGCCGGTTATGGCGATGGCGCGGCGGACGGCCGCCGCGTCCCGGACCAGGTCGTGCCCCGCGACGCGGGCGGAGCCCGCGTCGGGCCGCAGGAGCGTGGTCAACACGCGTACGGCCGTCGTCTTCCCCGCCCCGTTCGGCCCGAGCAGCCCGCACACCGAGCCCTGCCGCACGGCCAGATCGAGACCGCGCAGCGCGTGCACCTCGCCGAAGCGCTTCTCCAGACCTTCACTAAGTACAGCGTACGTAGTTGTCATGGGGCGACCATAGCGCACTACGTACGGCGTACGTAACTAGCATGGTGGGCGAGGTGATGATCGATGGCAGTCCGAGGGGTCGAACCCGAGGTGATCTGGGCCCGTCCCGAGCGGGCGGGTCGGGGGCCGAAGCCGGCGTTCACCCGCGCCGACATCGCGGCGGTCGCGGTGCGGATCGCCGACGCGGAGGGGCTGGACGCCGTGTCGATGCGGCAGGTGGCGGCGGGGGTGGGGTGCGGGACGATGTCCCTGTACAACTACGTCCCCCGCAAGGAGGACCTGTACGAGTTGATGGTTGACGCGGTCAGCGCGGAACACGAACTGTGGGAGCCGACGGGGGACTGGCGGGCCGACATGGTGCGGGTGGCCGAGCAGACGCGGGCGTTGATGCGGCGGCATCCCTGGGTGCCGGCGCTCATGTCACCGGTGTACGGGTTCAGTCCTCATGCGCTGCGGTATCTGGAGCATTGCCTGGCCTGCCTGGATTCGCTGGAGGCGTCGTACGGCACGAAGTTCGAGCTCATCGCCATGCTCAACGGTGTGGTGACGACCTATGTGCGCAACGAGATCGACACGGCCGAGCGGGCTCGGAATCTGCCCTGGTCGCAGGAGCAGGAGCAGGCGGTGCGGATCGCGTATCTCGGGGGGCGGGTTGCCTCGGGGGCGTATCCGCGGATGGCGGCGGCGTTCGCGGAGGATTCGGGGCCGATCGACATGGAGGGTGTTTTCGGGCGGATGGTGGAGAGGGTTCTGGGTGGGTTCGCGCCGTCGTAGCCTCATGGTGGGTGGGGGCTGGTCGCGTCCACGCGGCGGAGCCGCGCATTGATACAGCCCCGCGCCCCCGAGTGGGTCACATCAGCGTCAGTTGACCGGCTGGGCCTTCTTCGGTGTGTTCCAGGACGGACGCTGGTTTGCGGGACGTGTCCGGAGGCGGGAGTACGCCCGCTGTTGTCAGGTCCTTCGCTGTGATCTGTGACTTGATCTCCAAGTCGGCCTGCTGGGAACGCACTTCCGCCAGCAGGGCCAGGACCGTGATCAGTTCCAGGAGTTCGGAGGTCCATGACTGGGACCAGGCCGGAGGGGTGATCGCCGCCAGGGTGCCCGGTTCCGCGGTCTCCGCGGTTCGTGCCGTGAACCACGCCTCCAGAACCCGTACTTCACCCGTCCTGAAGTCCCAGGCCTCCGGGGGTACCGGGGAGATGCGGCCCTCGTCGAGGTGCAGGGTCTCCTCCTCCGGGTCGTAGAGGAGCGTGAGGGGGCGGGAGGGGAGGGGGGCCCGGACGTAGGGGCGGCGGCCGCCGGGGAGTTTGGGGCGGTCGCCGACGCGGCGGAGCAGCCACAGGGACCGGCGGCCCAGTTCCACGCCCCGGGTCCAGAGGGCGGGGTCCGCGGTGAGCGGGACGGTGCGGTCGGCGCGGATCGTCGCCAGGGTCCAGGCCAGCAGGTCCGGGGGTGTGAGCGGCAGGTCCAGGCGGTCTGCCAGGTGCCGCAGGAGGCCCGGGGCCAGGTTCGGCTCGGCGGCGCCCGGGCGGCGGTACAGGGGGCGGATGCGGCCCGCCCGCAGGGTGGGCGGCAGGGAGGTCGCGAGGAGCGGCATGCCCTCCGGCGACTCCACCGTGAAGATCTGGTGGTCGTCCGCCACCCGCCACAGCTCCGGGCGGGCCGCGTCGATGAGGCGGTGGTCCGGGATCAGCCACTGTTCGTCGAAGGGGGCGGCCAGCACGCGGACCGGGTCCGGGCAGGGGCCCGACGCGGTGGCGAGCGGCTCGGTGCCGCCGGCCCGGCCGGGGAGCTGGGCCACCGCCGAATGCGCGGTGCGGGCGCGTGTCGGCCCGAACAGGGTCTCGCGGTCCGGGCCCTCGGCCTTGAGCAGGGCGTCCCAGCGGGCCTTGAGGGTCGCCGGGTCGGGGGCCGTCGGCCACCCCCGGCCGAGCCGTAGTGGTGCGACGGACCACGGCATGAGGTCCGCCAGCAGCGGAGCGTCGTCGTGCGTCACGCCCGGCATCGTACGACGACTTCAGGTGGCGTCGAGGGTGACCGTGAAGGAGAAACGGTCGCCGCGGTAGTGGATGACCGCAAGGTCCAGGACCCGGCCGGCGGTGTCGTAGGTGACGCCCGTGTAGTGCAGGATCGGGCTGAGGAGGGGGACTTGGAGCAGCCGGGCGGTCTCCGGATCGGCCAGCCGGGCCTCCACCGTGTCCGTGATGCGGCTGATGTCCGCGCGGACGACGTCCCGGAGCACCTTGGTCATCGGCCAGCGGGCCAGGTCCTCCGGGTCGATGCGGTCGGCCAGTTCGGGGCGGACGTGGTTGCGGGCGTGGTTGGTCGGCTCGCCCGTCTGCTCGTCGCTGCGCAGGCGGTGGTACGTCGCCACCTCCGCGAGATCCGGGAAGTACTCGGTGAGTTCGCCGGTCACGGGGACCGTGCCGTGGTCGAGCAGTTCCGCGGTCATGCCCGACTGCTGGGCCACGATGGCGTCCACCGAGCCGAGCAGCCGGACCGGGGTGCCCCGGCGGGCGTCCGGCTCGATGAAGGTGCCCCGGCGGCGGTGCCGGCTGATCAGACCCTCGTCCTCCAGCTCCTTCAGCGCCTGCCGCATGGTCAGCACGCTCACGCCGTAGTGCTCCGCGAGCTGTTCCTCGGTGGGCAGCCGGAGGGGGTCCCGGGGCGAGCGGCCGAGTATCGAGGCGCGCAGCGACTGCGAGACCTGGTACCAGAGCGGCAGCTTGCGGTTGAGGACGATCGAGTCCGGGGCGAAGGAGGTCACGGGCCATCCGTACCGTCGGGGGATCTTCAGTGCAAGGGGCGGAAGTGGCGTTCCAGGCCCTGCCAGACGTCGTCGTAGCGCTGCTGGAGGTGTTCGGCGGTCGCCGCCTGCGGGGTGAGCGTCACCGGCCACCGGGTCTCGAACATGAACGCCAGGCCGTCGTCCACCTTCTGGGGCTGCAGCTCGGCCGCGCTCGCCCGGTCGAACGTCTCCCGGTCGGGACCGTGCGCCGACATCATGTTGTGCAGCGAGCCGCCGCCCGGGACGAAGCCCTCCGCCTTCGCGTCGTACGCCCCCTCGACCAGCCCCATGTACTCGCTCATCACGTTCCGGTGGAAGTACGGCGGCCGGAAGGTGTTCTCGCCCACCAGCCAGCGCGGTGCGAAGACCACGAAGTCGACACCGGCCAGGCCCGGGGTGTCGGAGGGGGACGTCAGCACGGTGAAGATCGACGGGTCGGGGTGGTCGTACGAGATGGTGCCGATCACATTGAAACGGCGGAGGTCGTAGACGTAGGGCACATGTGTGCCGTGCCAGGCGACCACGTCGAGCGGGGAGTGGTCGTATGTGGCGGTCCACAGGTTGCCGCAGAACTTGCTGACCACCTCCACCGGGCCCTCGACGTCCTCGTAGGCGGCGACGGGGGCGCGGAAATCCCGGGCGTTGGCGAGGCCGTTGGCGCCGATCGGGCCCAGCTCGGGGAGGTGGAAGGGCGCGCCGTAGTTCTCGCACACATAGCCGCGGGCCGAGGCATCCAGCAGCTCCACACGGAAGCGGACCCCACGGGGGATCAGCGCCACGTGTCCCGGCGCCACATGCAGCAGCCCGAACTCCGTGCGCAGCAGCAGCCCGCCGCGCTCCGGGACGATCAGCAGCTCGCCGTCCGCGTCGGAGAACACCCGTTCCATGGAGGCGTTGGCGTGGTAGAGGTGTACGGCCATGCCGGTGCGCTGGGTCGCGTCGCCGTTGCCGCCCAGGGTCCACAGGCCCGCGAGGAAGTCCGTGCCGGGCGCCGGCTCCGGGAGCGGGTTCCAGCGGAGCCGGTTCGGGTCCGGGGCGATGTCCGCGAACGGGGCGGTGCGCACCGCCCCGTTGCCGGCGGCGCGGGTGAACGCCGGGTGGGCCGCCGAGGGGTGGATCCGGTACAGCCAGGAGCGGCGGTTGTGGGCCCGCGGCTCGGTGAAGGCCGTACCGCTGAGCTGCTCCGCGTACAGGCCGAGGGGAGCGCGCTGCGGGGAGTTGCGGCCCTCGGGCAGGGCGCCCGGCACCGCCTCCGAGGAGTGCTCGTTGCCGAACCCGGAGAGGTACGTCAGTCCCTCCGCGGTCTTCCGCGCGTCCTCACGCTCGAACACGCCCGCGCGGGAGGTGCCCCCATCGCTCATGATCGCTCCCTGAGCCCGTGGATCCGATTCCTATGGAACACCGTAGGATTCGGCGCGGGGGGCTGCAAGAGGACGGGGATCATCCCTGCGGGGTAGGGCGAGAACCCGACCTGAGGGGGATTCGGTCCAGGCCGGTGCTGCTCTACGCTCCCGGGCATGTCGTGGACGCGTGGACTGCCGGGTGCGCTCGCGGTCTGCGTGCTGCTGCTGGTCGCGGCGGCGGGGTGCGGGACCGGGGAGGCGCACGAGCGGCGGGATCCGGGGTCGCCCTCACCGGTGGGCAAGATCCTCGACGACACGGACGAGGGCGGCCGCCACTACCGGGAGATCGACAAGAATCAGGCGCCCGAGGTGGACACGGTGGTCACCCCCGACCGCACCGGCGGCTGGGACATACGGCTCGACGTGCACCGCTTCCGGTTCTCCCCGCCCGGTACCCCGGCGAAGGCGGTCGCCGGGCGCGGCCTCGCCTACCTCTTCGTGGACGGTGACCTGGTGACCCGGCTGCGCACCCCCGCCCACCACCTCCCCGCCCGGCTGGTCCCGCACGGCACCCACCACATCACCGCCCGGCTCTACGCGGACGACGGCACGGTGTGGGCCGTGCACGGCAAACCGGTCGAGAGCACGGCGGACGTCACGGCCTCCGGCGCGGAGACGGCGAAACCGACCGCTACCGGTACGACCGGGGCGGCCACCGGATGAGTGCATGGGCCATCCGTCCACGTACTGGGGGGCGAGGTTCACCTGACCCCTGCGGAAAGGCATCATGAAGCCCGTGCCCCCAGCGACCTCGCTCCGCAAAGCGCCCGTACAGCGCCGCAGCGCCGAACGACTGACCAGGATTCTCGACGCCTGCGCCGACCTCCTCGACGAGGTCGGCTACGACGAGCTGAGCACCCGGGCCGTCGCGGTGCGCGCCGGGGTGCCCATCGGCTCGGTCTACCGCTTCTTCGGCAACAAGCGGCAGATGGCCGACGCCCTGGCCCAGCGCAATCTGGATCGCTACACCGAGCAGGTCACCGAGCGCCTGAAGGAGGCGCCGAAGGGCGACTGGCGGGCGGCGATGGACGCGGTGCTCGACGAGTACCTCGCCATGAAGCGCACCGCCCCCGGCTTCTCGCTCGTCGACTTCGGCAACCAGATCCCGGTCGGCGCCCGCCACTCCGAACCCAACCACCGAGTCGCCGACCGCCTCACCGACCTGCTCTCCCACTACATCGGCCGCGCCCCCGACGAAGACCTGCGCCGCACCTTCCTCGTCGCCGTGGAAACCGCCGACACCCTGGTCCACCTCTCCTTCCGGGTGGACCCGGAGGGCGACGAGGCGATCATCACGGAGACCCGGGAGCTGCTGCGGGCGTATCTGGCGCGGGTGCTGGACTGACGCGCCGGGCGGCGCGCGTCCGGCGTCGCGCGTCCGGTGGGAACACGCTGATTTCCGACCTCATCCCCGGAAGGGGCTCCCCCCTCGACATACCGATCGGTATGCTCGCCGCGAGTTCCACGACTTCCGGGAGGCCCTTCATGTCCCGCACCGCCCTCCGCATCTGCCCCCTCTGCGAAGCAACCTGCGGGCTGACCCTCACCATCGAGGGCACCCGTGTCACCGGCGCCCGCGGTGACCGCGAGGACGTCTTCAGCAAGGGGTTCATCTGCCCGAAGGGCGCCTCCTTCGGTGCCGTGGACGGTGACCCGGACCGGCTGCGCACCCCCCTCGTGCGGAAGGACGGCGAGCTGCGGGAGGCCACCTGGGCGGAGGCCTTCGACGCGGTGGCCGCCGGGGTGCGGGGGGTCGTGGAACGGTACGGCGCGAACTCCGTCGGTGTCGTCCTCGGCAACCCCAACGTCCACACCATGGCCGGCGCCCTCTATCCGCAGGTGCTGCTCGGCGCCCTCGGCACCCGCAGCGTCTTCACCGCGTCCACGGTCGACCAGATGCCCAAGCACGTCTCCAGCGGACTGCTCTTCGGCGACGCCAACGCGATACCGGTGCCGGACCTGGACCGCACCGACCACCTGCTCCTCATCGGCGCCAACCCCCTGGAGTCCAACGGGAGTCTGTGCACCGCCCCCGACTTCCCCGGCAAGCTCAAGGCGCTCAGGGCCCGCGGCGGCACCCTCACCGTCATCGACCCGCGCCGCACCCGCACCGCCAAGCTCGCCGACCGGCACATCGCCATCCGGCCCGGCGCCGACGCCCTGTTGCTCGCCGCGATGGCCCAGGTCCTCTTCGAGGAGGGCCTGGTGGACCTCGGCCACCTCGCCCCGCATGTCGAGGGCCTTGCCGAACTCCGCGCCGAGCTGGGGGACTTCACGCCGGACGCGGTGGCCCACGCCACGGACGTCGACGCCGGGACCATCCGCGCCCTCGCCCGCGAACTCGCCGCCGCCCCGACCGCCGCCGTCTACGGCCGGATCGGCAGCTGCACCGTCCCGCACGGCACCCTCGCCAGCTGGCTGGTCGACGTCCTCAACGTCCTCACCGGCAACCTCGACCGGCCCGGCGGTGCCCTCTTCCCGCAGGCCGCCACCGACCGGACCCCGCGCCCGGCCGGCCCCGGCCGCGGCTTCGCGCTCGGGCGCTGGCACTCCCGGGTCGGCCGGCACCCGGAGGCGAAGGGCGAGCTGCCGCTCTCCGCGCTCGCCGAGGAGATCGACACCGCGACGGCCGAGGGCGAGCCGATCCGGGCCCTCATCGCCATCGCCACCAACCCCGTGCTCTCCGCGCCGGACGGCGACCGCCTCGACAAGGCCCTGGACTCCCTCGACTTCATGGTCAGCGTCGACCCCTACCTCAACGAGACCGCCCGCCACGCCGACGTCGTACTGCCCCCGCCGCCGCCCTCGCAGAGCCCGCACCACGACTTCGCCTTCAACACCCTCGCCGTGCGCAACCAGGTCCGCTACAACCGCCCCGCCGTCCCGCTGGAGCCCGGCCGGATGGCGGAGACCGAGATCCTGGCCCGGCTGGTGCTGGCGGCCGGCGGGATGCACGGCGCCGAACCGTCCGCCGTCGACGACATGGTCATCGGACAGACCCTCGGGAAGGCGGTCCAGGAGACCCACTCGCCGGTGCACGGCCGGGACCCGAAGGAGCTCGCCGGCCTGCTGACCGGTGACACCGGGCCCGAGCGCCGGCTCGACCTGATGCTGCGCCTCGGCCCCTACGGCGACGGCTTCGGCTCGCGGCCCGACGGGCTCACCCTGGAGCGGCTGCTCGCCCACCCGCACGGCATCGACCTCGGACCCCTCCGGTCCCGCCTCCCGCAGCCGCTGAAGACCCGGAGCGGCAAGGTCGAACTGCTGCCCCGGCCGATCGCCGACGACCTGCCCCGGCTCCGCGCGGCCCTCGACACCAGCCCCGCCGCACTGGTCCTGGTCGGCCGCCGCCACCTGCGCTCCAACAACAGCTGGATGCACAACGTGCCCGCCCTCACCGGCGGCACCAACCGCTGCACCCTGCACATCCACCCCGAGGACGCCGAACGGCTCGGCGTGCGCGACGGCGCCGACGTCCGCGTCAAGGGCGCCGGGGGAGAGGTGGTCACCCCCGCCGAGGTCACCGACGGCGTCCGGCCCGGCGTCGTCAGCCTCCCGCACGGCTGGGGCCACGACCGCCCCGGCACCCGCCTCAGCCACGCCGCCACCGCCCCCGGCGTCAACGTCAACCAGCTCCTCGACGGCACCCTGCTCGATCCGCTGTCCGGCAACGCCGTCCTCAACGGCATCCCCATCGAGGTGACCGCAACCCCGTGACCTGGAGTTTTGCGCTTATTGCTCGCGTGTCAACGTCTTGTTAACGACGTTTGACGCGACCTAACGTCATCGCACCGCCGACCCTGGTGGGAGTTCAAGGGCGAACGTTAGGTAATCCACTCATGCTGACCATCCTCGGCTTCACCATGATCGCGACCTTCCTGGTCCTGATCATGCTGAAGAAGATGTCGCCGATCGCGGCGCTCGTGCTGATCCCCGCGCTGTTCTGCGTGTTCGTCGGCAAGGGCGCCCACCTCGGCGACTACGTCATCGACGGCGTCACCAGCCTCGCCCCCACCGCGGCGATGCTCATGTTCGCGATCGTCTACTTCGGTGTGATGATCGACGTCGGCCTCTTCGACCCGGTCGTCCGCGGGATCCTGCGGTTCTGCAAGGCCGACCCGCTGCGGATCGTCGTCGGTACGGCCGTGCTCGCCGCGATCGTCTCCCTCGACGGCGACGGCTCCACCACCTTCATGATCACCGTCTCGGCGATGTACCCGCTGTACAAGCGCCTGAAGATGAGCCTGGTCGTGATGACCGGAGTCGCCGCGATGGCCAACGGTGTGATGAACACCCTGCCCTGGGGCGGCCCGACGGCCCGTGCCGCGACCGCGCTCAAGCTCGACGCCAGTGACATCTTCGTGCCGATGATCCCCGCGCTCGCCATGGGTCTCCTGTTCGTCTTCGCCCTCGCCTACGTCCTCGGCCGCCGCGAGCGCAAGCGGCTCGGCGTGCTGACGCTGGACGAGGTGCTGGTGGAGGAGTCGGAGACGGTCCTGGTGGGTGCGGGCAAGGCCCCGACACCCACCGGTGGTTCGGGCGCCGCTCTTCCCGAGTCCCCCGACGGCGACGACGAGGGCTTCCAGGGCCTCGACCCGCACCGCGAGACCCTGCGGCCCAGGCTCTACTGGTTCAACGCGGCGCTCACCGTCGCCCTGCTCACCGCCATGATCATGGAGTGGCTGCCGATCCCGGTGCTCTTCCTGCTCGGCGCGGCGCTCGCCCTGACCGTCAACTTCCCGCAGATGCCTGCCCAGCGGGCCCGGATCGCCGCCCACGCCGAGAACGTCCTCAACGTCTCCGGCATGGTCTTCGCCGCCGCCGTCTTCACCGGCGTCCTCCAGGGCACCGGCATGGTCGACCACATGGCCAAGTGGCTCGTCGGCAACATCCCCGACGGCATGGGCCCGCACATGGCCCTCGTCACCGGCCTGCTGAGCATCCCGCTCACGTACTTCATGTCCAACGACGGCTTCTACTTCGGCGTCCTCCCGGTGCTCGCCGAGGCCGGCCAGGCGCACGGGGTCCCCGCCGTGGAGATCGCCCGCGCCTCGATCATCGGCCAGCCGCTGCACATGTCCAGCCCGCTCGTCCCCGCCGTCTACGTCCTGGTCGGCATGGCCAAGGTCGAGTTCGGCGACCACACCCGGTTCGTGGTCAAGTGGGCGGCGCTGACATCCCTGGTGGTCCTCGGGGCAGGAATTCTGTTCGGGATCATCTGACCGATCCGTTGGAGGACTTCACCATGGCGCCCGGCAGGAACCGCGGCTGGCTGCTCCGTCTCGTCATCGCCTTCGGCTTCGCGCAGGGCGCGGTGTCGATGGCCCGGCCCGCCGTCTCCTACCGGGCGCTCGCGCTGGGCGCCGACGAGCGGGCCGTCGGTGTCATCGCGGGCGTCTACGCCCTGCTCCCGCTGTTCGCCGCCGTACCGCTCGGCCGCCGCACCGACCACGGCCGCTGCGCCCCCCTGCTGCCTGTCGGCGTGGTGCTGATATCCGGCGGCTGCGCGCTCAGCGGCCTCGCGAACTCGCTCTGGGCGATGGCCCTGTGGAGCGGGGTGATGGGCCTCGGCCACCTCTGCTTCGTGATCGGCGCGCAGTCCCTGGTGGCCCGCCAGTCGGCCCCGCACGAACAGGACCGCAACTTCGGCCACTTCACCATCGGGGCGTCGCTGGGTCAGCTGATCGGGCCGGTCGCGGCCGGTGCGCTGATCGGCGCACCCGACATGGCGGGCACGAGCGCGCTCGCGCTCGTGGTGGCGGGCGCGGGGGCGGCGGTCGCGTTCACGTCGTTGTGGCGCATCGAGGACCGTACGGCCCTCACGTCCCGGACGCCGGGCGGGGACCGGGTGCCGGTGGGCCGTATCCTGCGTGCCCGGGGCGTCCCCGCCGGCATGCTGATCAGCCTCTCGGTGCTGTCCGCGACCGACATCCTGACCGCGTACCTCCCGGTGGTCGGCGAGCACCGGGACATCTCCCCGGCCGTGATCGGTGTGCTGCTCAGTGTGCGGGCGGGGGCGACGATCGCCTGCCGGCTCGTCCTCACGCCGTTGCTGCGGCTGCTCGGCCGGCCGGTGCTGCTGACGGTGACGTGTCTGCTGGCGGCCGTGCTGTGCGCGGGGATCGCGCTGCCGGTACCGGTGTGGGGGCTCGGCCTGATGCTGGCCGTGCTCGGCTTCTGTCTGGGGGTGGGGCAGCCGCTGTCCATGACGACGGTGGTGCAGGCGGCGCCGGAGGGGGCGCGGTCGACGGCGCTGGCGTTGCGGCTGACCGGGAACCGGCTGGGGCAGGTGGCTGCGCCGGCCGCGGCGGGGGTGGTGGCCGGTGTGGCGGGGGTTGCCGCTCCGTTCGTGATGCTGGGGGCGCTGCTGTTGGTGTCCTCGGGGGTGGCTCTGCGGTCGCCGGAGAGGACGGAAGGGGCGCCTGGTGGGGTGGGGGTGGAGGTTCGGTCGCGGCTGGTGCGCCGTCGTGGTTGATCGCGCCCACGCGGCGGTAGCCGCATATCCCATGCAGCCCGCGCCCCTTCGGGGCGCGGCTCAACTGGTCCCTTCCTGAGGATTCGGGTACAAGTCTTCCCCCTGCCCCACACATTCCGTTAACTTCCGTGACCCACAGGTCCGTACGACCGGGGGCGGCACCATGGCACGCGCCATCTCTCTGCACAACGTGAGCAAGGCCTACGCGCGGGGTGTCCGCGTGGTGGACCGGTTGTCGCTGGACATCGCGCCGGGTGAGTTCCTCGTGCTGCTCGGGCCGTCGGGCTGCGGGAAGTCGACCGTGCTGAGAATGATCGCGGGGCTGGAGGAGGCCGACGAGGGTGAGTTACTCCTCGACGGCGAGTACGCCAACGACCTGCTGCCGGCCGACCGGGACATCGCGATGGTGTTCCAGAACTTCGCCCTCTACCCGAGCATGACCAGCCGCGACAACATCGGCTTCCCGCTGCGCATCGAGGCGCCCGGCGCGGATCCGCGCCCCCGGGTGGACGCCACCGCCCGCATGCTGGGCATCGAGGATCTCCTGGACCGCTTCCCCAGCCAGCTCTCCGGCGGCGAACGCCAGCGGGTGGCGATGGGGCGGGCCATCGCCCGGCACCCGTCGGCCTTCCTGATGGACGAGCCGCTCTCCAACCTGGACGCCAAGCTCCGCAGCCATCTGCGCGCCGAGATCTCCCGGCTGACCCGGGAGTTGGGCGTCACCACGGTCTACGTCACCCACGACCAGGCCGAGGCCATGTCGCTGGGCGACCGGGTCGCCGTGCTGCGCGGCGGGGTCCTGCAGCAGGTCGACAGCCCGCGGGCGGTCTACGCGCTGCCCCGCAACGTCTTCGTCGCCGCCTTCATCGGCACCCCGCGCATCAACCTGCTGCGCGGGGTGATCCGTGCCCCGCTCGACGGCGCGATGACGGTCCACCTCGGCAAACAGGCCCTGCCCCTGCCCGAACCGCTGTCCCAGGACCACAGGTTGCTGCGGGTGCAGCAGGGCCGGGAGGTGATCGTGGGGCTGCGTTCGGAGGCGGTGCGGATCGCCCGGCACTCCGCCGCCCGGCCCGGCGAGGTGCCGCTGACCGGTCTGGTGGAGCATGTCGAGTTCCAGGGGCACGAGGTCCTCGTCCACTTCGACACCGGTTCCCGGCCGGCCGTCGTACCGGATCTGGAGGCCCCGCGCCCGGTCGACCGGCCGGTCCGGCGCCGGCGGCGGGAGGGGACGACCGTGCTGGACCGGCTCCGGGACAGGGCGAGTTCGAAGCGGGCGGGACCCGTCGTCGTACTGGAGCATCCGGCGGACGCCGAGCCCGAGCCCGCGCCTTTGGAGGGGCGACTGCCCGGCGATCTGCTGGTGCGGACCACGCCCGACATCCAGCTCCGGCACGGTATGCAGATCCCGCTCCTCGTCGACCTCGCCCATCTGTTCGTCTTCGACCAGCACGGCGAACGGATCTGCCCGTCCCCGGCGCGGCTGCCGGACCTGGACGAGTGAAACCCGCCGGGAAACCGGGACCCGGGCATTGCCAACCCCCTATGAAAGGGGCATGCGCACTCATTCCCTCCGTAACCGGTCGGCCCTGGCCGTCGCCGGCATCCTGCTCGCCGGTGCTCCGACCGCGTACACGGCGCTGGCCGACGAGCGGCCCTCGGCCGCGCCGACGCGCGGAAAGCCGTACATCGAGACCCGGCTGCTCTTCGGCACCGCCCGCCCGGACGGCGGGCCCGCCGTCACCGACCGGCAGTTCATGGCCTTCGTCGACAAGGAGGTCACCCCGGACTTCCCCGACGGGCTCACCGTGCAGAACGCGCGCGGGCAGTGGCGGGACGCGCACGGCACGATCGAGAAGGAGCGGTCGTACGTGCTGATCCTGCTGTATCCCGAGTCGGCGGCGAAGGTCGGCGACCGGAAGGTGGAGGAGATCCGGCGGGCCTACGAGAAGGCCTTCGCGCAGGAGAGCGTGGGCAGGGTGGACGATCGGGCCCAGGTCGACTTCTGATGGTCCCGGGGCACGTCTGGCGCGCTAAAACTATCGCCGCTAGTTTGTGACTCGGACGACAGAGCCCCGCCGGGAGGAAGCAGCATGAAGGCACACGACGGCCTGTACATCGACGGCGCCTGGCGCCCCGCCGAGAGCCGGGACGTGATCGAGGTCGTGAACCCGGTCGACGAGCAGGTCGTCGGCCAGGTGCCGGCGGGCGGCGCGCTGGACGTCGACACCGCCGTACGCGCCGCCCGTGCCGCCCTCCCGGCCTGGGCCGCCACCCCGCCCGCCGAGCGGGCCGCCCGGCTCGCCGCGCTGCGCGACGCGCTGGTGGCGAGGAAGGACGAGATCGCCGAGACCGTGAGCGCGGAGCTGGGCGCGCCGCTCGCCTTCGCGCAGGCCGTGCACACGGGCCTGCCGATCGCGGTCGCGGGCTCGTACGCCGAACTGGCGGCCACCCACCCCTTCGAGGAGAAGGTCGGCAACTCGACCGTCTACCAGGAGCCGGTGGGGGTGGTCGGCGCGATCACGCCCTGGAACTACCCGCTGCACCAGATCGTCGCCAAGGTCGCCCCGGCGCTCGCCGCCGGCTGCACGGTCGTCCTGAAGCCGGCCGAGGACACCCCGCTCACCGCCCAGCTGTTCGCGGAGGCGGTGCACGAAGCGGGCCTGCCCGCCGGGGTGTTCAACCTGGTCACCGGCCTTGGCCCGGTCGCCGGGCAGGCGCTCGCCGAGCACCCGGGTGTCGACCTGGTCTCCTTCACCGGATCCACCGCCGTCGGCAGGCGGATCGGCGCGGTGGCGGGGGCCGCCGTCAAGAAGGTGGCCCTGGAACTGGGCGGCAAGTCCGCCAACGTCATCCTGCCGAGCGCGGACCTCGCCAAGGCCGTCAACGTCGGCGTGGCCAACGTGATGTCCAACTCCGGCCAGACCTGCAGTGCCTGGACCCGGATGCTGGTGCCCGCCGACCGGTACGAGGAGGCGGTGGAGCTGGCCACGGCCGCGGCCGCCAAGTACGGGGACCGGATCGGGCCGCTCGTCAGCGCCAAGCAGCAGGCACGGGTGCGGGGTTACATCGACAAGGGCGTCGCGGAGGGGGCCCGGCTGGTCGCCGGCGGCCCCGAATCCCCGCGCGAACAGGGCTACTTCGTCAGCCCGACCGTCTTCGCCGACGTCACCCCCGAGATGACGATCGCCCAGGAGGAGATCTTCGGCCCGGTGCTCTCCATCCTGCGCTACGAGGACGAGGAGGACGCGCTCCGGATCGCCAACGGCACGGTCTACGGGCTCGCGGGCGCCGTCTGGGCCGGGGACGAGACGGAGGCGGTGGCCTTCGCCCGGCGCATGGACACCGGGCAGGTCGACATCAACGGGGGCCGCTTCAACCCCCTCGCCCCGTTCGGCGGATACAAGCAGTCGGGCGTCGGCCGCGAGCTGGGTGCCCACGGCCTCGCCGAGTACCTCCAGACCAAGTCCCTGCAGTTCTGAGGAGGTTGCCCGCATGGCATTCCAGGTCCGCGCCGCCGTACTGCCCGCCGTGGGCGCCCCGTTGTCCGTCACCGGGATCGAACTCCCGGACCCCGGCCCCGGGCAGGTCCGGGTCCGCCTCGCCGCCGCCGGCGTCTGCCACTCCGACCTCTCCCTGTCCGACGGCACCATGCGGGTGCCGGTCCCCGCGGTCCTCGGCCACGAGGGCGCGGGCACGGTGGTGGCGGTGGGGGAGGGCGTCACCCGGCTCTCGCCCGGCGACCCGGTCGTCCTCAACTGGGCTCCCGCCTGCGGCCGTTGCCATGCCTGCGCGCTCGGCGAGGTCTGGCTGTGCGCCGACGCGCTGGCCGGCGCCGCCGACGTCCACGCCCACACGCTGGACGGCACCGAGCTCCACCCCGGCCTGAACGTGGCGGCCTTCGCCGAGGAGACGGTGGTCACCGAGTCCTGCGTGCTGCCCCTCCCAGACGGCATCCCGCTCACCGACGCGGCCCTCCTCGGCTGCGCGGTGCTCACCGGCTACGGCGCGATCCACAACTCGGCGCGGGTCCGCGAGGGCGAGACGGTCGCGGTGTTCGGCGTCGGCGGGGTCGGCCTCGCCACCGTCCAGGCGGCCCGGATCGCCGGCGCGTCCCGGATCGTCGCCGTGGACGTCTCCCCGGAGAAGGAGGAGCTGGCACGGGCGGCCGGCGCCACCGACTACGTCGTCGCCTCCGACACCACACCCCGCGCGATCCGCGCCCTCACCGCCCGACAAGGCGTCGACGTCTCCGTCGAATGCGTCGGCCGCGCGGTCAGCATCCGCGCGGCCTGGGAGTCCACCCGCCGGGGCGGCCGTACGACGGTGGTCGGCATCGGCGGCAAGACGGAACAGGTCACCTTCAACGCCCTGGAGCTCTTCCACTGGGGCCGCACCCTCTCCGGCTGCGTCTACGGCAACTCCGACCCGGCCCGCGACCTGCCGGTGCTCGCCGAACACGTCCGGGCGGGCCGTCTGGACCTGGGCGCGCTGGTGACGGAACGCATCGCCCTGGACGGCATCCCGGCGGCCTTCGAGAACATGCTGGCGGGCAAGGGCGGCCGGGCGCTGGTGGTGTTCTGAGCGGGGGGCGTCCTCACGCCGACTCCCGCGCCTCCTCGGGCCGTGTCTCCTGCGCGGCCACGACCCGGGAGGCGTGCCCCCGCGACCGGGACACCGCCACACCGGCCAGGCACAGCACACCGCCCGCGAGCGTCAGCACCCCGGGCACCTCGCCGAGCGCCGGCCACGACATCAGGACGACCAGCGCGGGCACCGCGTACGTCGTCGCGCCCATCTTGCCGGCCGTCGTCCGCGCCAGCGCGTAGGCCCACGTCGTGAACGCCAGGGCCAGCGGGAACACGCCCAGGTACAGCATGTTCAGGGTCGCGGAGAGCGGGGCGTCGGCCGCCTCGCCGACCAGCTGCCCGGAGAACGGCAGACAGGCGACGGCACCGATCAGACACCCGAACGTCGTCACCTGGAGCGCGCTCGCCCGGCCCAGCGCGGGCTTCTGCGCGACCACACCGCCCGCGTACGCGACGGCCGCCAGCAGACACAGCACCACACCCAGCACCGAGGAGCCGCCCCGGCCCGACATCGAAAGGCCGACGGTCACCGCACCCGCGAACGACACCGCCATCCCCGCCAGCAGCCGCGGCGGCATCGGGTCCCCGAGCAGCCGGGCGCCGAGCAGCGCGATCAGGATCGGGCCAATGTTCACGACCAGGGCGGCGGTACCGGCGTCCACCTGCTGCTCGCCCCAGTTCAGCACGACGCTGTAGAAGCCGAACCAGAGCAGCCCCGACACCGCGATACCGCGCCACGCGCCCCTGTCCGGCAGCCCCTCCCGCCGCACGACACACAACACCCCGAGCACCAGAGACCCGGACAGCAGCCGCCCGAGCGCGAGCGCGCCCGGCGAGTAGGAGTCCCCCGCACTACGGATCGACACGAACGCCGACGCCCACAGGACAACGGTGACGACAGCGGCGGCGGCGGGGAGAAAGCGCTGGGGGGCGCGAGCGGCGAGGTTCTTCATGAGGCCGAGGGTAGGGAGTGGGGGAGGACGGGGGCCGGCGGATTTCGGACGGGTGGCTTGAGCGCCCCGTCAGGGGCGCGGGGCAGTATCGATACGCGGCGCCGCCGCGTGGGCGCGACCAGCCCCCACCCACCCGCACCCGACAACCGGCCGGCGCACCCCTCACACCCCCTCCTCCACCCCCGCGAACTGCTCCCCCAACCCGTCCAGCAACGCCTGCAACCCCGTCTCGAACGCCCGCTCGTCGATCTTCTCCTGCTGGTCCGCCAGCAGATGCGCCTGCCCGAGGTGCGGATAGTCGGCCGGATCGTACGCGCTCGCGTCGTCCACGAACCCCCCGGCGAACGACCCCAGCGCCGAGCCCATGATGAAGTACCGCATCAGCGCCCCGATCGAGGTCGCCTGGGCCGGCGGCCACCCCGCGCCCACCATCGCGCCGTAGACCGCGTCGGCGAGCCGCAGTCCGGCCGGGCGGCGGCCGGGGCCCCGGGCGAGGACCGGGACGATGTTCGGGTGGTCGCGCAGCGCGGCGCGGTAGGACACGGCCCAGTCGTGCAGCGCGGTCCGCCAGTCCCGGCCGTCGCCGTCCTCGAACATCGACAGGTCGACCTGCGCGCTCACCGAGTCCGCGACCGCCTCCAGGATCTCGTCCTTGGTGCGGAAGTGGTTGTAGAGCGAGGGCCCGCTCACCCCCAGCTCGGCCGCGAGCCGCCGTGTGGAGACGGCCGCCAGCCCCTCCGCGTCCACGAGTTCCCGTGCCGCCAGGACGATCCGGTCGGTGCTGAGGAGGGGCTTGCGCGGTCGGGCCATGGCGCACATAGTAGGGCTGCAACGATAAACTAGCAGTGCTAATTTAAATGTACGGCCTTGAACGGCTTTCGGGATCCGACAGGGGTGGTCGCATGGTGAACCTGGGACTCGGCGAGGAGCAGGCCGCCGTACGGCAGCTCGCCCGGGACTTCGTGGAGCGGGAGATCGCCCCGCACGTGATCGCCTGGGACCGGGCGGAGGAGGTCGACCGGGGGATCGTGAAGAAGCTCGGCGAGGTCGGCTTCCTCGGTCTGACCGTCGAGGAGGAGTACGGCGGCTCGGGTGGCGACCACCTGTCGTACTGCCTGGTCACGGAGGAACTGGGCCGCGGGGACTCCTCCGTGCGCGGGATCGTGTCGGTGTCCCTCGGGCTCGTCACGAAGACCATCGCCGGCTGGGGGACCGAGGAGCAGAAGCGGCGCTGGCTGCCGGGGCTGACCTCCGGCACCTACGTCGGCTGCTTCGCCCTCACCGAACCCGGCACCGGCTCCGACGCGGGCAACCTCACCACCCGTGCCGTTCGCGAAGGCGACGAGTACGTCGTCAACGGCACCAAGATGTTCATCACCAACGGCACCTGGGCCGACGTGGTGCTCCTCTTCGCCCGCTCCGCCGACGCGCCGGGACACAAGGGCGTCTCCGCCTTCCTGGTGCCGGCCGACACGCCCGGCCTCACCCGCCGCGCCGTGCACGGCAAGCTCGGGCTGCGCGGCCAGGCCACCGCCGAGCTCGTGCTGGAAGACGTCCGGGTCCCCGCCTCCGCGATGCTCGGACCGGAGGGCAAGGGCTTCTCCGTCGCCATGTCGGCGCTGGCCAAGGGGCGGATGTCGGTGGCGGCCGGCTGCGTCGGCATAGCCCAGGCGGCGCTGGACGCGGCCGTGCAGTACGCCGGGGAGCGCGAGCAGTTCGGCACGCCGATCGCCGGGCACCAGCTGGTCCAGGAGCTGATCAGCGACATCGCCGTCGACGTGGACGCGGCCCGGCTGCTGACCTGGCGGGTCGCCGATCTCATCGACCGCGGCCTGCCGTTCGCCACCGAGTCCTCCAAGGCCAAGCTCTTCGCCTCCGAGGCCGCCGTGCGCGCCGCCAACAACGCCCTCCAGGTCTTCGGCGGCTACGGCTACATCGACGAGTACCCGGTCGGCAAACTCCTGCGCGACGCCCGCGTGATGACCCTCTACGAGGGCACCAGCCAGATCCAGAAGCTGCTCATCGGGCGGGCGCTGACCGGCGTTTCGGCGTTCTGAGTACGTCCCTGAGTATCCCGGCGGATGTGGCGCGGGCCACGTCCGCCGATGCTGGACCCATGAGTGAGACACCCGTCAGACAGCAGAACACCGCCGCCTTCTACGGCCAGGCCGTCGCCTCCTTCGGCATCGCGATGGCGGCCACCGTCATCGGCATCTTCCGGCTGCAGGCCGACGCCTGGGTGCGCGGCTTCCTCGGCATCGCCGTCCTCTACCTCGTCACCTCCGCCTTCACGCTCGCGAAGGTCATCCGCGACCGCCAGGAGGCCGGCCAGATCGTCAGCCGCGTCGACCAGGCCCGGCTGGAGAAGCTGCTCGCCGAACACGACCCCTTCGAGAAGCTCTGAAGGGCTTCTGGAAAGCTCTGAGCGGGCACACTAAGCGCTCGCTCAGCTTCGGCGGTATGGTGGAGCTCCGGTATCGAGAGGGGCGAGGCGAGCAATGAGTACGGCGGAGGAGACGACCGGCGGCGAGATCGAGCCGTGGGAAGAGGTCACCCCTGACGCGGCCCGGCGACTGCTGGTCGCCGCCGTGGAGGCCTTCGCCGAGCGCGGCTACCACGCCACCACCACCCGCGACATCGCGGGCCGCGCCGGCATGAGCCCCGCCGCGCTCTACATCCACTACAAGACCAAGGAAGAGCTGCTCCACCGGATCAGCCGCATCGGTCACGACCGGGCCCTGGAGATCCTCCAGACGGCCGCCCGGCGTGAGGGCACCGCCACCGAGCGGCTCGCCGACGCCGTCAGCTCCTTCGTCCGCTGGCACGCCGGGCGGCGCACCACCGCCCGGGTCGTGCAGTACGAACTCGACGCCCTCGGCCCCGACGCCCGCGCCGAGATCCTCGACCTGCGCCATCAGGTCGACGCCGAGGTGCGCGGGATCATCCAGGAGGGCGTCGAGTCCGGCGAGTTCGACGTCATCGACGTGCGCGGCACCACCCTCGCGGTGCTCTCGCTCTCCATCGACGTCGCCCGCTGGTTCAACGTGAACGGCCCCCGGACCCCCGAGGAGGTCGGCGCGCTCTACGCCGACCTCGTGCTGCGGATGGTCGGGGCCAAGTAGCCGCCCGCCGTCCTCAGAGGTAGTACCGGGACACCGACTCCGCGACGCAGACCGGCTTGTCGCCGCCCTCGCGCTCCACGCTGAAGGCGACCGTCACCTGGACGCCGCCCGTGACGTCCTCCACCCCGGTGATGGTCGCGGTGGCGCGCAGCCGGGAGCCGACCGGGACGGGGGCGGGGAAACGGACCTTGTTGGTGCCGTAGTTCACGCCCATCTTCACGCCCTCGACCTTGATCAGTTGCGGGCCGAAGAGCGGGAGCAGCGACAGGGTCAGATAGCCGTGCGCGATGGTCGTCCCGAACGGGCCCGCGGCCGCCTTCTCCGGGTCGACGTGGATCCACTGGTGGTCGCCCGTCGCCTCCGCGAACAGGTCGATCCGCTTCTGGTCGACCTCCAGCCAGTCGGTGTGGCCCAGCTGCTCGCCCACGGCCGCCTTCAGGTCGTCGGGGGAGGTGAAGATCCTCGGTTCTGCCATGTCGCCGGCCCTCTCGCACTCGCACACACATTGTCTAAGCAACTGCTTAGCATGGTCGGGTGCGGATCCGCTGTCAACGGACTGCGGTCCGCGTCCGATGGGTAATCTCTGCGGGGTGCCGCAGATTCCCGAGAAGATCCACGAGCTGAGCGTCGGCCAGCTGTCCGCGCGCAGCGGCGCCGCCGTCTCCGCACTGCACTTCTACGAGGCCAAGGGCCTCATCAGCAGTCGGCGGACCTCCGGCAACCAGCGCCGCTACACCCGTGACACCCTGCGCCGGGTCGCCTTCGTCCGGGCGGCGCAGCGCGTGGGCATCCCGCTGGCCACGATCCGCGAGGCGCTCTCGGAACTCCCCGAGGAGCGCACCCCGACCCGGGAGGACTGGGCCCGCCTCTCCGAGGCGTGGCGGGCGGAACTGGACCAGCGCATCCGCCACCTCAACCGCCTGCGCGACCATCTCACCGACTGCATCGGCTGCGGCTGTCTGTCGTTGGACACCTGTGTGCTGTCCAACCCGGACGACGTCTTCGGTGAACGGCGGGCGGGGTCCAGGCTGCTGCCGGAAGGGACCGAGCGCCGGCCGTAGGGGTGGCCGGGCGGCGACTACGGCCACGGCCCGTACCGGGCCAGCCCCGCGGCCACCAACTCGGCGTTGGACCGCGCCCGTCCGCCGTCCGGCAGGAGCAGGGTGTCCTCCAGGCCGACGCGGGTGGCCAGTCCGAGCCGCCCCGCGAGCCGCAGCACCGGCCAGGTGCCGCCCTCCTCGCCGTGCAGGAGGACCGGTCGGCCGCGGGCCGCGCCCAGCTCGGCGAGCAGGGTGCGCGCCGACTCCTCGGCCGTGTCCGGGTCGGGGTCCGTCACCTCGGCCAGCACCCTGAGCACACGCGGGCCCAGGGGGGAGGCCGCGAACCGCGCCGCCCCGTCCGTCCCCGACCAGATGCCCGCCTCCACGCCGATGTCCAGGTCCAGCAACCGCGCCGCCAGTTCCTCGGCGCCCGGTTCGTGCCAGTTGACCGAGGCGAAGTCCGGCCGTACCGACCAGGACCGGGCGCGCTCCAGCCGGGCCGTCGGGTCAGGTTCGGTCCAGGCGCCCGTGGTCACGCCGACCGGCACCCGCACCCGCGCCCGTATCGCCTCCAGCGCCGGGCCGACCGCGCGCGGGGACAGACTCTCGTGCCCGCACGGCGTCCTCGGGTGGACATGGACCTCCGTGGCCCCCGCCGCCACCGCCTCGGCCGCGGACCGGGCCAGCGCCGCCGGTGACAACGGCACCCCCGCGCCGTCGGCGCCCGTACGGCGTCCGTTGAGACACACCTGCAGCAGCCGCGCCATGTCCCGATGGTGCCAGGCACCACTGACAAGGGCCGGTTCTCCCGGCAGTTGGGGGGTGCGGCATCCCCGGCGCACCCCCGTGTGATCAGGCCGACATGAGCAGCCGCCCGCGCCTGGCGCAGGCCAGGGCGTCGGCGGTGAGCACCGGACGCGGCACCAGGATCCCGCAGTCCGCGCAGACCGGACCGGCGGAGGGCTCGTGGTCCAGGTCGTACTTCCAGATGAGGCGCTCCCCCGCGCACACCGGGCAGACCGTGCCCGGCTCGCGCTCCAGGGCGGCGATCAGCCGTCGCAGCACCTCGGCGAGTGGTTCGTCGGGATGGACCCGTGGGTCGTCGCACCAGGCCACTCCGAATCCGCCCCAGGTCAGCCGGTGCCAGTCGTCCACGCTGCCCGGGCGGCGCAGCCCGTCGTGCTTCTCCTTCTTGCGGCGCTCGGCGAACTCGACCTCATAGGCCAGCCAGACCGCCCGCGCCTCCTCCAGCTCCTCCAGTGCGCCCACGAGACGCGCCGGATCGGGGGACCGGTCCTCGGGGCCGAACCCGGCCCGCGCACACAGATGGTCCCAGGTCGCGCGGTGCCCGTAAGGAGCGAACCGCTCCAGGCACTTGCGCAGTGAGTAACGCCGCAGCGCCAGATCGCACCGCGGGTCTCGCACCTGTCTCGCCAGACTCCGGAAACCGGCCATCGCCCTGCACCTCCGTCACACCTGCACCTGTACTTCGGTCACTTCGGCGTCGCCGCACGGACTTCGCGCGACGTTGCCGTATAGACGTATCGACACGCGAATCGGCTCCATCCGATTTCCGATGCCGTCCATAAGGCCGCCCGCCTTGACCGACGGCCGGTGGCGCCGGTCGTGCCGACGACCACTCCAAAACTTGACGCATGTTCATCTTCAATCTCGGGGATACCGGCGGTAACGTCCGGCACCACCCCTCGTCCAGAGGAGATGTCATGCAACGACGCGCCAGACATCACGCGTTGTTCGACAGAGTGAGAACTCCCCGCAAGTTCCCCGGGTTCCTGAAAGTCGCATCCGTCTGCGTTCTCGTGGTCGGCCTGCTCTCCCCGCTGGCCCAGGCGACCCCGGCTGCCGCGGCCGCATCCAACGACTACTGCGGCGGGCAGTGTTCGGACATCCTGCCGCCCGGCGAGAACGGCAACGCCACTCTCGCCCAGATCCTGCTCAACCAGGCCTTCGGTACCCAGCCCAGCCACGCCGAGGACCAGCTCGGCCCCTATGCCAACCTGGCCACCGGCTACTCCACCCTCACCGACGCGAAGATCAACACGTTCTTCAACGACTCGTCGTTCGGGGTCGCATCGAGTCAAGTCGCCTCCACGGAGAGTCCGGCCGGCCGCAGCGACGTCACCATCGTCCGCGACAAGGCGACCGGTGTGCCGCACATCACTGGTACCACCAGATACGGCACCGAGTTCGGGGCCGGTTATGCGGCAGCTGAGGACCGGCTGTGGCTCATGGACGTGTTCCGGCACGTCGGGCGCGGCCAGCTCACCACCTTCGCCGGCGGTGCCGCCTCCAACCAGGGCCTTGAACAGCAGTTCTACCGAAACGCCCCCTACACCGAGGCCGACCTCCAGGCGCAGATCGACAACGCCGTCGCCAACAACGGCACCCGCGGCCAGCAGGCGCTCGACGACGCCAACGCCTACCTCGCCGGCATCAACTCCTATATCGACGCCTCCGACAGCGGACGCTACTTCCCCGGTGAGTACGTCCTGACCGGGCACAAGGACTCGATCACCAACGCCGGCACGATCGACCACTTCAAGATCACCGACCTGGTGGCGCTGGCCTCCGTGATCGGCACGCTGTTCGGCTCCGGCGGCGGTGGCGAGGTCAACAACGCCATCTCCCTGCTCGCCGCCCAGCAGCAGTACGGCGTGCAACAGGGCACCAAGGTCTGGGAGTCGTTCCGTGAGCGCAACGACCCCGAGGCCGTGCTCACGGTCCACAACGGCGAGAGCTTCCCTTACGGCACCAAGCCCTCCGACCCGAAGGGCGAGGCGCTGCCGGACTCCGGAACGGTGACCACCGAGCCGCTGGTCTACGACGCCACCGGCACCGGCGCCGACCAGAGCGCCAGCGCGGCCTCCGCCGCGGCGACCGCGACCGCGCTCAGCTCGGCCAGGCGCGGGATGTCCAACGCCCTCGTGGTCAGCGGCAAGTACACCGCGAGCGGTCACCCCATCGCCGTCTTCGGACCGCAGACCGGCTACTTCGCCCCGCAGCTGCTCATGCTCCAGGAGATCCAGGGCCCGGGCATCAGCGCCCGCGGTGCCTCCTTCGCCGGGCTGAGCATGTACGTCGAACTCGGCCGCGGCCAGGACTACGCGTGGTCCGCCACGACCTCCGGTCAGGACATCATCGACTCCTACGCGGTCGAACTCTGCCAGGACGACTACCACTACCTGTACCACGGCACCTGCACGGCCATGGACAAGGTGGAGCAGAAGAACTCCTGGACGCCCACCACGGCCGACTCCACCGCCGCCGGCTCGTACACGATGAGAGTGTGGAAGACCAAGTACGGACCCGTCCAATACCGGGCGACGGTCGGCGGGAAGAGGGTCGCCTACACCACCCTGCGCTCCTCCTACATGCACGAGGCCGACTCGATCATCGGCTTCCAGATGCTGAACGATCCCGACTATGTGAAGAGCCCGCAGACCTTCCAGAGCGCGGTGCAGCACATCAACTACACCTTCAACTGGTTCTACGCCGACTCCTCGCACACCGCGTACTACAACAGCGGTGACAACCCGGTGCGCGCGAGCGGTGTCGACCCCGAGTTCCCGGTCTGGGGCCAGGCCGCCTACGAGTGGCAGAACTGGAACCCGACCACCAACACCTCCGACTACACCCCGGCCTCCCAGCACCCCAACTCCATCGACCAGGACTACTACGTCTCCTGGAACAACAAACAGGCGCTCGACTACACGACCGCGAGCTGGGGCGACGGCTCGGTCCACCGGGGCAACCTCCTCAACGACCGGGTGAAGAAACTCGTCGCCGCCGGGGGCGTCACCCGCTCCTCGCTTGTCAAGGCCATGGCAGACGCATCGCTGGAGGACCTGCGGGGTGAGGACGTGCTGCCGAACCTGCTGAAGGTGATCAACAGCAGCACGGTCACCGACTCCACGGCCGCCGCGGCCGTCACCAAGCTCCAGACCTGGCTGACCGCGGGCGCCAAGCGCACGGAGACCTCGGCGGGTTCGAAGACGTACGCCAACTCCGACGCCATCCGGATCTTCGACGCCTGGTGGCCGCTGCTGGTGAAGGCCGAGTTCCAACCCGGCCTCGGCTCCGACCTGTACACCGCGCTCACCGCCAACCTGCCGATCGACGAGTCACCGTCGGCCGCACACGGGCCCACCGGCTCGCACGCGGGCAGCTCCTTCCAGTACGGCTGGTGGAGCTATGTCGACAAGGACATCCGGTCGGTGCTCGGGCAGACCGTGTCCGGACCGCTGGCCGCGCAGTACTGCGGCGGCGGCAGCCTCAGCGCCTGCCGGGACATCCTGATCAGCACGCTGAAGACGGCGGCCGGCACCAGCGCGTCCACGGTCTACCCCGGGGACACCCTGTGCTCGGCGGGCGACCAGTGGTGCGCCGACTCGATCGTCCAGCGCACCCTGGGCGGCATCAAGCACTACAACATCAGCTGGCAGAACCGGCCGACCTTCCAGCAGGTGGTGGAGTTCACGTCACACCGGTGACCCACTCACGGCGGCGGGGTCACACGATGCGCCCCGCCGCCAGCACCACCCGCGCCAGCTCGGGGTGCACGATGTCGCTGTGCGCCCCGGCCGGCGGGCCGCCCTTGTTCACGACCGCCGCCGCGTCGACGTTCACACAACCCGACGCGGCGAGCGGGCCGCTCAGGGCCGCCGCCAGATCCAGTGACCGCGTGCCCGGCACCGCCTGGACACCGTCATGGCCCATCGCGCCCCACTCGGCCCCCAGCACCTGCCCCAGTCCCGGGAGCCCGAACTCCTCGACCGGCGGCTCCTGCGGCGCGATCGACCGGTTCTCGTCCGCCATCCGCGAGGCCAGCGGATACAACGTGCCGAGCGCCTGGTCGAAGTGGGAGTAGCAGCACACCAGCGGACCGTCGATCCGGTTCTGCCGGCCCCGCAGCGCCCCGGCCGCGCGCGGGTCGTGGGGCAGCCGGTCGGCGAACGCGTAATGCGAGAAGGCCCCTTGCAGCAGCGTCACGGATTTGACCGCGCGCACCCCGTCCGGCAGTCCCAGCAGCGCGAACGACACCAGCCGGCCGCCGAAGCTGTGCCCGACCAGATGCACCCGCACCTCCGGCGCCGCCGCGGCCAGCCGCCCCAGCAACGGCCCGAGCCCGCGCTCCCCGACGATCCCCCCGCGCCGCTTCATCGCGTAGTACGTCGCCTGCCGCAGCAGCTCCTTCGCGCCGTCCCACGGATTCGGCAGCGCGAACCCGGCGGCCGGCTGGAGGGACGCCAGCGCCTGCGCGAACTCCCCGCACAGATCCGCCGTGTCCCCGGAGAACAGCACCGACTCGCCCTCGGACGTGCCGTCCGTGAGCGTGTCCGCCGCGAGGAGCGGCTGCGGGCCCCGGGGCCGGACGTCGACGAGCACCCTCACCAGCTGCCCGAACTGCTCCAGCCCGTCCGCCGGACGCCGCTCCAGCATCCCCGCGATCTGGTCGACCACGGTGGCCCGCTCCGGAAAGGCCTCCAGGAGAGCGCGCCGGGTGTCCTTGTCGAGTGCGGCGGCCGGGGTCTCCACCGCCTCCGCGGCCACCGCCGACCTCGGGAAGTCGGGGATCGGCTCGTCGCAGAACCGCATCGACGGCCAGATGACCCCGACGTACCCGATCTGCGCCTTCGGCGCGAGCTTCGGGATCGGCGCGAAGAACTGCCGGTACAGGGCGGTCGCGCCCGAACGGTCGTTGTTCCAGCCGTGCGCGAAGACGATCAGGTCACGGACCCCGTGGCCCGTGACCTCGCCCAGCAGCCGGTCGCGTTCGGCGCCGTCCGGATCCCCGTCGGCGTCGAAGGTCAGCTCCCAATAGGGAGTCACACTCATCCCAGGATCCGCCATACCGGGCTCCTCGTCCCCCGAACCGGTGCGATGTGCGCGCATCGTCCCGCCGACGGGCAAGGTTGGCCATACGACGCGCCTCACCTGTAGAGGAGAAATTCCTTTCGAATGCGACGGAACGCGGCCAGCTCGTCCTGCCAGGCGCCGACGACCTCGTCGGTGTCCGCGCCCGCGTCGATCAGCGTGCGCACGCTCGTGGAGCCGGTGAGCTTGTCGATCCAGCCGTCCGACCGCCAGGCGAAGCCGTCCCACACCTTCTTCGCGGTGACCAGCAGGGCGACTCCGGTACGGACGGGGTCGTAGGCGGCCCGGTCGTGCACATGGATCTGCACCCCGCCGACCGTCTTCCCCTGGAACTTCGAGAAGGTCGGCGCGAAGTACGCCTCCCGGAACCGCACGCCCGGCAGCGCGAGCTCGTTGACGGCGGCCGCCCAGCGCGCGTCGATGCCCTCCGCGCCGAGGAGTTCGAAGGGCCGGGTGGTGCCGCGCCCCTCGGACAGGTTCGTGCCCTCGAACAGACACGTGCCCGAGTAGACGAGGGCCGTGTCCGGGGTGGGCATGTTGGGGCTCGGCGGCACCCAGGGCAGGCCGTAGGCGTCGTAGAAGCGGGAACGCCGCCAGCCGGTCATCGGTACGACGTCCAGGGCGACCGGCGTGTCCAGGAACCGGGCGTTGAACAGCCGGGCCAGCTCGGCGACCGTCATCCCGTGCGCCTGCGCGATCGGCTGCCGGCCGACGAAACTGGCGAACTCCCTGTGCAGGACCGGGCCCTCGGCCGTCCGGCCGGTCACCGGGTTCGGGCGGTCCAGGACGACGAACCGCTTCCCGGCCGGCTGAGCCGCCTCCATGCAGTCGTACAGGGTCCAGATGTACGTGTAGAAACGGGCGCCGACGTCCTGGATGTCGAAGACGACGGTGTCCACGCCGGAGGCGGTGAAGACGTCGGCGAGGGGCCGGCCGCTCTTGAGGTACGTGTCGTACACGGGGAGGCCGGTCGCCGGGTCGTCGTAGCGGCCCTCGGAGCCACCGGCCTGGGCGGTGCCGCGGAAGCCGTGCTCGGGGCCGAAGACGGCGGTGAGCCGGACGCGGGGGTCGGCGTGCATGACGTCGACGATGTGGCGGACGTCCTGGGTGATGCCGGTGGGGTTGGTGACGATGCCGACCTTCTGGCCGCCGAGGAGGGAGTAGCCGTCGGCGGCGAGGCGGTCGAAACCGGTCTTGAGGTGGGCGGGGGCGTCGGCTGTCGTGGCCATGGGTACGGATGACACGGCCGCTGCCGAGGCTGCTGCGAGCAGACTTCGTCTGGAAGGGCGCATGGGTGGCCTCCGTCGTCGTCCGGGTGCGGGTCGTGTGCGGCTGGTCGCGCCCACGCGGCGGAGCCGCACATCGATACAGCCCCGCGCCCCCAGGGGGTTGCAGTGGTCGCTTCTCGAAGCGTGGCCCTGCGCACTTAGGGGGTGTGACAGTCGCCCTTTTCTCAAACATACCGACCGGTTAGTGTGTCGTTGCTGAGCCGAGTCTGGTCGCGTCGTGTCGAAGGAGACCGATGGTGGGAGCCGTGCAAGATGCCCGAGTCGTGGTCACCGGGGCGGGAGGTGGCATCGGGGCTGCGCTGGCGCGTCGGTTCGCTGCCGAGGGGGCCCGTGTCGTGGTGAACGACCTGGACGGGGAGAAGGCGGCCGCCGTCGCCGCGGAGATCGGCGGGATCGCCGTTCCGGGGGACGCGTCCGGCATTGTCGGGGCCGCCCGGGACGCGCTCGGCGGGGCCGTGGACGTGTACTGCGCCAACGCGGGGCTCGGGTCGGGTGGGTCCGAGGCGGCCGAGGACGCCGTGTGGGCCTCGGCCTGGGACGTCAATGTCATGGCGCATGTGCGGGCCGCGCAGGAGCTCGTGCCGGAGTGGCTGGAGCGGGGGAGCGGGCGGTTCGTGTCCACCGTGTCCGCCGCCGGGCTGCTCACCATGATCGGCGCCGCCCCGTACAGCGTCACCAAGCACGCCGCGTACGCCTTCGCCGAGTGGCTGTCGCTGACCTACCGGCACCGCGGCCTGAACGTGCACGCCATCTGCCCGCAGGGCGTCCGTACCGACATGCTCGCCGCCACCGGCAGCGCGGGCGATATCGTGCTGCAGCCGACCGCCATCGAGCCGGACGCCGTCGCGGACGCGCTGTTCAAGGGTATGGCGGAGGACCGGTTCCTGATCCTGCCGCATCCCGAGGTCGCCGACTTCTACCAGGCACGGGCCGCCGACCCGGACCGCTGGCTGACGAACATGAACCACATCCAGCAGAAGTGGGAGGCCGTCCGGTGAGTGAGGCTGAGACCGAGTCCATCTACGCCGCCCGGCCCTGGGCGGCGCTGCTCAACGAGGCCCAGCGCGGGCCGGTCGATCCCCCCGACTCACTGGTGCACGCCCTGCGCGCGGCCGTCGCCGAGGCACCCGACCGTCCCTTCCTCGCCTACTTCGACGCCCGCCTCAGCTTCCGCGAGGTCGACGAGCTGAGCGACTCCGTCGCCGCCCACCTCGCCGAGCGCGGCCTGGAACGCGGCGACCGGGTCGCCGTCGTCCTGCAGAACTCGCCGCACTTCGTGCTCGCGCTGCTCGGCGCCTGGAAGGCGGGCGCGACCGTGGTGCCGGTCAACCCGATGTACAAGTCGGGGGAGGTCTCCCACGTCCTGCGGGACGGCGAGGTCGCCGCGCTGGTCTGCTCGCAGCGGGCCTGGGAGTCGTATCTGCGCGACACGGCCGCCGACTCGCCGGTCAGGATCGTGCTCACCGCGAGCGAGCTGGACTTCCAGACGCGGGACGACGCGCGCGTGCTGGGTTTCGAGCGGCTGCCGCAGGCCGCCGACGCCGAGGACCTGGTCGAGGTCGCGCGGCGGGGCGGCAAGGCGCCCGAGGGGCGGGATCCGGCGCCCTCCGACATCGCGCTGATCAGCTACACCTCGGGGACCAGCGGCGCCCCCAAGGGCGCCACCAACCTGCACGGCAACATCATGTACAACGCCGAGCGGCAGCGGACCGGGCTCGCGCTTCCCGAGGCGCCGGTCTACTACGCCCTCGCGCCCCTGTTCCACATCACCGGCATGGTCTGCCAGCTCGGCGCCTGCCTGACCAGCGCGGGCACCCTGGTACTGACGTACCGCTTCGAGCCGGGCCTGGTCCTGGAGGCGTTCGCCGAGCACCGCCCGCAGTACACGGTGGGTCCTTCCACCGCCTTCATGGCCCTTGCCGCCCACCCGGACGTCACCCCGGAGCACTTCGCCTCCTTCGTGAACATCTCCTCGGGCGGCGCGCCGCTGCCGCCGGCGCTGGTGGAGAAGTTCCGCGCGGGGTACGGGCCGTACATCCGCAACGGCTACGGGCTGACCGAGTGCACCGCGCCGTGCGCTTCCGTGCCGCCGGGCCTGGAGGCGCCGGTCGACCCGGTCTCCGGGACGCTCGCGGTCGGCGTGTCCGGTCCGGACACGGTCGTACGGATCATCGACGACGCGGGCCGCGAGGTGGCCTTCGGGGAGCAGGGCGAGATCGCGGTGCGCGGGCCGCAGGTCGTGCCCGGGTACTGGCGGCGGCCCGAGGCCACCGCGGAGACCTTCCCGGACGGCGAACTGCGCACCGGCGACATCGGGTTCATGGACCCGCAGGGCTGGCTGTACGTCGTCGACCGCAAGAAGGACATGATCAACGCGTCCGGCTTCAAGGTCTGGCCGCGCGAGGTCGAGGACGTGCTGTACACCCATCCGGCGGTGCGCGAGGCGGCCGTCGTCGGCGTGCCCGACGGGTACCGCGGGGAGACCGTCAAGGCCTACATCAGTCTTCGCCCGGGAGCTGCAACCGACCCGGACGATCTCGCCCTCTATTGCAAGGAGAGACTGGCGGCCTACAAATACCCGCGCCAGGTGGAGATCCTGCCCGACCTGCCGAAGACGGCAAGTGGGAAGATCCTCCGACGGGAACTGCGTTCCCGACCGCAACAGGGTTAGCAGAGACGACGAGGAAGGCAGGTGGCGGCAGTGCCCAGGACGACGGACGGGGACGGGGCTCCCGTTCCGCAGCGGCTCCTTGCCGCCGCCACCCGGCTCTTCGCGGAGCAGGGCTACGACCGCACCTCCGTGCAGGAGATCGTGGAGGCGGCCGGCGTCACCAAGGGGGCGCTGTACCACTACTTCGGCTCCAAGGACGACCTCCTGCACGAGGTGTACGCGCGCATGCTGCGCGTCCAGCAGGAACGGCTCGACGCCTTCGCGAACGCGGACGAGCCGATCGAGAAACGGCTGCGGGGCGCGGCGGCCGACGTCGTCGTGACGACGATCGAGAACCTCGACGACGCGTCGATCTTCTTCCGGTCCATGCACCATCTGAGCCCGGAGAAGAACAAGCAGGTGCGCGCCGAGCGCCGGCGCTACCACGAACGCTTCCGCGCACTCATCGAGGAGGGCCAGCGCGAGGGCGTCTTCTCGACCGCGACCCCGGCGGATCTCGTCGTCGACTACCACTTCGGCTCGGTCCACCACCTGTCGACCTGGTATCGGCCGGACGGACCCATGGCTCCGCAGGAGGTCGCCGACCACCTGGCCGACCTGCTGCTGCGGGCACTGCGGCCCTGAGACGCGAAAAGACCGGCGGCCCCGATCACGGGGCCGCCGGTCTTTTCCTGCGCCTACAGGTACTTCTTCAGCTCCCGGCGGGCCAGCGACCGCTGGTGCACCTCGTCGGGGCCGTCGGCGATCATCAGGGTCCGGGCCGAGGCGTACAGCTCGGCCAGCGGGAAGTCCTGGCTGACGCCGCCCGCGCCGTGCAGCTGGATCGCCCGGTCGATGATGTCGACGACCGCGCGCGGGGTGGCGATCTTGATGGCCTGGATCTCGGTGTGGGCGCCGCGGTTGCCGACGGTGTCCATCAGCCAGGCGGTCTTCAGGACCAGCAGCCGCAGCTGCTCGACGGTCACCCGCGCGTCGGCGATCCAGTTGTGCACCACGCCCTGCTGGGCCAGCGCCTTGCCGAAGGCCTGGCGGGAGACGGCCCTGCGGCACATCAGCTCGATCGCCCGCTCGGCCATGCCGATCAGCCGCATGCAGTGGTGGATCCGGCCCGGGCCGAGGCGGGCCTGGGCGATGGCGAAGCCGCCGCCCTCCTCGCCGACCAGGTGGGAGACCGGCACGCGCGCGTGGTCGAAGATCACCTCGGCGTGGCCGCCGTGCGAGTGGTCCGAGTAGCCGAAGACCTGCATCGCGCGCTTCACGGTGACTCCGGGGGTGTCGCGCGGGACCAGGACCATGGACTGCTGGCGCCGGATGTCGGCGCCGTCCGGGTCGGTCTTGCCCATCACGATGAAGATCTTGCAGTCCGGGTTCATCGCCCCGGAGATGTACCACTTGCGGCCGGTGATGACGTAGTCGTCGCCGTCCCGCTCGATGTACGTGGTGATGTTGGTGGCGTCCGAGGAGGCCACCTCCGGCTCGGTCATGGCGAACGCGGAGCGGATCTCACCGGCCAGCAGCGGCTCCAGCCACTGCTTCTTCTGCGCCTCGTCGGCGAACTGGGCGAGCACCTCCATGTTGCCGGTGTCCGGGGCCGCGCAGTTCAGCGCGGTGGGCGCCAGGTGCGGGGAGCGGCCCGTGATCTCGGCGAGCGGCGCGTACTGGAGGTTGGTGAGGCCGGCGCCGTACTCGGCGTCGGGCAGGAAGAGGTTCCACAGGCCCTGCCTGCGGGCCTCGGCCTTCAGCTCCTCGACCACGGCCGGGGTGTCCCACGGCGAGGCCAGCGCCGCGCGCTGCTCCTCGGCGACCGGCTCGGCCGGGTAGACGTACTCGTCCATGAAGGCGAGCAGCTTGGCGCGCAGTTCCTCGGTGCGTGCGTCGAACGCGAAGTCCATGGCCGGTCAGCCTTCCTGAAGAGTGGTCAGTCCGTGCTCGATGAAGACGGGGACGAGCTCGCCGATGCGGTCGAAGCCCTGCCCGAGGGTCTGGCCCAGCGTGTACCGGTAGTGGATGCCCTCCAGGATCACGGCGAGCTTGAACCAGGCGAACGCCGTGTACCAGGAGATGTGCGAGACGTCCCGGCCGGAGCGGGCCGCGTAGCGCTCGACCAGTTCCTGCGGGGACGGGTGGCCGGGTGCCTCGGCCGTGGTCGACACCGGCGAGTCGGGCGCGCCCAGCGGCTGGCTGTACATCACCAGCAGGCCCAGGTCGGTCAGCGGGTCGCCGAGCGTGGACATCTCCCAGTCGAGGATCGCCTTGATCTGGTCGTCGTCGCCGATCAGGACGTTGTCGAGGCGGTAGTCGCCGTGGATGACGGTGGCCGCGGGGGAGTCGGGCAGCCGGCGGCCCAGGGTCGCGTGCAGCTCGTCGATGCCGGCCAGGTCACGGTTGCGGGAGGCGTCCAGCTGCTTGCCCCAGCGGCGCAGCTGCCGGTCCAGGAACCCCTCCGGGCGCCCGAAGTCGGCGAGGCCGACCTGCCCGGGGTCCACGGCGTGCAGCTCGACCAGCGTGTCGACGAGCGACAGCACCGCGTTGCGGGTGCGCTCCGCGCCGAGCGGGGCGAGCTGCTCGGCGGTGCGGTAGGGGGTGCCCTCGACGAACTCCATCACATAGAACGGCGCGCCGAGCACCTCCTCGTCCTCGCACAGCAGCACCGGGGCCGGCACCGGCACCTCGGTCGGGTGCAGCGCGCTGATCACGCGGTGCTCGCGCTTCATGTCGTGCGCGGTGGCGAGGACATGGCCGAGCGGGGGCCGCCGTACGACCCACTTCGCGGTGGAGTCGGAGATCGCGTAGGTGAGGTTCGACCGTCCGCCCTCGATCAGCCTTCCGGTCAGAGGACCGGTCACCAGGCCGGGGCGCTCGCGGTCGAGCAGTCCGCGCAGCCGGTCGAGATCCAGTCCGGGCGGGTGGTCGGGGCTCATGCATCGCTCCTACGAACGAATGAACAGGACCCGACTTATGATGCCGACCAGTCGGTATGTCGTCCAGCGAGTGAGCCGAAAGTGACCGGGACCACCCTAAGCCCCGGCCGGGAGACGGTGGCTCTCCGCGCGCGCACGACGGGGAGCCACCGATGGTGGACCGGGCCGGTTCAGTGGTCGTCCCAGTGGCCGTCGTGCTCGGCGTGCCGGTGCCCGTCGTGCAGGTAGTCGATGTGGTCGCCGTGCAGGACACCGGTGTGCCCGCAGCCGTCGCCGTGCCGGTGCTCGTGGTCCGCGTGGGTCACGTGCCCGTCGGGCTCGCACTCGTCCCAGTGGCCGCCGTGCTCGCGGTGCAGATGCCCGTTGTGCGCGTAGTCGACGTGGTCGCCGTGCGGCACCCGGTCGTGGCCGCAGTCCGGTCCGTGGAGGTGGCTGTGCGCGGTGTGTTCCTGATGAAGGATGGTCATGGTGCTCACCTTCGGGGGTGCGGGGTTCAGGAGAGTGGCGTGATGCCGACGGACAGGCTGCCACGCGAACCGCGCATATGCGGGCATCCCGGTTGCGTGGCGCCCGAGTACCCCGGAGGGTCGATTGCATGAAGGGGATCAGCTACAGCCGGTACGGCGGACCCGGGACACTGGAGTACGGCGAGGTCCAGGACCCGAAGGTCGGCCCCGACTCGGTGCTGGTGAAGGTCCGGGCGGCGGCCGTCAACCCGGTCGACTGGAAGTGCCGTGAAGGCCTTCTGGACGGTGTCCTGGACGCCGTCTTCCCGGTCATCCCCGGCTGGGACGTCTCCGGGGTCGTGGTACGGCCGGGGGCGGCGGTCACCGAGTTCGCGGTCGGCGACGAGGTGATCGGCTACGTCCGCGAGGACTTCCTCTCCCGGGGCACCTTCGCCGAGTACGTCGCCGCCCCGGTGCGCACCCTCGCCCGCAAACCGCGCAACCTCTCCTTCGAGGAGGCCGCCGGGCTGCCGCTGGCCGGACTCACCGCCTATCAGGTGCTGGTCCACACCCTGGAGGTCAAGCGCGGAGAGACCGTCCTCGTGCACGCCGCCGCCGGCGGGGTCGGCTCGCTCGCCGTGCAGATCGCGGCCCACCTCGGCGCCCGGGTCATCGGCACGGCGAGCGAACCCCATCACGACTTCGTACGGGGGCTGGGCGCAGAGCCGGTGGCCTACGGTCCGGGACTGGCGGAACGCGTTCGCGGACTGGCCCCGGAAGGCGTCGCCGCGGTCTTCGACACCGTCGGCGGCGAGGCCCTGACCGTCTCCGCGAACCTGCTCGCCCCCGAGGGACGGATGGCCTCGATCGCCGACCCGGACATCGTCGACTTCGGCGGCCGCTACTGCTTCGTACGGCCCGACGCCGAGGACCTGGCACGGCTCGCCGCGCTCGCCGAGCAGGGAGCGGTGACCGTCCATGTCACCGAGACGTTCCCGCTGAAGCGGACGGCCGACGCACACCGGCGCAGCGAGGAGGGGCACACCCGGGGCAAGCTGGTGGTGACCGTGGACTGGCCGGAGGAGGGCTGACTTCTCAGCCGGAGGGGGGAGTGACTCCTCAGCCCGAGGAGCGCTGAGTCCTCGGCCGGGTCCTCATACGACCAGTGCGGCGGCGCAGACCGCGATGGCGACCGTGCACAACACCGCGGCGGTCGCCCGGCGCGGGGCCAGTGCCGCGGGGCGGTCGGTGGCCGCGAGGGCCCGGATGCGGCGGTGGGCGATCAGGAGGAAGCCGAGCCACAGGGCGCAGCACAGGGCGCCGATGACGACTCCGTCGGCCGAGGCACCGTCGTGCACCGCGGCCTTCGCCGCGAGGACGCCGGCGACGGTCGCCGACAGGGTCGTACGGCGCCAGGCCAGCCGGGTCCGCTCCGGCTGGAGCCCCGGGTCGCGGGCCGGCTCCGTCATCCTTCCCACCCGACGAGCACGACGACGACCATCGCGACGGCCACCACGGCGACGACGACGCTCAGCAGGGCCGGGAACCGGGACACCGGCAGGTCCTCACCGCGCCGCATCGCGCGCTCGCAGCGCATCCAGTGGTTCACGGCGCGGAGCGAGCACAGGACGCCGGCGGCGAGGAGCGCGAGCGCGAGGCCGACGCGCCAGCCCCGGCTGAGGTCGGGCAGGAACTGGTCCACGGCGAAGCCGCCGCCGATGAGGGCGAGGGCGGTGCGCAGCCAGGCGAGGAAGGTCCGCTCGTTGGCGAGGGAGAAGCGGTAGTCGGGGGTCGTGCCCTCCTGGCGTACCTCTTCGGGGGCGAACCACAAACGGACGTTCCGCGCGAATTCGATCACGTGGAGGGAGACTACCGGGGGGAGGGCGGTGGGTCGTCCGCGGGCCGGTGGGGGCTGGTCGCGCAGTTCCCCGTGCCCCTTTCGGGGCGCTCCAGCCGGAGCTTCTCCCATGCCGCGAGGCCGTCCGGTACCCACTCCCACTCCCCGAGCCGCGACACGACCTCCTCGTCGGTCAGGAAGGCGTGCCAGGCCACCTCCTCCACCTGGGGTTGCACCGGCAGGTCGGAGTGGACCTCGTACACCGCGCACCACCAGCTCTGGCCGGCGCCGTTCTCGTAGAGGAACTTGAAGAGGAAGGTCGGCTGGGGGAGGCCGGTCACGCCGAGTTCTTCCTCGGCCTCGCGGAGGGCGGCGGTGTCGTAGGACTCGCCCGCGCCCACCACGCCGCCGACGAACATGTCGTACAGGGAGGGGAAGACCAGCTTGGTGGCGGTGCGGCGGTGGACGAAGAGGCGGCCGCTGGTGTCGCGGGCCTGGATGAAGACGCAGCGGTGGCGCAGGCCGCGGGCGTACGCCTCGCCGCGCGGGGACTGCCCGATGACCTGGTCGTGCTCGTCGACGATGTCGAGGATTTCGTCAGCAGCGCTCATGCCGTCATCCAAGCAGGCCGACGGGGTGCGGGGGTCAGCGCGGCTGGAGGTCCAGGGCGGGTTCGCGGGGTGCCGATCCGCGGGGCATCGCCGGATGCAGGCCCAGCAGCACGATGCCCGCCACGATCGCGGCGAGGCCCGCCGCCTCCCAGGCCAGCGCCCCGGTGTCGGTGCGCAGCCGGTCCCCCAGGAAGCCGACGCCGCACAGGATCCCGGCGAGCGGCTGGGCCGCGGTGAGGGCGGGCAGGGACATGCGGAGCTCGGCGGTCTCGAACGCGCTCTGGACCAGGATCAGGCCCGTGACGCCCAGCACCAGCACGCCGTACGGCTGCCAGCTGGTCAGCACCTCCATGATGCCGCCCTCGGAGAAGCGGGTGCTGGTGACCCGGGTCAGCGCGTCCTGGACGCCGTAGAGGAGACCGGCGGCCAGGGCGAGCAGGGTCGGGCCGGCGCTGAGGCGGGAGCGTTTGGCGTAGGTGGTGAGCAGCAGGGCTATGCCGACCATCACGCCGATGATCAGCCAGTGGCGCAGCGGGTTGGCGACGGCGTTCCCGCCGCGTGGCTCGCCCGCCACGATGAACGTGGTGACGCCGCCCGCCAGCAGGATGAGGCCCGCCCAGCCCTGGTGGCTGAGGGGGTGCTTGGTCTGGTGCCGGGAGAGGGCGAGGGCGAACAGGAGGTTCGTCGCGAGCAGCGGTTCGACGAGGGAGATCTCGCCCTTGCCGAGGGCGACCGCGCCGAGGACCATGCCGGCCACCATCAGGCCGATACCGCCCAGCCAGCGCGGTACCCGCATCAGGTCGAGCAGCAGCCGGGGCGAGAGGAAGTCGCTGAGCGGAGCCTTCTGGGCGACGTTCTGCTGGAGCACGAACCCGAAGCCCAGGCAACAGGCCGCGCTCACGGCGAGAATCAGAACCAGAACGGACACGCTGCGTACCTCGATCATGCGGCCGGGCTACGGGGTGCGTAGTGGCCGACTGTAGCGGTCCCGGGTCGGGATTGCTCCGGGAGTGCCCGGAACCGGGCAGTCGACTCGGTCACGCCGACCGAATCGATCACGGACGGTGGATCGGGGCGGCGGCCAAGCCCCTACGGCCATGGTCCGCCGCCGGGACGGCCCGCGCCATGGCGTACGCCACAGCCGGAACCCCGGGCCCCACGGCCACGGTACGCCAACCCGACTCCGGCGCGCGTCAAGTTCCGCACCACTCACGGTAGTTGAACGGAGTACCGTCTCTGTTCGGCTTGACGCAAAGTCTTGGCTGGGGGTTTGCTGTGCGTGATCGGCCGATGGCAGCCCGACAACCAGGAAGTTCCGCGGTGCCCCCAACCCCGCCCCTCTTAGGCCCAGGCCGGGCCGTCGCCGAAGTTCCCCGCGCGGCAGCGCACCCCGGGTGCGAGCACTGCCCCGACGACGCTCTCGACGACGCCGAACTCATTTCCGCCCGTGCCGCGTTGGCCCAGGGCCGCTGGCAGTCCGCCCGCTCCCTGCTGCTCCATACGGGTGAGGACTGGGACCGCCGGGGCCACCGGGTGACCGTTCTCGCCCGCGAGCCCTACGCCATCGCCTGGGCCCGCGAGTGGCTCCTCGCCGAGCCCGGCTCCGCGGGCGCCGCCACCCTGTACGCGCTGACCCTGGTCCGGCGCGCCCTGCGCGGCAAGGAGGACCCGGACCGGGCCCGCGAGGCCTGCGACCGCGCCGCCGCGCTCGCCCCCGCCGACCCCACCCCGTGGCTCGGCCTGCTCATGCTGGCCCGGTACCTGGGCACCGACGACGAGACGCGCCGGATCTTCGGCGAGGTGCGCGGCCGGCACCCCGAGCACCACCACGCCCACCATCTGATGGCCGCCCGGATCGCGGAGACCGAGACCCAGGGGACGTACGAACTGTGCGCCTTCGCGGAACGCTCGGCCGCCGCCGCCCCGGCCGACTCGCCCCTCGCCGTCCTCCCGGTCGTCGCCTACGCCGAGCGCCACCGGGTGCTGGCCGTGACCGGCCGGGCCCCCGCCGACCCGGCCGCCGCCGGCCACTGGGAGGAACCCTCCGCCCGGCGCGCCCTCACCGCCGCCTTCGACTGGTGGCTGGAGTGGGGCATCGAGGAACACCCCCGCCGCCACGTCGACCTCAACCACCTCGCCCACGCCACCTCCGGCGCCGGCCGGTACGCCGAGGCCGCGGCCCTCTTCCAGCGCATCGGCCGCCATGCCACCCCGGCACCCTGGTCCTACCCGGACCGCGACCCCTGCGAGGCGTTCCGGGCGGCCCGGGAGCGCGCGCTGGGAGCTTCATGAGAAGAGGTTGTGGATTCCTTACGGCTGCGGGATTCCGTGGCCGGGGCCGCCCCGAGGGTGTTCGAATGAGTACGTGAACTCTGAACGATCCGAGGAGCCACGGCGCGCCGAGGAGGGGACCCCGGTCGGCCGCCGGGTGTTCCTCGGCACCATCGGCCTCGGCGCCTTCGGTCTGGTGACCGCGCCGGTGCTGCAACGCGTCACCGAGTCGGTCCTTGGCACCTTCTCCGGCAAGGACCCCACGGGTCTGACCGGACTGCTCCCGAACGGCGGCGGCTTCCGCTACTACTCGGTGACCGGGTCGGTGCCGACCAAGACCGCCGCGAACTACCAGCTGAAGATCGACGGCCTGGTGGACAAGCCGCGCACGTACACCCTGGACGACCTGCGGGCCCTGCCGCAGACCCGGCTGGTGAAGGACGTCCAGTGCGTCACCGGCTGGCGGGTTCCGGACACCCCCTTCGACGGCGTCCGGCTCTCCCACCTCCTGGACCTGGCGGGCGTCCGGGACACCGCCAAGGCGATCCGCTTCACCTGCTTCGACGGCGCGTACACCGAGAGCCTCACCCTCGACCAGGCGCGCCGGCCGGACGTCCTGGTCGCGCTGCGCATGCAGAACAAGGACATCGGCCACGACCACGGCGGCCCGGTCCGCCTCTATGTGGCCCCCATGTACTTCTACAAATCGGCCAAGTGGCTCTCCGGCATCACGGTGACCGACAAGGTGCGGCCGGGATACTGGGAGAACCTCGGCTACGACGTCGACGCCTGGGTCGGCCGTTCGAACGGACGCGACGATGAGCCTACGAGCTGAAGCCCCGGCCGGCACGGAGCAGCGGCTGCACCGCTTCACTCCCGCCGAGCGCTGGATCCACCGCACGACGGCGGCGCTGATGGGCATCTGCGTCCTGACCGCCGCCTGCCTCTACATCCCGCAGCTGGCGATCCTCGTCGGCCGCCGTGAGCTGGTCGTCCGGATCCACGAGTGCGCGGGCCTCGCCCTCCCCGTCCCGGTCCTCCTCGGCCTCGCCTCCCGCGCCTTCCGCAGGGACCTCGGCTTCCTCAACCGCTTCGGCCCCCACGACCGACTCTGGCTGCACGCCGCCCTGAGCCGCGACAAGCGCCCGTCCTCCCGCCCCGCGGGCAAGTTCAACGCCGGCCAGAAGATCTACGCCAACTGGATCGCCGGCGCCACCCTCGTCATGCTCGCCACCGGCCTGCTCATGTGGTTCACCCACCTCACCCCCCTCATGTGGCGCACCTCCGCCACCTTCGTCCACGACTGGCTCGCCCTCACCATCGGCGTCGTCCTCGCCGGCCACATCTGGATGGCCGTCTCCGACCCGGAGTCCCGCCGAGGCCTGCGCACGGGGAAGGTGAGCCGGGAGTGGGCAAAGCGGGAGCATCCGCTGTGGCGCCCGTGACCCTGCGGGGCGAGACCCGGCGCGGCCTGCCGAAGGGACGCCGACGCGAGCAGGACTGCGGCGGCAGGCACGGCACTGCCGGGTACCGCCGTCGCGCCTGATCACGGCTGCGGCGGAAAGAACGCCGCACGGAGGGGGTTCGAAGCGACCGTCGGGCAGGGCCCACTCCGCACCACCGGACTCCGGGTGTCGAAGCCCGCCCCGTGGGCTTCTTTCTCCCGCCGCCACGGTGATCAGCCGCGACGGCGGATGGCTGGCGGTGCCGAACGCACCCGCAGTGCCGAACGCGTCTGCGGTGCCGGACTCCGCCGCTGCCCTCAGCCTTCGAAGTCCAGCAGCACCTTGCAGGACCGGCTGCGGTCCGCTGCCAACGCGAAGGCCCTCTCGGCCTCCGGCAGTGGGACGACCGCGCTGATCAGTTCGTCGAACTTCGGCTCGCGGGACAGTAGGGCCAGGGCCTCGTCGAACTCGGTGTCGAAGCGGAAGGCGCCGCGGAGTTCGATCTCGCGGCTGACGACGAGGTTGCCGGGGAAGGGTGAGTGGCCGGGTGGGAGCATGCCCAGTTGGACGACGACGCCGGCGCGGCGGACCAGGCGGAGGCAGGTGTCCAGGCCCGCGGCCACCCCGGACGCCTCGACGGCGGTGTCGGCCTCGGTGGGCCAGTTGGGGTCGGTGGGGTCGTCGGCTCGAATGACCGTGTCGGCGCCGGCGATCGTCGCGTAGTGCAGGGCCTCCGGGAGGAGGTCGGTGACCGTGACATGGGCAGCGCCGGACGAGCGGAGGGCCGCGACCACCAGGCAGCCGATCGGGCCGGCGCCGGTGACCAGGACGTGGCGGCCGGACACGTCACCGGCCCGACGTACCGCGTGGAGTGCGACGGAGAGGGGCTCGGCCAGGGCCGCCCGGTGGAGGGGGAGCCCCTCCGGCAGGGGGCGTACCTGTTCCGCCGGTACCGCGAGGCGTGCCGCGAAGCCGCCCTGGACGTGCGGGAAGCGGGCCGCGCTGCCGAGGTAGCGGGTGTCACGGCAGACGTTCCGGCGGCCGTCCGCGCACTCGGGGCAGCGCCCGCACGGAGTCGCCGGGTGCACCGCGACCGGCCGGCCGGCGAGCGGCCCGGTGACGGCCGTACCCACCACCTCGTGGCCCAGCACCATCGGCTCGCGCAGCCGGAAGTCGCCGACCCCGCCGTGCCGCCAGTAGTGCAGGTCGGACCCGCAGACACCGCCGTAGCGGACGGCGACCAGGACCTGGCCGGGGCCGGGTTCCGGGGCGGGCAGCTCCGTCACCCGCAGGTCGTCCTGGCCGTGGATCACACAACCCAGCATCTGCCCAGCCCCTTTCACAGCACGCTCGTCATGCCGCCGTCGACGTACAGGACCTGTCCGCTCACGAAATCGGCGGCGGGGGAGGCGAGGAACAGCACCCCGCCCACCAGGTCCTCCGTACGGCCCCAGCGGCCGGCCGGGGTGCGGCGGCGCACCCAGGCGCTGAACTCCTCGTCATCGACGAGGGGCCGGGTCAGCTCGGTCTCGATGTAGCCGGGGCCGAGGCCGTTGACCTGGACGCCCTGCGGGCCCCAGTCGGCGCACATGCCCTTGGTGAGCATCTTCAGCGCGCCCTTGGTCGCCGCGTACGGCGCGATGCCCGGCCGGGCCACCTCGCTCTGCAGCGAGCAGATGTTGATGATCTTGCCGTGGCCACGGGCGGTCATCCGGCGCGCCGCCTCCCGGCCCACCAGGAACGCGCTGGTCAGGTTGGTGTCCAGGATGCGGTGCCAGTCCGTGTCGGTGAACTCCAGGAGCGGGGCCCGCAGCTGCATGCCCGCGTTGTTGACCAGGATGTCCAGCGGGCCCACCCGCTCCTCGACGTCGGCGATGCCGGCGGCGACGGAGGGCCCGTCGGTCACGTCGAACGCGGCCGTGCGGGAGCCGGGGATCCCGGCGGCGGCCTCGGCCAGCCGGTCCTCGTCCCGCCCGTTGAGGACCACCGTGCAGCCGGCCTGGGCCAGCCCCCGGGCCAGCGCGAGGCCGATGCCCCGGCTGGAGCCGGTGACCAGGGCGGTCCGGCCGCCGATGTCGAAGAGGGGGTGAGCCGCCATCGTCGTACCGCTCCCATGTTCGTGAGGGGACTAGATCACCAGGGACAAGAGGAGGACCAGACCGCCCGCGACCACCGAGATGATCGTCTCCATGACGGACCAGGTCTTGAGGGTCTGGCCGACGCTCAGGCCGAAGTACTCCTTCACCAGCCAGAAGCCGGCGTCGTTCACATGGCTGAAGAAGAGCGAGCCGGCGCCGATGGCGAGGACGAGGAGGGCGGCGTGGGTGGTCGACATGTCGGCCGCGAGCGGGGCCACCAGGCCGGCCGCCGAGACCGTGGCGACCGTCGCCGAGCCCGTCGCGAGGCGGATCGCCACCGCGATCAGCCAGGCCAGCAGCAGCGCCGGGATCGACCAGTCCTTGGAGATCTCCAGGATCATCTGGCCGACACCGCAGTCGATCAGCGTCTGCTTGAAGCCGCCGCCCGCGCCGACGATCAGCAGGATGCCCGCGATGGGCATCAGGCCCTTCTCCACGGTCTGCGAGATCCGCTCCCTGGAGAACCCGGCCGGCCGGCCCAGCGTGAAGATGCCGACGAGTACGGCCGCGAGGAGGGCGACCAGCGGGGAGCCGATGACGTCGAAGACGCGCTGGACGGTGTGGGTGGGGTCGTCCACGACGATGTCCACCAGGGCCTTCGCGAGCATCAGGACGACCGGCAGCAGGATCGTGGCGAGGGTGGCGCCGAAGCCGGGACGCTTGTCCAGGTCCTCCGAGGGGCGCTGCGTGAGCATCCGGTCGGGGGCCGGGACGTCCACCCAGCGGGCGGCGACCTTCGAGAACAGCGGACCGGCGACGATCACGGTCGGGATGGCGACCAGGACGCCGAGGGCCAGGGTCACGCCCAGGTTGGCGCCGACCGCGTCGATCGCGACCAGCGGGCCCGGATGCGGCGGCACCAGGCCGTGCATCACGGACAGGCCCGCGAGGGCCGGGATGCCGATGCGCATCAGGGAGTAGTTGCCGCGCTTGGCGACCATCAGCACCACCGGGATCAGCAGCACGATGCCGACCTCGAAGAACAGCGGCAGGCCGATCACGGAGGCGATCAGCACCATCGCCCACGGCATGGCACGGCCGCCCGCCTTCGCGAGGATCGTGTCGACGATCTGGTCGGCGCCGCCGGAGTCGGCGAGGAGCTTGCCCAGGATCGCCCCGAGCGCGATCAGGACACCCACGCCGGCGACCGTGGAGCCGAGGCCGGTGGTGAAGCTGGTGATGACCTTGTCGAGCGGTGCCCCGGCGAACGCGCCCAGCGCGAGCGAGCCGATGGTCAGCGCCAGAAAGGCGTGGAGCTTGAACTTGGTGATGAGCAGGACGATGACGGCTATGCCCAACAGGACGGCGATGCCGAGTCGGGCATGTCCGGCCGAGGTGATGGGCGCGACGGTGTCCGCTGCCAGCATCTCGACACTGAGTCTGGTCACGGGGTTCCCTTGCAGGTACGGGGATGAGGGGGCTACGGAGGGCTACTGCGGGGTGAGGTCGGGCAGCGCGTCCAGCGCGCGCACGGCCCGTGCGGTGATCTCCTCGGGAGTGCCCGAGACGTCCACGGCGACGCCCGGCTCGTCCGCCTCCAGCGGTTCGAGCGTGGCGAACTGGGAGTCCAGCAGCGCGGTCGGCATGAAGTGACCCTGCCGGTGCGCCATGCGGTCCTCGATGAGCCGGCGGTCGCCGGTGAGGTGCACGAAGACGATGCCGGGGGCGGCGGCCCGGAGCCGGTCGCGGTACGACCGCTTCAGTGCGGAGCTGCTGACCACCCCGCCGAGCCCCGCCCGCCCGTGCGCCCAGCCGCCGATGGCGTCCAGCCACGGCCACCGGTCGGCGTCCTCGAGCGGGTGCCCGGCCGACATCTTGGCGATGTTGGCCGGCGGGTGGAAGTCGTCGCCCTCGGCGTACGGGACGCCGAGCCGGGCGGCGAGCAGCGGACCGATCGTGGTCTTGCCCGTGCCGGCGACGCCCATCACCACGACGACGTGGGGGGTGTCCATCACTGCCTCGCTGTCTTCCTCGACGAGAGACACCGGCGTACGTCATCCGGTGTCGGCCACACTGAAACCCATTAGGTACGACGAATTCAAGAGTGTGTGACAAATAAGTCTGACTTTTTGAGGCTGTGATCCACTCGGTACGCTGAGTGCATGAGCACACCTGGCCGGGGGCTGCACGGCCGCGTACTGGACACCCTCGGCCCCGCGATCACCGCGGGCGACTACCCGCCGGGCAGCGTCCTGCGCACGGACGAGCTGGCCCAGCACTTCGAGGTGTCACGTTCGGTGATGCGCGAGGCGGTCCGGGTCCTGGAGTCCATGCACCTGGTCGAGTCCCGCCGCCGGGTGGGCGTCACGGTCCGCCCCAAGGTCGAGTGGAACGTCTACGATCCGCAGGTCATCCGCTGGCGGCTGGCCGGCGCCGACCGCCCGCACCAGCTGCGCTCGCTCACGGTGCTGCGCTCGGCGATCGAGCCGGTGGCGGCCGGCCTGTCGGCCAGGAACGCCACGCCGGAGCAGTGTGCCGAGCTCACCGAGTGCGCGCTCGGCATGGTCGCCAACTCGCGCGGTCACCGCCTGGAGGCCTACCTCGTCCACGACATGGCGTTCCACCGCGTGATCCTCGCCGCGTCCGGCAACGAGATGTTCGCCCGCCTCGCCGACGTCGTGGCCGAGGTCCTCGCCGGCCGCACCCACCACGAGGTCATGTTCGAGGACCCCGACCCGGCCGCCGTCACCCTCCACGTTCAGGTCGCCGAGGCGGTCCGCGAGGGCGACGCCACCCGCGCGGAACAACTCACCCGCGAGATCACCGTGGGCGCCTTGCACGAACTGGACATCCTCGCGCCCTAGCTGTGCTCCTCGGGGAACTCCCCGTCCACGTAGACCCAGTTGCCCGCCACCCGCTCGAACCGGCTGCGCTCGTGCAGCGAACCGCCCTTGAAGGACGCCCGGAACGTCACCGTGCCGGTGGGGTGGAAGGCGGTGCCGTCCGTCGTGTCCAGGATCTCCAGGCCGGTCCAGCGCATCCCCGGGTCGAAGTCGATCCGTGGCGGGCGCGTTCGCGGATGCCAGGTTCGCAGGAGGTACGGCTCGTCGCGCTTGACGAAGGCGGAGTAGCGGGAGCGCATCAGGCGTTCGGCCGTGGGGGCCGTGGCCGCACCCCGGTGGAATCGGCCACAGCACTCTTCGTACGTCTCCGCGAGACCGCAAGGGCAGGAGGGGTTGTGAACTGGGGCGGAGTCGTGCTGCCGCCGGGATTGCGAGGTACGTCGGGACATGCGGTCCATTCTGCTGCACCATCGGCTGTGTGAATTCTGTGAACCACCTGATCCGACACGTGCTCATCGTGTGCGCGTTGCAGAAGTGGCTCTTCATCGAACCTCCCTTCGAGCTGGCGTGAACCCACCTTGCTCCTGCAACGCCCGACTCCCCAAGGTGGAGGGGCACTTGAGCATCAGGAGTCACAAGCGTGCGTGCTTGACCCGGGCGGCCGTCCGTCCGGGGTACTGACGGGGGAAACTGATACGGAGTGCGTGGCCGGCGCCACCGTGTGCGCCGGGACCGACCGCCGCGCGCTTCGAGCACGACCTCTCCCTCTGCCGCCTCTTGGTGCCTGCCATCCGGTGCCTGAGAAGGGATAGGAGGGGGAATGCCGACGAATGCCGTGAGCGCCGCGAGGCCGACGTATCCGGGCGTCTACGTCGAAGAGCTTCCCAGCAGCACCCGCGCCGTCTCCGCCGTGACCACCTCGGTGACCGCGTTCGTGGGACACACCCGGCGCGGCCCGCTGAACGAGCCGGTGCGCGTCACCGGATTCACCGACTTCGAGCGGCGATTCGGCGGCCTGAGCGCGCAGAGCCCGCTCTCCTACGCGGTCCACCAGTTCTTCGGCAACGGCGGCACCGTCGCCGTGATCGTCCGCGTCGCCAAGTCCGGCAGTGGCAAGGCCGCCTGCGTCGTCCTGGAGTCCACCGAGGGCCACAGCGAGAGCCGGGTCCTGGAGGTGCACGCCAAGGAACCCGGCGTCTGGGGCAACGGCCTGCGGGTGGCCGTCGACTACGACACCCCGGACTGCGAGGCGACCTTCAACCTGCGGGTCTACGACGCCCGGGGCGACGCCCGCGAGAGCTTCACCGGCCTGTCCATGGACACCGGCAGCGGCAGCTACGCGCCGACCGTCGTCAACGCCGGCTCCCGGCTGATCCGCGTCGAGGCCGTCGGCGAGGGGCGACCGGACCCGTCCGGCACGGTCTCCAAGCCGTTCGGCCGCGAACTGCCCGACCTCGCCGTCGACCTGACCGTCAAGATCGGTGACGTGGAGCGCGAGTTCAAGCTCTACGACCCCGACTGCGACGGCGAAGCCCCGTCCACCGTGGCCGAGTTGGCGCTGCTGCTCGAACGCAAGCTGCGCGCGCTGCCCGACGCTCCCGGCAAGCACGCCTTCGCCGGTGTCGAGGTCACCGCCTTCGGCCGCCGGATCCAGGTGGTCGCCGGTTCCACCGACCCCGAGGACGTCGTCCGCTTCCTCGGCCAGTGCGCCAACGACCTGGGCCTGGAGGCCTCGGTCAACCCGCCGGTGTTCCCGCTGGAGGGCGGCGAGGACGGGGCCGCCCCCGGCCCCCGCGACCTCATCGGCTCCGAGGCCGGCAAGACCGGCATCCAGGCGCTGCGCCAGGTCCCGGACGTCAACCTGCTGGCGCTGCCCGAACTGGCCTCGTACGAGAAGACCGAGGACGCCCTCACCGTCGTCTCGGCGGCGCAGCGGCTGTGCGAGGAGCGGCGGATCTTCCTGCTCGTCGACGCGCCCGCCACCTGGGTGAGCGTGGACTCGGCACGGGCCGGGATCTCGGCGTTCGACGCCGTCCGCGGCAACCACGCCGGCCTGTACTTCCCGCACCTCCAGCTCACCGACCCGCTCACCGGCCGGCTTCGCGCCTTCCCGCCGTCCGGCGCGATCGCCGGTGTCATCGCGCGAACCGACTCCGAGCGGGGCGTGTGGAAGGCCCCTGCGGGCACGGACGCGCAGCTGGTCGGCGTGCACTCGCTCACCGTCGACCTGACGGACCGGGAGACCGGGCTGCTCAACCCGCTGGGCGTCAACTGCCTGCGCACCTTCCCCGTCACCGGCCCGCTGGTCTGGGGGGCGCGCACCCTCGAGGGCTCCGACGCCCTCGACAGCGACTGGAAGTACGTACCCGTACGGCGGCTCGCGCTGCACGTGGAGGAGAGCCTCCAACGCGGCCTGCAGTGGGTGGTGTTCGAGCCCAACGACGAGAGCCTGTGGCAGCAGATCCGGCTGGCCGCCTCCTCGTACCTGCACACGCTGTTCCGCCAGGGCGCCTTCCAGGGCAGCACCCCGCGCGAGGCGTACTTCGTCAAGTGCGACAGCGAGACCACGACGGCCGAGGACGTGGCCGCCGGTGTCGTCAACGTCCTCGTCGGCATCGCGCCGGTCCGCCCGGCCGAGTTCGTGGTCGTCAGGATCCAGCAGACGTCCGGCCAGTTCGCGCTCTAGCGCTTCAGGGAGAGCTGAAGGAATCCGATGGCTGAGTTCACGGTCAACGCGCACCGCTTCGACCCCTACAAGAACTTCAAGTTCCTTGTGCTGTGGGACGGTCGGACGGTCGCCGGCATCAGCAAGATCAGTCCGCTGAAGCGGACCACCGAGGTCGTCAAGCACCGCAACGGCGGCGACCCCTCCTCCCCGCGCAAGTCGCCGGGCCGCTCCGAGTTCGACGGCATCACCCTGGAGCGGGGGGTCACCCACGACCCCGAGTTCGACCGCTGGGCCAACAAGGTCTGGCAGGTCGGCGCCGGCCTGGGCGCCGAGGTGTCCCTGGCCGACTTCCGCAAGGACATCGTCATCCAGGTCCTCAACGAGGCCGGGCAGGTCGCCGTCTCGCACAAGCTGTACCGGACCTGGCCGAGCGAGTACCAGGTCCTCGGCGAGATGGACGCCAACGCCAACGCGGTGGCCATCCAGTCGCTGAAGCTCGAGTGCGAGGGCTGGGAACGGGACTACGAGGTGCCCGAGCCGGAGGAGCCCTCGTTCCTCAACCCGGCGTGAGGTGAGGGGTGTCGGGGGAGCGGGCCATGGCGGCGGCCGACCTGCTGGCCACCTGGGAGGCGGGCCTCGGCGAGGCGTCCGTGGGCCGGGCGCTGCTGCTGCATCGCGCGGCACGCCCGGACGCCGACGCGGCGGCGCTGCCCGCCCTCCCGGTGGGCGAGCGCGAGGCGGACCTGATCACGCTGCGCCGGGCGCTGTTCGGCGAGCGGATGGAGGTGCGCCTCGCCTGCGCCGCCTGCGGCCAGGACATGGAGTTCGACCTGGACGCCGGACAGCTCGCGGGCTCGCTCGGCGAGTCTGACGGGCGCGGCGAGCGGGTCGTGCGGATTCAGGAGGACGGCTGGGACGCCGAGTTCCGGCTGCCCTCCGTCGCCGACCTGCACACCGCGGCCAGGGCGGCCGATCCGCGAGCGGCCCTGCTCGCACGCTGCCTGGTGTCGGCGGCTCACGACGGCACGGCCGTGCCGGCGGCGGAGCTGCCCGCGCCGGTGCAGCGCCGGATCGCCGAGGCCGTCGAGGCGGCCGACCCCGGCGCCGACCTCACACTCAACGTCGCCTGCCCCGAGTGCGGCGCGGCCACCCGGGCCGAGCTGGACATCGCGTCCTACCTCTGGACCGAACTGGACTCCTGGGCCCGGGACCTGCTGCTCGACGTCCACCTGCTCGCCACCGCCTACGGGTGGAGCGAGCCGGAGATCCTGGCGCTCAGCCCGCTGCGGCGCCGCTACTACCTGGAGCTGTGCGCGGATGTCTGACACCCCGGACGCCCCCGACTTCCTCGACCGGCTGATCGCCCGGCACACCGCCCCGCGACCGGCCGTGACACGGGTACGGCCGCGGCTGCCCGGCCCGTTCGAGCGGGTCGAGGCGGTCCGGGCCACGGCGCCCGGGACGGAGGCGCCGCTGTGGCCCACGACCGCACCGGCGGCCGTACCGGAGACGGCCGCACCCCGGCCGGCGCTCGGGGAGACGCGGACGACGCACACGGAACGGGAGCGGACCGTCGTACACCGGGAGCCGCCGGTCGCGCCCGCGGAGCCCGCGGTACGGCGCCCCGTGGCGCCGCTGCTGCGGCCCGCCGCGCCCGTCGCGCCGGCGGCGCCGAGACCGGCGGCGTCCGGCGCCGCACGGCCCCCGGCGGGGCGTGTGCGGCCAGAACCGTCACGCACCCCTGCGCCCCTGCCTGTCCCCCCGGGTACGGACGCCGTCCCCGACGCCGTGTCGGCGGCTCCGCGACCCAGCGCCGCCGACACGGCGGCAGCCCGGGACGCCGTACGGCAGGCCGCCGCCCGGCGACCCGCGCGGGCCGCCGCCGAACAGGTGGTCCAGGTCCAGATCGGGCGGCTCGAAGTGACCGCGGCGGCGGCCGGCGACGGCCGCCGCCGCCCGCCCGCGAAGGAGCGGGCCGGGGCCGCCCTGAGCCTCGCCGAGTACCTGGCAGACCGAGAGGGACCGAGGAACTGACGTCATGAGCAACGCACTCGCCATCGCGCACGTTACTCAAGCCCTCGCGCTCCTTATCGAGAACAACGTGGGCCCGGAGTTCGGCGAGGCCGTCAAGGTCGAGCCGCGCAAGCCGCCCGCCGATCCGCAGCTGGAGCAGCCGACGATCTCGGTGTTCCTCTACCAGGTCACCCCGAACACCTCCCGCCGCAACGACGACCTGCCCACCCGGGCGTCCGACGGCACCCTGGTCAGGCGGCCCGCCGCCGCGCTCGACCTGCACTACCTGATCAGCGCGTACGGCGACGAGAAGGAACTGGTCGGCCAGCGGCTGATCGGCTCCGTGGTGCGCACCCTGCACGAGATACCGGTCCTGCCGAAGGACGTCGTCGAACAGGCCGGTGAACGCCCCTACCTGGCGGGCAGCGACCTGGCCGAGGCCGCGCAGCGGATCCGCTTCGCGCCCTCGGTGATGGACGTCGACGAGACCTCCAAGCTGTGGGGGATGCTCTACCAGACGCCGTACACCCTGTCCGTCGTCTACCAGGCGGCCCTCGTCCTCATCGACGGCAGGGAGACCCCGGCGCCGCGCAAGCCGGTGGAGCGGCCCGAGGTGCGGGTGCTGCCGTTCGGGGCGCCGGGCGCGCCGGTCCCTCCGGGGGCGGAGCCGGAGGACGCGCCTCCGGCCGAGGCCGAGGCCGAGGCCGAGCCCGCGGATGCGGCTGCCGGTGCCGCTGCGGGGGCGGGGGCGGGCGCGCGTGCGGAGAAGGCCGCGAGGACACCTGCGAAGACGCCTGCGAAGGCCGTGGCGAAGACGGCGGCCGGGACCACCGCGAAGACGGTCGCCAAGACCGCGGCGAAGACCGTCGGGAAGGCTCCTTCCCGAACCCGCAAGCCCACGACCGGCACCGGGACCCGTGGCGGGTCGGCGCAGCCGGAGACCGGGAAGAGCGCTCCGCGCAAGCCGGTCGACGACGGCACGGAGCGCTGAGGCGGCATGGGGACGACGGGGACGGGAACCGACATGGAGGCGTACGAGCCGGTCACGGCGGGCGCGGGCGGTACGACGCTGACCGCGGAGATCCGGCGTGTCCTGGCTCGGGTCGACGCCCACGCGGCGCGGGCCGCCGGGGCGGCGCCGAGCGGGCCGAAGCCGTCCGCGGCCCCTGACGTGCCCGCGCCCGGGGACGAGGGCACCGCCCCTGTCTCCGCCGAAGGCCCCGGCACCGCCCCCCTCGACGCCCTGGTCGCCTGTTTCAGCCTCACCCCCTTCGAACGCGACCTCGTCCTCCTCACCGCCGCCCACGAACTGGAGCCCACGGCCGCCGCCCGGTGCGCCGCCGCGTGCGGTGACCCCGAGCGGGCCCACCCCACGTTCTCGCTCGCCCTCGCCGCGCTCGCGGACCCGCACTGGAGCGCCCTCACGCCGGTCGCGCCGCTGCGCCGCTGGCGGATCGTCGAGCTCGACGACGACTCCCGGCTGACCACCTCACGGCTGCGGCTCGACGAGCGCATCCTGCACTTCCTCCTCGGCTCGCCCTATCTGGACGCCCGGCTGCACGGCCAGCTGCGCCGCACCCCGGTGCCGGACGCGCTGCCGCCGTCGTACGGCCTGGCGGCGGACCGGCTCGCCGAGGGCTGGACGCACCCGGCCGAGACGCCGACCGTCGAGCTGACCGGGGGCGATCCGCGCAGCCGGGCCGACATCGCCGCCGCCGCGGCCGCCCGCGCGGGGCTCGGGACGTACGCGATGAGCGCGGCGGACCTCCCCTCCGACCCCGTGGAGCGGGACCGGCTCGCCCGGCTCTGGCAGCGCGAGGCGATCCTGCTGCCGGCCGCGCTGCTCGTCGAGGCGGGCGACCTGGACCGCGACCAGCGGGCGGCGACCGAGTCGTTCCTGGCCTCGGCCGCCGTCCCGGTGGTGGTGTCGAGCGAGGACCCGCTGCGCTCGGAGCGGTCCCACGGCGCCCGGGTCGCCGTACCCCGCATGGACGACGAGGAACAACTCGGCCTGTGGGCGGGCGCTTTCGCGGACACCGACCTGGACGAGCGTGAACTCCGTTCGCTCGTCGCCCAGTTCCAGCTGCCGCCGCACGTCGTACGCGCCGCGGCGGCCACGGTACGGCACCGGCTCCCGCACGAGGACGAGCTGGACGTCGCCGAACTCGCCTGGCGGGCCGGGCTCGACGAGGCCCGGATCGGCATGGACGAGCTGGGCCGGCGCATCGAACCGCGGGCCGGCTGGCACGACCTCGTCCTGCACGAACGGCAGACCACCGTGCTCCGGGAGATCGTCGCGCATGTGCGGCAGCGGGCGACCGTCCACCAGGAGTGGGGGTTCGCCGGCACCCTGCGCCGCGGCCTCGGCGTCACCGCCATGTTCGCGGGCGGCTCCGGCACCGGGAAGACCCTGGCCGCCGAGGTCATGGCCAAGGAACTCGGCCTCGACCTCTTCGTCATCGACCTCTCCCAGGTCGTCAGCAAGTACATCGGCGAGACCGAGAAGAACCTCCGCCGGGTCTTCGACGCCGCCGAACGCGGCGGCGCCCTGCTGCTGTTCGACGAGGCCGACGCGCTGTTCGGCAAGCGCAGCGAGGTCAAGGACAGCCACGACCGGTACGCCAACCTCGAAGTCAGCTATCTGCTGATGCGGATGGAGGCCTACCGGGGTCTCGCCGTCCTCACCACCAACATGAAGAGCGCCCTCGACACGGCGTTCCTGCGGCGCATCCGCTTCGTCGTCGACTTCCCCTTCCCCGGCGAGCCGGAGCGCGCCGAGATCTGGCGCCGGGTGCTGCCGGCGCAGGCCCCGGTGAAGGACATCGACCCCGGGCTGCTCGCCCAGCTCACCGTCGCCGGCGGCTCGATCCGCAACATCGCGCTGTCCGGGGCGTTCCTCGCCGCCGAGGAGGGCGACCGGCTGCAGATGCGGCACATGCTCGCCGCGGCCCGCACCGAGTACCTGAAACTGGAGCGCTCCCTGACGCCGACGGAGGTCCGCGGATGGGTGTGAGTCCTTCGCCCGAGCCCTCGGCGATCCGCGTGGAGATCGGCGAGCTGGTCCTGGACGGCTTCCGGGCCGACCCGGAACGCGTCTCGGCCGCGTTCGAGACCGAACTGACCCGGCTGGTAAGGCTGCACGGTGTGCCCCTCGCCGCGGACGGCCCGTTCGCCGTCGACGCGCTGTCCGGGCTGCCGCTCCTGCCGGCGGGGCTGTCCGCGCGCCGCCTCGGCCAGGAACTGGCGCGGGCCGTGCACGAGGGGCTCAGCGGCCACGGGGAGGTGAGCCGATGAGTTCCCGGGCCCAGCAGGACGCACAGGCGCAGCAGAGCGCCGAGCAGCGCCGCCGCAAACGCCGGGAGCGGGCCGCCACGTCCCGTACCCCCGAGCCGAAGAACATCGTCAGCGGCGCCGGACAGCCCCTCGACCCCGGCCTGCGCCGCGAGTTGGAGGAACAGCTCGGCCACGACCTCGGCCGGGTACGGCTGCACACCGGCCGGGACGCCGGACAGCTGACCGAACTGCTCGGCGCGGACGCGGTCGCCGTCGGCCAGGACATCCTCTTCCGCGAGGGCGCCTTCAAGCCCGGCACCGACGAGGGCCGGCGGCTGCTCGCCCACGAACTCCAGCACACCGTGCAGAACCCACACGGCCTGGGCGCGCTGCGGGCCGGACGCGACCTGGGCGCGGTGAGCCTGCCGCAGCAGGCGATCGAACGGGAGGCGGAGGCCGCCGCCCGCGACGAGACCGCCCCACCGGTCCAGGAGGGCCAGGCCACCCCCGGCTGGCTGCGGTACGCCACCGTCGACGCCGACCGCCGGCGCGCCGAGGCGATCGACCCGGCGACCCTCGTGGACCGGCTCGCCAACTCGCTCGTCCGCTCCCTGCGTGGCGACCCCGAGGACCTCTCCCAGCGCACCCGCAGGCAACTGGCCGGGCTGCCCGCCGAGTTGCTCGACAACGTCCTCGCCCGGCTGGAGGGCCGACTGCTCGCCCCCGAGCACGACCGGGTCCTCGACCTCGTCGACGACATCGATGCGTACGACGACTACGCCGACGACCGCGTGGAGAGCGACGCACACGACGCCCCCGAGGTCGAGCCGGACACGGCGGAGCAGGTCCGCGACGAGCGGGAGAGCGCACGGCGCCGGGCCCGGGAGGACCGGGAGGGCCGGGACCGGCCGGTCACCGCGTCCGGCCCGGAGAAGGAGCGGGCCGAGCGGGAGGGGGCGCCCGGCAGCACACCCCTGAACGGCGGCACCCGCGAGCGGCAGCGGACCGAGACCGAGGAGCGGACGCGGCGGGAACGGGCCGAGTCCGAGGCACGGGAGCAGCGGGAGCGGCCGGGGGGCTCGGGTTCCCCGGGCGGCGCGGCGCGCGGGGCAGGGCTTCCTGCGGCCGGGGTGCGGGACGAGACGCCGTCGGCCACGGCCGCGCAGCAGCAGACACCGGACCAGGAAACGGGAAACGGCGGCCAGGACCAGCCGGGTCGGCAGGAGGGCGGGGGCACCCAGGAACCGCAGGGGCAGCAGGAGGGCGGCCAGAACCAGCAGGCTCAGCAGGAGGGCGGTCAGGAGACCGCCGACGAGCAGGGGGTCCCCGTCGCGGGCGCGGAGGAGTCCGCCGCGCGCAACCGGCCCGGCGCCGCCGACCAGTTCGCCGCCGGGCGGCAGGTCCCGTCGGCGGAGAAACCGGCCACGGACCGGCCGACGGGTTCGCCCAGGACCGGCACCGACATCCCGCTCCCCACGCCGTCGAGCCGCCTGGACGGCGTACGGAGCCAGGACCTCGACGGACCCGAGGAGACGGCCGACGACGAGGGCGCGCTCTCCGACAGCACCTCGGAGGTGGAGGCCGGCGGCACCGAACCCAGCGCCTGGGACATCACCCTCCAGCCGGACGACTTCCTGCCGACCCAGGACCCCGACGTGTCCGGGGTGCCGACGGTCGACCAGGGAGCGGACGCGGCCCTGCCGTCCTTCCCGGCACCGCCGCCCACCAAAGCCGACCAGGTGCAGGCGGAGCGGGACGCCGAGGACGTCGAGGACGCGGCGGCGGAGGCGGACGTCGAGGAGGCACCGGCCACCGAACCGGCGCCCGCGCCGCAACCCTCTCCGGAGACGGTGGGCGGGCCCGGTGACACGCTGCTCGCCGGTCTGGACCCGCAGGACAAGGCCGCCGAGCTGCCGGACGCCGGTGCCGTCTCGAAGGACCCGAAGAGCGGCGACGACCCGAAGGCCGGTCCCGTCACCGCCCAGACCACGGTGCAGCGGACGGCCGCTCCGGACGGCGACGGTGCCCGCCGGGACGGCGCGGCCAAGGAGGGGCAGGGCACCCCGGCGGCCGGGGAGCAGGGCGGGGCCGCGCAGGAGAAGGACTCACCGAAGGCGGTGGGCGGAACGGCCGCCGGAGGCCAGAAGGAGCAGCCGCAGACCGGATCGGGACCGGGAGCGGGAACCGGATCGGCTCCGGCCGCGGCGAACGATCGCACGGGCGACGCTTCGGCCTCCCCGGCCGCAGGGGACTCGCAGATCACCGGGGGTTCCAACGCCGACCGGCCGGGTACCGCCACCAGCGGCGCGCAGAGCGCGGCGGAGCCGGAGCCGGACCGTGCCACGCCCACGCAGCCCGCGCCCGCCCGAACGACGACACCCCGAGCGGCGCCCCGGACCCCGAAGCCGTCCCCCTCCGCCTCCCCTTCCTCGGCGGCCACCGCCCAGGCAGCCGAGGACGCGATCGGCGCAGCCCCGCAGCCGGAGAAGGCCCCTGGGCCCGCCGCGCCCGCCTCATCCGCATCCAGCGCACCACCCGCTGCGGGCGTCGCGAGCAAGCCCGCCGGCAAGGGCAGGGGGAAGAAGGACTCGGCTCCGGCCCCGAACCTCTCCCAGGTCTCGCCGGAGGCCGGCCTGAGCACGGCCGCGACCCTCAAGCCCGACAAGGCCCTCACAGCGATGGGCGGGGTGAGCGGCTCGGTCGACCGCAGCGTGGGCGACGAGCACAAGCAGCTCGCCGCCGCGCCGCCCGCCATGCAGCGCCCGGCGGGCGCCCCGCAGACTCTCGAAGGCAAGCCGAAGACCGACGCACCGGCCCGGTACTCCCAGGACCCGGCCCAGAAGTCGCAGGCACCGGAGCAGGAGAACGCGCAGGTCACAGGAGCAAAGGAGCCCGAGGGGCAGATCGAGGCGGAGAAGGCCGAGGAGCCGGGCGGCTGGCAGACGTTCAAGATGGCGCTGGGCTTCGGCATCGGCTGGCTCGCCGAGAAGCTCGGCTTCAAGGTCGACAAGCAGGAGCTGGCCGCCAAGTTCGCCGGGCTGCCCACCAAGGACGAGGCGCTGAAGCAGGCCCAGGCGGGCAACGCGCCCGGGGTGCAGATGCAGGGCGCGGCCGAGCAGACGTCCGACGAGCAGGGTGCCGCCGTCGACACCAAGGGCCAGGACACGGTCGACACGGCCCGGGACGACTCCGGCCGTGGGATGGGCGAGGACCAGGTCTATCCGGACGCTCCCCAGGAGGAGCTGAAGGGGAAGGTGCCCGGCGCGGACGGAGGCCAGGGCGCCGCCGCCGTCCCCGGCGCCTCCACCGGTGCCGTACCCGCGGACGCGGCCTCCGCGGTGGCCGAGCACGACAAGGGTCCGGAGTTCCAGGCGGCGTTCAGCCAGGGCCGGAAGGGTATGTCGGACAGTCGCCAGACCAAGGACAAGGACACCCGCGACTCGCAGACGAGGCACCGTCAGCAGGTCGACACGGAGATCGGCCGCAACACCAAGGACCAGGCGGCCCAGCGGACAAAGGCCCTCGACGACGTCACGGCACAGCGGGAGGACTGGCGCAAGGACCAGGACCAGTCGCTCAAGAAGCTCGGCGACAAGAAGAGCGACCGAGCGGACCAGGTCCGCAAGGACGTCCAGGACCGCGAGAAGAAGACCGACGACGACGTCACCCGGCAGAAGACCGACAGCGACAAACAGATCAAGGACAAGGGCGACCAGGCCGAGACGGACGCGAAGGGCAAGGCGGACAGCGCGGCCCAGGACTCGGGCAACTGGCTGACGAAAGCGTTCGACTGGATCAAACAGAAGGTCGTCGAGATCAAGAACGCGATCGTCCGGATCATCCGGGACGCTCGTGACGCCGTCGTCAACTTCATCAAGAACTTCAAGGACACCGTCGAGCGCTGGATCGACGAGGCACGCACGTTCATCGTCGACACGATCAAGAGCCTGATCGACGACCTGATCGCGTTCGCCGTCGAACTCGTCCGCGAGATCATCGAACTCGCCGCCCGCATCCGTAAGTTCATCACCGACCTGGTCGCGGCGGCGATCGCCTTCGTCACCCGCCTCGCGGCAGAGCTCAGGCAACTGGTCACCGACCTGCTCAACCAGCTGGCCAAGATGCTCAGCGACATCCTGAACATCCTCAAGAAGATGCTCATGGACGTCATCAAGTCGATCGTCGACGCGGTCAAGACGATTCTCGACTACGCTTCCAAACTCCTGGGCGCACTCGGCCAGTTCATGATGATCGCGGTCGACTTCCTGGACGATCCCGGCGGCTGGCTCAGCGGCGCCAAGAACTCGGCGGTCGACGGCGCGCAGCACCACCTGTTCCGCGAGGTGCAGTCCGCGGTCAAACAGTGGTTCCAGGAGAAGATCCAGGAGATCCTCGGCATCCCCAGGGCGATCATCGACAAGCTCGTCAAGGGCGGCTTCTCCCTCGAACGGATCGTGAAGGAGACCTGGGACGCGATCGTGCCCCAACTCCCCTTCATCATCGGCGAGATCGTCATCACCAAGGTGATCGCGAAGCTGATTCCCGGAGCGGGCTGGGTGATGGCCGTCATCGACGCGATCCGCACCGCCATCGGCGCCCTGGGCGCGATCCTGCGGGCCATGGGCGCGGTCCTGTCCTGGCTGCTCGCCGTCCGCCTCGGCGGCGCGGGCCTCCTCTTCGCCAAGGCCGTCGCGGCCGGCGTCGTCGCCCTCCTCGAACTCGCCTACCAGTACCTCCTCAACGCCATCGGCAAGTACGTCGCCAAGGTGGGCCGCCGCCTGAAGGGCATCGCCGCCAAACTCTTCCGCGGCGGCCACGAGGGCGAGGGCCCGGGCAGGCGCCCGGCGGGGGGCGCGGAGGACGAGGGCAGCGCCCCCAAGAACACCTCGGCTCCCACCCGAAAGCCCACCACCGGCGACACGGACACCCCGGCCCGCCCCAAGCCGACCGAGCCGTCGGGGGCCAACCGCCCGAAGGAGGACCCCGCCAGGAGGCCTTCGGACAAGCCGGACACCCGCTCCGCTCCGACGATGAAGCCCCAGCCCAAGCCCCAGCCCAAGCCGAGGACCGAGCCGGAGCCCCGCCCCAAGCCGAAACCCGAGCAGGAACCGAGGCCGAAGACCCCCGCTGACAGGAACCCGGAGAAGACCGAGGAGCCGACCTCCGGCAAACCGAAGGACACCACCAAGGACACCACTCAGGACAAGCCGAAGGACGGGACTCCTCGACGTCCCAAGGACACGGGGGAGACCCCGGGCACGAACAAGCCGAAGAGCGAGGAACCCGGCAGGCCCAAGGCGGGCGAGCTGGACAAGCCCAGGGAGGAGACCCCTGCCGAGCCCAAGGGCGACGGCAAGGAAGCTCCACCGAGGCGCCCGGGCGACAAGGGCGAGGCCCCGAGACGGCCGAAGAACGGCAAGGACGAGGCCCCGAGGAAGCCGAAGAGGGACGAGGACCCGAAGAAGCCGAAGCGGGACGAGGACGACCCGAAGAAGCCGAAGGACGGCAAGCCGCGTAAACCGAAGCCGGACGAGCACGGCCCCCGCAGGCCCGGGAACAAGCCCGGCAAGGAAGGCCCCGGCAGGCCCAAGTCCAAGCAGGACAAGGACCGGCGCAAGAAGAAGGAGGACTCGAAGGAGTCCAAGGAGGAGCGCCTGGCCAGGATCGTGGCCAGGATCCGGCCGCAGATCCGGCGCATGCTCAGCCGGGGCGCCAGGCCGCTCGTCATGAACTCGGCCCTGGCCGGCCTCCGCCTCTGGCACCGGCTGACCGGCCTCAGCGCCCAGGACGTGCGGCCGTTCACCATCGTTGCCAAGCTCAACCCCGAAGAGGGCGTCACCGACGAGGAAAAGGCCCGTATCGAACTCGACGCCCATCTGGACAAGGTGGGCAACCGGAAGGAGCTCGAGGAGGCGCTCGGCATCAGCCAACTGGACGACTGGTTCCTGTTCATGGACCAGGGCAACATCCTCGACTTCGTCCAGAAGATGAAGAAGCGGATCTCCGCGCTCGCCGCCGACGAGCAGCGGAACCGCAACAACTGGGCCCTTCGGATCATCCGGAGAGCGGAACAAGAGGTCAAACAGAGCGCCGCCACCGTCGAGCAGGGCGGCACTCCGACCGCCACGAACGACACCCAGATCGCCAACAACATTCAGAACATGCTGGAGTTCGGCGGTTACCAGGAGCAGAAGAGCAGGCTCACCACGAACGGAACGAGCAAGACGGCCAGCACCAAGTGGGACCGGAAGTTCGACAGGCTGGGCTATGCGCGGAAGGCCCTCATGCTGAAGCGTGCCGAACAGAACGGGGGCCTGATTCTCATCAAGGTGGGCAACGGCAAGACCTTCCCCAACCCGCTCCCGCCCGAAAAGATCCCTGAAATGCTGGAGACACCCCGCATCACCAACATCACCCAGGCGTTCAAGCAAGCGGTACGCAGGCGCGCGCTCGAATTGGTGGCCGGCCGTCCCGACCTGCAGGCTAGAATCAACGCCAAGATCAATGAGATGCACCCCGACCACGAGATAGACCTGAAGTTCAGCGGGCTGGACTCGTACAAGAACCTCTATCTTCTCGATGCGAAGACGAACACCCAAATGGGGCCGGCGATCAGCGTCAATTCCACGGGTGCTTCCGAGGGTACATTGGTGACAATTTCGGTGAAATGGTGGGATGAATGACCTCTTACAGTGAACTCGTCGAACTCTTCAGTTCGGAGAACATCGCCAGGTGGTCGATGGCCGAACTCCAGGAGATCGGCCTCTCACCCGCCAGCGCGCAGCTCCTCGCCGACGTGGGCCTCCCCGTCGATGTCCCCCTGGTCTTCACGACCCAGGTGCAGGGGGAGCCGAGCCTGTTCTCCTCGTATGAATTCATGCTCGGCGGTGAACCCGCCAAGATCCTCATCATCGGAGGTCCTCCGGGCGATGCGGGAACGCGGTTCTTCCTCGATGTCCACGATGACATCGTCGGTCTCTTCAGTTTTTCCGCGACTTCCCCCGGGAGTGAGGTCGTCAACGCCTCGCTTGAAAACTTCATCACCTTTTTGTGCCTCTATGCGGAATGCGCACGGAAGATTGTCGACGCCAAGCCGGTCGAACGTCTGAAAGCGATTCAGGAACTCTCCTCACGGCTGCGTGAGCAGGATCATTTCGCATTCGACAGGAATGATGGTTGGTGGTCCGTCGTGCTGGACCACCTGCGAGGAGATTTGAGGATCTAGAGCCTATGACCCGTTACGCAGACATCCCCAAACCCATCCGCTCCGGCATCGTCGTCGTCGACCCCGCCAGCGGTACCCCCCAGCGCATCATCGTGCTGCAGTTCAACCCGGACACCTTGGAGCGGAGCATCGCGCCGCAGTCCGCCGGGGACAGCGGTGACTCCGCGAGCGGTGGTGCAGGCAGCGGGGACCGGAACGAAGCCCTGCGCCTCAAGGGCCCGGCCCAGGAGACGTGGAAGTTCACGGCTGACATCGACGCGACCGACCAGCTGGAGATCGCCGCGCCCGACGGGATCCATCCGCAGCTCGCGACGCTGGAGATGCTCGTGCAGCCGACGACGGCGCAGCTGCGGGCGGCGAGCCGGCTCGCGCAGAACGGGACCATCGAGATCAGCCCGATCGAGATGCCGTTGACGCTGTTCACGTGGGGGAGCAAACGGGTCATGCCGGTGCGGCTGACCGAACTGTCGGTCAATGAATCCGCCTTCGACGTCAATCTCAACCCCATCCGCGCCTCGCTGAGCATCGGCATGAAGATCCTCACCGTCAGCGACCTGCCGGCCGGGCACCGCGGCGCCGACCTCTACCTGGCCCACCTCGCGCAGAAGGAGCGGCTCGCCGCCGCCGCGCGGGGCGGGAGCCTCGGCGCGCTCGGGCTGCCGGGCGTGGACGTACTGAGCGGAAGGGGCTGAGGAGCGAGCCATGGCCGACATCGAGCCGTACGAGAGTGCACTGGGCGCGATACCGGGGGCGCATCCGTATCCGCGGACCAGCCGCTACCACGACGCCGAGATCGGGGTGCACGTCCAGCAGGACGGGACCGAAGTCCGGTACGCGAAGCGGCGGCTGCTGCCCCCGCTGGACGCGCAGCCGACGCAGGACCATGTCGTCGGCGCCGGCGAGCGCCCCGACCTGCTCGCCCAGCGCTACTTCGGCGACCCGGGCCAGTGGTGGCGCATCGCCGACGCCAACCCCGTCCTCGATCCACGGGAGTTGACCGACGAGCCCGGCCGGGTCGTCGAGATCCCCGAGGCCGGAGGGCGCCGGCGTGTCTGAGCAGCCCGTGGGGCAGGGCCCCGTCCACATCACGCTCCTCATGGGCCCCAAGCTCGTCCAGCCGGTGCCGGCCGAGGTGGCCGAGGCCCTGCTGTCCGCGCAGATCACGGCGACCGCGGGGGAGCGCAGCGGCTTCCAGCTGGCCTTCGACCTCACCAAGAGCGGCGTCATCAACCAACGGCTGCTGCCCGAGGGGTACTTCGACCCGAAGACCCGGATCGTCGTCACCGTCACCGTCCGCGGCACCACCGACGTCCTCTTCGACGGACTCGTCGTACGGCAGGAGGTCGGCGCCAGCAACCAGCCCGGCCACTCCACCCTCACCGTCACCGGCGAGGACCTGACCCTGCTCATGGACCTGGAGGAACGGACCGCCCGCTACCCCAACCTCCCGCCCTCCGAGCGCGTCCTCGCCGTCCTGCGCCGGTACTCCGACTACGGCATCCGGCCCGACGTCTACGCCGAGAAGATCAGCCAGCCCCCGCACCAGGACCTCCGGGTGCCGTACCAGACCGGCACCGACCTGCAGTACGTCACCGACCTGGCGAAGGCCAACGGCTACACCTTCTATCTGGAGCCCGGCCCGAACCCGGGGCAGTCCTCCGCGCGTTGGGGTCCGGAGGTGCGGCTCGGCATCCGCCAGCACGCCCTCAACGTCAACATGGACGCCAACACCACCGTGGACCAGCTGACGTTCGCGTACGACGGGACCGCGCGGGAAGAGCCGCAGGCACGCTGGCAGGACCCGGGGACCCGGCAGTCCACCCTGCTGCCGCAGCCGTCGATCAGCCCGCTGCGCCCGCCGCTCGGCCGCCGGCCCACCCCCGCCCTGCGGCGGAAGACCCTCGCCGGCACCGCCAAGCAGCAGCGCGAACAGGCCGAGGCCGAACTCCTCGCCCGCGCCGCCGTCTCCGCCGACGTCGTCTCCGGCTCCGGCTCCCTCGACGTCAACCGGCACGGCTACCTCCTGCAGCCCCGCCAGCTGGTCGGCGTCCGCGGCTCGGGACGGGCGTACGACGGCGACTACTACGTCAAGTCCGTGACGCACACCCTGCGTCCGGGCTCGTTCCAGCAGAACTTCACCCTCTCCCGGGAGGGCCTGGAAGCCCGCAGCGACTACGTCCGGCCGTAACACCTCATCACTCAGGAGCAGTTCAGCATGGCGGCAGCAGCCAACAACCGCTACCTCGGCAAGTTCCGCGGCCGGGTCGTCGACAACGACGACCCGCTGCGCATCGGCCGGATCACCGTCGAGGTGCCCGACGTGCTCGGCGACGAGCCGTCCACCTGGGCGCTGCCCTGCCTGCCGTTCACCGGGCCGCAGTCGGGGCAGTTCGTGGTGCCGCCGCCCGGCTCGGGGGTGTGGGTGGAGTTCGAGCAGGGCGACCCCAGCTTCCCGGTGTGGACCGGGTGCTGGTACGGCGCCGCCGACGAACTGCCGCCGGACGCGCGGCGGGCACTGCAGGCGAACTCGCCGACCAAGCCCGTCGTCGTCCAGACGCCGGGCGCACACAAGATCGTCATGGACGACACCGCCGGTGCCGAGCAGGGGATCCTGCTCCAGGCCCAGGGCGGCGCGTACATCCGCATCACCAGGGACGCGGTGGTCATCGCCACCGGCGCGGGCGCCGAGGTCCTGCTGCGCGGCGACCAGGTGACCGTCAACCAGGGTCAGCTGACCGTGGGCTCGAAGCGCTAGAAGACACGGGGGAGAAGAGAAGTTGTCCGGGAGTCTGCTCGATGCCGGCGCCGTGATCGGCTGCCCGCACGGCGGCCGGGTCACCGCCGCCACCACACCCTCCGGCGCCGTACGGATCGGGGGCGCGGCCGTCGCCACGGCCGCCCACGCCTATGTCGTCGCCGGCTGCCCGCACACCGTCGACGGGGTGCGCTCGCCGTGCGCCACGGTCCGCTGGACCGCCGGCGGCACCGGCGTCACGGTCGACGGCGCGCCCGTGCTGCTCGACACCTCCGCGGCCCTGTGCTTCTCCGCGGCCCTCGTGCCGCAGGGGCCGCCCGTGGTCCAGGCCGCACAGCGAAAGGTCACCGTCCGATGAGCCACCCGACCGGCCGTTCGACGAGCCGCCCGACGAGCCCGCGCCTCCGCCCCCGTACGGACATCGCGTTCCCGTTCCACGCGGACCGCCGGGGCCGCACCGCGCACGCGCCGCACGCCGAGCACCTCCGCGACCTCATCGAGCAGCTGCTGTTCACCAGCCCCGGCGAGCGCGTCATGCGCCCCGACTTCGGCTGCGGACTCCTCGACCTGGTCTTCGCCCCGAACAGCCCGGAACTGCTCAGCACCCTCGAACTCTCCGTGCAGGCCTCGCTGCAGCGCTGGCTCGGCGACCTCGTCGACGTGGTCGCCCTCGACATCGCCAACGACGACGCCGTGGTCCGCGTCCACCTGTCGTACGTCGTCCGTGCCACCGGCGCCGTCCGCGAGGACGTCTTCGAGGGGAGGGCGGCCGTATGACCAGCGCCACCCGCCGGGCGAAGGTCCGCGCCGCCCAGCTCAACGGCGTCGACGCGGTCGAGGTGAGCGACGACGGCCTGCTGCTCACCGTCACCTTCCTCGGCAAGGCCCCGCACGGCCTCGGCCCCGAGAACGTCCGCGTCGACGGCGGCCGCCGGATCACCGGCATCACCGCCCTCGACATCAGCGTGGAACGCGAGGAGGACCCCGAGCTCGACGACCGGCTCTACGTCACCCTCGACCGGGCCGGCGACACCTCCCGCTACCGGCTGTCCCTCGTCGAGACCGACCCGTACGGCCGCCCGGGCACCGAGCCCTTCCGGGGCTTCGACCAGCGCTACTTCAGCGCCGGGTTCTCCTTCCGGCCCGACTGCCCGACCCCCTTCGACTGCCAGGACGGCACACCCGAGGAGCCGGACCTCCCGTCCGTGCCCGTCGTCGACTACACCGCCCGCGACTACGACACCCTCCGCAAGCTGCTCCTGGACCGGCTGGCGCTCACCACCCCCGACTGGGTCGAGCGCAACCCCGCCGACCTCGGCGTGACCCTGGTCGAACTCCTCGCCCACACCGGCGACCAGATCGGCTACCAGCAGGACGCGGTCGCCACGGAGGCCTATCTGGACACCGCGCGCCGCCGGGTCTCGGTACGACGGCACGTCCGGCTCATCGACTACGCGATGCACGACGGCTGCACGGCCCGGGCCTACGTCACCGTCCAGACCGCCGGCGACACCGTCCTCGCCCCCGGCACCTTCCGCTTCGCCTCCGTCGACGTCCGCGCCCTCGACCCGCACGACCGCCCCGAACCCGGCACGGTCATCGACGAGACCGACCTCGGCGACCTGGACGAACGCGGCTCGGTCGAGGTCTTCGAACCGGTCGTCGCCGCCGACCCGCTGGAGCTGCGCGTCGCCCACAATGCGATCCGCCTGTGGACCTGGGGCGGCGAGGTCCGCGCCCTGCCCAAGGGCGCCACTGCCGCCACCCTGCGCGACGAGTGGGACGACCCGGAGACCTGCCGGGACCGGCGACTCGGCCTGAAGCCGGGTGACTTGCTGGTCTTCGAGGAGGTGAAGGGCCCGCGCACCGGCACGCCCGGCGACGCCGATCCGAGCCACCGCCAGGCCGTCCGCCTCACCTCCGTCACCCCGGCCGTCGACCGCATCGAGGACCAGCCCGTCCTGGAGGTCACCTGGGCAGCCGAGGACGCCCTGCGCTTCCCCCTCTGCCTGACCACCCAGGGCGGCCGCGACTGCCTGCCCGTGGAGGACGTCACCCTGGCCCGCGGCAACGTCGTGCTGGCCGACCACGGCCGGTCCGGGTCCGGGGACACGGTCACCGTGCCGCCCGTACCCGCCGTCGTCGCCCCCTGCGGCCCTCCCTCCTTCGGCTGCCCGGACCGCGAGGAGGGCAACGCCCCCGCCCGGCTCCTCGACTCCCTCACGGACAAGGCGGAGCGCGGCGAGGCCCTCGTACCCGACGATGTCCAAGACCTCTTCGCGCACCTCGGCGAGGCGGCGACCGCGCGCGCCGGCATCGGCCTGGAGCGGGCCGGGCAGCGCCACGTGGGGGTCCCCCCGGCCGGAGGCTGGGGGAACGTGGTGCCGGGGACGGCGTACGCCCAGGCGGCCGCCCTGCGCACGCTGCTCGCGCAGTCCGTCTACCCGGGCATCCCACCCCGCTTCCGGCCGGTCCTCGGCCGGGCACCGGTCGTCCAGGCGGTGCCGTTCCCCGACCCGGCGGGCGTCGCCGCCGGGCAGGCCGAACGGATCGCCGAGATCCCCGGCCGGGTGCGGCAGCGGCTCGTCGAGCTGTGGCGCAGCGCCCGCGACCGGGACGGCCTCGGCGACCCGGAGATCGACGAACTCACCGTGATCTTCGGCCTGAAGGTCGTCGAACGGTTCGAACTGCGCGCCCACCCGGTCCGGGCGCTGCGCGAACTCCTGCACCGGAGCGACGAGTTGCTCGACTCCAAGCTGAGCAGGGCCGCTGTCCTCGTCTCCCGCGCCCGTGCCGGTACGGTCCTCGACCCGCACATCGCCTGGGAGATCGCCCACAGCTGGGGTCCCGGCTACGCGGCCGGACTGCACCCCGACGAGCCGGTGCTGCGCGGCTCCGCGACGGCCGCCCTCGCCCAGGACCCCCGCCGCGCCCTGCCCGCCGTACGCGTCGAGGACGGCGACCGGGCCTGGGAACCGCGCCGCGACCTGCTGCACAGCGCCCCACGCGAGCGGCACTTCGTCGGCGAACCGGAGGACGACGGCCGGCTCGCCCTGCGCTTCGGCGACGGCCGGCACGGCGCGCGGCCCACCCCGGGCGCCCGGCTCGCCCTGCGCTACCGGCTCGGCGGCGGCAGCGCGGGCAACGTCGGCGCCGAGGCCATCAACCACCTCGTCGTCCAGGGCGACGGCGGGCAGCCACCGGCCGTCGTGGTCCGCAACCCGCTGCCCGCCGTCGGCGGCACCGAACCCGAACCCGTCGAACAGGTACGCCAGTCGGCCCCCCTCGACCTGCGCCGCACCCGCCTGCGCGCGGTCACCGCCGAGGACTACGCGGCCCTCGCGGGCGAACTCCCCGGCGTGCAGCGCGCCGCCGCCGAGCTCCGCTGGACCGGCAGCGTCCGGGAGGCGCACGTCGCGATCGACGCGTACGGCAGCGCCGAGCCGTCGGCCGCACTGCTCACCCGGGTCGCGCAGGCCCTGGAGGCGTACCGGCGCATCGGCCACGACCTCGTCGTGGGCCCCGCCCGGCTGGTCCCGCTGGACATCGCGCTCGACGTCTGCGCCCGGCCCGGCCACCAGCACGGGCAGATCCTGGCCGACCTGTACCGCGCCCTGGGCGGCGGCCGGGGCGGCTTCTTCCACCCCGACGCGCTGACCTTCGGCGAACCGGTGCGGCTCAGCCGCCTGGTCGCCGTCGCCGCCGCCGTCCCCGGCGTGGAGAGCGTCCAGGTCACCCGGCTGCGGCGGCTGTTCGAGCAGGACCGAGGAGAGAGGGAGGACGGCGTGCTGCGGCTCGGCCCGCTGGAGATCGCCACCTGCGACAACGATCCGGACCGGCCGGAGAACGGCCTGCTGGCGATATCCCTGGGAGGGACGGCCCGATGACCGCCACCGACGAGTGCACCTGCGGCTGCGGCGGCCACGACGAGCGCGTGGCACCGGCGCCGGTCCACAACCCGCCCGGCCGCACCGCCCTCGACTACCGCGTCGGCACGTACGGGACCTTCCTCGCCGCGCTCCTCGACCGGCTCGCCTCGCCCGCGTACCCGGCTCTGGAAGGGCTCACCGTCCGCACCCCGGACGACCCGGCGATCGGCCTCCTCGACGCCACGGCCGTCCTCGGCGACCTGCTCACCTTCCACTCGGAGCGGATCGCCGACGAGGCGTACGTCCGTACGGCGAACGAGCACCGCTCGCTGGTGCTGCTCGGCCGGCTGGTCGGCCACCGGCCGCGCCCCGGGGTCGCCGCCGCCACCCATCTCGCGTACACCCTCGAACGCGACGCCCGCGCCGAGACCCTGGCCGTGCGGATCCCGCGCGGCGCCCGCAGCCAGAGCGTGCCCGCCTCCGCCGACGAGGAGTCCCTCACCTTCGAGAGCAGCCGGGACCTCATGGCCCGCTGGGACTGGAACGAGCTGAAGGTCCGCCGGCGCCGGCCGTCGCTCATCACCCCGGACGATCTGTCGCGCCGCTCGGAGCTCTTCGTCGAGGGCACGGCGAACCTGTTGCAGACCGGCGACCAGTTGCTGTTCGTGTTCGGTGAACAGGCCGGTGGGCAGCGTGAGTTGCTGCCGGTCGCCGAGGTGCGGATCGACCGGGACGAGGACATCACGGCGCTCACCCTGCCCGGGTCCGCGCCGGCCACGCTCAAGGAACTCGTCGACGAGGTGCGGCTGTGGATCGCCGCGCCCGCGGAGCCCGGCGAGCCGGGGGAGGAGCCGCCCACGCCGGAGGTGCCCGATCCGCGGCCGGTGAGCAAGCTGATCGAGGACTTCGAGGACCAGGTGCTGGCGCCGCTGCGGGCGGCTCTGGACGGGGTGAGGACGCCGGAGGGGCTGGCGGGTGTGCTGGTCGAGCCGGTGGCTCGGCTGGGTGAGGCGGAGGTGTTGGCCAAGCCGTGGGAGGACGTGGCCGGTTGGTTCGAGAGGCTTCAGGCTGTGCTGGCTGAACTTGGCCGACGGGCACTGGAGTTGGCACCGGCGCGGAGGGACGGCGGTACCTCGTCTGCGGCGCCGTCGGGGCCGGTCGCGCAGATCCCCGAGCCCCCGGACAAGGGGGCTTCCAGTGCCGCCGCTTTCCAGGTGCTCGGCGCCGTACTTCCCGCCTTGCGGGCGACGAGGGCGGCCCGGGCGCCCGAGGCGCGGCCTGCCACCGACCCGGCCCGGCTGCTCGCCGCGCTCAATCCCTCCGTCGGGAGCCTTTATCCCGCCTGGCGCAGGGCCGCCGTCACCGATACCGCCCCCCTTCTCCGTGCCCTGCTCGCCATGCGGGTCACCGCCGCGCCCTTCGGTGCGACCGCCCCGCTCAAGCCGGTGCAGGACGACAAGGGGCGGGTCATCCGGTCCACGGACTGGCCGCTCACCGGGGCCGTGCTCACGGGGACGCGGATCGTGCTGGACGGCGCGGGGCGGACGCCGGTGCGGGCGGAGTTCCAGTACGTCGAGGGGAACAGCTCCGACCAGCGGGCGGTGACCCTGCCCGTCACCCAGCAGGTCCACTTCGCCCTCGGCCCCGGGCAGGTGGAGCTGTCCAGCCGGGCCGCCCAGGATCCCGGGGTCACCGTCAGGCTGAGCGGGGGGCTCCCCGAGCGGACCCTCACGGTGTCCCGCCCGGACGACGACGGGCTGGTCCAGGTCGGCGTCAGCGACGGCACGGCACACGACGAGCCGCTGCGGCCGGGCGACACCAAGCAGTTCACGCAGGGCGAGTACGAGGTGAGCCTGCGCTACACGGTGGGCGGCACCGAGTCCGACATCGAGATCGTCGTCGCCAGCAAGCCGGCCCCGGTGAACCGGAACGTGCTCCAGCTGGACTCCGTGCACACCGGCATCACCGTCGGCAGCTGGGTCGCGATCCAGCGCCCCGCGAAGGGCGGCACCATCCACGGCGACGCCAGGCTCGCCTTCGTCACCACCCAGGTCGTGGCGGCGCGTACGGCGGCGTACACCAACTACGGGATCACCGGCCGCGGTACGGAACTCACCCTCGCCGACCCGTGGCTGGACGAGTTCGACGTGCTGCTCTCGCACATCCGGGACACCACCGTGTACGCGGCGAGCGAGCCGCTGGACCTCGCCGACGAACCGCTCGGCGAGGACGTGCACGGCAACGTGATCGAACTCGACCGGCTGTACGACGGGTTGCGGCCGGGCCGCACCCTGATCGTGGGCGGCGAGCGCGCCGACATCCCGGGCACCACCGGCGTCACCGCCACCGAGGTCGTCACCGTCGCCGCCGCGGATCCCGCCGTGGACCCCCGGCTGCCCGGCGACCACGTCCACACCCGGCTCATCCTCACCACCGACCTCGCCCACCGCTACCGCCGGGCGACCGTCCGGATCCTCGGCAACGTCGTCGAGGCCACCCACGGCGAGAGCCGCGAGGAGGCCATCGGCAGCGGCGACTCGGAGCGGACGAACCAGACCTTCGCGCTCTGGCAGTCCCCGCTCACCTGGCTCGCCGCCGACAACCCCCTCGGCGCCACCCCGGTCCTGGAGATCCGGGCCGACGGCGTGCTCTGGCACGAGGTCGACAGCCTCGCCGGGCGCGGCCCGAACGAGCGCGTGTACATCACCGGCACCGCCTCCGACGGCCGGACCACGGTCACCTTCGGCGACGGCGTGCACGGCGCCCGGCTGCCCAGCGGCCACGAGAACGTCCACGCCCGCTACCGCTTCGGCACCGGCCGGGCGGCCAACGTGGCCGCCGGCCGGATCCCCCAGCCCCTCACCCGCCCGCTCGGCGTCACCGCGGTCACCAACCCGCGCCCGGCGACCGGCGGTTCGGACGCCGACGGCCCGGGACTGACCCGCCGGACCGTCCCGCTCGCGGTCTCCGCGCTGGACCGGCTGGTCTCGGTGCCCGACTACGAGGACTTCGCCCGTTCCCGGGCCGGCATCGGCCGGGCCGCGGCACGCGAACTCTTCGACGGCCGGCGGCGCGTGCTGCACGTGACGGTGGCAGGCACCGACGACGTCCCGCTCGGCGAGCAGACCCTCCAGGCCCTGCGGGCCGCCCTGTCCGAGTACGGCGACCCGGGCCTCACGGTCCGCGTCGACGCCCGCGAACCGGTGCTGCTGCTGGTCTCCGCCCGGGTGAAGGTCGCCCCCGACCATGCCTGGGAGTACGTCGAACCACGGCTGCGGCAGGCGCTGTACGCCCGACTCGGCTACGAAGGACGGGAGTTGGCCCAACCGGCCCGGCTCTCCGACCTCCTCGCCACCGCCCACACCCTGCCCGGCGTGGACTACGTGGACGTCGACGTCTTCACCGGCGTCCCCGCCTCCGCCACCCCGGACGAGCTGACCGCGCTCCTCGCGGACCCCGGCGAACCGAAGTCCTCCGTGCGGGCGCGCGAGGCGTCGTACGAGGAGAAGATCCACACCGTCCGGGACCCCGACGGCGAGACGCTCTCCTCCGTCTGCCGTCGCTACGGCATCCCACTGTCCCAACTCCTGCGCCTCAACCCCGACATCACCGACACACAGCGCCTGCGGAAAGGCCGCTCGGTGTACGTCTTCCGCGGCATTCGCCCCGCCCAGCTCGCCCTGCTCTCCGCGAAGGCGACGGACACCCTCATCCTCACGGAGGTCAAGTGATGGCCGCCCACTCGCCGGACGGCCTCGCCGCCCTGCTGCCCCGCTGGCACCTGCTGCGCGACGCCGAGGAGGGCGAGCCGCTGCGCGCGCTGCTCGCGGTGGTCACCGAGCAACTGGACCGGGTCCGCGACGGCGTCGAGCAGGGGTACGAGGACCTGTTCGTGGAGACGGCCGCGCCCTGGGTGCTGCCGTACCTGGGCGATCTCGTCGGGTACCGCACCCTGCCCGGCTACGAACGCGTTCTCACCACGGGTCTGCACGACGGCGGCCGGGACGCCCTCGCCGAGGCGATCGCCCCGCGCGCGGACGTGGCCGCCACGGTGGCCAACCGGCGGCGCAAGGGCACCCTGCACCTCCTGGAGGAGATCTCCGAGCAGGTCGCCGGCTGGCCCGCACGGGCCGTCGAACTGTCACGGCTGGTCGCCCAGAACCAGTCGGTGAAGCTGTTCCGGGACACGGGACGCGGCCGTCTTCCCGACCTCAGGGACGGCTCGGCGCTCGCCCTCCAGGGCGGCCCCTTCGACACCACCGCCCGCACGGCCGACGTCCGCTCCGCCCGCTCCACCAGGAAGCAGGGCGGCTGGAGTCCGGCCGGGGTCGCCCTCTTCGTCTGGCGGCTCAAGGCGTACTCGCTCACCTCCTCCCCGGCGTACTGCGTCGACCGCGCCCGCAACCTCTACACCTTCTCGATCCTCGGCAACGACAGTCCCCTGGTCACCAAGCCGGTCCCGGAGCCGTCGCCCACGCACATCGCCACCGTCGACAACGTCCCCGCCTTCATCACCCGCCGGCTCCTCCACGACCGGCTCCTCGACTACTACGGCCCCGGCAAGAGCTTCGTGATCCGGCGCGACGGCGAGGACCGGCCGGTGCCGCCGTCGGACATCGTGGTCGCCGACCTCTCCGACTGGCGCTACCGGCCGGGGCGCGGCCAGATCGCCGTCGACCCGGAGCTGGGGCGGATCGCCTTCGGAGCCCGGTCGGCGCCCCGGCAGGGCGTGTGGGTGGACCACCACTACGCGTACGGCGCCGACCTCGGCGGCGGCGAGTACGACCGGCCCGACCGCGTGGACCGGCCCGACGCGACCTACTACCGGGTCGGCCCGGGACAGCCGTACCGGCAGATCATGGACGCCTACCGGGCCTGGCAGAGCGAGCGCGACCCCGAGCGGACCGGCATCATCGAGATCACCCACAGCGGCGCCTACCAGGAACAGCTCGACTTCGACCTCGACCCGGGCGACCGCCTCGAGGTGCGCGCCGCCGAGGGCACCCGGCCGGTGATCCGCCTTCTCGACTGGTACAGCAACCGGCCCGACGCCCTCAACATCCGTGCCGTGGAGGGGGACTGCGCCCCGCACGAGCGGCCCCGGATCGTCCTCGACGGGCTGCTGGTGGCCGGCCGTGGCATCAACGTCACCGGGCCGATGGGCGCGGTGGTGGTCCGGCACTCCACGCTCGTGCCCGGCTGGTCCCTGGAACCGCACTGCGAGCCGCACTCGCCCGAGGAACCCAGCATCGTCCTGGACCGCACCACCGCCTGCCTCCAGGTCGAGCACAGCATTCTCGGCACCATCGAGGTCATCGGCGACGAGGTGACCGAGGACCCCCTCCACATCCACCTCCGCGACAGCGTCCTGGACGCCACCGGCCACGACCGGGAGGCCCTGTCCGCCCCGGACTGCCGGCACGCCCACGCCGTGCTGCACCTCCACCGCACCACCGTGATCGGCGAGATCCACACCCACGCCGTCGAGATCGCCGAGAACTCGATCCTCACCGGCAGGCTGCACGTGGCCCGGCGCGGCGTCGGCTGTCTGCGGTACAGCGCCGTGCCCGCCGGTTCGCGCACTCCGCAGCGCCATCGCTGCACCGCCGTACGGCCGTTGTTCGCGGCGGTGCGCTACGGGACGCCCTGGTACGCGCAGTTGGCCGACGGCGGCCCCGAGGAGATCCGCCGCGGCTCGGACGACGGCGCCGAACTCGGCGCCTTCCACGACCTCTACCGGCCCCAGCGCGAGGACGGGCTGCGGGCGCGGCTCGCGGAGTACACGCCCGCCGACTCGGACGCCGGGATCTTCTACGTGACCTGAGCAGTGCCGCCGTACGCCTCACCCGCACTTTCCTGAACCAGGGGGACCCCCTTCATGCACGCAGATCTCTCCCGCCTCACCTTCCGGCCGGAGCGGCACTACTCCGCGGTCGTCGCCCAGCAGGGCCGCGTCCAGCTCGACGCCGACGCCAACGAGCAGACCGCCATCCAGCTCCACCAGGCCCGCACCCTCGCCGCGGACCTGATCGGCCGCTACGGCGGGCCGCGCGACGCGGCGGGCTTCCGCATCGAGTACGTCGGCGGCCGGCACGACATCGACACCCTGTACATCCACGGCGGCCGCTACTACGTCGACGGCATCCTGGTCGACGCCGACCGCCCGGCCCCCGGGGTACCGGTACCGGACGAGGAGGCGCAGGAGGACACCACCGTCCCGCCCGCGTACTGGACCTACTGGGACCAGCCCGACGCCTTCCGCGACCCGGAGCGGCCCGGCGACCGGCTGCCGTCGCCCGCCACGTCGCCGTTCGTGGTCTATCTGCAGGTGTGGGAGCGCTCGGTGAACGCGGCCGAGGACCCGGCGCTGCGCGAGGTCGCCCTCGGCGCCGCGATGCCGGACACGGCGGCCCGGGTGAAGGTGGTCTGGCAGGTGCTGCCGCTGTCCCTCGCGGAGCTGGCGATCGAGGACGCCGACCCGTCGCGGGAAGTCGTCCGCGCGGCCTTCGAGAAGTGGGCGAAGGGGCAGTCGCTGTCCGCCGCCCGCCTCGCCGCCCGCAGCGAGCGGCCCGACCACGCCGACGAGGACCCCTGCCTGGTCCGGCCCGACGCCCGTTACCGCGGCCCGGAGAACCAGCTGTACCGCGTCGAGGTGCACGCCGGCGGCGCGGCGAAGGACGCCACCTTCAAGTGGTCCCGGGAGAACGGGTCGGTGGTCTTCCCGGTCGACGAACTCGACGGCACCTGGGTCCGGTTGGCCTCCGTCGGGTACGACGACAAGCTGGACCTGGACGTCGGCGACCGGGTCGAGTTCACGGACACGGCCTACTCCTCCCGGCTCGAGGCCCTTCCCCTGCTGCGCGTCGAGGAACTCGACCTGCCCGGACGGCGGGTCCGGCTGTCCGCCGAGCCCGCGCCGGGCGTCGGTCGGCTCCCGGACCTCAACCCGTTCCTGCGCCGCTGGGACCACCACGAGGGGCCGCGGCGCAAGGGGCGTACGGCCGCGCTGAAGGACGGTGCCGTGCCGCTGACGGAGGGGGAGTGGCTGCCCCTGGAGGACGGGGTCGAGGTCTACTTCGCCGAGGGCGGCGCCTACCGCACCGGCGACCACTGGCTGATCCCCGCGCGCACCGCCACCGGCGGCGTCGAGTGGCCCGTCGACCGGGCGCGCCGCCCGCTGCTCCAGGGCCCGGCCGGCATCACCCGGCACCTCGCCCCGCTGGCCCTGGTCAAGGGCGAGGAGAGCGCCGTCGACCTGCGGCTCGCCTTCGGGCCGCTGGCCAGCAGCATCCCGGCCGCGGACAAGGCGGCCCTGGCCGCGGAGGAGCAGGCGCGCCGGGAGGAGGTCGCGGCCGAGGACCCGTCGCACGGCAGGTCGCAGACCACCGCGGAAGCCGAGGCGGCGGCGCCGCTGGACGGAGACAACTGATGGCCACCCCCATGAGCGGCGCCAAGCTGCTGGACGTCCTGCGCGCGGAGGGCCTGACGGTCCACGAGGTGCGCGACTGGCGCCACCACAACCGGAACACGAAGGGGCCCTGGGGCCCGGTGAACGGCGTGATGATCCACCACACCGTCACCTCGGGCACCGACAGCTCCGTCGCCATCTGCTACAACGGCTACTCCGGGCTGCCGGGACCGCTCTGCCACGGCGTCATCGACAAGCAGGGCCATGTGCACCTGGTCGGCAACGGCCGGGCGAACCACGCCGGTCTCGGCGACAGCGACGTGCTCCGCGCCGTGGTCAACGAGACGAGACTCCCGCACGACAACGAGGCCGACACCGACGGCAACCGGCACTTCTACGGCTTCGAGTGCATCAACCTCGGCGACGGCAAGGACCCCTGGCCCGAGGCGCAGAAGGAGGCCATCGAGAAGGTCTCCGCCGCGATCTGCCGCCACCACGGCTGGAGCGCGGCGTCGGTCATCGGCCACAAGGAGTGGCAGCCGGGCAAGCAGGACCCGCGCGGCTTCACCATGGACGGGATGCGCAAGCGGATCGCCGAGCGGCTGGCCGGGAAGTCCCCCCAGCCCGGCTCCGACGACCCCAAGCCGCCGTCCAGGCCCCGGTACGCCCCCTTCCCGGGCAGCGGCTTCTTCCACGTCGGCCAGAAGTCGCCGCTCGTCACCGCCATGGGCAAACGCCTGGTCGCCGAGGGCTGCGGCCACTACGAAGAAGGGCCGAGCCCCGAGTGGACCGACGCCGACCGCAAGTCCTACCAGGCCTGGCAGCACAAACTCGGCTTCAAGGGCAAGGACGCCGACGGCATCCCCGGCCGCACCAGCTGGGACAGACTGAAGGTACCGGCCACCTGACGCGGAGCCGCCCGCCTACGCCGACTCGGCGTTGGTGGGCGGCTGCGCCGGGCGGGCCGGGACGGCGAGGGTCGGCAGTGCGGGCAGTGCGGTGCGGTGCACCCAGGCGTCGAGGAGGCCGTCCAGCGGCTCGTCCGCGAACCGGTTGACGTGGGCCGTGAACATCGGGGTGGTCACCGCCCCGCCCCGGTGCAGCCCCGCCCACGCCCGCAGCATGTGGAAGAACCGCTCGTCGCCGAGCGCGCAGCGGATCGCGTGGATCGTGACCCCGCCGCGCTCGTAGACCCGGTCGTCGAACATCGCCTTCTTGCCGGGGGAGGCGATCCGGATGTCCTGCGGCAGCCCGGACAGCAACCGGTGGGCGACGGCCGCCAGTTGCTGGGCGCTGCGCCCGCCGGACCGCTCCGACCACAGCCACTCCGCGTACTTGGCGAGCCCCTCGTTCAGCCAGATGTGCCGCCAGTCGGCGATGGACACGCTGTTGCCGAACCACTGGTGGGCCAGCTCGTGCGCCACCAGCCGCTCCGAACCCCGCGCCCCGTCCACGTGGTTGGCGCCGAACAGCGACAACCCCTGGGCCTCGACGGGGACATCGAACTCCTCGTCGGCGACGACCACGGCGTACTCGTCGAAGGGGTACGGCCCGAACAGCCGCTGGAACAGGTCCATCATGGCGGGCTGCCGCGCGAAGTCCCGGGAGAACTGGGGGAGTAGATGGGCTGGTATGTGCCCGTGCATCGGCACCCCGCCGAAGCCGGGGTCGCCCAGCAGCACCGTCTGGAACTTCCCGATCGCCAGGCTCACCAGGTAGCTCGACGTCGGCGCCGCCTGCTCGTACACCCAGGTCGTCGTGGACGCCTTGGTGGTACGCGTCAGCAGCCGGCCCCCGGCCACCACCGAGTACGCGGACGGGCAGGTCACCGAGATCAGGTAGGAGGCCTTGTCGGCGGGCCGGTCGTTGCACGGGAACCATGAGGGCGCGCCGATCGGCTGGCTCGCCACCAGCGCGCCGTCCGTCAGCTCCTCCCAGCCGATCCCGCCCCAGGGGCTGTTCACCGGCTTGGGGTTGCCCGACCAGTGGATCTCCACGGTGAACGCGGCCCCGGCCCGCAGCGGCTTGGCCGGCTTGATCCGCAGCTTGCCGCCCCGGTGCGTCCAGTGCGGCTGGCGGCCGTCCACCCGGATCCGGCCGATCTTGAAGTCGGCCAGGTTCAGCTGGAACTCGGGCAGCGCGGCCCGGCCCGCGATGGCGTTGATCCGGGCCATGCCGGCCAGCCGGTTGGGGCCTGGCCGGTAGTCCAGCGTGAGCTCATAGCGATGCACCCGGTACCGGGCATCGCCGTTGTCCGGGAAGTACGGGTCCGGACCCGCTGACTGCTGCACTGCCACTTCCGCGATCGCTCCCTGCGCTGTGCTCGAACCGTCCCTCGGTGCACCGATACCCGCGGCCACCGGACGGCCCGCGCTCAGGGACGCCATGCCTCGATCGGATTGCCGAGCCAGCGGGTGTCGTCGGGAACCGACTCCGCCGCCATGACGAGCGACGCGGGACCCAGGGTGGTGCGGGCCCCGATCATGCTGCCGGGCAGCACGATCCCGCCAGGGCCCAGCGTGGCGCCCTCACGGAGAACAACAGTATCCGTCCGCAAGATCCGGTCGTGGAAGAGGTGAGTCTGCAGGACACAGCCGCGGTTCACGGTGGCCGCGTCTTCCAGGGTCACCAGATCGGTCTCCGGAAGCCAGTAGCTCTCCACCCAGACACCCTTGCCGATACGGGCGCCCAGGCCCCGCAGCCAGGCCGTCAGGACCGCAGTACCCGGCACCGAACCGGCCAGCCACGGCACCGCCAGCACCTCCACGAAGGTGTCCGCCAGCTCGTTGCGCCAGACGAAGGAACTCCACAGCGGGTGCTCCCCGCTGCGGTGGCGTCCCACCAGCAGCCACTTGGCCAGCACCGAGACCAGACCCGCGGCCGCACCGGCGGCGAGCAGCACAAGACCGGACAGCAGCGGCGCCCACCCGCCGAGGGCGCACAGCGCGGCCACCGTCAGCCCGGCCAGAGCCACCGAGCACAGCACCGGCACGATCCGGCAGGCCTCCACCAGGGCCCGCGCCCACAGCAGCCGGGCCGGCGGCTCGTAGGTCCGGCTCTGGTCGCCGTCGGCCGCGCTGCGCGGCAGCTTCACCGGCGGCAGCCCCAGGTACGAGGTGCCCTTCTTGGCCTTCTTCGGGGTCGCCGACAGCACGCCCACCAGACCGCCGTCCGGGACACTGCGGCCCGGCGCGGTCATCCCGGAGTTCCCGAGGAACGCCCGCCGGCCGATCTCCGCGCGCCCGATCCGCACATAGCCGCCACCGAGCTCGTACGGCGCGGTCAGCGTGTCGTCGGCCAGGAACGCGCCCTCGCCGACCGTGGTCAGGCTCGGCAGCGCGAGCACCGTCGACACCTCGGCACCGCGCCCGATCCGCATCCCGAGCAGCCGCAGCCACACCGGCGTGACAAGGCCGGCGTACAGGGGGAAGAGCGTCTCGCGGGAGCGGTCCATCAGCTGGGAGACCGTCCAGGCCTGCCAGCCGATCCTGCTGTGCGTCGGATGCGTGCCGACCCTCAGGCCCAGGCTGAGCAGCCGTACCGAGACCAGGATCAGCAGCGCGTACGCCAGGCCGAAGGCCAGCGTCGCCGGGACCAGCGCGACCGCCGCGCCCCGCAGGGCCTCGGCCAGACCGTCCCCGGGGGCCACGAAACGCCCGGCCACCAGCAGGGCGGCGGCACCGGCGAGCACCGGCAGCGCACTCAGCCCGACGCCCGTCAGGCCGTACATCACCCGCCAGTACGTGCCGCGCTGCGGCCGGTGCTTGGGCCAGTTCCGCTTGGCCTTGCCCAGCTTGACGGCCGGCGCGCCGGCCCAGCGCTGGCCGGTCGGGATCTGCCCGGTGACGGCCGAGCCGGGGGCCACCTCGGCCCGCTTGCCGACCCGGGCGCCGGGGAAGAGCATGCTGCGCGTACCCACGACCGCGTGGGCGCCGATCCGGACCGCGCCGACCATCAGCCGGTCGCCGTCCAGCCAGTAGCCGGACAGGTCCACCTCGGACTCCACGGCCGCGCCCCGGCCGACCTTGAGCAGACCGGTGACCGGCGGCAGCGAGTGCAGGTCCACCTCGGGGCCGATCTTGGCGCCGAGCGCCCGCGCGTACCGCTCCAGCCAGGACCCGGTCAGCGTGGTCGCCCCGGTGAACTCGGCCAGCCGCTCCGCCGTCCACAGCCGCAGATGGACGGAGCCGCCGCGCTGGTACCGGCCGGGCTTCACGCCCCGCAGCAGCAGCCGTGCGCCACCGGCCGCGATCGCGATCCGGCCGGGCGGGGTGAACAGGGCCAGCGCCCCGAGGCCGACCAGCCACCAGGGCGCGGTGGGCAGCCAGCCGTAGCCGCCCAGCACATTGCCGAGCGCGGCCAGGACGACCGTCCAGCGCAGCCCGAGCAGCGTGAAGAGGGGGAGGAGCAGCAGGAGCTGCACGGCCTGGGCCGAGCGCGGCACGGGCGCGATGGTGCGCTCGGCGCCGTCGTCCTGCGTGGACTCCTCCAGTCGGCGGGCCAGCTTGCGCAGCACCGGCTGCTGGTAGATGTCGAGGACGGCCGCGCTCGGGTAGCGGGTACGCAGCCGGGTGGTGAGCTGGGCGGCGGACAGGCTGCCGCCGCCGATCGCGAAGAAGTCGTCGGAGGCGCTGCCCACCGGGATGCCGAGGACCTCGGTCCACTGCTCGGCGAGCCACGCCTCGGTGCCGTACAGCTGCTCGGCCGGGCCGCCGGTCTCCAGGCCCTCCAGGGGCCAGGGGAGGGCGTTGCGGTCGACCTTGCCGGAGGTGCGGGTGGGCAGCTCGGTGACGGGCGCGAGCAGCGGCACCAGCGCGGCGGGCAGCTCGGCGCGGAGCTTCTCGACGGCGGTGGCGTGGTCCCAGCCGTCCTGGGTGACGACATAGCCGACGAGGAGCTGGTTGCCGCCGCGCGCGGTCCGCACGGCCGCCGCGGCGCCCGCGACACCGGGAAGGGCCTGCAGGGCCGCGTCCACCTCGCCGAGCTCGATACGACGGCCGCCGAGCTTGATCTGCTCGTCGGCCCGCCCGAGGAAGACCAGGCCCTCGCGGTCGGCGCGCACCAGGTCACCGCTGCGGTACGCCCGCTCCCAGCCCAGTGACTCCAGGGGCGCGTACTTCTCGGCGTCCTTCTCGGCGTCGAGGTACCGGGCCAGGCCGACCCCGCCGATCACCAGCTGGCCGCTCTCGCCCATGGCGACGGGCTCGCCCGCGTCGTCCACGACGGCGAGTTCCCAGCCGTTGAGGGGCAGCCCGATGCGGATCGGCTCCTCGCCGTTCATCAGGGCGGCACAGGCGACCACGGTGGCCTCGGTGGGCCCGTAGGTGTTCCAGACCTCACGGCCCTCGGTCACCAGGCGCTGCGCCAGCTCGGGCGGGCAGGCCTCGCCGCCGAAGATGAGCAGGCGGACGTCGTTGAGGGTCTCGGGCTCCCAGAGCGCGGCCAGGGTCGGCACGGTCGAGACGACGGTGATCTCCTGCTCGACCAGCCAGGGGCCGAGATCGGCGCCGGAACGGACCTGGGAGCGCGGCACGGGCACCAGACAGGCGCCGTAGCGCCACGCGAGCCACATCTCCTCGCAGGAGGCGTCGAAGGCCACCGAGAGGCCCGCCATGACCCGGTCGCCGGGTCCGACGGGCTCCTCGGTGAGGAACAGCGCGGCCTCGGCGTCCACGAAGGCGGCGGCGCTGCGGTGGGTGACGGCGACGCCCTTGGGCTTGCCGGTGGAACCGGAGGTGAAGATGATCCAGGCGTCGTGCTCGGCGCCGGGGCGTGCGGCGGTACGACCGTCCGCGCGCCGTACGTCGATGTGCAGGCCCTCGCCGAGGACGGCCGCGACCTCAGCCTCCCCGAACACCAGCGCGGCCCGCTCGTCCGGGTCCTCGGCGTCGACGGGGACGTAGGCGGCGCCGGCCGCGAGGGTGCCGAGAACGGCGATGTACAGATCATTGGTCCCCGACGGGACGCGCACGCCCACGCGGTCGCCGAGCCCGATCCCCGCCGCGGCGAGCCGCCGGCGCAGCCGCTCCACCTCCACCGCGAGCGCGCGGTAGGTGAGCTGCGTGGTGCCGTCGTCCAGCGCGGGCTCATCGGGGTGGGTCCGTACACTTGCTTCGAACACGTCTACGAGCGTGCGCGGCGACGCTGCCGCCCCGGCCGAAAATCGGGCCGTGTCCCCGAACTCCTCGCGGATCTCATCGTCGAGCAGGCCGAGAGCACTGCTCTCGTCTATGGCTGCCATCCGGTCCTCGCGTCTCGTTCCCGGAACCCTCCGGGGAGCCGGCGGGCCCGCAGGTGTGCCTGGGGTTATCCGGGTCCGGCTAGGTAACAAACCGGAAATGTTAGTACGACGCTAGGCTTCCGTTCATCTGACGGCCACTCGAAAGCCGCCGTTCGGAGTAGTCGTTTGAAGCTTAACAAGCCTCTGACCAGGCATGATCCATCTGCCGCGAGAGATGGACCACACAGTGTGAGGCGGACCAACTCCGCGTGTTCGGAGGCGGGTACGACGCGGGGGGCGGTCAGGCGGCGCTGACCTCGGCCCAGATGGACTTGCCCCAGGGCAGGTTGCCCACGCCCCAGCGGCCCGAGCAGAGCGCGTCGAGGATCAGCAGTCCGCGCCCGCGGTCCCGTTCGACGGAGATGGGCCGCAGCCGGGGGTGGCGGCTCAGCGGGTCGTGCACCTCGACCCGGGTCCGGGAGCCGTCGGACTCGATGAGCAGCCGGACCGGATCGTCCGGGTCGGTCTCGTAGCGCAGGGAGTTGGTGACCAGCTCGCAGGTGACCAGCGCGACGGCGTCGATGTGGTCCCGGGAGGCGTCCGGGCTGTGATGGGTGATGAAGTCGCTCACGAACAGCCGTGCTGCCCTGGCCGACTGGGGCTCGCTCGCCAGTAACAGGATCGGCGGCGGGGCGACTTGCAGGGCACGGGTTTCGGTCGTGGTGCTCCGCTGGCGTTCGATCATGTGCATCCCCTCACGGGCATGTCCCAACGCAGGCACGGTGGTTCGCCATGCGAGTGCGGTCACTGTCGTATTTCCCGGATTCATGGTGCCTTCACGGCACAGTCGATCGCAATACGTCCCACGGGATGTGAAAAATTGCGCATCGACGCGAGAGACTTGCGGCACAAGTCGTCAGTCGGTGGCGAGGGTTGGTGCGGCACGGGCAGACTGTCGGGCAGTTCACCGGACAGAAGGGGGAATCCGTGAGCACGCCCACGGTGCGCCGGCGACGGCTCGGTGCGAAGTTGCGCGAGCTGCGTGGCGAACTCACCCTCGACGAGGTCGCCGAGCACTCCGAAGGCGCGTTCGTCTCCTCCAAGCTGTCCCGGATGGAGACCGGCAAGACCGCCCCCAAGGCAGCGGACATCCAGGCGCTGCTCCATCTGTACGGCGACCTCGGCCGCGACGTCAGCGACGAGCTGCGCGCGGCCCTGATCACGCTCACCAAGGAGGGCGGCCGGCGCGGCTGGTGGCACTCGTACCGGGGTGTCCTCACCCCGGTGTACGAGGACCTCATCAGCCTGGAGGCGGAGGCCGAGACGGTCTCCACCTGGCAGCTGGGCATGGTCCCCGGACTGCTCCAGACCGCCGAGTACGCCCGCGAGATCATCCGGGCGACCGCCATGTCCGAGGCGGTCGAGGCACGGGTCGACGCGCTCGTCGAGGTACGGCTGGCACGCCAGGCCGTCCTCACCCGGGACAGCGACCCGCTGGCGCTCTGGGCGATCATCTCCGAACAGGCCCTGCGCTCCACCACCGAGGATCCCGCCCTGATGTACGAGCAGTTGGGGCGCCTGCTTACGATGGGGCGGCGCCCGAACATCAACATCCAGGTGTTGCGGTCGGACGCTCCCCTGCACGCCGGGCTCACCGGCACCTTCAGCATCCTGGGCTTCGGTCCGCACACCGATCTGGACGTCGTCCACCAGGAAGGGCTGACCTCCGCCCTGTACATCGAGGAACGTGATCGGGTCTCCACGCACCGGGCCGCGTGGCAACGCCTCACGTCTGCCGCCGAGTCCGTCGAGGCGTCGGTGGAACTGATCACCCAGATAAGGAAGAACGAATAAGGAATGAAGCACGCTGACGACGCGTCGACTCTGCCGGTGACCTGGTGGAAGTCCTCGGCGTCCGCATCACAGTCCGACTGCGTGGAATGCGGGATCGTCGACGGGGCGACGGTCGCCGTCCGCGACAGCAAGTGGCCCGACGGGCCCGCGCTCCTGCTGGACCGCACCGCGCTCCGCGCGTTCACCTCCGCCGTGGCCCTCGGTGACGGCCGAATAGGCGGCCTCGACTGAGAGAGCGGCGCCCACCGGAAGGTGGTCGCCGACAGCGCTCTGTCCAGAAAAACCAAGAAACCCCTGCTCAGCAGGGGTTTCTTCGTGGTGTCCGAGGGGGGACTTGAACCCCCACGCCCGATAAAGGGCACTAGCACCTCAAGCTAGCGCGTCTGCCATTCCGCCACCCGGACAAGGTGTGTGTCGCACGAGATCTTCCGTGCGGGTTTCCCTCGCGGCGACGAAGGAAACACTACCAGGCTTTCGGGGGCGGCCGATCACACCCCGTTTCCGGCCGGGCGGGCGTGAACGGCGTGTGACGGGCCGGGACCGGCCTTGGGCTCGGAGCGGGAAGGGAGAGAGGATGGCGGGGACCGGCCGCCAGTGACAGCAGGAGGAAACGACGTGAGCGAGACGGACACGGCCAAGGGCGTCACCGGCGAGGACGAGGTCGTCGACCTCTGCCGCGAGCTGATCCGGTTCGACACCAGCAACTACGGCGACCACTCCGGTCCCGGCGAGCGCAAGGCGGCCGAGTGGGTCGCCGAGAAGCTCGCGGAGGTCGGCCTCGAGCCGAAGATCTTCGAGTCCCACCCGGGCCGCGCCTCGACGGTGGCCCGCATCGAGGGCGCGGACCCGTCCAGGCCCGCTCTCCTCATCCACGGCCACCTCGACGTCGTACCGGCCAACGCCGACGACTGGACCCACCATCCCTTCTCCGGCGAGGTCGCGGACGGGTGCGTGTGGGGCCGGGGCGCCGTCGACATGAAGGACATGGACGCCATGACCCTGGCGGTCGTACGGGACCGGCTGCGCAGCGGCCGGAAGCCGCCCCGGGACATCGTCCTCGCCTTCCTCGCCGACGAGGAGGCCGGCGGCACCTGGGGCGCTCGGCACCTGGTCGACAACCACCCGGACCTCTTCGAGGGGGTCACCGAGGCGATCAGCGAGGTGGGCGGCTTCTCCTTCACGGTGAGCGAGCAGCGGCGGCTCTACCTCATCCAGACGGCCGAGAAGGGCATGCACTGGATGAAGCTGAAGGTGGCCGGCACCGCCGGGCACGGCTCGATGATCCACCGCGACAACGCGATCACCGAGCTGTCCGAGGCCGTGGCCCGGCTCGGCCGGTACAAGTTCCCGGTGCGGGTCACCAAGACCACCCGGGCCTTCCTCGACGAGCTGGGCGACGCGCTCGGCACCGAGCTGGACCCGGAGGACATGGAGTCGACGCTGGCCCGGCTCGGCGGCATCGCCAAGCTGATCGGCGCGACCCTCAGCAACACCGCCAACCCGACCCAGCTCAACGCCGGTTACAAGGTCAACGTCATCCCGGGCGAGGCCACCGCGCACGTCGACGGCCGCTTCCTGCCGGGCCACGAGGAGGAGTTCCTCGCCGACCTCGACCGGATCCTCGGCCCGAACGTGGTCCGCGCGGACGTGCACTCCGACAAGGCGCTGGAGACCAGCTTCGACGGCGCCCTGGTGGAGGCCATGCAGTCCTCGCTGCTCGCCGAGGACCCGACCGCCAAGGCGATCCCGTACATGCTCTCCGGCGGCACCGACGCCAAGTCCTTCGACGACCTCGGCATCCGCGGCTTCGGCTTCGCGCCGCTCAAGCTGCCGCCGGAGCTGGACTTCGCGGGCATGTTCCACGGCGTGGACGAGCGGGTGCCGGTGGACGGGCTGCAGTTCGGGGTGCGCGTGCTCGACCGCTTCATCGACGCGTCGTAAAGTCCTGGCTTCATATAATCGGGCGGCTGTACGAGGCCGAATGAGAAGAGTGAATGCGACGATAAGCTCGTAGCTCCATTACTCCCTCCTCGTTACTCCAGATGTGATCCGCTACTGCGAATCGCATTGCCAACAAGGAGGAATAATGCTCAAGAAGGTCGTCGCTGCTGCGGCTGCCACTGGTGGTCTGGTTCTCGCGGGTGCGGGCCTGGCCGTCGCCGACTCGGGTGCCCAGGGCGCTGCCGTGCATTCCCCGGGTGTCGTGTCCGGCAACGTGATCCAGGTTCCCGTGCACGTCCCGGTGAACGTCTGCGGCAACACGATCTCCGTGATCGGGCTGCTGAACCCCGCCTTCGGCAACACCTGCATCAACAAGTGACGCCGACTCCCTGAGGGGCGTCTTCCCGTCGGCCCCGGAGCGCGCGCCATGCGCTCCGGGGCCGACCGGTTTTTCCGCGGGCTTTTTCCGAACGAATGTCCGTGCGGAATGCAAGGTCAGGATCCGAGGCAGGGGAATTCAGAAATGCGACAGGGTACCCGTAAGGGCCTTATGACAGTGGCCGCGGCGACCGGCGTGATCGCCGCGGCAAGCGGATACGCCCACGCCGACTCGGGGGCGGTCGGCTCCGCCGCCGACTCACCCGGCGTGCTCTCCGGCAACACGGTGCAGGCGCCGGTGCACGTGCCGGTGAACGTCTGCGGCAACACCGTGAACGTCGTCGGCGTCCTCAACCCGTCGATGGGCAACAAGTGCGCCAACCATGGCGGCGGGGGCGGTGTTTCGGCGGGCCACGGCCACGGCGGAGACCACGGTGGCTACGGCGGTCCCGGTGGCTACGGCGGCCACGGGGGTCACGGCGGCCACGGGGGCCACAGTGGCCACGGGGGTTCGCACGCCGGGGGACAGGCCACAGGTTCGCCCGGTGTCGGCTCGGGCAACACCGTGCAGGCGCCGGTCGACGTTCCGGTCAATGCGTGCGGCAACAGCGTCGACGTCATCGGCGTCGGCAACACCGCCGTGGGCAACGAGTGCGCCAACGACGGGGGTTCCGGACACATCGGGCACCCGGGGTACCCGGGGCACCCAGGGTCTCCCGGCGGTGGTCACCCCACGCAGCCGCCCGGCCATGGCGGGTACGGCACGCCTCCTGGGCACGGCGGCCACGGCAGCACACCGCCCGGGAAGCCGGGGAACCCCGGAACGCCGGGCCGGCCGGGGCACCCGGGGACTCCGGGACACCCGGGCACGCCCCCCGCTCACTCCGGGAGCAGGACCGTCCCGACCGGTGCCCACGGCGCCACCCTCGTCGGCCCGCTGGGCAGCGCCTCCGTGAGCCAGCCCGTCACGGCCGGGCAACTCGCGCACACCGGCAGTGACCTGCCGCTGGGCCTCGTGGCCCCGGCGGGCGTCGGCGCGCTGCTCGCGGGCGCGGTGCTGTACCGCAGGGCGCGCGCCGCGGCGTAGCGCACGGACGGTGACGCACCGGCACCGGTGCGTGGTACGGAACGGGCCCCGTCGACACGGGGCCCCTTCCGTCAGTCGGCCAATCTCACCATGTGGCACGCACCTGGCGGATGATCCGCCGGCGCAACCGCACCCTGCGGCTGCCGTCGCGCATGAGGCTCAGTCGGTCCAACTCCCAGTGTCCGTACTCGGCATGGTCCGTCAGCAGACGTGTGGCGTCCTTGCGGGAGACCCCGCGAGGTACGTACACGTCGACAAATTCGTATTCCGGCATCGCATCTATTGTGCGGGCTGGTGCCCGGTACGGATAGCGTCTGCACTATGTCTGATGCTGCGCAGCCCACCGCTGCCGAGGTACGCGCCGCCGCCGAGGCGGTCAAGACCGCGCTCGACCGCCATCTGGCCGCGGTCGAACGCAGGTCGGGGGAGGACGACCCGGCTGTCTACGAGGCGTTCAACCAGCTGGCCGCGGCCGCCGAGGTCTACGACGAGCTCCTTTACGACCGCTACGACGAGGTCACGCCCTTCGAGATCCCCGGTACGGACGACTCGCTGCCCCCGTACGCGGGCCCCGAGGAGCCGAACGCGATCAGCGTGCTGATCCGCCGCGACTACGCCGTGGCGGAGCCGCAGCGGCTGCTGGCGCAGGCCCAGCGGGTCGAGGCGGCGGAGTACGACGACGGCCCGGGCACGGACGCGGACGCCGCCGGCACGATCCACGGAGCGCTGGGGATCCTGTTCGGCGAGTTCGAACCGGACGAGATCGCCTCCCGGCACAAGGAGTTCGGCCTGGAGGAGGGCGACTCCACGCTGTGGGTGACCGCGGCGGACGAGCCGGCCGAGCCCGGGGAGTGGCTGGAGACACCGTTCGAGGCGGTCGACCCGCAGCGGGTGGTGTGCCGGTTCGACGTCAGCGCGGTCTTCGACGACGAGGACACCGACGACGCCGAGGACGCCGACGAGCTGGAGGAAGTCGACCTCGACGAGGACGAGGACCTGGAGCCGCTGGACGCCGAGCGCTGACCCCGTGGCCGGCCGCGGTGCCTTCCGCGAGGTTCAGGCGGGAAGGCACCGCAGGCCGGAGCCGTGGCGGCTGATCGTCGTCGCGGCGGGGAGGCCGGTCAGTTCGCTGCCGGGACCTGGGTCCTGAGCAGCAGCGGCAGACGGGTGGTGCGGGGCTTCGGCAGGGTCTCGGCCACCGCCTTCGGCAGGGCCTGTTCCACGCCGTGGACCACCGACAGATGGCGCTCGGCCCGGCTGAACGCCGTGTACACCCAGGGGCGGCTGAGGGCCGGGGCCGCGTCACCGGGGAGGACCACGACCACCGCCGGCCAGCGGCTGCCCGCCGCCTGGTGGGCGGTGAGCGCCCAGCCCTGCCGGACGGACTGCTCCACCCGCTCCTTCGGTACGACGAGGGGCACGCCCGCGCACGACAGGTGCAGCCCGTCGGCGTCCGCCTTCACCACCTGGCCCGGGACCGTGCGGCCCGGCGCGGGGGAGTAGGCGATCCGGTCACCGGGGTCGAAGCCGCCGAACCGGCCGGGGCCCGGATTGAGCCGTTCCTTGAGCGCCGGGTTGAGGGCGCGGGTGCCCGCCGCTCCGCCGTGGCCCGGGGTGATCACCACGGTTTGTTCGGCGGGGACGCCGATCGCACGCGGCACCGAGTCGGCGACCAGCTGCACCGTCCGGTGCACCGCCTCGCCCGCGTCCCGCACCGGCACGATCACCAACTCCTTGCCGGGCGCCTCGACCTGGGTGAGTTCACCGACGCCGATCCCGGAGACCAGCTCCCCGAGCGGGCCGGGGTCGGGCGTGCGGGACGCGATCTGCGGGCACACCCGGGCCGCCAGCAGGTCGGCGAAGACCCGCCCGGGCCCGGCCGACCACAGCACCGCCGGATCCCCGCTCAGCACCAGCCGGGCTCCGTCGGGCAGCGCCTCCACGAGCATGGCCGCGCCCTCCACGTCCAGCTGGGGCGCGTCCAGCACGATCAGCAGGTCGAGGTCGAGCGCCCCGTCCGCGTCCCGGCCGGGACCCTCGGCGCCGGAGAGCAGACCGGCGACCGTCCCGACGGCTCGCTCACCACCGTCCTCCAGCAGCGCCGCCAGCCGCCGGCGTCCCTCGGACGTGTGGGTGACGGCGCAGGCGCGCAGCCCGGCGGTCCGGGCGGCGGCCAGCAGCGCCGCGGGTTCGGCGCGGGCCGCCTCCCCGCCCGTGTGCAGCACCAGGCCGTGCCCGGCGACCGCCCGCACCAGCTCGGCCGCACCGCCGGAGGCGGCCGCCGCGGCCTCCTCCCAGCGCTCCGAGGCGTCCTTGGCCAGGGAGTTGACCAGCCGGGCCAGGCCGTCGGCGAGGCTCTCCTCGGCCAGTGCGTACCGCTCCAGAGCGATCAGGACCCGGACCGGGCGTTCCTCCTCGCCGTCCTCGGGTTCGGGAGCGCCCGGATCCAGGGCGTCCTGGAAGACCAGCGCCTCGCCCTCGGCGATCACGTCCTGTACGGCCGCCTCCGGGTCGGGCACCGCCTGCTGGGCCAGCGCGGCGGTGAGCGCCGGCATCTCCAGCGCGGTGTGCCCGGCCACCGCCGCCTGTTCGAGGAGCCAGCCGGTCACCGCCCGGCCGCGCCGCTCGTCGTCCGGACCGCACTCCGCGCCGAGCAGTGCCCGGGCGAACCCGTCGGCCTGGTCCGGCCGGACACCGGTGACCCGGAGCAGCTGCCAGGGGTCCTCCCGGAGCAGGGCGTCGGCCCCCTCGCCGAGGGCGGCGGCGACCTGGGGCGCGAGCGACTCGGGCGCGCCGCCCTCGGCCAGGATCCCCCGTACCGTCGCGATCGTCTCCGTGGCGGGTGCCGCGGCGGCCGGTGCGGGCTGGGGCCGGCGGACGGCCTCCGGGGCGGGGGCCGCCGGGCGCGGCGCCGGATCCGGGGCGGCGAACACGGTGGTCGCCGGCTTCTCGCCGCCCTCCACCGCGCGGATCGCCGCGAGCAGGTCGGCCGCCTTGCCGCTGAGCTTGGCGCCGCTCTCGACGGGCCCCCTCCGCTCGGCCTTCCGCCGCTCGATCCGCTCCCGCTCGAGCCGCTGAGCGGCCAACTCGGCCTCGGCCTCGGACCGCTGGGGCGCGTCCGCGGAGCCGGACCCACCGGCCTCCGCGGAGCCGGAGGCGGCCTCTTCCTGAACCCCGCCCGCTCCACCGACGCCGTCCGGACCGCCGCCCTCGGCAGCCGGGGATTCGCTCGCTCCGGCCGGCCCGGCGGTGAGGTCTCCGTCCCCCGCCGTCCCCCCGGCCGTGGTTCCCTCGTCGTCGGCCTCGGGCCCTGTGCCCAGCCCCGGCTCCGTGCTCACAGCGTGCTCCAGTCGTGATCGGGATAGCGGTGCACGGGCGCCGACACGTCGTCGAGCGCCCGGCAGATCTCGTCAGGAAGCGTAAGGGCCTCCACTGACAATGCCGCGACGAGCTGCTGCGCGTTGCGCGCGCCGACGATCGGCGCGGCCACGCCCGGCCGGTCCCGCACCCAGGCGAGCGCGACCTGGAGCGGGGTCACCGCGAGCCCGTCGGCCGCCGTCTGCACGGCGTCCACGATCCGGGCCGCCGTGTCGTCGAGGTACGGCGCGACGAACGGCGCGAGATGCTCGGAGGCGCCGCGCGAGTCCGGGGGAGTGGCATTGCGGTACTTCGCGGTCAGCACACCCCGGCCCAGCGGCGAGGACGGCAGCAGGCCGATGCCCAGGTCCAGCGCCGCCGGCAGCACCTCGCGTTCGACGCCCCGCTGGAGCAGCGAGTACTCCAGCTGCGTGGAGGCCAGCCGGGTACGCGTGCCGGGCGCCGCGAGCTGCCAGGTCGCCGCCTTCGCGATCTGCCAGCCGCAGAAGTTGGAGACCCCGGCATACCGGGCACGGCCGCTGCCGACGGCCAGGTCGAGGGCCTGGAGGGTCTCCTCCAGCGGGGTGTCCGGGTCGTAGGCGTGCACGTGCCAGACGTCGACGTAGTCGGTGCCGAGGCGGGCGAGGGAGGCGTCGAGCGCGGCGAGCAGATGGCCGCGGGAGCCGTTGAAACGGCGGTCGGGGTCGGGGACGCTGCCCGCCTTCGTCGAGATGATCAGGTCCCGGCGTGGCACCAGGCCTTCTATGAGCTGTCCGAGCAGGTACTCGGCCTCTCCGTCGCCGTACACGTCCGCGGTGTCGACGAGGGTCCCGCCGGCCTCCCAGAACGCCTTCAGCATGTCCGCGGCGTCGTGCTCGTCGACGTCCCGGCCCCAGGTGAGGGTGCCGAGTCCGATTCTGGACACGCGCAGGCCGGTACGGCCGAGATGCCTCTGCTCCATGACCGCGAGATTACTGGCCAGAGTTGGTGCGTTGGGTTGCCTGTGGATAACCGATTTCCCCAGGGTGACCGGAGGTTGCGGCCCCCACGGCCCGCGGTCGGACGAGAACCGGTCCCCCGCGCGGAAAATCTCCACGCTAAGGTCTCTCGCAACAGCGACGTTACTGATCGGTAAGGGGTACGGCCATGCAACTCGGGATCAACCTCGGCTACTGGGGCGCCGGGATGGACGGGGACAATCTGGCCGTGGCACAGGAGGCCGAGCGGCTCGGGTACGCCGTGTGCTGGGCCGCCGAGGCCTACGGCTCCGACGCCGCCACCGTGCTCAGCTGGGTCGCCGCCCAGACCGAGCGCATCGACGTCGGCTCGGCCATCTTCCAGATCCCGGCCCGGCAGCCCGCCATGACGGCGATGACCGCCGCGACGCTCGACTCCCTCTCCGGCGGCCGTTTCCGGCTCGGCCTCGGCGTCTCCGGACCGCAGGTCTCCGAGGGCTGGTACGGCGTGAAGTTCGACAAGCCGCTGTCCCGCACCCGCGAGTACGTGGAGATCGTGCGCAGGGCGATGAGCCGGGAGCGGCTCTCGTTCGAGGGGGAGCACTGGACGCTGCCGCTGCCGGGCGGCCCGGGCAAGCCGATCAAGCTGACCGTGCACCCGGAGCGCGAGCACATCCCCGTCTACATCGCCGCCATCGGGCCGAAGAACCTGGAGCAGACCGGCGAGATCGCCGACGGCGCGCTGCTGATCTTCCCCTCGGCCGAGCACCTGGAGGAGACGGCCGTCCAGTACCTGCGCGCGGGGCGGGAGAAGGCCGGCAAGACCCTCGACGGGTTCGACATCTGCCCGACGCTGCCGCTCGCCGTCGGCGACGACAAGGACGTGGCCACGCTCGCCGACACCTTCCGCCCGTACACCGCGCTGTACGTCGGCGGCATGGGCAGCCGCAAGCAGAACTTCTACAACCAGCTCGCCCGGCGCATGGGATACGAGCAGGCGGCCGCCGAGGTCCAGGACAAGTACCTGTCCGGGGACAAGAACGGGGCCGCGGCCGCCGTACCGCACGACCTGATCGACCAGACCACGCTGCTCGGGTCCGTGGACCGGATCGCCGACCGGATGAAGGCGTACGCGGCCGCCGGGGTCACCACGCTGTCCCTCGCCCCCGCCGGCTTCACCCTGGACGACCGGCTCGCCTCACTGCGGGCCGGCGCCGAGGCCGTGGAGCGCGCCGGACTCGCGTAGCCACGGCGTACGCGCCCCGTACGCCGGAGAAGTCCGCGGCCGTGGTGGGGGCTCGGGGGTCTTCCCCGCCACGGCCGTCACGCAGAACAACGCGCCCGTGCCCGCGCGGTTACGCCCCCGGCGTGACGCGGGGGCTCCTCCTTTGGGACGAGTTCGCCCGCACAGCTGTTGCCGCCCCTTCGATGCGGCATTTGACTCGTTCTTTGCGGGTTTGGTGAGTCCTCCGGAGAGGTGCCCACGATGCTTTCGGCCAGGAGTCTGTTCCAGGAGATCCTCGACAACGACGCGTCCTTCCGGCTCTTCTGCTCCGTCGCGGCCGGCGGCGAGTCGCAGGGCGGCTGGGAGAACGGGCGGATCGCCGCGCTGGTGCCGCCCGGCGAGCGCGACCTCGCCCCCAAGATCGCCCGCCACGGCGCCGACGAGGACAAGCACGGCCGGATCTTCGACGCCCTGCTGAAAAGGCGCGGACTCACCCCCGTCCCGGTGCCGCCCGACACCGACTACACGATGCTCCTGGAGCGGCACGGCATCGGGCTCGCCCACGAGCGGCTCAGGGTCGACCGGCCGCTCACCACGGCGGACATCGTCACCTATCTCGCCCACAGCCGGGTCACCGAACAACGTGCCTCGGAGCAGATGGATCTGCTGCGCCGGCACTTCGCGGATCACCCGGAGGTGGGCCGCGCGGTGCACATGATCTCCGGTGACGAGGACAACCACCTCGCCTACTGCCACGAGGAACTGCTGCGCCTCGCCGCCGCCGGGCACGGCCGCGCCATCCAGCGCACCCTGCGGGCCTGCGCCCTCGCGGAGATCAGGATCTACCGGGACGTCAGCCTGGCCGTCATGGCCCACATGGGCCGCATCCTCGGCTGGCCGAGGGCGAGGTCCGCGCTCCTCGCGCTCGGCATCCACGCCGTCTACGCCTACGAACGCATCCTCGGCTGGCGCCGCATGGTCTCCCTGCGGATGCCCGAGCGCAGGAACGCCCTCGGCGGCCCCGCCACCCCCGCAGCGGAGTACGCCTGAGCGCGGCCGGTCGCGTCACATCCAGCCGCGGCGCTTGAACAGCCGGTACAGCACCGTCTCCAGGAAGGCCATGACCAGGATCACGGCCGGGTACGACCAGTACCAGTGCAGCTCGGGCATGTGGGCGAAGTTCATGCCGTAGATCCCCGCGATCATCGTGGGCACCGCCGCCATGGCCGCCCACGCGGAGATCTTCCGCATGTCGTCGTTCTGCCGGACGCTCATCTGCGCGAGATGGGCGCCGAGGACGTCCGACACCAGCCGGTCCAGCCCCTCCACGCTCTCGTTCACCCGCAGCAGATGGTCGTTGACGTCCCGGAAGAACGGCCGGGCCTCCGCGTGCACGAAGGGCACCGTCACCCCGCTGCCGTACGGGCCCACTCCCGCCAGCTTGGTCATGGGCAGCGCCAGCGGCACGGTCGCCCGGCGGAACTCCAGGATCTGCCGCTTGAAGGTGTAGATCCGCGAGGCGGTGTGCCGGGAGCCGCCGCCGCTCGGCGAGAACACCTCGGTCTCCAGCTCCTCCAGGTCGTTCTGCAACTCGGTCGCAACCGCCAGGTAGTTGTCGACGACCGCGTCGGAGATCGAGTGCAGCACCCCCGTCGGCCCGTGCTTGAGCATCTCGTGCTGCTCCTCCAGATGCCGCCGGATGTCCCCGAGCGGCGACGGCGTCCCGTGGCGCACGGTGACCACGAAGGAGTCCCCGATGAAGAGCATCAGCTCCCCGGAGGTCACCGTGTCGCTCCTCGGCTCGTACGTCACCGGCTTCAGGACGACGAACAGCGAGTCGTCGTACACCTCCAGCTTGGGCCGCTGGTGGGCGGTCAGGGCGTCCTCGACGGCCAGCGGATGCAGCCCGAACTCGTCGGTGACCAGGTCGAACTCGCGCTCCGTCGGCTCGTAGAGGCCGATCCACAGGAAGCTGTCGCCCCGCGCGCGTGCCTCCGCGAGGGCGTCGGAGAAGTCCTGCGGGGTCTCCGTCCGCTCCCCGTCCCGGTAGATGGCACAGTCGACGATCACGGAGAGTATTGTCCCGTCGCCCGGCCGTCGGTGCACTCCGGCGTGCGCCTACCCTGGGCCGCATGCCCACGCTGATCCTCGTAAGGCACGGACGGTCCACCGCCAACACCTCCGGGGTGCTCGCCGGCTGGACGCCGGGCGTCGCCCTCGACGAGCGCGGGGCCGCCCAGGCCGCCGCCCTGCCCGGCCGGCTCGCCGGGCTGCCGATCTCCGAGGTCGTCACCAGCCCGCTGCAGCGGTGCCAGGAGACGATCCGCCCCCTGCTGGACGCCCGGCCGCAACTCACCGCGCACACCGACGAGCGGATCGGGGAGGCCCACTACGGCGACTGGTCCGGACGCAAGCTCGCCGAACTCAAGGACGAGCCGCTGATGGAGGTCGTCCAGGCCCATCCGTCCGCCGCCGCCTTCCCCGGCGGCGAGTCCATGCGGGCCATGCAGACCCGGGCCGCCGAGGCGGTGCGCGAGTGGAACGCGCGCGTGGAGCGCGACCACGGCCCCGGCGCGGTCTACCTCATGTGCTCGCACGGTGACATCATCAAGTCCCTCGTCGCGGACGCGCTCGGCCTGCATCTCGACCTCTTCCAGCGGATCTCCGTAGAACCGTGTTCCATCACGGCGATCCGTTACACCCGCCTCAGGCCGTTTCTCGTTCGTCTCGGGGACACCGGGGATTTCGCCTCCCTTGCCCCCCAGGAGGAACCTCCCGGGGAAGACGCCCCGGTCGGTGGCGGCGCCGGCGCGCCGTGATCGACAAGCGCAGTAGGGTGAAGCGATCCACGTAAGCGACCGCACAGGTCGCGTCGTCGCCCCCGAACCCACGCACCCTCGATTCCCATGGAGACAGGACGTGTCCCGTCAGGTGTTCCTCTACGATCCGCCGGACCGCTTCGTCGCGGGCACGGTGGGACTGCCCGGACGCCGTACGTTCTTCCTCCAGGCCACGGCCGGCCCCCGGACGACCAGCGTGGCCCTGGAGAAGACCCAGGTCGCCGCGCTCGCCGAACGCATGGACGAACTGCTCGACGAGGTCGTGCGCCGCAGCGGCGGCAACGCGGCCGTGCCCGCCGTCGCGCCCACCGAGATCAGCGACAGCGCTCCCCTCGAAACCCCTGTCGAGGAGGAGTTCCGGGTCGGCACCATGGCGCTCGCCTGGGACGGCGAGGAAGAGCGCATGATCGTCGAGGCCCAGGCCCTCGTGGAGCTGGACGCCGACTCCGAGGAGGACCTCGCCGAGGCCGAGGAACGGCTCCTCCAGGACGAGGAGAACGGGCCCCCGATGCTGCGGGTCCGGCTGACCGGCGCGCAGGCCAGAGCCTTCTGCAAGCGCGCCCTGGACGTCGTCAACGCCGGGCGGCCGCCGTGCCCGCTGTGCAGCCTCCCGCTCGACCCGGAAGGACACGTATGTCCGCGCCAGAACGGATACCGCCGCGGAGCGTGACCGCCGCCGAGCTGCTCGCCCACGGTGAGCTGAAGGTGCGCGGCCGCATCCGCGACGCCTCCAACGCGGCGCTGTTCTGCACGGTCGCGCACGACGGCGAGGAGGCGTCCTGCGTCTACAAGCCGGTCGCCGGGGAGCGCCCGCTGTGGGACTTCCCCGACGGCACCCTCGCCCAGCGCGAGGTCGCCGCCTACGAGGTCGCCCGCGCCACCGGCTGGGACCTGGTCCCGCCCACCGTGCTGCGCGACGGCCCGTACGGCGAGGGCATGGTCCAGCTCTGGATCGAGGTCGCCCCCGACGCCGCCGACCTGCTCGCCCTGGTGGACGCCGAGGAGCCGGAGCCCGGCTGGAAGGCCATCGGGTTCGCCGACGTCGGCGAGGGGAAGACCGCGCTGCTCGTGCACGCCGACGACGAGCGGCTGCGCCGGCTCGCCGTCCTGGACGCCGTGATCAACAACGCCGACCGCAAGGGCGGCCATCTGCTGCCCACCGCCGACGGCCGGCTCTACGGCATCGACCACGGCGTCACCTTCAACGTCGACAACAAGCTGCGCACCCTGCTGTGGGGCTGGGCGGGCGAGCCGCTGGCCGCCGACGCCGTCGAGGTCCTCGAAGGGCTGCGTACGGCCCTGGGCGGGGAACTGGGCACCCGGCTGGCCGAGCTGATCACCACGGCCGAGCTGGACGCCACCCGCGCGCGGGTCGACGCCCTGCTCACGGCGGGGAAGCACCCGGAACCGAGCGGGGAGTGGCCCGCCATCCCCTGGCCGCCCGTCTAGGCACATCTCCCGCGCAAGATCAAGAGTGCCTTCCCGGTCATCTGGCCTGGCCCGGTTCGTATACCGAACTCGGGTCCGGTTACGCTCATGTACATGCATGCCTGGCCCGCTTCCGAGGTCCCCGCCCTGCCTGGTCAGGGCCGCGACCTGAGGATCCACGACACCGCGACCGGCGGTCTGGTCACCCTTGACCCCGGTCCCGTCGCCCGTATCTATGTCTGCGGCATCACGCCGTACGACGCGACCCACATGGGGCACGCGGCGACCTACAACGCGTTCGACCTCGTTCAGCGCGTGTGGCTCGACACCAAGCGGCAGGTGCACTACGTCCAGAACGTGACGGACGTCGACGACCCGCTGCTGGAGCGCGCGGAGCGGGACGGCGTCGACTGGGTCGCCCTCGCCGAGAAGGAGACCACCCTCTTCCGCGAGGACATGACCGCCCTCCGGATGCTGCCGCCGCGGCACTACATAGGCGCGGTCGAGGCCATACCCGGCATCGTGCCGCTGGTCGAACGGCTCCGCGACCTCGGCGCCGCCTACGAGCTCGACGGCGACATCTACTTCTCCGTCGAGTCCGACCCCCACTTCGGCAAGGTCTCCAACCTGGACGCGGCCGCCATGCGGCTGCTCTCCGCCGAACGCGGCGGCGACCCGGACCGCCCCGGCAAGAAGAACCCCGTCGACCCGATGCTGTGGATGGCGGCCCGCGAGGGCGAGCCCAGCTGGGACGGCGGCTCCCTCGGCCGCGGCCGCCCCGGCTGGCACATCGAGTGCGTGGCCATCGCCCTCGACCACCTCGGCATGACCTTCGACGTCCAGGGCGGCGGCTCCGACCTGGCCTTCCCGCACCACGAGATGGGCGCCTCGCACGCCCAGGTGCTCACCGGCGAGTTCCCGATGGCCAAGGCGTACGTCCACGCCGGCATGGTCGGACTCGACGGCGAGAAGATGTCCAAGTCCAAGGGCAACCTGGTCTTCGTCTCCCGGCTCCGTCACGACGGCGTCGACCCGGCGGCCATCCGCCTCGCCCTCCTCTCCCACCACTACCGCAGCGACTGGGAGTGGACCGACCAGGTCCTGGCCGACGCCGTCACCCGCCTCGACCACTGGCGCGCCGCCGTCTCCCGCCCCGACGGCCCGCCCGCCGAGCCCCTGGTGGAGGAGATCCGCGAGGCCCTCTCCAACGACCTGGACGCCCCGGCGGCCTTGGCGGCCGTGGACCGCTGGGCAACCCTCCAGCAGTCGGAGGGCGGCACGGACACGGGCGCACCGGGCGTCGTATCGCGAGCGGTGGACGCCTTGCTGGGCGTGGCCTTGTAAGCGAACGCCAGCACCCCCGCGTCCCAAAGGGGCGCGGGGCTGTGTGAATGTACGGCTTCGCCGCGTGAGCGCGCTCAACCACAACTCACCCGCAGGTGTCACACCACGCACACGCCCCAACTGTCGAAGCATGTGATGGGCTACACCGGTCAGTTGACCGACCGGACGGAAGCCCCCACGTGCCCCACCCTTAAGCCGACGCCGACTGCTCACCTTCGGTGCCTTGGTATCCGCCCCCACGCCCGAGCGGCTGCACCCACCTCCATAGCCCTCCCCAACGGCCGGCAACCGGAGGGCATCGCGCCGACCTCCGCACCGGCACCGGCAAGGTGATCTCCACCGGCCCCGGCACCCCCGCCGTCGGCCTCAAACTCGACCCCCGTGGACGCCTGTTCGTCGCCGCGCGCGGCGACGGCGCCCGCGTCGTCGACGCCCGCAGTGGCGAGACCCTGGCCACCTACCCCCTCGCCGCCGCCACCCCCACCTTCGCCAACGACGTCGTGCTGACCCCGCGCGCCGCCGACGTCGTACGGCTGCCGCTGACCGGCGACTGGGCGCAGTCGGCCGACGGCGCGATCAACGCGAACGGCATCGCCCGCTCCCCCGACGGCTCCGCGCCCCTCGTCGTCCAGGCCGGGGCCGGCCTGCTGCTCCTCGGCCGCACGCTGTACGTCGTACAGAACCAGCAGAACGCGATCGACGTCTTCGCGCTCGCCCGACGGGCGCACCGGGGTGTTCCGGCGACACGACGTACTCCGTCACCGCGGTCGACGCCTGAGCCACGACACGAAGAAGGGGCGGTACGCGTCACGCGTACCGCCCCTGTTCAGTCCTCGGACTCCGCCGTCGGATTCAGTCCTCGGAGGTGTCCTCGCCGTCCGGACCGTCGGAGGCACCGGCCTCGCCGGCATCCCCGGAGTCGCCGGAATCCCCGGCATTGCCCGCGGCGCCGGGCGTGTCGGGCTTCGGCGGGCGGGGCGGCCGGGTCCGGCCGCTCGGGCTGTCCCGCAGGTAGGACGTGCTGTCGCTGCCGTCCGCCGTGGCGTGACCGCCGGGCGGGCTGCCCGGTGCGCCGCCGTCCCGCCGTCGCAGATAGCGCTCGAACTCACGGGCGATCGCCTCGCCCGACGCCTCCGGCAGCTCGGCGGTGTCCCGGGCCTCCTCCAGCGTCTGCACGTACTCGGCGACCTCGCTGTCCTCGGCCGCCAGCTGGTCCACGCCGACCTGCCAGGCGCGCGCGTCCTCGGGGAGCTCGCCCAGCGGGATCCGCAGGTCGAGCAGGTCCTCCAGGCGGTTGAGCAGGGCCAGGGTGGCCTTGGGGTTGGGCGGCTGGGAGACGTAGTGCGGGACCGCGGCCCAGAGCGAGACCGCGGGGACGCCCGCGTGCGTGCAGGCTTCCTGGAGGACGCCGACGATGCCCGTCGGGCCCTCGTACTTGGTCTCCTCCAGGTCCATCCGCTGGGCCAGGTCCGCATCGGAGGTCACTCCGCTGACCGGCACCGGACGCGTGTGCGGGGTGTCACCGAGCAGGGCGCCCAGGACGACCACCAGCTCGACGCCCAGCTCATGGGCGAACCCGAGCAGCTCGTTGCAGAACGAGCGCCAGCGCATGGACGGCTCGATGCCTCTGACCAGCACCAGGTCCCGCGGCTTCTCGCCGCCGACCCGGACCACCGACAGCCGTGTCGTCGGCCAGGTGATCTTGCGCACGCCCGCGTCCATCCACACCGTGGGGCGGTTCACCTGGAAGTCGTAGTAGTCCTCGGCGTCGAGTGCCGCGAACACCTCGCCCTTCCACTCCCGCTCCAGATGCGCGACCGCGGTGGAGGCGGCGTCGCCGGCATCGTTCCAGCCTTCGAACGCGGCCACCATGACTGGGTCGATCAGCTCGGGAACCCCCTCCAGCTCGATCACCCAGTGCCTCCTTCCGACGTGCCCTCGCGTACGCCCCAACCTTACGGCGTCGGGCGGGGGCGCCCGCAGCCCCCTTGCACGGGGGAGTGAACGGATCACTGCCCCGTTCGCGGCCCTCGAACACCCCCGGTTTCAGGAAGCCGGAAAGCGCTTCACCGGACTTCACCGGGCTTCACAGACTGCTGCGCAGCCACTGCTCCACGCTCGCGATGTGCACGGTCGCCCAGGAGCGGGCCGCTTCCGAGTCCCGGTCCCGCAGCGCGGCCAGGATCGCCCGGTGCTCGCGCAGGGTCCGGGCGACCGCGTCCTCCTGGGTCAGGCCGCGCCAGATCCGCGCCCTGGTGGTCGGCCCGGAGAGGCCGTCGAGGAGCGAGCACAGCACCGAGTTCCCGGAGCTCTGCACGATGCCCCGGTGGAACTCCAGGTCGCAGGCGACCAGTTCCTCCACCGAGGGCGCGCCGCCGAGCGCGTCCAGCTGGGCGGCGAGCGCGTCCAGTTGCTGCTCGCTGATCCGGGAGGCCGCCATCGCGGTCGCGGCGGGCTCCAGGATCCGGCGCACCGCGAGGAACTCCAGGACGGTGTCGTCGCGGTGGAAGTCGACGACGAAGCTCATCGCCTCGAGCAGCAACTGCGGGTCCAGGCTGGTCACATACGTGCCGTCGCCCTGCCGTACGTCCAGGATCCGGATCAGCGACAGGGCCCGCACCGCCTCCCGGAGCGAGTTGCGGGACAGGCCGAGTTCGGAGGCGAGCTCGCTCTCCTTGGGCAACCGGTCCCCCGGGCGCAGCGCACCGGAGACGATCATGTCCTTGATCTTCTCGATCGCCTCATCGGTGACTGCCATACCGGCCTCCCTGTCGCTCAGACATCCGATGTCTCAGCCCCATTATGCGACCTGGTCAGGCCGTGGCCGGAACGTTCTCACAGTGCTGCCGCCAACTCGTCCAGGACGGCCCGCTCGTCCAGGGTGAGCAGCTCACGGCCGCGCATCAGCACCCGCCCGTCGACCACGGTGTCCCGCACGTCCGCCGAGTGCGCCGCGTACGCCAGCGTGGACCACGGGTCGTGCAGGGGCCGCAGATGCGGCGCGTCGAGATCGACCACGATCAGATCGGCCCGCTTGCCGACTTCGAGCGACCCCAGCTGGTCACCGAGTCCGAGCGCCCGCGCCCCCTCGATCGTCGCCATCCGCACGGCCTGCTCGGCGCCGACCGCCGTGGGGTCGCCGCCCGCCTTGTGCACCAGCGCCGCCTGCCGCACCGCACCCAGCACGTCGAGCGAGTTGGAGCTGACCGCCCCGTCGGTGCCGAGCCCCACGGTGACCCCGGCGCCCAGCAGCCGGGGCACCGGCGCGATCCCGCAGCCCAGCTTCAGGTTCGACACCGGGCAGTGGGCGACCGCCGTCCCGGTGCGGGCCAGGGCCGCGATCTCCCGCCCGGTCAGGTCGACGGCGTGGGCGAGCAGCACGTCGGGGCCGAGCAGCCCCAGCGAGTCCAGCAGCTCCACCGGCCGCCTGCCGTGCTTGACCTCCACGGTCGCCACCTCGGTGGCGTTCTCGGCCGCGTGGATGTGCACCAGCGCCCCGAACTCCCGGGCCAGCGCGAAGACCTCGGTCAGCTGGGCGGGGGAGAGGGTGTAGGCGGAGTGCGCGAACACCACCGGCCGGTGCCCGGGCCGGGCGTCCCCGCGCGCCTCCAGGTCCCGCCGCGCCCAGGTGAGCCGCTCCTCGTGGGCGAGGCCGTCGGGCGGCTCCGGTACGTCCATGAAGGTGGGCCCGGTGTGCAGCCGCCAGCCCGCCTCCCGGGCCGCCGCCTCGGCCGCCTCGTGGAACCAGTACATGTCCAGCGCCGAGGTGACCCCCGCCCGTACGCTCTCGGCGACCGCCAGCCGGACGGCCGCCGCCACGTTCTTCGGCGCCAGCAGCTCGGCCTCCCACGTCAGCACCCGCTCCAGGAAGCCCTGGAGGGTGACGTCGTCGGCCCGGCCGCGCAGCAGGGTCATGGCGAGGTGGGTGTGCGCGTTGACGAGTCCGGGCAGCACCAGACAGCCCTCGGCGTCGATCGTCTCGCGGGCCGGGTACCGCTCGGCGAGTTCCCCGGCCGCCCCCACGGCCACGATCCTCCCCTCGTGCACGGCGACCGCCCCGTCCCGTACGACGGTCGAACCCTCGTCCACGGTGAGGACGTCCCCGCCCCGCACCAACAGGTCGATGCTCACGCCGGGTTCTCCTCCGCCAGCAGCCGCAGCGCCTCCAGGGACACCAGCGCACCGCGCTCGACCCCGGCCGCGACGACATCGCGGTGCGGGTTGTAGCCGCCGGTCGCCGTCTCGTCGACCAGCTCGTCGGCGTTGGCCCCGTCGACGACCAGCACCCCGCCCGCGACCAGACCGCGCAGCGACGCCGTCACCAGCAGCGCGGACAACTCCATCTCGATCGCGGCAAGACCGGCCCCCTGGTACGAGAACAGCGGCAGCAGCCCCGGCTGGAAGGCCGCCCGCGTCCACACCACGCCTCGGTGGTGCGGGGCGCCCGCCGCGCGCGCCGCCCGCTGCAGCGCGAACACCGCCTCGGGGGCGGAGTACGCCGGATACTCCGGCGGCAGCAGCTGCTGCGTCACCCCGTCGTCCCGCACCGCCGCCTCCGCGATGACCAGGTCGCCGTCGCCGATCCCCGGCTTCATCGCCCCCGCCGTACCGAACCGCACAAAGGTCCGCACGCCCGCGTCGGCCAGCTCCTGGAACAGCAGGATCGCCCCCGGCGCGCCCACCCCGTGCGAGGCGACGGCCACCGGCAGCCCCTTCCAACTCCCGCTGAACACCCGGTACTCGCGGTGGTACGACACCTCCTCCGCGCCGTCGAGCAGCGCGGCCACCGCCGCCGCCCGCGCCGGGTCCCCGACCACGATCGCGTGCGCCGGCAGCCCCGTGCGCGGTATTCGGGTGATGGGCAGCTGGTCCTGCGTCATGCGACAGCTCCGGAAGAGGGGGTACGGCGACGGCGGCGGGCCGTCGAGAGGAAGAGGGCGCCGAGCGTGACGACGTACGGCGCGGCGTCGGTCGCCTGCTGCGGCAGCCCGAGGCCCTGGAGGCGGAAGCCGGCCGCCTCGGCGAGCCCGAACAGCAGCGCGGCGGCCAGCACACCGAGCGGCGCGGCCCGCCCGAGCAGCACGGCGACGGCGGCGATCCAGCCGCGCCCCGCCGTCATGTTCTCGGAGAACAAGGTGACGTTGCCCAGCGCGAGTTGGGCTCCCGCGAGCCCGCACAGCACACCCGAGGCCAGCACCGCGCCGTACTGGTACTTCACCGGGCTCACCCCGAGCGAGGCCGCCGCCCGGGGCGCCTCGCCGACCCCGCGCAGCCGCAGCCCCCACACATGGCGGGACAGCAGCACCGCGGCCACGGCCACCGCCGCGAACGCCAGATAGGCGAGCGGTGTGAGGCCCCCGATGAGCGGCAGCCCGGCGAGGGACGGATCGTCGAAGGTGCCCTGCACGCCGAAGACGGTACGCAGCAGGAAACTCGTCAGACCCACCGCCAGCAGGTTCATCGCGATGCCGAGGACCACCGCGTCGCCCTTCAGGGTCACCGCGCCCACGGCCAGGATCAGCGAGTAGGCGGCCGCGGCGAGGGCGGCGGCCAGCACGCCCAGCCAGGCACTGCCGGTGAACCAGCTGGTCGCCACCGAGGTGAAGCAGCCGAGCAGCATCATGCCCTCGAGGCCGATGTTGAACACACCGGCCCGCTCGCACAGGGCACCGCCCAGCGCGGCCAGCAGGATCGGGGTCAGCGCGCGCAGCGCCGACATCCAGAGATCGGAGTCGAGGAACATCAGGTGGCCTCCCGCTTCCGGAACAGGCGGCCGGGGAACCGGAGTCGGGCCGCCAGGAACACGATCACGATCGCCTGCAGCACCTGCGTCAGCTCACGCGGCACCTCGGTGGTCCGCTCCATCGCGAGGCCGCCGACCTGGAGGACGGCGAAGAAGAACGCGGCGATCACCGTGCCGAACGGGGCCGCGGCGGCGAGCAGCGCGGCCGTCAGCCCCGTCCAGGTGTAGCCGGGTGCGGTCAGCGACCCGTCCACGAAACGGTACGGGAAGCTCAACACCCCGATGGCGCCCACGAGTCCGGACAGCGCACCCGACACCGCCATCAACCTCAGCGTCAGACCACGGCGTTCGACGCCCGCGTACGCGGAGAAGCGGGGGTTGAGACCGGTCATCCGGATCTCGTAGCCGAAGGCCGTGCGCCGGTCCGTGAACCAGTACGTGGCGGCGGCCGCCAGCACCAGCAGCAGCCCGACGGTCACCGTCGAGTCGCCGAACGCGGGCAGCGCCACGCCGTCGTCGAGCGCCCGGGTCTGGGGCAGGCTGGAGCCGGGCTCCTTGAGCGGGTAGCGGGCCAGATAGGAGGCCAGCGACACCGCCGGATAGCTCAGCAGCAGGCTGCTGACCAGCAGCGGAACGCCGAGGTAGTTCTCGCAGAGGGCGGCCAGGGCCGCGTAGCCGGCGCCGGCCGCCATGCCCGCGAGCAGCGCCAGTACGACGGCGAGCGGGGCCGGCACCGGCACGTACAGGCCGGTCACGGCGGCCGTGATGCCGCCGAGCACCAGCTGCCCGTCGCCGCCCAGGTTGATCAGCCCGGCGCGCAGCGGGATCGCCAGCGCCAGTGCCATGCCGAGCACGCTGGTGCCGGTGGACAGCGTCGAGCCGATGCCGTCGGCGCCGAGCGCGCCGGTGAGGACGGCGCCGTACGCGGTGACCGGGTCGGCGCCGGTGCCGAGCAGGAAGAGGGCGCCGATGACCACTCCGGCCAGCACCGAGAAGGTGACGGGGGAGCGCACGGCCCCCGCTATCCGTTCGTACACAGGGGAGTTCATGTCAGTCCGCGGCCTCCGCCGGCTCCCGGCCGCCCGCCATGGCAAGCCCCAGGGAGCGCTCGTCGGCCTCGTGTTTCGGGTACGACGCCGTGATCCGGCCCTCGTACATGACCAGCACCCGGTCCGCGAGCCCGCGGATCTCGCTCAGTTCGGCCGAGATCAGCAGGATGGCGTGGCCGGCGTCGCGACTGGCGATCAGCTGGTCGTGGATGTTCTGGACGGCGCCGATGTCGACCCCGCGCGTCGGCTGCTCGACGAGCAGCAGCGGGGCCTCGTGGGCGAGTTCGCGGCCGATCAGCAGCTTCTGCAGATTGCCGCCGGAGAGCGCGGACGCGGGTACCTCCGGGCTCGCCGCCTTGATGCCGAACCGCTCGATCAGCCGGCCCGCGTGGGCGCGGACGGCGGGCGGCGGCAGCAGCCCCCGGGCGGACAGGCTCGTACGGTGGTGGCCCATCGCGAGGTTGTCGGCGACCGAGGCGGACGGTGCCGTACCGACCGCGTGCCGGTCCTCGGGGACGTAGGCGAGCCCCTTCGCCCGGCGTTCGGCGGCCGAGGCGTGGGTGATGTCCTCGCCCCCGAGAGTGACCGTGCCGCCGGTGGCGGGCCGCAGCCCGGCCAGCGCCTGGACCAGCTCGCTCTGCCCGTTGCCCGCGACGCCCGCGATGCCGACGATCTCCCCGGCCCGGACGGTGAGACCGACGTCCCGTACGCCGTCGGTGGCCAGGCCCCGCACGTCGAGGACGACCTCACCGGGCGTGCCCGGCTCATGGATCCGGTCCAGCTCCACCGCCCGGCCGGTCATCGCGGCGGCGATCTCGTCGGCGGAGGTCTCGGCGGTCACCAGCCGGGCGACCACCCGGCCGTCGCGCAGCACGGTCACCCGGTCGCTGCCCTCCAGCACCTCGCGCAGTTTGTGCGTGACAAGAATCACCGAACGGCCCTCGGCGGCCAGCGACTTCAGCACCGCGAACAGCGCGTCCGCCTCGGCCGGCGTGAGGACCGCCGTCGGCTCGTCGAGGATCAGCGTCCGGGCGCCCCGGTGCAGCAGCTTGAGGATCTCCACCCGCTGCCGCAGCCCGACGGGCAGGTCGCCGACCCGGGCGTCGGGATCGACGGCGAGCCCGTGCTCGGCGGCGAGTTCAGCCACCCGGCGGCGGGCGGCGGCCCGGTCCACCAGGCCGAAACGGCGCGGCTCGGCGGCGTAGACGACGTTCTCGGCGACCGTCAGCGAGTCGAACAGCTGGAAACTCTGGTGGACCATGCCCAGTCCGGCGGCCATGGCACCGGACGGCCCGGCGAAGTCCACCTCTCGCCCGTCGACCCGGACCGTCCCGGCATCCGGACGCTCCATGCCGTAAAGGACCGCCATCAGCGTGGACTTGCCCGCGCCGTTCTCGCCCATCAGCGCGTGGATCTCGCCCCGGTGGACGGTGAGGTCGACGGAGTCGTTGGCGAGCGTGCCGGGGAACCGCTTGGTGATTCCCCGGAGCTCGACGGCGACCGCGGGGTCAGCCTGCGGCGGGGTCATCGACCGTCAGCTTCCCGGCGACGATCTGGTCGCGCAGCGCCTCGACCTTGGTGAGGACGTCCTTGTGCTGGGCTATCACGCACTTCGACGAGTCGACCCCGGCCTCAAGACCGGTGAGGCTGATGCCGCCCTCCTTGAGGCCGTACGACACGGTGGTGCCGGCCTTGCCGCCGAGGACCGCGTCGATGCCCTTCTCGACGGCGACGTCCGTGCGCTTGATCACATTGTCGACGACCGTGCCGGGGGAGGAGGGGCACTGGTTGACGTCGACGCCGTACGCGAAGGCGCCCTTGGCCTTGGCCGCCTCGAAGACGCCGTAGTTGCCGGCCGCGGCCGCCGCCATGATCTGGTCGGTGCCCTTGGCGAGCAGCGAGTCGGCCTGCTCCTTGGCGCGCGCCGAGTCGTCGAACGGCGACTGGCCGCCGACGAAGCGGGTGGACGTCTGCGTCTTGGCGGCCACCTTCCTGGCACCGGCCGCGAACGGGTCGCTGTAGCGGCGGAACTGGGGCGTGTCGAGCACGTCGACCGCGCCGACCTTGCCGGACTTGCTGAGCAGCCCCGCCTCGGCGCCCGCCAGGTAAACACCCTCGTGCTCCCGGAAGACCGCGCAGCTGACGTTCTGATACGTCTTGGTCGTGCAGGCGTCGATCATCAGGAACTGCTGCTTCGGGTGGGCCTTGGCCTGCTGGGCGACCAGGTCGGCGAACTCGAAGCCGACGAGCACGATCACGTCCGGCGCAGCGGCCACGGCGGCCTGCACGTTCTGCTGTTGCGAGGCGGTGTCGGTGGACTCGTACACCTTCTGCGAGCCGCCGTGCGCCTTCGCCGCGTCCTTGATGCCGGTGACCGCGAGCTTGAGGAACTCGTTCTGGCCGACGGCGTCCGGAGTGACCAGCGTGAACGACTTCCCGGACGCGCCCGAGGCGCTGTCCGCGGTCTCGCTCTTGGCCGCCGCGTTGCAGGCGGTGGCGGCGGTGGCCAGGAGCGCGGCGGCGGCGGCGAGTTGCAGGGAGCGGCGGTGTCTGCGGCGCATGGGGACCCTCCGGGGACCTTCCGGGTACGGCGAGACGCGCTCCGCCGTTGGAGCGCGTGAGGTGAGGTGGTGAAGAGGACGCTGAGGGGGAGAGTCAGCGTCGACAGCCGTCGCCGGCGCAGCGACCGAAGTCGAGGAAACGGCGTTTGATGAGCAGCACGGTTCCTCCTCCGTCGTCTCGGCCTGCGGGATGCGGGTGTCGGCCTGTGGAATGCAGGTGCTGGACTGTAACACCCGTTTCCGGCCACCCGTCCTGCCGTCTCGAACTGTGGTTCTTCGAGGTCATGTACGGTGTCGGACACCATCGGAACATCAGGAGTGTCCCGTTATGTCTCAGGAACTGCGCGCCGTCGAGTGGACCGGAACCGGTCTCGCGCTCATCGACCAGACCCTGCTCCCGCAGCGCACGGAGACCCTCCATGTCCACGATGTGGACACCCTGGTCGATGCCGTCCAACGGCTCGTGGTGCGGGGTGCCCCCGCGATCGGCGCGGCCGGCGGCTACGGCGTCGCGCTCGCGCTGCTCCAGGGCGAGCGCGAGGGCTGGACCGAGGCGGAGGTCCGCGCGGCCGTCGCCCGCGTCCGCGAGGCGCGCCCCACCGCCGTCAACCTGATGGTCTGCGTGGACCGGGTGATGACCCGGTTCGCCGAGGGACTCGACGCGGTTCTCGCGGAGGCCGCGGCGATCCAGCGCGAGGACGTCGCGGCGAACCGCGCGATGGGTGTGCACGGTGCCGAGTGGCTGCTGAAGAAGGTCGGCGAGGACCGCCCCCTGCGCATCCTCACCCACTGCAACACCGGCGCGCTGGCGACGGCGGGTTGGGGCACGGCACTCGGCGTCATCCGCGAACTGCACTCCCGCGGCAGCGTGGAGGTCGTGTACGCCGACGAGACGCGTCCCCTCCTCCAGGGATCCCGGCTCACCGCCTGGGAGTTGGTGCAGGAGGGCATACCGCACTACGTCCAGGCCGACGGGGCCGCCGCCGGCACGATCCTGCGCGGCGAGATAGACGCGGCGATCGTCGGCGCCGACCGCATCGCGGCCAACGGCGACACCGCCAACAAGGTCGGCACCGTGGGCGTCGCCCTCGCCTGCGCCGACGCGGGCATCCCGTTCCTCGTCGCCGCACCCACCACCACGGTCGACCTCGCCACCGCCACCGGCGCCGACATCCACATCGAACTCCGCTCGGAGACCGAGGTACTGGAGTGGGCCGGCCACCGCACGGCCCCCACGGAGTCCCGCGGCCACAACCCCGCCTTCGACGTCACCCCCGGCCGACTCATCACGGGCCTGGTCACCGAGCGAGGCGTCCTGGAGATCTCGGCGGGCGAACTGCCGGGGGACAGGCTGCGGTAGGCGGCCGGGGGGCCCACGACGGCGAGGGGCCGGCGGAATGTCCGTCGGCCCCTGACTTGTGTCCTCGGCTACTTCGCGGTGAGTTCCAGCTCCAGCAGCCACTCCACCACTTCGGTGTGGTGGCGGGCCTGGCGGGGGGTCTCGCCCCAGACGTAGAGGCCGTGGCCGGCCACGACCACCGCCGGCATCCGCGGGTTGCGGGCGGCTTCCAGGCGGTCGCCGAGTTCCTTCATGTCCTGGCTGTTGGCGATGACCGGCAGGGTCACCTCGACGTCGTGGGCGGGCTGGCCGACGCCCTTGAGCATCTCCAGGTCCTTGAAGACGATGCCGCCCGGGTGGCGGTGGCCCATGGCGACGGAGGCCACCGTGTGGACGTGCACTACCGCGCCGGCCCCGGTCAGGGCCGCCACGCGCGCGTGCAGTTCGGCCTCCGCGGACGGCTTTCCGCCCTGTACGGCGGCCCCCGCCCCGTCGACCAGCACCACGTCCGCGGGCGTCAGTTCGCCCTTGTCGTGGCCGCTCGCAGTGACCGCGAGGCGCAGCGGGTCGCGGGACAGGACGACCGACAGGTTGCCGGACGTGCCCCGCATCCAGCCGAAGTCGGCGAACCGGGCGGACTCGGCGGCGAGCACCGCGCCCGCCGCCTCCAGGTCGCGGGCGGTGATGTCGGCGGTCACGTGGTGCTCCTCGAAACGGTGATCTCGTCGAACGTCCCCGCCTGCGCGTGGTCGCCGACGCCTTGCTCGTAGTACGGCTCTCCGGGGCGTCGAATCCCCACGGCGTGCCATCCGGCCGCCCGGGCCGCGTCCAGCTCGGCGGGCCGGTCGGAGAGGAAGAGGAGCCGGTCCGGGGCGATCCCGGCCGACTCGGCGATCCGGCGGTACGACTCCGCCTCCTGCTTGGGCCCCGCGTTCTCCGTGTCGTACAGCCCGGACAGCAGGGGCAGCAGATCGCCCTCCGGGGTGGCCGAGAACCACGCCCGCTGGGCCGCCACCGAGCCGGACGAGTAGACGTACAGGCGCGGTCCGGCCGCGTGCCAGGCGCGCAGCGCCGGGACGACGTCGGGGTAGAAGTGCGAGACCAGGTCGCCGCGGGCGAAGCCCTCCGCCCAGATGAGGCCCTGAAGGGTCTTCAGGGGCGTGGCCTTGCGGTCCTCGTCCAGCCAGGCGTTGAGGGTCTTCTCGACGGCCGTCGCGTCGGCCTCCGGATCGCCCGTCAGCTCCCGAACCTGGGCCACCGCCCGCACCACGTCCGGATCACCGCTCCGCTCCGTGAGCAGCGCTGCGAAACGCGAGCGCGAGTACGGGTACAGCACGTCCACCACGAACCCCGTGGCGCTCGTGGTGCCCTCGATGTCGAGCACCACGGCGTCCACGTCATAGTGGTATGTCACACCGCACCCTTGTCGGCCGCGTACCCCGCCGTGATCGTGTCGTAGTCCGGGAACCGGGCCGAGATCGGCGACCCCGTGAAGTTGCCGATCCAGCCGTCCTCCTCGTGGAAGAACCGGATCGCGGTGAACGACGGCTTCGTGCCCATGTCGAACCAGTGTGTGGTGCCGCGCGGCACGCCCAGCAGGTCGCCCTTCTCGCAGTAGACGGCGTGCACTTCGCCGTTGACGTGCAGATAGAAGATGCCGGAGCCGGAGACGAAGAACCGGACCTCGTCATCGTCGTCGTGCGTGTGCTCCTGGAGGAACTTCTCGCGCGCGGCCTTCGCCTTCACCGGGTACTCGGGGTCGTCGCTGGGGTGCAGACCCAGTACGTCGACCGTGGTGAAGCCCTCCTCGGCGTTGAGCTTGTCGATCTCGGGGCCGTACGCGGCGAACACGGTCTCGCTGTCCGCGTCGGACGGGACGTCCTCACGGATCGGCCACTGCTCGTAGCGCACGCCCAGCGGCTTGAGCGCCGCGGCGATCTCGGCGGGGGCCGAGGTACGGCGCACCACGGTGTCGGGGCCGGACTCGGCCCAGGTCGTCAGCAGCGTCATGGCGGCAACTCCAGGGAAGAGGAAGGGATGTCCGGATACCGAGACGGTAGCGGACGGAAGGGAAAGAGCAGGTGGACGGCTCGCGGGGCAGTGGTCAGGCGCGACACAGCGCGCGGGTACAGCGGTGCATGCGGGGCATGCGCTGCGCTGTTACGCGTGCGGTCGTCATCAGGGCCTCACTGGGGCGGGGCGGGTGCCGGTCCCGTGATGGTAACGCCACCTACCGGGACGACCAGGTGTGACGTAGTCGTTGTCCCACATGTCGAGAAAACGCTTCCACATCATTTGACGGGTGGCTGAAACCGTTCTCATGATCTGCGTATGAAGACGCTGCTGCTCGTGCGGCGGCTGTACGTGGACCTGCTCCGGTCGACCACGGCCAGCTGTCGCTGACCTCTCCCGGAGCCTCGACGCGCCCTGTCCCGGCGCGTGCCCGCCCTCTCCGTGTGGCCGGCGTCCGCCCTGCCCAGCTCCGGTTCAAGCACCCTCCTTCCCTCTCTGCACCACCCCCTTGCACCTGGAGCCCCGTCATGTCCCGTGTCCGTCTGCCCCTTGCCGCGCTCTCGCTGGCCTCCGTCTCCGCCCTCCTCCTCGCCGGCTGCTCGCAGTCCACGGACGCCTCGAAGAGCACCGGCACCACCGCGGCCTCGGCCTCCGCCGCCACCGGCAAGAAGCCGGCCCCCTTCAGCAAGGGCACGGTGAAGGTCGCCCTGGTCCGGCAGAGCGGTGCCGGCGACTACTTCGAGCAGTGGGGCAACGGCGCCAAGGCGCAGGCCAAGGCCCTCGGCATCGACCTGACCGTGTACGACGCCCAGGCCGACAACGCCAAGCAGGCCACCGACCTCTCCTCCGCCATCAACTCCGGCGCGCAGGCGATCATCGTCGACCACGGCTTCCCGGCCACCATCCAGCCGGAGATCGACCAGGCGGTGAAGAAGGGCATCAAGGTCGTCGTCTACGACGTCGACCAGACGAACAAGTCCGTCGTCAGCACCGAACAGGACGACGCCAGCATGGCCCAGGCCGTCCTCGACGTGATGGCCAAGACGGTCGGCAGGAACACCAAGGTCGGGTACGTCAACGTGGCCGGCTACGCCGCCCTCGACAAGCGCAACACGGTCTGGCAGAAGGCGCTCACGTCCAACGGGTGGACGCAGGAGTTCAAGGTCGGCAAGGTGACGGACTCCACCGCCACCGACAACGTTCCCCTGGTCTCCGCCGCGCTCACCCAGCACTCCGACGTGACCGGTGTCTTCGCGCCGTACGACGAGCTCGCCAAGGGCACCGTCCTCGCCGTGCAGAACAAGAAGCTCCAGGACAAGGTGAAGGTCTTCGGCGCGGACGTCTCCAACGCCGACATCCAGAACATGACCGCCACCGACAGCCCGTGGGTCGCCACCGCCGGCACCGACCCGTCCGCCGTCGGCGCCGCCGTGGTCCGCACCACCGCGCTGGAACTGGCCGGCCAACTGAACAAGACGTCCGTCGAGTTCCCGGCCGTCGCCATCACCCGCGACTTCCTGCTCAAGAACAAGATCGAGAACATGGACCAGCTGCGCACCGCCCTGCCCGCGCTGAACCTCTCCCAGGTCAGCACCGCGGACTGGATCCCCAATGTCGCCCACTGACACCACTCCCGCGGTCGCTCTGCGGGACGTGAGCATGGCTTTCGGCGGCAAGACGGTCCTGGCGTCCGTCTCGCTGGACATCGCCCCGGGCAGCGTGGTCGCGCTGCTCGGCGCGAACGGCGCCGGAAAGTCCACCCTGATCAAGATCCTGTCCGGCGTGCACACGGACCACGGGGGCGAGGTGCGGGTCGCGGGGGAGCCCGTGGCTCTCCAGTCGCCGCTGGCCGCACGCCGGCTGGGCATCCAGACGGTGCACCAGCGCATCGGCGAGGGCATCGTCCCCGGCCTCACGGTCGCGGAGAACCTGGTCTTCGAGGAGCTGGCCCAGCAGCGCGGCAACCCCTTCCTCAGCGGCGCCCGCACCCTGGCCCGCGCCCGTGAGATCCAGGCCGGCCTCGGCCTGGACTGGCCCGATCCGGTCCTCCGCCAGGACGTCACCGAACTCGGCATCTCCGACCGGCAGTTGCTGATCCTGGCCCGCGCCCTGGCCACCCGCCCCCGCCTGCTCGTCCTCGACGAGCCCACCTCCGCCCTGTCGGCCGCCGAGGCCGAGCGGCTCTTCGCCCTCGTCGGGAAGCTGCGCGACGACGGCATCGCCGTGCTCTACGTCTCCCACCGCCTCGGCGAGATCGACGCCCTCGCCGACCGGCTGGTCGTCCTGCGGGACGGCCGTCTCACCGACGACCAGGCAAAGCCCTTCGACTGGGACAGCGCCCTGCGCGCGATGCTGGCCCAGGCCCACGAGGCCAGGACGGCCCGCCCGGCCCGCGAGGGGGAGCAGGGCGAGGTCGTCCTCGCCCTGCGCGGCGTCCGGCTCCTCGACGGCCGCGCCCCGCTCGACCTCGACCTGCGCGGCGGCGAGGTCACCGGCGTCGTGGGCCTGCTGGGCGCGGGCAAGACCGAGCTGGCCCGCGGCCTCTTCGGCGCCGAACCCTTCCGCACCGGCACCGTCGAACTGGACGGCAGGGCCTACGCGCCCCGCCGCCCCGCCGACGCCATCCGGGCCGGCGTCCACCTGGTCCCCGAGGACCGGCACACCGACGCTCTCGTCCCCGGCTGGTCACTGGCCCAGAACATCTCCCTGCCGTTCCTCAGGTCCCTCTCCCGGGCCGGTCTGGTGAGCCGCCCACGCGAGGACGCCCTCGGCCGGGACACCGTCGAGGCCCTCGGGGTCGTGGCCCGCGACGAGCACAGCGCGATCGAGGAACTCTCCGGCGGCAACCAGCAGAAGGTCGTCGTCGGCCGCTGGCTCGCGAAGACCCCCCGCGTCCTCGTCCTGGACGAACCGTTCCGAGGCGTGGACATCGGCGCCCGCCGGGACATCGGCCGCCGGGCTCGCGCCCTGGCCGCCGAGGGCGCCGCCGTGCTCGTCCTGTCCGCCGACGTCGACGAGGTGCTGGAGGTCGCCGACCGGGTCGTCGTCCTCGCGGCCGGCGAGATCCACCTCGACGCGTACGGCGAGGACGCGGAGCGCGACCGCGTGATCCAGACCATCGCCGTGTCCGTCTAGTCCCTCCGACACCCGGCCGCCGAAGGAAGCAGCACCCATGACCACGATCACCCGGGGCACCGAGAGCCCGGCCCGGCCCGCGAACGCCGTGCGCGTCCAGGACGCCGTCATCAAGTACGGCTTCATCGTCGTGACGGTCGCGCTCTTCGCGTACTTCGCCCTGACCGAGGGCTCGTTCCGCGAGTCGGCGACCCTCCTCGACACCCTGCGCTATGTCTCCGTCGCCGCGATCCTCGGCCTCGGCGTCACCCTCACCATGGCCGTCGGCGGGATGGACATGTCCGTCGGCGCGGTCGCCGGACTCGGGGTCTCCGTCGCCGCCCAGACCATGGTGATCCAGAACCAGGTCGGCACGGTCGCCATCCTCGCCGTCCTCGCGGCGGGCGCCCTGGCCGGTCTGCTCAACGCGCTGCTCATCGTCGTACTGAGGATCCCGGACATGCTGGCCACCCTGGGCACCATGTTCGTCATCCAGGGCGGCAAACTCATCCTGGTCGACGGCCAGTCCATCACCCCGGGCATGACCGAGTCCGACGGCACGACCGCCCCCGGCAGGTTCACCGCCGGGTTCCTGCGCATCGACCGCGGCACGGTCCTCGGCATCCCCGTCTCCGTGCTGATCTTCGGCGGCCTCACGGTCGCCGCCTGGGTGTTCCTGGCCCGCACCCGCTGGGGCCGGGTCCTCTACGCCATCGGCGCCAACCCCGAGGCCGCCCGCCTGGCCGGCATCCGCGTCGGCGGCTACCGCGCCCTGGCCTACGTCCTGTCCGGCGTCCTCGCCTCCGTCGGCGGACTGATCCTGGCCTCCCGGATCGGCCAGGGCGACGTCTCGGCCGGCACCTCCCAGCTCCTGGAGGCGGTGGCGGTCGCCCTCGTCGGCACCTCCGTGCTCGGCAGGGGTCGCCCGAACGTGTGGGGAACCGCCCTCGGCGCCGTCCTGATCGGCATCATCACCACGGGCCTGACCATCAAGGGCCTGCCGTACTACACCCAGGACGTGGTCGAGGGCGCCGTCCTCATCCTCGCCCTGGTCTTCAGCTTCACCCTGTCCAAGCGCCGCACCGCATAAGGAAGTTCGAGACGATGGGCTACCGCATCCTGGAGACCGCCGACATCCCGGCCTACCTGCGCGAGCGCGGCCACTGGGACGACCCGGCCGACATCGAGGTCCGCGAGGTCTCCGACGGCAACGTCAACCGCGTCTTCCTCGCCTCGAACCGGGCCGGCACCCGCGGCCTCGCCCTGAAGCAGGCGCTGCCGTGGGTGCGGGTGGCCGGTCCGTCCTGGCCGCTGAGCCCCGACCGCTCCGACGCCGAGGCCCGCGCCTACGAGCAGCTCGCCAAGGTCGCGCCCGACACCGTCCCCGCGATCCACGGCTACGACCCCGAGAACCACGCCCTGGTCATGGAGGACCTCTCCGACCTGGAGGTGCTGCGCACGGTCCTCAACGAGGGCGCCGCGTACGGCCCGGTCACCTCCCCCCGGATCGGCGAACTGGTGGCCCAGCTCTCCTTCGCGACCAGCGACTTCGGCCTGCCCTCGGCCGAACGCAAGGCCCTGATCGCCGCCTCGGTCAACCCGGAACTCTGCGAGATCACCGAGGACGTCGTCCTCTCCGAGCCCTACGTCGAGCACGAGCACAACCACTGGCTGGCCGAACTCGACGACCTCGCAGCCGAGTTCCGTGCCGACGCCCGTCTGCGCACCGAGGTCGCCGACCTCCGCCACACCTTCATGACCAGCGCCCAGGCCCTTCTCCACGGCGACCTGCACACCGGCAGCATCATGGTCGGCGAGCGCGCGGGCGCCCCCGTCGTCCGGGTCTTCGACCCCGAGTTCTCCTTCGTCGGCCCCATCGGCTTCGACCTCGGCCTGTACTGGGCCAATGCCCTGGTCTCGGAGGAACGCGCCCGCGCCCTGGGCACGCTGTCCGACCACGCCGACCAACTCCGGCTGTCCTGGGAGGCGTTCGAGACCACGTTCCGCGGGCTGTGGCCGACCCGCGTGGACACCTTCTTCGACGACGCCTACCTGGACCGCTTCCTGCGCCGGGTCTGGACGGAGTCGCTGGGCTTCGCCGGCACCGAGATCGTCCGCCGCATCATCGGCTTCGCCCACCTCACCGACCTGACGACCCTGCCGGACCCGGCCCCGGCCTCCCGGCGCGCCCTGCTGCTCGGGCGCGAACTGATCGTGCGACGCGCCGAGTTGACGTCTCCCGACGCGGTCCGGGACCTCGTCGGCTAGCCGGGCCTGCCGCCCCGCTCCCGGACCGGCCCGCCGGCCGCCTCGCGCGGCCCGGGCGGTCCGGCGGGAAAGACCTCACGGGAGACGTCGGCGGTCTCGTTCGCGAGATACGACTGCAGCCGCAGATGCCGGAAGTCGAAGTACGCCCCGGACTGCCGCAGCACACCCCGCCGGTGGGCGTCCTCCAGGAACGCCATCAGCCGCCAGGGCAGCCGTCCCGTCACCGCGAGCCAGCCCCGGGCGACGGCCGGCCGGCCCCACGCACTCAGGGCCACCGCGGCCGTGCCGAGCGGCAGCCACAGCTGGGTACCGACGTCCACCGGCCCGCCCCAGTCGCCCGGTGGGGGTGGTGGGTGGGTGCGTGTGACGTTGAGCCGTCGTACCGCCTCCCCGTAGGCGGGCCGGGCCAGTTCGTCGAAGCCGTCGAGGAGATTCCCCGGGCAGGGGGCGAGGGCATACGCATGCAAGGACATACGCATGCGAAAGGGCGGCTCCCTAGGGGATGGGAGCCGCCCCTTGTGTCGCCCGCCCCCGGTACGGCGGGGGCGGGGACGTCAGCGGGTGCCGGGCCGGTCAGGGGTGACCCGGCACACCGCCTGTCTCGCGCTGCTTCTCGCTGCTGCTCGTCACTTCTTGTCGAGCAGGTCCTGGACCTTGGCCCTGACGTCGTCCGAGGCCAGGCCGCGGATCGTCAGGGTGGTACGGCGGCGCAGCACGTCGTCCGCGGTCTCGGCCCACTCGTGGTCGCGGGCCCAGACGACCTGCGCCCAGATCTCCGGGGCGTCCGCGTGGACGCGCTCGGCCAGCTCCGGGTGCTCGTTGGCGATCCGGGCGATGTCGAAGGCCAGCGAACCGTAGTGGGTGGCCAGGTGCTTGGCGGTGTCGGCGGCCATGCGCGGGCCGGGCGCCGGGTTGTCCACCAGCAGGCGGTGGGCGACCGCGCGGGGGTTGGCGACACCGGGCAGCGGCAGCTTCTTCGGCAGCGAGGCGATGGGCTCGAAGTCGTCGCCGAGCGGGTGGCCCGGCAGCGCCTCCAGCTTCTGCATCACGGTGCGGCCGATGTGCCGGAAGGTGGTCCACTTGCCGCCCGCGACGGACAGCATGCCGCCCCGGCCCTCGGTGACCACGGTCTCCCGCTTGGCCTTGGCGGTGCTGCCGGGGCCGCCCGGCAGCACGCGCAGGCCGGCGAAGGCGTAGGTGATCAGGTCGCGCCGGAGCTGCTGGTCCCGGACGGAGAACGCGGCCTCGTCCAGGATCTGGGCTATGTCCTTCTCGGTGACGGAGACGTCCGCCGGGTCGCCCTCGTACTCCTCGTCGGTGGTGCCGAGCAGGAGCATGTCCTCCCAGGGGAGGGCGAAGGTGATGCGGTACTTGTCGATGGGGGTGGCGAGCGCGGCCTTCCACGGCGCCGTCCGCTTCAGGACCAGGTGCGCGCCCTTGGACAGGCGGATGGAGGGGGCCGCGTTCGGGTCCTCCATCTTGCGCAGGTGGTCGACCCAGGGGCCGGTCGCGTTGAGCACCAGGCGGGCGTTGACGCCGAACTCCTCACCGGAGAGCGCGTCCTTCAGGTCGGCACCGGTCACCCGGCCCTTGGTGAAGCGCAGGCCGGTGACCTGGGCGTGGTTGAGGACGACCGCGCCCGCCTCGACGGCCGCGCGGACCGTCATCAGCGCCATGCGGGCGTCGTTCATCTGGTCGTCGCCGTACACGGCCACGGCCTTGAGGTTCTCGGTGCGCAGCTCGGGCACGTCCTGCGCGGCCTTCGCCGGGCTCAGCAGGTGCCCCACTCCGTCGCCGAACGCGGAGAGCGCGGAGTAGGCGAAGACGCCCGCCCCGAGCTTCGCGGCGCCGTGCGGACCGCCCTTGTACACGGGGAGGTAGAACGTGAGCGGGTTCGCCAGGTGGGGGGCCACCTGGCGGGAGACCGCACGGCGCTCGAAGTGGTTCTCCGCCACCAGCTTCACCGCGCCGGTCTGCAGGTAGCGCAGACCGCCGTGGAGGAGCTTGGAGGAGGCGGAGGAGGTGGCGCCGGCGAAGTCGCCGGCGTCGACCAGTGCCACCCGCAGACCGGACTGCGCGGCGTGCCAGGCGGTGGAGATGCCCAGGATGCCGCCGCCGATCACGAGAAGGTCGTACGACGCCTTGGAGAGCTGCTCCCTGGTCTCGGCCCGGCTCGGGTTGGAGCCGGAGGCCGGGTGCGTCCCCAGGGCAGGCACGGACTGCAGGGTGGACTGACTGGTCATGTCGGGTTCTTACTCCTCGTCAGAGCTCGATCGTGAGAGCTTGTGCGCTCTCGTCAGCTCTCGTCGTCCTCGATCCAGCCCATGGTCCGGTCGACGGCCTTGAGCCAGTTCTTGTACTCACGGTCGCGGGTCTCCGCGTCCATGCGGGGGGTCCATTCGGCGGCCCGGCGCCAGTTGGCGCGCAGTTCGTCGGTGCCGGACCAGAAGCCGACGGCGAGGCCGGCGGCGTAGGCGGCGCCGAGGCAGGTGGTCTCGGCGACCATCGGGCGCACCACGGGCGCGTCGAGGACGTCGGCGAGCTGCTGCATCAGCAGGTTGTTGGCGGTCATGCCGCCGTCGACCTTGAGGGCCACCAGCTCGTCGCCGGAGTCCTTCACCATGGCGTCCGCGATCTCGCGGGTCTGCCAGGCGGTGGCCTCCAGGACGGCGCGGGCCAGGTGCGCCTTGGTGACGTACCGGGTCAGGCCGGCGATGACACCGCGGGCGTCGGAGCGCCAGTGCGGGGCGAACAGGCCGGAGAAGGCCGGCACGAAGTAGGCGCCGCCGTTGTCCTCGACCGAGAGCGCGAGCGTCTCGATCTCGGCCGCGGTCGAGATCAGGCCCATCTGGTCGCGCATCCACTGCACCAGCGAACCGGTGACGGCGATCGAGCCCTCCAGCGCGAACACGGTCGGCTGGTCGCCGATCTTGTAGCCGACCGTGGTCAGCAGGCCCGCGTAGGAGTTGATGATCTTGTCACCGGTGTTCATCACCATGAAGGTGCCGGTGCCGTAGGTGGACTTGACCTCGCCCTCGGAGAAGCAGCACTGGCCGAACAGGGCCGCCTGCTGGTCGCCGAGCGCGGAGGCGACCGGGATGCCGCCGAGCAGGTCGCCGAGCTTGCCGCCGGTGACCTCGCCGTAGACCTCCGCGGAGGAGCGGATCTCGGGCAGGATCTGCAGCGGCACGCCGATGGACTCGGCGATCTTCTCGTCCCACTGCGTGGTGTGCAGGTTCATGAGAAGGGTGCGGGAGGCGTTGGTGACGTCGGTGACGTGCTTGCCGCCGTTGGCACCACCGGTCAGGTTCCAGATGACCCAGGTGTCCATGGTGCCGAAGAGGATGTCGCCCGCCTCGGCGCGCTCCTGGAGGCCGTCGACGTTGTCGAGCAGCCAGCGGGCCTTGGGGCCGGCGAAGTAGGAGGCGAGGGGGAGGCCGGTCTCGCGGCGGAAGCGGTCCTGGCCGACGTTGCGCCCGAGCTCCTTGCAGAGGGCGTCGGTGCGGGTGTCCTGCCAGACGATGGCGTTGTGGACGGGCTCACCGGTGTTCTTGTCCCACAGCACGGTGGTCTCGCGCTGGTTGGTGATGCCGATGGCCTTGATGTCGTCGCGGGTGATGCCGGCCTTCTGGATGGCCCCGGCGACGACTTCCTGGACGTTGGTCCAGATCTCGTTGGCGTTGTGCTCGACCCAGCCCGGCTTCGGGAAGATCTGCTCGTGCTCCTTCTGGTCGACCGAGACGATGCGGCCGTCCTTGTCGAAGACGATGCAGCGGCTGGAGGTGGTGCCCTGGTCGATCGCGGCGATGAAGGGGCCTGCGGTGTGGGCGTCGGTCACTGTGTGCTCCTCAGAGGTCCGTGGTGTGGAGGCGGTACGTACGGCGCGTGTCTGCTTGTGAGCCGGATCTGCTTCTTAGCTTGATCTGGTTCTCAGGCGAATGCGACGTTGTAGATCCCCGCGGCGATGGCCGCGCCGATCAGTGGACCGACCACCGGGATCCAGGCGTAGCTCCAGTCGGAACCGCCCTTGTTGGGCAGCGGGAGGAGCGCGTGCACGATACGCGGACCGAGGTCACGGGCGGGGTTGATCGCGTAGCCGGTCGGGCCGCCGAGCGACAGACCGATCGAGACGACCACGAAGGCGGTGATCAGGCCGCCGATGACGCCGAGGCCGTTGCCCTTGTCGTTGAGGCCCTGGGTGAGGACAGCGAGGATCAGCACGACGGTGCCGATGATCTCCGTGGCCAGGTTCTGCACCGCGTTCCGGATCTCCGGACCGGTGGAGAAGATGCCGAGCACCGGACCGGCGCCCGTCTCCTGGGCCTCGACGGCCTTGATCTTGGTGGCCTGGGCACCCGGACCGCCGACGATCTCCTTGTCGGTGAGGTGCGCGTGGAACTGGCCGTAGTAGGCGACCCACACCAGGGCCGCGCCGATCATGGCACCGAGCAGCTGTCCGGCGAAGTAGACCGGGACGTTGCTCCAGTCGCTGTTCTTGATGGCGAGAGCGACGGTGACGGCCGGGTTGAGATGGGCACCGGACAGCGGTCCGGAGATGTAGACCGCCGTCATGACGGCGAAGCCCCAACCGAAGGCGATGGCGAGCCAGCCGGCGTTACGGGCCTTGGAGGCCTTGAGCGTGACGGCGGCGCACACACCGCCGCCGAGCAGGATGAGTATGGCGGTACCGATGGTCTCGCCGATGAAGATGTCGGAGCTGGACACCCGCGACTCCTTTGTCCTTCGTCCAGGGGACCGAACCCCGGGTCCCTCCGGGAGTTCGAGCTGCCCTCGGGGGTGAGAGCGATGTTGCCGGCCCTTGGCGTTGTCACACTCTAGCGCGTATTGCCGGTAGGTGTTCGACAATGCCGACCGATGGACGGGAGTCTTGCTCCGGCGTTACGCGCACGTCAAGGGTTCTGTTATCGAAAGCGCGATCGTTATTGATGGCCGTGAGATGTCGATCTTTGTCGGGTCCTGCGCCGGGTGTGCCGCGATAGTCCCGCTGAACTGGGGATTCATCCTGTTTTGTCCGTTTCAGGGTACGGCTGAGGCCGGTTCGCCGACACGCGAACCGGCCTCAGCCGTCGATCAGTGGCGCCCGGTCAGAACCGTCCGGCGCCCAGGTCCCGCGACACCGCGCGGGCGCAGTCGCGCACCGCGGCGATCAGCTCGGGCCGCAACTCCCCGTCCTTGCAGAGCCGTTCCACCGCGCCCGTGATGCCCACCGCGCCCACCGGCATGCGCCGCCGGTCGTGGATCGGCGCGGCGACGGAGGCCACGCCCTCCCAGGTCTCCTCCACGTCGGCGGCGTAGCCGCGCGCCCGTGTGATGTCGAGGATGTGCTCGAAGGCGTCCAGCTCGCAGGTGGTCCGGTCCGTGAAGGGCTTGCGGTCGGCCTCCAGGGCCTCGCTGTGCGCCACCGGGTCGTAGGCCGACAGCACCTTGCCCAGGGCCGTGGAGTGCAGCGGCTGCATCGCGCCGATCTCCAGCACCTGCCGGCTGTCGTCGGGCCGGAAGACGTGGTGCACGATCAGTACGCCCTGTTGATGGAGAACGCCCAGGTAGACGCTCTCCCCGCTGGACCGGGCCAGGTCGTCCGTCCACACCAGCGCCCGCGCCCGCAGCTCGTGCACATCCAGATAGGTGGTGCCCAGCCGCAGCAGCTCGGCGCCCAGCTGGTAGCGCCCGGAGGTGTCGTCCTGTTCGACGAACCCCTCCTGCTGGAGAGTGCGCAGGATGCCGTGGGCGGTGCCCTTGGCGAGGCCCAGTGACGAGGCGATGTCGGACAGGCCGAGTCGTCGCTCGCCGCCCGCGAGCAGCCGCAGCATCGCGGCCGCCCGTTCGAGCGACTGGATGTTCCGTGCCATCGCCGTCCTGTCCTCCGTCCCAACGACCCTCACCGCAACGACGGCGTAACCATCGTTCGGCAATGTCGAACACTACCGGTCCATGTCGACGGACCGCTAATGGTCTGTCGACACCTGTTACATCACACGTGGGAATCCGGTCACCTCGCCGGGCACACACGTGACCTCTCTGTGACGAGTCCGTGCCTGGTCGGCCGGGCAGGTGAGGGTCCTGTGACGGCCCCGTGCCTCACTCGTCCGCCACATGGACGCCCTGCCCATCCAAGCCCACACCCGGTTAGGCTGACGCAGTGCGTCCCTGCCCGGGCCCGCCCCGGGGGGACGCATAGCCGACAGCCGTCGCATCCAAGGGAGCCCTTCATGGCCTCGTCGCCGCCGTCCCCTTCCGCCGACAGCCGGACCCGTGTGTCCGCGCTCCGTGAGGCGCTCGCCACCCGTGTGGTGGTCGCCGACGGAGCCATGGGCACCATGCTCCAGGCGCAGGACCCCACGCTGGACGACTTCCAGCAGCTCGAGGGCTGCAACGAGATCCTCAACATCACCCGCCCCGACATCGTCCGCTCGGTCCACGAGGCGTACTTCGACGCGGGCGTGGACTGTGTCGAGACCAACACCTTCGGCGCCAACCACGCGGCGATGGCCGAGTACGACATCCCCGAGCGCGTCTTCGAGCTGTCGGAGGCGGGCGCCCGCATCGCCCGGGAGACCGCCGACGGCTACCTCGCCCGCGACGGCCGCCAGCGCTGGGTCCTCGGCTCCATCGGCCCCGGCACCAAGCTGCCCACCCTCGGCCACATCGGCTACACCACGATCCGGGACGCCTTCCAGCAGAACGCCGAGGGCCTGATCAGCGGCGGCGCGGACGCGCTGATCGTGGAGACCACCCAGGACCTGCTGCAGACCAAGGCGGCCGTGATCGGCGCCCAGCGCGCCCGTGAGCTCTCCGGCCTGGACGTCCCGATCATCGTCTCCGTCACCGTGGAGACCACCGGCACCATGCTGCTGGGCTCCGAGATCGGCGCCGCGCTCACCGCGCTGGAGCCGCTCGGCATCGACATGATCGGCATGAACTGCGCCACCGGCCCCGCCGAGATGAGCGAGCACCTGCGCTACCTCTCCCGGCACTCCCGGATCGCTCTGTCGTGCATGCCGAACGCGGGCCTGCCGGTCCTCGGCAAGAACGGCGCCACCTACCCGCTGACCGCGCCGGAGCTGGCCGACGCCCACGAGACCTTCGTCCGGGACTACGGTCTCTCCCTGATCGGCGGCTGCTGCGGCACCACCCCCGAGCACCTGCGCCAGGTCGTGGAGCGGGTCCGGGGCGTCACCCCGCCCGAGCGCAGCCCGCGCCCCGAGCCCGGCGCCGCCTCCCTGTACCAGACGGTGCCGTTCCGCCAGGACACCTCGTATCTGGCCATCGGAGAGCGCACCAACGCCAACGGTTCCAAGAAGTTCCGCGAGGCCATGCTGGCGGCCCGCTGGGACGACTGTGTGGAGATGGCCCGCGAGCAGATCCGCGAGGGCGCCCACATGCTGGACCTCTGCGTGGACTACGTCGGCCGTGACGGCGTCGCCGACATGGAGGAGCTGGCCGGCCGCTTCGCCACCGCCTCCACCCTGCCGATCGTCCTCGACTCCACCGAGGTCCCCGTCATCCGGGCCGGCCTGGAGAAGCTCGGCGGCCGCGCGGTCATCAACTCCGTCAACTACGAGGACGGCGACGGTCCGGAGTCCCGCTTCGCCAAGGTCACCGAGCTCGCGCGGGAACACGGCGCCGCGCTGATCGCGCTGACCATCGACGAGGAGGGCCAGGCTCGCACCCCGGAGAAGAAGGTCCAGATCGCCGAACGGCTGATCGACGACCTGACCGGGAACTGGGGCATCCACGAGTCGGACATCCTCATCGACACCCTGACCTTCACCATCTGTACCGGTCAAGAGGAGTCCCGCAAGGACGGCATCGCCACCATCGAGGCGATCCGCGAGCTCAAGCGCCGCCATCCGGACGTCCAGACCACCCTCGGTCTGTCCAACATCTCCTTCGGCCTCAACCCGGCCGCCCGCATCCTGCTGAACTCCGTCTTCCTCGACGAGTGCGTCAAGGCGGGCCTGGACTCGGCGATCGTGCACGCGTCGAAGATCCTGCCGATCGCCCGCTTCAGCGAGGAGGAGGTGCAGACCGCCCTCGACCTCATCCACGACCGCCGTGCCGAGGGTTACGACCCCCTCCAGAAGCTGATGCAGCTCTTCGAGGGCGCCACCGCCAAGTCCCTCAAGGCCGGCAAGGCCGAGGAACTGGCCGCCCTCCCGCTGGAGGAGCGCCTCAAGCGCCGCATCATCGACGGCGAGCGCAACGGCCTGGAGGCCGACCTCGATCTCGCGTTGACCGAGCGCCCCGCCCTGGACATCGTCAACGAGACGCTGCTCGACGGCATGAAGGTCGTCGGCGAGCTGTTCGGCTCGGGCCAGATGCAGCTGCCGTTCGTCCTGCAGTCCGCCGAGGTCATGAAGGCCGCCGTAGCCCACCTCGAACCGCACATGGAGAAGTCGGACGCCGAGGGCAAGGGCACGATCGTGCTGGCGACCGTCCGCGGCGACGTGCACGACATCGGCAAGAACCTCGTCGACATCATCCTGTCCAACAACGGCTACAACGTCGTCAACCTGGGCATCAAGCAGCCCGTCTCCGCGATCCTGGAGGCCGCCGACGAGCACCGGGCCGACGTCATCGGCATGTCCGGCCTGCTGGTCAAGTCCACGGTGATCATGAAGGAGAACCTGGAGGAGCTCAACCAGCGCGGTCTGGCGGCCTCCTACCCGGTCATCCTCGGCGGCGCCGCCCTCACCCGCGCCTACGTCGAACAGGACCTGCACGAGCTCTACGAGGGCGAGGTCCGCTACGCCCGGGACGCCTTCGAGGGCCTGCGCCTGATGGACGCCCTCATCGGCGTCAAGCGCGGGCTGCCCGGCGCGGTCCTGCCGGAGCTGAAGCAGCGCCGGGTGCGGCCGGCCGCGACCGTCGAGGCCGAGGAGCGGCCCGAGGAGGGCCATGTCCGCTCCGACGTCGCCGTCGACAACCCGGTGCCCACCCCGCCGTTCTGGGACACCCGCGTCATCAAGGGCATCCAGCTCAAGGAGTACGCGAGCTGGCTCGACGAGGGCGCCCTCTTCAAGGGCCAGTGGGGCCTCAAGCAGGCCCGCACCGGCGAGGGACCCACGTACGAGGAACTCGTCGAGACCGACGGCCGCCCCCGGCTGCGCGGGCTCCTCGACAAGCTCCAGACGGAGAACCTGCTGGAAGCGGCCGTGGTCTACGGCTACTTCCCCTGCGTCTCCAAGGACGACGACCTGATCATCCTGGACGACCGCGGCAACGAACGCACCCGGTTCACCTTCCCGCGCCAGCGCCGCGGCCGCCGGCTCTGCCTCGCCGACTTCTTCCGCCCGGAGGAGTCGGGGGAGACGGACGTGGTCGGCCTCCAGGTCGTCACCGTCGGCTCCCGCATCGGCGAGCAGACCGCCAAGCTCTTCGAGGCCAACTCCTACCGGGACTACCTCGAACTGCACGGCCTGTCCGTCCAGCTGGCCGAGGCCCTCGCCGAGTACTGGCACGCGCGGGTGCGTGCGGAACTCGGCTTCGCCGGGGAGGACCCCGGTGACATCGAGGACATGTTCGCCCTGAAGTACCGGGGCGCCCGCTTCTCCCTCGGCTACGGCGCCTGCCCCAACCTGGAGGACCGCGCCAAGATCGCCGGCCTGCTCCAGCCCGAGCGGATCGGCGTGCACCTCTCCGAGGAGTTCCAGCTGCACCCCGAGCAGTCCACGGACGCCATCGTCATCCACCACCCGGAGGCGAAGTACTTCAACGCGCGCTGAGCGGCGCGCCGCGCCGAGACGTGTCCCACAGAGCGCACTGATCGGATAAGTCGTACACTGGTCGGTCCACAGCAGGCCGGTTCCCCGCATGGGAACCGGCCTGCTCGTCCCTCAAGGAGGTACGTGGATGACCAGCACGGTCCCCGCGCTCGGAACCCGGACGGCCGAAGGCTCGGCCCTTCAGGCGGTGCTCCTCGACATGGACGGCACCCTGGTGGACACCGAGGGCTTCTGGTGGGACGTCGAGGTCGAGATCTTCGCCCGCCTCGGCCACACCCTCGACGACTCCTGGCGCCATGTCGTGGTCGGCGGCCCGATGACCCGCAGCGCCGGGTTCCTCATCGAGGCCACCGGCGCGGCCATCACGCTCGCCGAGCTCAGCGTGCTGCTCAACGACGGCTTCGAGGAACGCATCGACGGCGGCCTGCCGCTGATGCCGGGCGCCCAGCGGCTGCTCGCCGAACTCTACGAGCAGCAGATCCCCACCGCCCTGGTCTCCGCCTCGCACCGGCGCATCATCGACCGGGTCCTGACCGGGCTCGGCACGCATCACTTCAGCCTGTCCGTCGCCGGTGACGAGGTCTCGCGCACCAAGCCCCACCCGGACCCGTATCTGCTCGCCGCCGCCGGTCTGGGAGTGGATCCGGCCAGGTGCGCGGTGGTGGAGGACACCGCGACCGGCGTCGCCGCCGCCGAGGCCGCCGGCTGCCAGGTCGTCGCCGTCCCCTCCGTCGCGCCGATCGCCCCCGCCGAGCGGCGTACCGTGGTCGCCTCCCTGGAACAGGTCGACCTGGCATTTCTGCACGGACTGATGACGGAAATGCGCTAGCCGTTCACCCAGCGTGCAAAGAGCATTGGGTGAAATCCCGGCCCGTGTCGCTCCCCGGAATTCGCCCCTGTTCAACCGGCTGAATTCCGATACCCGCTCACATATTTTGCCGTGTGACGTTCCCCACGTGCCAGGTGCTCGACAACGTTGCCCGGCTGTGCCGCACGCCCCCGTTCGGGGGGAAACGCGGCGACCTTGTGTCCCGATTGGGGAGAGCGTGCACTAATCCTGCCGCTGTCGGGTTTTCGGTCTGTCCGCAACCGGTTCCACTCCGTGATGGGACCTCAACTCACGCGCCTGCGAACCCTCCTGCGGGTGCGCACTAATCTCATCGCGAGAACATCGCCGCAACCCCCGTGATCCGCTTCGACACCCCATGGATGCCGGATACACGGACACGATCAGCTCTGGAGAACTTCGAGCATGAACCGCAAGACTTTGGTGCTGCCGGCCGTGGTCGGCCTGCTCACTCCGGTCCTCGCCGCCTGCGGTGGTTCCGGCAGTGGAAGCAGCAGCAACGACGCGATCGTCGTCGGTACCACGGACCGGTTCACCGCTACGAAGGAAGCCCCGGCGCCGGTCGACCCCGCCTACTCCTACGACGTCGGCGGCTGGAACATCCTGCGCCAGACCGTGCAGACCCTGATGTCCCAGCCCAAGGGCGAGGGCGACCCGGTCCCCGACGCGGCCGAGAGCTGCTCCTTCACCGACAGCGGCAGCGAGCGCTACGCCTGCAAGCTGCGTGACGGCCTGAAGTTCTCCGACGGCAACGCCGTCACCGCCGAGGACGTCAAGTGGTCCATCGAGCGCGCCCTGCGGATCAAGTCCGACACCGGCGTCTACGCCCTCCTCTCGAACATCGACACCATCGAGACCCAGGGCGACCGCGAGGTCATCTTCCACCTCAAGTCCGCCGACGCCACCTTCCCGTACAAGCTGTCCACTCCGGTCGCGGGCATCGTGAACCCGAAGGACTACGAGAAGGACAAGCTCCGCGACGGCTTCGACATCGACGGCTCCGGCCCGTACACCTTCAAGGCCGACGTCAAGAACGACGAGATCGTCACCGCCACCTTCACCAAGAACCCCAACTACAAGGGGAGCGTGAAGGTGAACAACGAGCAGGTCGTCATGCGCTCCTACGAGGACGCCGACGCCATGGGCGAGGCGCTCGACAAGGGCGACATCGACGTGATGACCCGCACCATGTCGCCGTCGCAGATCAACAAGCTCAGCACCGGCAAGGACTCCAACATCGACCTCGTCGAGATGTCCGGTCTGGAGATCCGCTACCTCGGCTTCAACACCGACGCGTCCACGGTCAAGTCCAAGGCCGTCCGCGAGGCCATGGCCCAGCTCATCGACCGCGCCGACCTCGTCTCCAAGGTGTACGGCTCCCAGGCCGAGCCGCTGTACTCGCTGGTCCCGGCCTCCGTGACCGGCCACTCCAACTCCTTCTTCAACAAGTACGGCGACCCCAGCGTCTCCAAGGCGAAGAACCTGCTGACCGCGGCCAACATCACCACCCCGGTGAAGCTGACCCTGCACTACACGACCGACCACTACGGTCCGGCCACCAAGCAGGAGTTCGAGGTCCTCAAGCAGCAGCTCAACGACAGCGGCCTCTTCGACGTCAGCATCGAGGGCCACCCCTGGTCGACGTACCAGACGGACGAGCGCAAGGGCGACTACGACGTCTACGGCATGGGTTGGTTCCCCGACTTCCCGGACGCCGACAACTTCCTCGCGCCGTTCCTCGACAAGGACAACTTCCTCAAGTCGCCCTATGTCAACAACCGGATCATCAACACCCTGATCCCCGAGTCCCGCCGCGAGGCCGACCGGGCCAGCGCCACCGGCAGCCTGACCGAGATCCAGGACGACGTCGCCGCTGACGTCCCGGTGCTGCCGCTGTGGCAGGGCAAGCAGTACGTCGCCGCCCGCGACGACATCACGGGCGTCGCCTACGCCCTCAACTCCTCCGCGAGCCTCCAGCTGTGGGAGCTCGGTCGCGGCTCCATCAGCTGACGGACCTTCAGTACGACGAAGGGCGCCCTCTCCGCACGGAGAGGGCGCCCTTCGTCGTCGTGACCGGTCGGCCTACTGCGCCCCGGGGCGCACCAGCCCGCTCTCGTACGCGTACACCGCCGCCTGCACCCGGTCCCGCAGCCCCAGCTTGGTCAGCACATGCCCCACATGGGTCTTCACGGTGGTCTCGCTGACGAACAGGTCGGCGGCGATCTCCGCGTTCGACAGCCCGCGCGCCACCAGCTTCAGCACTTCCACCTCACGGTCGGTGAGGGTGTGCAGGGTGTCCGGCACCGGCTCCTCGCCGGACGGCAGATGGGTCGCGTACTTGTCGAGCAGCCGGCGCGTGATGCTCGGCGCCAGCATCGCCTCGCCGTTCGCCACCACCCGGATCGCCTGCACCAGCTCGTTGGCCGGGGCGTCCTTCAGCAGGAACCCGCTGGCCCCCGCGCGCAGCGCCTCCACCACGTACTCGTCGAGATCGAACGTGGTCAGCACCAGCACCTTCGCCGGGCCGTCACGGCCGGGCCCGGTGATCTGCCGGGTCGCCTCCACGCCGTCCATCCGCGGCATCCGGATGTCCATCAGCACGACATCAGGCTGGAGGGCCCGCACCTGGTCGAGGGCCTGCAGGCCGTCTCCGGCCTCGCCCACGACCGCGATGTCCTGCTCGGCCTCCAGAATCATCCGGAACCCGGTTCGCAGCAGCGGCTGGTCGTCGACCAGTAGGACGCGGATGGCCACGGTGAGTCTCCTTCGCTAGTCCGCGCCCATTCTGCCCTGCGCCGGCTCCCCGGACGCCGCCGACCTCACCGGCAGCGGGTACGGCGGGGGAGTGCCGCCGAACTCCGGGCAGTGCGCCTGGTGGTCGCACCAGCCGCACAGCTTGGTCGGACGAGGCCGCCACTCACCCGACTCCGTCGCCTCCCGGATCGCCTCCCACAGCGCGAGCAGCTTGCGCTCGACTCGCTGGAGATCGGCGAGGACCGGGTCGTACGTCAGCACGTCACCGCTGCCTAGATAGACCAGCTGCAGCCGCCTCGGCACCACGTTCTTCAGCCGCCACACCACCAGCGCGTAGAACTTCATCTGGAACAGCGCGCCCTCGGCGTACTCCGGCCGCGGCGCCTTGCCCGTCTTGTAGTCGACGATCCGCACCTCGCCCGTCGGCGCCACGTCGACCCGGTCGATGATCCCGCGCAGCCGCAGCCCCGACTCCAGCTCGGTCTCCACGAACAGCTCCCGCTCCACGGGCTCCAGCCGGGACGGATCCTCCAGCGTGAACCAGCGCTCGACGAGTTGTTCCGCCTCACCCAGCCAGCGCGCCAGCCGCTCGCCCTCGGGGTCGTCCGAGAACAGCTCACCGACCTCCGGCCTGTTCTCCCGCAGCCGGTCCCACTGCCCCGGGATCAGCGACTTGGCTCGCGGCGCGGTCCGGTCGGCGGCGGGGGCGTCGAAGAGCCGCTCCAGGACCGCGTGCACCAGCGTCCCTCTGGTCGCCGCCTCGCTCGGTTTCTCCGGCAGCCGGTCGATCACCCGGAACCGGTACAGCAACGGACACTGCATGAAGTCACTGGCCCGCGAGGGCGACAACGAGGCGGGCGGCCGGGCCGTCGGCCCCGCCACCGCTGTGACCGGCTCCTCCCCCTGCGCGACGTCCGCGCCCTGCGCCTGCGGGGTCTCCTCGATGCTGCTCTCCATGACCACAGACCATACGGCCCGCCACTGACAGTCACCCAACCCGCGCGACGGCCCGGCCAACACAGGGGGTGCCGGGGCGAAACGCGTCACGACGGCCGCATACCATCGACCAGAGACGACGTTTCTAACGAGGGGACACCGTGGACGTGAGCGGCGGGAGCGGGCAGCCCCGGTCGGAGAACGCCGAACCGACCGAGCACCCCGCAGGTCCTACGGCCCCGACCAACGACGGGGGCCCGGACCCGGCCGACGCCCCGACGGCTCCCGCGGAGACCGGGGCGGCCGCCCGCACCGGGAGACCGTCGCCGGCACCGTCCGCAGAGGAGCCCACGGAGCCGACGGCCGGGCCGGAGGCCGACGAGGCCCCGGAAACGGCCGCGCCCGAGAACACACCGGCCGACGCACCGGCCGACGCCCCGGTCCCCGACGCCCCGGTCCCCGACGCCCCGGTCCCCGACGCCCCGGTCCCCGACGCCCGCACGGACTCGTCCACCGACGCCCCCGACGCGTCGGAGGAGCGGGCCCTGGCCGACTCGGGAATGAGCAAGGGCCGGCCGCCGCAGCGGCCCAAGGAACCCGGCGGCGGACTGCTCATGGGGCGCCCCTTCGGCGTGCCGGTGTACGTCGCCCCCAGCTGGTTCCTCGTCGCCGCCCTGATCACCTGGGTCTTCGGCGGCCAGCTCGACCGCGTACTGCCCGAACTCGGCGCCGCCCGGTACCTCGTCTCCCTCTTCTTCGCCGTCGCCTTCTACGCCTCCGTCCTGGTCCACGAGCTGGCCCACACGGTCGCCGCGATCCGCTTCAAACTCCCGGTCCGCCGCATCCAGCTGCAGTTCTTCGGCGGCGTCTCCGAGATCGAGAAGGAGGCCGAGACCCCCGGCCGCGAGTTCGTGCTGGCCTTCGTCGGCCCGCTGCTCTCCCTCGTCCTCTCCGGCGTCTTCTACCTCGCCATGCAGCCCGTCGAGCCCGGCACCGTCCCCGGCGTCCTGCTGGCCGGCCTGATGGTCTCCAACCTCATCGTGGCCGCCTTCAACCTCCTGCCCGGGCTGCCCCTCGACGGTGGCCGGATGCTCCGCGCCGTCGTCTGGAAGATCACCGGCAGGCCCATGAGCGGCACCGTCGCCGCCGCCTGGGTCGGCCGCGCGCTCGCCGTCTCCGTCCTCATCGGCCTCCCCCTCCTCAACTACTCCGGCGCCTTCGGCGGCGGTGGCGAGGACACCGGCGGCGGCATGGACACCGTCACCGACGCTCTGCTCGCCGCCATCCTCGCCGCCATCATCTGGACCGGCGCCGGCAACAGCCTGCGCATGGCCCGGCTGCGCGAACACCTCCCCGAGCTGCGCGCCCGCACCCTGACCCGGCGCGCCGTCCCCGTCGAGACCGACACCCCCCTCTCCGAGGCTCTGCGCCGCGCCAACGCCGCCGGCGCCCGTGCCCTGGTCGTCGTCGACGCCGACGGCAACCCCCTCTCCCTGGTCCGCGAGGCCGCCATCGTCGGCGTACCCGAGCACCGCCGTCCCTGGGTCGCCGTCAGCGGCCTCGCCCAGGACCTCACCGACGGCATGCGGGTCTCCGCGGAACTCGCCGGAGAGGACCTCCTCGACGTCCTGCGCGCCACCCCCGCCACCGAGTACCTGGTCGTGGAGGAGACCGGCGAGATCTACGGCGTCCTGTCGGCCGCCGACGTCGAGCGGGCCTTCGTGCGGGCGATGGCCCGCCCCAGCTGAGAGAGCCGCTCCTAGCGCGGCTGCCAGATGTCCCGAGGCGCGGCCGGCGCCCGTCGCTGCCGCAGTCGCCGGACGGTGAAGAGGGCCGCCGACATGAGCGCGGTGAGCGCCACGGCGACCGGGGCCACCGCCTGCCAGGGGACATGGAGCAGGAGCGCGCCGTAGGCCCAGCCGAGCCCGGCGACCAGCACGATGCCGAGCAGCCAGCGGCCCACCGGGCGCCAGGTCCAGGGCCCCAGGTCGTCCGGCCGGACCAGCCGCAGGACGCCGAACCCCAGCGCCAGCGCCGCCAGCAGGGCCGCGGTCACGCCGAGGCCGGCGAACATCTGCGGCTCGTCGCGCGGTTCGTCGGCCGTGGCCTGCTCGTCGTCGTACCGGACGAGCCGCATCACCGCGCCCCGCCAGACGACGCCGCCGACCCGGTCCCCGGTCCGGAGCTGCCGCAGCACTGGTCCCGGGTCGCCGAACGCGACCACGCCGTTCCAGTAGCGGGTGCCGGACAGGGTCGCCTCGAAACGCACGTGCCGCCGCGGGAGCAGACCCCGCTGGCCCTCGACCACCGTGTCCTTCACCGTGAAGGTGACGGTGCGCAGGCAGTCCTCGGCGGGACCGGCCGGCACCGGGTCCGGGCAGACCGCGGCCGCCCGGTACTCCCGGTACTCGCGCATGGTCGTCGGCAGCATCGAGGTGAACAGGTAGCAGCTGAAGTACGCCGAGACGACCGCCCCTACCACCAGCAGCACGCCCCAGAGCCGTGCCCCGGCCGCGTCCGACCCGTCTCTGCCCCCCACCGCCACGACCCGCTCCCCCCCCGCTCGCCGGCGTCACCCTGGTGTTGACGCCACGGCCTCACGCGGTGGTTCCACGCGCCCCGCCGGCCCCGGGGAGTCCCCGCCGGCCCGCGGCGGTACGGCCTTCCGGTGGTCGGTGCCCTGCGCAAACCCCGGTAGGCTGTTCACATGTCCGAACCGACCGGTGCCGCCCGCAGGCGCGGGCCCTTCAAGGTCGGGGACCAGGTACAGCTGACCGACCCCAAGGGCCGCCACTACACGTTCACGCTCGAAGCCGGGAAGAACTTCCACACCCACAAGGGCTCCTTCCCGCACGACGAACTGATCGGCGCTCCCGAGGGCAGCGTTGTCCGCACCACCGGCAACGTCGCCTACCTCGCGCTGCGCCCCCTGCTCCCCGACTACGTCCTGTCCATGCCCCGCGGGGCAGCCGTCGTCTACCCCAAGGACGCGGGGCAGATCCTCTCCTTCGCCGACATCTTCCCCGGCGCCCGCGTCGTCGAAGCCGGTGTCGGCTCCGGCTCGCTCAGCAGCTTCCTGCTGCGCGCCATCGGCGACCAGGGCATGCTGCACAGCTACGAGCGCCGCGCGGACTTCGCCGAGATCGCCCAGCAGAACGTGGAACGCTACTTCGGCGGTCCGCACCCGGCCTGGCAGCTCACCGTCGGCGACCTCCAGGACAACCTGTCGGACACCGACGTGGACCGCGTCATCCTCGACATGCTCGCCCCCTGGGAGTGCCTGGAGGCCGTCTCCAAGGCACTCGTCCCCGGCGGCATCCTGTGCTGCTACGTCGCCACCACCACCCAGCTCGCCCGGACCGTCGAGTCCATCCGTGAGATCGGCTGCTTCAACGAGCCGACCTCCTGGGAGACGATGATCCGCAACTGGCACGTGGAAGGCCTCGCCGTCCGCCCCGACCACCGCATGATCGGCCACACCGGCTTCCTGCTCACCGCCCGCCGCCTCGCCGACGGCGTCGAGCCGCCCATGCGCCGCCGCCGCCCCGCCAAGGGTGCCTACGGCGAGGACTACGACGGCCCCAACGCCGACGGCGGCGCCGGCCGCTGACCCGTCCCGCCGCTGCACCAACGTACGAGCGCCGCCGCCGAGTTCCCCGGATCCCACCGGAACTCGGCGGCGGCGCTCACGCGTTGACCCGGCACCAGGGCCGCGGAGCCCCACCGGCCGCGGAAGCCGACCCCGCCCGTTCCCTCCCACTGTGACGTGTGGCACTATGCAGGCCACCCCCACCGGCACAGGCCTCACAGGAGACACTCCTAGTGCAGCAATCCGTGGTCCCGGAGCTCGCTCACACCGACACCCGTCCCATGCACTGGCTCGCCACCGCGACCGCGGTGGCCGGCGTCGTGGCTCTGTCGTCCTTCCTCCAGCCGGGCTCGGCCAAGGCCGCCCAGCCCGTCGCGACCAGCGATCCGAAGCCCGCAGCGGCGCCCAGCACCGCCGGCGTGGACTTCCCGCTCGACTGCGGCCCGGTCCAGGAGAAGGTCGTCAAGAAAGCCACCGGTGACCTCGACGGCGACGGCAGACCGGAAACCGTGGCGGTGGTCCACTGCGACTCGGCCATGGGCACCCCGCCCGACGGGGTCTACGTGCTCACCCAAGCCGCCGACGCCACCGCACCCCGTGTCGTGGCCACCCTCGTCGACCCCAAGGACCGGTTCACGGTGACCGACTTCACCGTCGCCGCCGGGACGGTCACCGCCACCCTGCTCGGCTATTCCTCGGACGATGTGCCCAGTTGCTGTCCGGACGTGAAGTCGGCCGCCAAGTGGCGGTGGAACGGCCACGCGTTCGTCCGCTCCACCCCGGCGGCCGCCCACAGCGTCTGACGGCCGCACCACCGGGACGTACAGGCCACGCGGGGTGGCCGGAAAGTCACTCCGCGTCCGGCCCGTACACCTCGACCCGGTCCGCGACCCGGCGCACGTGAATGCACTCGCCCGGGCACTCCCGCGCCGAGTCCACGACGTCCGTGAGCAGCGGCAACGGCACGGGCACGGTCGCGCCCGCCGCCTGCAGCAGCTCGTCGTCCGCGCCTTTCACATAGGCCAGACCGTCGATGTCCAGCTCGAACACCTCCGGGGCGTACTGGGCGCAGATCCCGTCGCCCGTACACAGATCCTGGTCGATCCAGACCTCGAGTGCCTCGCCGCCGGCCAGGGCCTCCTGCTGCACGCTCATCTCTCCTGCCGTCGAAAGCGCCGGGCGGCCGGACCCGGGGGTCACCCGGTCCCGCTCCGGCGGGTGTTGAACGCCTTCGACCCTACCTCCGCCGGAGAACCCCTCCGGCGGCCGCCGCCCGCCCCCCGTACCCGCCGCCGGCACCGGTACCCGAGCCCGCCCCCGGAGTCCTCTCCGAGCCCGGCCCGGGCGCCCCCGCGCCCGCGCACACGGCGCGTCCGACCGCGCGGGGCGACGGCGCCCGGCCATCGGATCGATCGACTTCGGCCAACCCGCAACCCGCATCCACCGTCACATTCACGGCCCGACCGGTCGCTCTGTGTAAGGAACGCGCCACCGGGGCACAACCCCTGAACCGGCATCGGATCGGACAACTCCGGTCAGTCACGAAGGGTTTTGACCGCTCCGGGCCTGGAACACGCCGCTTCTGAATCGCGTTGAGTGGGTATCCACCCGGCACGAGGGAGAACGCAACGGGTGACCGACGACACACCTTGACAGTCTTTGTGATCTAGGGGTTTCAATCGACACCCACCCAGGTAGGGTCTGGAAGCGTCCAGCTCCCCTTGGAGGAGGTGAGGACCGTGGCAGCCCACGACGACGACATGAACCGCGGCATCCGCCCGGGACGAGGGTCCGACGACCCGGCCGGGCAGATCGCTTACCTTGAGCAGGAGATCGCCGTCCTGCGACGCAAGCTCGCCGACTCTCCGCGACACACGAGGATTCTCGAAGAGCGGATCGTCGAGCTGCAGACGAACCTGGCCGGCGTGTCCGCCCAGAACGAGCGACTCGCGAACACGCTCCGCGAGGCCCGCGACCAGATCGTGGCCCTCAAGGAGGAGGTCGACCGACTCGCACAGCCGCCGGCCGGCTTCGGTGTCTTCCTGCAAGCCAACGAGGACGGCACCGCAGACATCTTCACCGGCGGTCGCAAACTGCGGGTGAACGTCAGCCCGAGCGTTGACCTGGACGACCTCAGGCGTGGCCAGGAAGTGATGCTCAACGAGGCGCTCAACGTGGTCGAGGCCATGGAGTACGAGAGCGTCGGCGACATCGTCACCCTCAAGGAGATCCTGGAGGACGGCGAGCGCGCCCTCGTCCTGGGGCACACGGACGAGGAGCGGGTGGTACGGCTCGCCGAGCCGCTGCTCGACGTGAACATCCGCCCCGGCGACGCCCTGCTCCTCGAACCCCGCTCCGGGTACGTCTACGAGATCGTCCCCAAGAGCGAGGTCGAAGAGCTCGTCCTCGAAGAAGTCCCCGACATCGGCTACGAGCAGATCGGCGGCCTCGGCGGCCAGATCGAGGCCATCCGCGACGCCGTCGAGCTCCCCTACCTCTACCCGGACCTGTTCAAGGAGCACGAACTGCGCCCGCCCAAGGGCGTCCTGCTCTACGGGCCGCCCGGATGCGGCAAGACGCTCATCGCCAAGGCGGTCGCCAACTCGCTCGCCAAGAAGGTCGCCGAGGTCACCGGCCAGGCCGCCGGCAAGAGCTTCTTCCTCAACATCAAGGGCCCCGAGCTCCTGAACAAGTACGTCGGCGAGACCGAGCGGCAGATCCGCCTCGTCTTCCAGCGTGCGAGGGAGAAGGCCAGCGAGGGCACCCCCGTCATCGTCTTCTTCGACGAGATGGAGTCGCTCTTCCGCACCCGTGGCTCCGGTGTCAGCTCGGACGTCGAGAACACGATCGTCCCGCAGCTGCTCGCCGAGATCGACGGTGTCGAGGGCCTGCAGAACGTGGTCGTCATCGGCGCCTCCAACCGCGAGGACATGATCGACCCCGCCATCCTGCGCCCCGGCCGACTCGACGTGAAGATCAAGATCGAGCGACCCGACGCCGAGGCCGCCAAGGACATCTTCGGCAAGTACCTCACCGAGCGCCTCCCGCTGCACTCCGACGACCTCGGAGAGCACGGCGGCAGCAAGGCCACCACCGTCGAAAGCATGATCCAGACGGCAGTGGAACACATGTACGCCGAATCCGAGGAGAACCGCTTCCTGGAAGTCACCTACGCCAACGGCGACAAGGAAGTCCTCTACTTCAAGGACTTCAACTCCGGCGCAATGATCGAAAACATCGTCGGACGCGCCAAGAAAATGGCGATCAAGGACTTCCTCGAACACAGCCAGAAGGGCCTCCGCGTCTCCCACCTCCTCCAGGCCTGCGTGGACGAGTTCAAGGAGAACGAGGACCTGCCCAACACCACCAACCCCGACGACTGGGCCCGGATCTCCGGAAAGAAGGGCGAACGGATCGTCTACATCCGTACCCTCATCACCGGAAAGCAGGGCGCCGACACCGGACGCTCCATCGACACGGTGGCAAACACCGGGCAGTACCTGTAAAACACAGGGCGGCTGCGGGTGCCCCCACCGGGTACCCGCAGCCGACTGTTTTTCCGGCCAAAACCGGAACCGAGGCGAGCAAGGCAATGACGCAAATGATCTCCCCACCAGCGCAAAGGCGTTCTAGGCTCATTCCTACCGCCGAGTCGCGCAGTGCGGGGACGGGCACCGCACACGCACCGGAGCGCCAGCGGTACGCGAGCGGAGCCCACGACCGAGGGCTCCGCCGGGCAAGGAGGGCCGCATGACCGTACGGCGAGTAATGGGCATCGAGACGGAGTACGGCATCTCCGTCCCCGGCCACCCCAACGCCAATGCCATGCTCACCTCGTCCCAGATCGTCAACGCCTACGCGGCGGCGATGCACCGGGCCCGACGCGCCCGCTGGGACTTCGAGGAGGAGAACCCGCTACGGGACGCCAGGGGCTTCGACCTCGCCCGGGAGGCCGCCGACGCCAGCCAGCTCACCGACGAGGACATCGGCCTCGCCAACGTCATCCTCACCAACGGCGCGCGCCTCTACGTCGACCACGCCCACCCCGAGTACAGCGCCCCCGAGGTCACCAACCCCCGGGACGCCGTCCTCTGGGACAAGGCCGGCGAACGGATCATGGCCGAGGCCGCCGAACGCGCCGCCGCGCTCCCCGGCGCCCAGCCGATCCACCTCTACAAGAACAACACCGACAACAAGGGCGCCTCCTACGGCACGCACGAGAACTACCTGATGAAGCGGGAGACCGCCTTCTCGGACATCGTGCGCCACCTCACCCCCTTCTTCGTCTCCCGCCAGGTCGTCACCGGCGCCGGCCGCGTCGGCATCGGCCAGGACGGCCATGAGCACGGCTTCCAGCTAAGCCAGCGCGCGGACTACTTCGAGGTCGAGGTCGGCCTGGAGACGACCCTGAAGCGGCCGATCATCAACACCCGTGACGAGCCCCACGCGGACGCGGAGAAGTACCGCCGCCTGCACGTGATCATCGGCGACGCGAACCTGTCCGAGATCTCGACGTACCTGAAACTGGGCACGACGGCGCTCGTGCTCTCGATGATCGAGGACGGCTTCATCGCGGTGGACCTGGCCGTCGACCAGCCGGTACGGACGCTGCACCAGGTCTCCCACGACCCCACACTCAAGCGCCTCGTCACTCTCCGCAGCGGCCGCACGCTCACCGCCGTGCAGCTGCAGATGGAGTACTACGAGCTCTCGCGCAAGTACGTGGAGGAGCGCTACGGCGCCGACGCCGACGACCAGACCAAGGACGTCCTCACCCGTTGGGAGGACACCCTCAACCGCCTGGAGAACGACCCCATGAGCCTGTCGGGGGAGCTCGACTGGGTGGCCAAGAAGGAACTCATGGAGGGCTACCGGCGCCGCGACGACCTCGACTGGGACGCCGCCAAGCTGCACCTCCTCGACCTCCAGTACGCCGACGTACGGGCCGAGAAAGGCCTCTACAACCGTCTGGCGGCCCGTGGCCGCATCAAGCGGCTCCTGGACGAGGCCGACGTCGAGCGGGCCCGTACGAGCCCGCCCGAGGACACCCGCGCGTACTTCCGGGGCCGCTGCCTGGAGCAGTACGCCGACGACGTCGCCGCGGCGAGCTGGGACTCGGTGATCTTCGACCTCCCGGGGCGCGATTCGCTCCAGCGGGTCCCAACCCTGGAACCGCTACGCGGAACGCGAAATCACGTCAAGGAGCTCCTGGACCGCTGTCGCACCGCGGAAGACCTGGTCAGGGTCCTCTCCGGCGGCTGAGAGGGCGCACGGACCGCACCGGTCGGACGGGGTCAAAATCCCGCCGCCCGGGAATCATCGAGGTGGCCCCCGTACGTTGGAGAAACTGCGGGGCCGATGTCGGACCCGGCTTGTAGGGTCTGATCATCACCGATCGGCAGGAATGCCGACCTGTCGACCATGTCGGGCAACTGAGCGGGGTGAGGGTTATGGCAACCAAGGACACCGGCGGCGGACAGCAGAAGGCCACGCGCTCCACCGAGGAGGTCGAGGAGCAGGCGGCAGAGTCGCAGGCTTCGGAGGACCTCAAGGAGCGGCACGAGAAGCTGTCGGATGACGTGGACTCCGTCCTGGACGAAATTGACGACGTCTTGGAGGAGAACGCCGAGGATTTCGTGAGGTCGTTCGTTCAAAAGGGTGGACAGTAGTCACATCCGTGAACGACGGGATGAAGAAGTGCTCGGCGTGCCAGAAGTTTCTTCCGGTCGGCGCGTTCGCGGGCAACGCTTCCAGGCCTGATGGCCTTCAGGCGAACTGCCGCGAATGCGCCGCCGAGTACTACCGACGTCGGCGAGAGGCCCAGGGCAGAACGGTCCGCGTGAAGGTTCCTGTTCGACAGGGCCACAAGCGCTGCCCGCAGTGCGAGGAGGTAAAGCCGCATTCGGAGTGGGAGCGCAACAAGTCGTCCTCGGACGGCTGGTCCAGCTACTGCCGAGAGTGTCGTGCGGAGCGGAACCGAATCAGCTACTTCCAACGCAAGTACGGCCTGAGCCCGGCCGAGTTGGAAGCGATGATCGCGGAACAGCGCGGTATCTGCTGCATCTGCCTCGCGGCTCCTGCCGAGCATGTGGATCACTGCCATGAGACGGGTAGGGTCCGTGGCGTACTGTGCTTCAGCTGCAACGCTGCGCTGGGGCAGTTCAGGGATCAGCCCGAAGTCATAAGGCGGGCTGCAGCATATGTGGAAGGAAACGCGTGGAAGCCAACACTCGTAGCACCGGGCGTCTGCCGGCTGCCTTCCTGACGCCTGGGTCCGCCTCGTTCATGGACTTTCTCTCCGAGCACCAGCCGGAGTTGCTGCCCGGCAAGCGCCAGTTGCCGCCCACGCAGGGGGTGATCGAGGCGCCGCACGGGACGACGATCGTGGCGGCGACCTTCCCCGGGGGCGTGGTGCTGGCCGGTGACCGGCGGGCGACCATGGGGAACGTGATCGCCCAGCGCGACATCGAGAAGGTGTTCCCGGCCGACGAGTACTCGGCCGTCGGTATCGCCGGCACCGCCGGTCTCGCCGTGGAGATGGTGAAGCTCTTCCAGCTGGAACTGGAGCACTTCGAGAAGGTCGAGGGCGCCCAGCTGTCGCTGGAGGGCAAGGCGAACCGGCTGTCGACGATGATCCGCTCGAACCTGGGCATGGCGATGCAGGGGCTGGCGGTCGTGCCGCTGTTCGCCGGGTTCGACGTGGACCGGGCCAAGGGGCGGATCTTCTCGTACGACGTGACGGGCGGCCGTTCCGAGGAGCACCACTTCGCGTCGACGGGCTCCGGCTCGATCTTCGCGCGGGGTGCGATGAAGAAGCTGTTCCGCGACGACCTGACCGAGGAGCAGGCGACCACACTGGTGGTGCAGGCTCTGTACGACGCGGCTGACGACGACTCGGCGACGGGTGGTCCCGATGTCGCCCGCCGGATCTACCCGATCATCACCGTGATCACCGAGGCCGGTTTCCGTCGGCTCACCGAGGACGAGTCGTCCGAGCTCGCCCGCGCGGTGCTGGCGCGCCGTCTGGAGGAGCCGGACGGACCGCGCGCGGCGCTGCTCTGAGGCGCTCGGCGCTTGTTGTGAAGGTGATCCCAGTGACTTCGACGGAACCCTAAGGAAGGGGACGGATACCGGTGTCGACGCCGTTCTATGTCTCACCCCAGCAGGCCATGGCGGACCGTGCCGAGTACGCCCGCAAGGGCATCGCGCGCGGCCGCAGCCTGGTTGTGCTCCAGTACGCCGACGGCATCGTGTTCGTCGGCGAGAACCCGTCCCGCGCGCTGCACAAGTTCAGCGAGATCTACGACCGGATCGGCTTCGCCGCCGCCGGCAAGTACAACGAGTACGAGAATCTGCGGATCGGCGGCGTGCGGTACGCCGACCTCCGCGGTTACACCTATGACCGTGACGATGTGACGGCGCGTGGTCTTGCCAACGTGTACGCGCAGACCCTGGGCACGATCTTCTCCAGCGCGGCCGAGAAGCCGTACGAGGTGGAGCTGGTGGTGGCCGAGGTGGGGGAGACCCCGGAGGGCGACCAGATCTACCGGTTGCCGCACGACGGCTCGATCGTGGACGAGCACGGTTCGGTGGCGGTCGGTGGCAACGCGGAGCAGATCAGCACCTATCTGGACCGCGAGCACCGGGACGGCATGAATCTCGCCGAGGCGCTGAAGCTGGCGGTGACGGCGCTGTCCCGGGAGTCGAACGGCACTCAGCGGGACATTCCCGCGGAGCGCCTGGAGGTCGCGGTGCTGGACCGTACGCGTCCGCAGCAGCGCAAGTTCAAGCGGATCGTGGGTCCGCAGCTCGGCCGGCTGCTGGAGGCCGGCGGCGCGACCACGGTCGCCGAGTCCGAGGAGTCCGAGGAGTCCGGCGGAGACGTCGAGTAGCGCTCCGTATCAGTCCTGATCAGTCCCGATTGAGTCCATCTCGGTCCCGCTCCGCGCGCCCCGTCCGGTGACCACCGGGCGGGGCGCGGGCGTTTCCGCGCGGTGTGGGTCTCTGTGTGGTCAGGAGGGCCGTGGTGGTGCCGTGGAGCCCCGCACGACCAGTTCGACCGGGATGTCCCCGCCTTCCGGTTCCCGGCCCTCCAGGACGGCGAGGAGAGCCCGCATGCCGCGTTCGCCGAAGAGTTCCGCGTCCAGGCGCACGGTCGTGAGCTCGGGGTCGATGGCGGTGGCGAGGGCGAGGTCGTCGAGGCCGGTGACGGAGATGTCGTCGGGGACGCGGAGGCCGAGGCGGCGTACGGCCTTGTAGGCGCCCGCGGCGAGTTTGTCGTCGTCGCAGACGAGGGCGGTGGGCCGGGGGCCGGGGCCGGCGAGGGCGGCCTCGGCGGCGGTGACGGCGCCGTCGATGGAGATGGGGGCGCGGACCGTGCGGACCGAGGTGCCGGGCGTTCCCGCCGTCCGTGCGGCCAGCTCGCGGGCGCGTACCTCGAAGGTCCAGGACGCCACGTCCGCCGCGATGTGCAGGAAGCGCCGGTGGCCCAGGCCGAGCAGGTGCTCGGCGACCTGCCGTACCCCGTCGGCGATGTCCAGGTTGACGGTGGCGGCGCCCAGGCTGCCCTCGGGGTCGCTGTCCAGCATGACGAGGGGGAGCTGGTCGCCGCGGATGGCGCTGAGGGCGTCGGCGGCCATGGAGGAGGCGATGACGCCGTCCAGGGCGGCCTGGGCGGAGGCGAAGGGGTCGCGGGCCGGGCCGATGCCCTCGGGGGAGGGGTAGAGGACGACGCCGAAGCCGTTCTCGGCGGCCACGCGTGCGGCGCCGGTGTAGACGCCGGCGAAGAACTCGGTGGTCAGCGCCGGGACGACGAGGAGCACGGTGCGGGTGTGGCCGAGGCGGAGGTTGCGGGCGGCGAGGTTGGGGCGGTAGCCGAGGTCGCGCGCGGCTTCGCGGACGCGTGCGGCGGTGGTCTCCGAGACCCGGCCGCGCCATTTGTCGCCGAGGACGAGTGACACGGCGGCCTGGGAGACGCCGGCGGCCTGCGCGACGTCGCGGCTCGTCGGGCGCGTGCTGCTGCGTGCCACCGGGGGTGCGCTCCTTCGTCTGGACGTGTGAACAGGGCACATGGTACGTATGGGAGAGGGGGTTATACGTAAAACTTGGAGGCAGGTCATGGCCGCGGGATACCTGGAGATCCTCAGGGCGAGACATGCGGCCCGGCTGCTGACGGGGACGCTGGTGGGCCGGTTGCCGAACGCGACGGCGGCGATCGCGATCGTGCTGTTCGTGCGTGCGGAGGGCGGTACGTACAGCCTGGCGGGGGCGCTCGCGGCGGTGTACGGGGTGGCCAACGCGGTCGGCCAGCCGGTGCTGGGGCGGCTGGTCGATCTGCGCGGGCAGCCGCGTGTCCAGCTGCCCGCGGCGCTCGCCTCGGCCGTCGCGATGGCCGTCTTCGCGTTCGCCGGCACCGGGACGCTGCCGCTCGCCTACGCGGCCGTGGCGGCGGCCGGGCTCTTCACCCCGCCGCTGGAGGGCGGGCTGCGGGCACTGTGGCCGAGCGTGCTCGGTGACGGGGAGCAGGTGCACACGGCGTACGCCATGGACGCGGTGGCGCAGGAAGTGATGTTCACCGTGGGCCCGTTGCTGGTGACGCTGTGCGTGTCGCTGTGGTCCGCGCAGGCGGCGCTGCTCGTCGTGAACGCGGTGGGCGTGCTCGGGGCCCTCTCCGTCGTGGTCTCGCCGCCTTCGCGCGCGTGGCGCTCGGCGCCGCGCGAGGCGCACTGGCTGGGCGCGCTGCGCTCGCCCGGGCTGCTGGCGCTGCTGGGCGCGTTCCTGTTCGTGGGGATCGCGCTGGGCTCCATCACGGTGGCGTCGGTGCCGTACGCGGACGAGCACGGCGGGGACGCCGTGTACGGCTGGCTGATGGCCGCCCTGGGGCTCGGCGCGCTGTTCGGGGGGTCCGTCTACGGGGCGCGGCGCTGGTCGGGGGAGCCGGGGCGGCGACTGCGGGTGCTGGTGGCGCTTCTGGCGGTCTGTTACCTGCCGCTGATGCTGATGCCCGATGCGTTGGCCATGGTGTTGCTCACCGTGCTGGCCGGAGTGTTCCTGGCGCCGGCCATCGCCTGTGCGTTCGTGCTGGTGGACCGGCACGCGCCGCGGGGGACGGTCACCGAGGCGTTCTCCTGGCTTGTGACGACGTTCACAGTGGGGGCGTCGGTCGGAACGGGCCTGGCGGGCCCGGTCGTCGAGGCGGGCGGAGCGCTCTGGGGCTTCGCGGTGCCGGCGGTGGCGGGGGGTGTGTCGTTGCTGGTCCTGGTGGTCACGCGGCGGGTCCTCGCAGCTCCCGGTGGGGGTGCGGTGGTTGCGACCGGTTCGGAAAATGATCCAAATCGTGCTGCCGAACCCCGTTTCAGCTCAGGGGATCGGGCGTAATGTTCAGTCATGGACCGCCGCATTTTCGGGCTGGAGAACGAGTACGGCGTCACGTGCACGTTCAGGGGACAGCGCCGCCTGTCGCCTGACGAGGTGGCGCGGTACCTCTTCCGCCGTGTCGTGTCATGGGGCCGTAGCAGCAATGTCTTTCTGCGGAACGGCGCCCGGCTCTATCTCGACGTGGGCTCACATCCGGAATACGCGACACCCGAATGTGACAACGTGACCGAACTGGTCACCCACGACAAGGCCGGCGAGCGCATTCTCGAAGGGCTGTTGGTGGACGCCGAACGACGCCTGCATGAGGAAGGAATCGCGGGCGACGTCTACCTTTTCAAGAACAACACGGACTCGGCGGGCAACTCCTATGGTTGCCACGAGAACTATCTGGTGGCGCGGCACGGGGAGTTCTCCCGGCTCGCGGACATCCTCATTCCGTTCCTGGTGACCCGCCAGCTGCTGTGCGGCGCGGGCAAGGTGCTGCAGACGCCGCGCGGTGCGGTGTACTGCGTGAGCCAGCGGGCGGAGCACATCTGGGAGGGCGTGTCCTCGGCGACGACGCGCTCCCGGCCGATCATCAACACCCGCGACGAGCCGCACGCCGACGCCGAGCGCTACCGCCGGCTGCACGTCATCGTGGGCGACTCGAACATGTCCGAGACGACGATGCTGCTGAAGGTCGGTGCCACCGACCTCGTGCTGCGCATGATCGAGGCGGGCACGGTGATGCGGGACCTGACCCTGGAGAACCCGATCCGGGCGATCCGCGAGGTCAGCCACGACATCACGGGCCGGCGCAAGGTGCGCCTCGCCAGTGGCCGCGAGGCCTCGGCGCTGGAGGTACAGCGGGAGTACTACGAGAAGGCCGTGGACTTCTGCGAGCGGCGCGGTATCCGCACCGGCACGGTCGAGCAGGTGCTGGAGCTGTGGGGCCGGACCCTGGACGCCATCGAGGCGGAGGATCTGGACCGGATCGGCACCGAGATCGACTGGGTCATGAAATACCAGCTCATCGAGCGGTACCGGGCCAAGCACAACATGACCATGTCGCATCCGCGAGTGGCGCAGATAGACCTCGCTTATCACGACATTCACCGTCGTCGGGGTCTGTATTACCTGCTGGAGAAGAAGGGGCAAGCCGCGCGGATCTGCAATGACTTGAAGATCTTCGAGGGCAAGTCCGTGCCGCCGCAGACGACTCGGGCGCGCTTGCGCGGTGACTTCATCCGGCGGGCCCAGGAACAGCGACGGGACTTCACGGTCGACTGGGTGCATCTCAAGCTCAACGACCAGGCACAGCGGACCGTGTTGTGCAAGGACCCGTTCCGTTCGGTGGACGACCGGGTGGAGAAGCTCATCGCCGGTATGTGATCCGGTAGGCGGGCGAACGCCACAGAACGCCACACGGGCGCCGTACTTTCCCGTACGGCGCCCTTGTCACGCCGTAGAGTTGCGCGCACGCCATCCGCAAGATCGACCGATTACGAGGCTTTTCCGTGCGCCGACGCTCTGTTCTCCTTGCCGCCGTTCCCGTTGGACTGGTCACGCTCGCCGCGTGTGGTGACGACAAGTCCGCCTCCAGCAAGGCCAGCGCGGCACCGTCGGCCTCGGCCTCCTCGGTGCCGCCGCCGAAGATCGTGGACGGGCCGCTGCCGGCGATCACGGCGGGGACGAAGTTCGACGAGAAGCCGACGGTGGCCAAGGGCACCGGGGACCCGTCGAAGAACCTGGCGGTCAAGACGGTGATCGCGGGCAGCGGCAAGCCGGTCGCCGAGAACGACTTCATCCAGGCCAACTACCTGGGGCAGATCTGGTCCACGGCGAAGGTCTTCGACCAGTCCTACGACCGTTCGCCGCTGGTGATGCAGCTCGCCCAGGGCAGCATCATCGACGGCTGGCGGTATGCGCTGGCGGGCAAGAAGGTGGGCAGCCGGGTCCTGATGGCGGTGCCGCCGACCTGGGGTTACGGCACCTCGGGCAACTCCCAGGCGGGTATCAAGGGCACCGACACCCTGGTGTTCGTGGTGGACGTGCTGGACTCGTTCAACTCCAAGAGCTCCAGCACCGGCAAGGAGGTCGCGCAGAGCGACGCCGCGCTGCCCAAGGTGGGGACGAACACGGACGGCAAGGCTCCGTCGATCGACATCCCCAAGGCCGACCCGCCGAAGAAGCTGGTGTCGAACTACGTCCTGGAGGGCGACGGCGCGGAAGTCCAGTCCGCGCAGACGATCCTGTGCCAGTTCAAGGGCGTGGTCTGGGACGGCGGCAAGACCTTCGAGCAGACGTACTCGACCGGGCGGCTGAGCCAGTTCTCGGTGGAGCAGATGCAGGAGGTCGTGAAGGGGCTGGCGCAGGGGATCACCGGCAAGAAGGTGGGCAGCCGGGTGATGATCGTCGTACCGCCGGACCTCGCCTATGGGAACAACCCGCCGAGCGGTGGTGTGGTGAAGAAGGGGTCGACGCTGGTGTTCTCGGTGGACATCCTGGCGGCGATGTAGTCGCGCGGGCGTCGGCCGGGCGGGGATGAAAGACTGTCCGGGTTCCGTGTCGTACACAAGCAGGAGCCACAGACGTGAGCATCGACAAGCCCGAGATCGACTTCCCCGGCGGCGAGCCCCCGGCCGACCTGGAGATCAAGGACATCTGGGAGGGCGAGGGCGAGGTGGCCCAGGCGGGCCAGACCGTCACCGTGCACTACGTGGGTGTCGCGTTCAGCACCGGTGAGGAGTTCGACGCCAGCTGGAACCGCGGTACACCGTTCCGCTTCCCGCTGGGCGGCGGCCGGGTCATCAAGGGCTGGGACCAGGGCGTGCAGGGCATGAAGGTCGGCGGCCGTCGTCAGCTGACCATCCCGGCCCACCTCGCCTACGGCAACCAGAGCCCGACCCCGGCCATCCAGCCCGGCGAGACGCTGATCTTCGTCGTGGACCTGCTCGGGGTCTGATCCCCGTCCCTGGTCGGCCGCGCTCGCGCGCTGACCGGTCCCGGTCGGAAACCGGCTGGACGAGGGCCCGTGCCGTGCGCGCGGGCCCTCGTCGTTTGTCGTGGCCTGTCCGTTTCGGTCCTCAACGTTGGCACTGGCTTTTGCCGTGACACTCCGGAGCGGTACGGTCATCGGTCAGAAGCACCATAGGGAAGGCGAAGGGCGTCGATGGCCATTGCCAAGGCCGAGCGGCTGATGAACCTGGCGCTGTGTCTGCTGGGAACGCGGCGGCCGCTCAGCAAGCGTGAGCTGCGGGAATCCATTGAGGCCTACCTGGAAGCGGGGTCGGACGACTCCTTCAACCGGATGTTCGAGCGCGACAAGGACGATCTGCGCGAGCTCGGACTGGTGATCGAGACCGTCGAGAACCTGGACGGCGAGGTCGGCTACCTCGCCCGCCGCGACAGCAACCGCCTCCCGCCCATCACACTCGACGCCGAGGAGGCCGCCGCCCTGGGGCTGGCCGCCAAGGTCTGGCAGCAGGCCCGGCTCGCCGGCGCGGCCAGCGGCGCGCTGCAGAAGCTGCGCGCGGCCGGGCTCCCCGAGGACGTCGACCCGTACGAGGCCCATGGCGCCCTGGAGCCGCGGATCCCCGTGCACGAGGCCGCGTTCGAACCGCTGATGCTGGCCTGCCGCGACCGCCGCCCGGTCGTCTTCGACTACCGCAAGGCCACCGCCGCCCACCCCGAGACCCGGCATGTCGAACCCTGGGCCCTGGAGTGCTGGCGCGGCCACTGGTACCTGGCGGGCTGGGACCGCGACCGGGGCGCCGAGCGGGTGTTCCGGCTCTCCAGGATCACCGGCAAGGTGCGCTCCCGGGGCACCGGCTTCACCGCGCCGGTTCCGGACGTCGTCACCGTGCGCGAGACCGTCGCGGGCTGGGCCGGCGAGATCGCCGACCGCTCCGCGCTGATCCGGCTCCGTTCCGGGTCCGGCTACCCCCTTCGGGCGAAGGCCACGGCGGTCCGGGAACTCGGAGACGGCTGGGACGAGTTGGAGATTCCGTACGGGCACGGGCTGGACGCCTGGCTGGTGGAGTTCGGACCGGACGCGGTGGTGCTGGAGCCGGCCGAGCTGCGTGCGGACGTGGTGGACCGGCTGCGTGCCGTGGCCAAGGGCTGAGGGGGAGCGGAGCAAGACAGTGGCAGGCAAACCGGTCAGGCCCGTGAACGCCATCGACCAGACCCGACGGATGCTCTCCCTGGTGACCTATCTGCGCGAGCGCCCCGGCGCCCGGATCGCGGACGTCGCCCGCGCCTTCGGCATCACCGAGGACGAGCTGGTCTCCGACCTCGACGTGCTGCCCATGTGCGGCACCAGCTTCCGGGGCGGCGACCTGCTGGACATCGACACCGACGGCGAGCGGATCTGGTGGCACAACGCGGCCGCGCTCGGCGAGGAGGCCGCCGAACCGCTCCGGCTCGCCGCCGACGAGGCGACCGCGCTCCTGGTCGCCGCCCGCGCCGTGGCCACCCTGCCCGGACTGCGCGAGGGCGACCGGCAGGCGCTGCTGCGGGCCACCGCCAAGGTGGAGACCGCGGCCGGCGAGGCGGGCGACGCCAGTGCCCGCCTCTCGGTGACCTTCGAGTCCGAGGGCGGCGTCTTCGCCGACGTCGACCGGGCCATCGCCGAGCGCCGCCGGCTGTGGATCCGCTACTACTCACCCGCCCGCGACGAGGTCACCGAGCGCGAGATCGACCCGATCCGCCTGGTCAGCGTCGGCCACACCTATGTGGAGGCCTGGTGCCGGCGCTCCGAGGCCCGGCGTACCTTCCGGCTCGACCGGGTGGCCGAGATCAAGATCCTCGACGAGCCGTCCGCGCCCCCGGAGATCGAGCTGCGCGACCTGTCCGAGGCCCTGGTGCAGCCCGCCGCGGAGGACCCCGAGGTGGTCGCCGAGGTCGGCCCGGGCGGCCGCTGGGTCGCCGAGTACTACCCGCACGACAGCGCGGATGAGCTTCCCGACGGCGGACTGCGTATTACCCTGCGCACCCCCGATCCGGCCTCCCTGCGCCGGCTGGCACTCAGGCTCGGCGGCGACGGCCGGATCGTGTCACCGCCCGAGCTGGCCGACAGCGCCCGCCGGGCGGCCCGCGAGGCACTGGCGGCGTACGACCAGGTTGGGCACGGCGACGAGGAAGGGCAGGGGCGAGGGATTTGAACGAGTCTTCGGGGGTTCTGGACGAGGCTTCGGGTTCCGGTGTCGCGGGAGCGCGGGAGATGACGGTCGCGGCCGCCTTCGCCGGGATGAGAAGAGTGGTCCCCGTGGTGTTCCGGGCCGGCTGCCCGGACTGCCGGGGCAGCTTCGAGCTCACCGCGAGCGCCCTGCGCCTGGCCATCGGAGCCACCAGCAAGACGACGTTCTACTCCTTCACCTGCCCCGACTGCGGGGCCGCCGTCCGCAAGCCCGCCGGCGAGCGGATCGTCGAACTGCTCACCGGCGGCGGGGTCAGGACACTGCGGCTGCATCCCACCGTCTAGGCTCGGCGCATGTTCTGGGCGATGGTCGCGGTAGCTGTGGGTTTCGTGGGTCTCGCCGTGCTCGGCGTGCTCGCCGTCCGGGTCTTCCTGGCGGCGCGACAGCTGGGAGCGCAGGTCACGGACTCGGCCCGGCGCATCAGCCGCGCCGCCGAGGACCTGGAGCGGGCCGCCGAGAGCGCCGCCCGCACTGTCGACGCACTGTGACGCCCGCTGTGGAAGCGATGTGAGTAGTGGGCCATAAGCGGTTTGCGTCACTTCGCCCTGTCACGGTGCCCGCAGGGAAAGGTACGCTGCTGCTCGCGGCACGGAGAACGAGGCACGTACCGCGGACCGGGAGTACGCACGGGGATTGCCTCACGTTTACCCCTGAGCGTTACGATCGCTGACAGCACGATCACTCGGACGTATGTCCGACGGATCGGACAGCACCCCACCCAGCCGCCTCGGTGAGAAGGTAAAGACTTATGTTCGGAAGGCTCGGAGCCCCCGAGATCATTCTCATCCTTGTCGTCGTCATCCTGCTGTTCGGCGCGAAGAAGCTTCCGGACATGGCCCGCTCGCTCGGCAAGTCCGCGCGCATCCTCAAGAGCGAGGCCAAGGCGATGAAGGAAGACGGCAACACCACGAGTTCCGCCCAGGCGCCTGCCTCCGGCGAGCAGTCCCAGGCCCAGCGCACCATCCAGGCGTCCCCCGGCGACGTGACCAGCTCCCGCCCGGTCAACGAGCCGTCGGACACCACCCAGCGCTGACGCAAGGCCGGTAGCCCCCGGCCTGCCGCACGAGATGAGGACGTGGGTTGCCCAAGTCTGCCCGCAAAGAGGAGAAGGATCCCGAGGGGCGGATGCCTCTCGCGGATCACCTTCGTGAGCTCCGCAACCGGCTCGCGAAGGCCATGCTGGCGATCGTCATCGTGACGGTGGTCGCCGCCTTCTTCTACAACGACATCATCAACTTCCTGACCAGGCCGATCCTCGACTCGATCGGTTGCCACCAGACCTTCTCGGAGATCAACAGCGCGGGTGGCAGTGAGAAGTGCGCCACGATCACCATCGACGGCCTGCTCGCTCCGTTCACGCTCGCCCTCCAGGTCTCCCTGACCGCCGGCGTGGTCTTCGCGTCGCCGATCTGGCTGTACCAGCTGTGGGCTTTCGTCGCCCCCGGTCTGCACAGGAACGAGAAGAAGTACGCCTACGCGTTCGTCTTCACCGGCGCTCCGCTCTTCCTCGGCGGCGCGTACTTCGCGTACGCGGTGCTGCCCACCACCGCCAAGGTGCTGATCGACTTCACTCCGAGCGGCAGCATCGCCAACCTGCTGCCGCTCGACGACCTGCTGCAGCTGGTCACCCGCATGGTGATCGTCTTCGGTCTCTCCTTCGAGCTGCCGCTGCTCCTGGTGATGCTCAATCTCACCGGCATCATCACCGGCAAGCGCATGCTCGGCTGGTGGCGGGCGATGATCCTCGGCATCACGGTCTTCGCGGCCGTGGCCACCCCGAGCACCGACCCGCTCTCCATGCTGGCGCTCGCCGGACCGATCTGGGTCCTGTACTTCGGCGCGGTCGCGTTCTCCCTCCTCAACGACCGCCGCAGGCGCCGCCGCGACGGCAACGCCCTCGACGACGACGAGGCCTCCGACCTCGATCTCACGCCCGAGGACGTCGGCGAGGTCGAGACCGTCTCCGCCAGCCGCGCGCTGCCCGAGGCCGGCCCGGACCGGGTCAACGGCTACGACGACGTGACCTGACCGGCCACCACAGCCACCGAGAGGTGCCCGCGTCCCAGGACGCGGGCACCTCTTCGTTGTCCGTTGTCCCATGTTCCGGATAATGATCGTCCTGTTGTCAGTGGGGACCGGTACGCTCGAAAGCACGATGACAGAGGACCTCTCACCGGCCGAGCGATATGCGGCGGCCCGCAAGCGGGCAGCCGAGCAGGCCACCGCGCTCGCGTCGTTCCGCGAGATGTACGACTTCGGCCTCGACCCCTTCCAGATCGAGGCCTGCCAGTCGCTCGAAGCCGGAAAGGGCGTACTGGTGGCCGCCCCCACCGGCTCCGGCAAGACGATCGTGGGCGAGTTCGCCGTCCACCTCGCCCTCATGCAGGGCAAGAAGTGCTTCTACACGACACCCATCAAGGCGCTGTCGAACCAGAAGTACGCCGACCTGTGCCGCCGCTACGGCGATGGCATGGTCGGCCTGCTCACCGGCGACAACAGCATCAACCCGGACGCCGCCGTGGTCGTGATGACCACCGAGGTCCTGCGGAACATGCTGTACGCGGGCTCCCAGACCCTCATCGGCCTCGGCTACGTGGTCATGGACGAGGTCCACTACCTCTCCGACCGCTTCCGCGGCGCCGTCTGGGAAGAGGTGATCATCCACCTCCCGGAGTCCGTGACCCTGGTGTCCCTGTCGGCCACGGTCTCCAACGCCGAGGAGTTCGGCGACTGGCTCGACACGGTCCGCGGCGACACCGAGGTCATCGTCTCCGAGCACCGGCCCGTCCCGCTGTTCCAGCACGTGCTCGCCGGCCGCCGGATGTACGACCTGTTCGAGGAGGGCGAGGGCCAGAAGAAGGCCGTCAACCCCGACCTCACCCGGCTGGCCCGGATGGAGGCCACCAGACCCTCCTACCAGGACCGCAGACGCGGCCGCGCCATGCGGGAGGCCGACCGGGAGCGGGAGCGCCGGCAGCGCTCCCGGGTGTGGACGCCGGGCCGTCCCGAGGTCATCGAACGCCTCGACAACGAGGGCCTGCTGCCCGCCATCACCTTCATCTTCAGCCGCGCCGCCTGCGAGGCCGCCGTCCAGCAGTGCCTGCACGCGGGCCTGAGGCTCAACGACGACGAGGCGCGGGAGAAGGTGCGCGCACTCGTCGAGGAGCGCACCTCGTCCATCCCGCCCGAGGACCTGCACGTCCTCGGCTACTACGAGTGGCTGGAGGGCCTGGAGCGCGGGATCGCCGCCCACCACGCGGGCATGCTCCCCACCTTCAAGGAAGTCGTCGAGGAACTCTTCGTCCGCGGCCTGGTCAAGGCCGTGTTCGCCACCGAGACCCTCGCGCTCGGCATCAACATGCCCGCCCGCTCGGTGGTGTTGGAGAAGCTCGTCAAGTGGAACGGCGAGCAGCACGCCGACATCACGCCCGGCGAGTACACCCAGCTGACGGGCCGTGCGGGTCGGCGCGGCATCGACGTCGAGGGCCATGCCGTGGTGCTGTGGCAGCGCGGGACGAGCCCCGAGCACCTGGCCGGTCTTGCGGGCACGCGTACCTATCCGCTGCGGTCCAGCTTCAAGCCGTCGTACAACATGGCGGTCAACCTGGTCGAGCAGTTCGGGCGGCACCGCTCGCGGGAACTGCTGGAGACCTCGTTCGCGCAGTTCCAGGCCGACAAGTCGGTCGTCGGGATCTCCCGTCAGGTGCAGCGCAACGAGGAAGGGCTCGCCGGCTACAAGGAGTCCATGACCTGCCACCTCGGCGACTTCGAGGAGTACGCCCGGCTGCGCCGCGAACTGAAGGACCGGGAGACCGAACTGGCCCGGCAGGGCGTCGCCCAGCGGCGCGCCGAGGCGGCCGTGGCACTGGAGAAGCTCAAGCCGGGCGATGTCATCCACGTCCCGACGGGCAAGTACGCGGGCCTGGCCCTCGTCCTCGACCCCGGGCTGCCCGCCGGGCGGTCCAACGGCCACCGCGGGTTCGAACAGCACGACGGGCCGCGCCCGTTGGTGCTGACGGCCGAGCGGCAGGTCAAGCGGCTGGCCTCGATCGATTTCCCGGTGCCCGTCGAGGCGCTGGAGCGGATGCGGATCCCCAAGTCCTTCAACCCCCGCTCCCCGCAGTCCCGTCGGGACCTCGCGTCCGCGTTGCGCACCAAGGCCGGGCACATCCCGCCGGAGCGCGCCCGCAAGAAGCGGTCGCAGGCGGCGGACGACCGGGAGATCGCGCGGCTGCGCACGGCGATCCGGGCGCACCCCTGCCACGGCTGCAACGACCGTGAGGACCACGCCCGGTGGGCCGAGCGGTACCACCGGCTGATCCGGGACACCTCGCAGCTGGAGCGGCGCATCGAGGGGCGGACCAACACCATCGCCCGCACCTTCGACCGGATCGTGGCGCTCCTCACCGAACTGGACTACCTGCGCGGGGACGAGGTCACCGAGCACGGCAAGCGGCTGGCCCGGCTGTATGGCGAGCTGGACTTGTTGGCGAGTGAATGCTTGCGGGCGGGGGTCTGGGAAGGACTCGGCCCCGCCGAACTCGCCGCCTGCGTCTCGGCGCTGGTGTACGAGGCCCGGGTCGGGGACGACGCGATGGTGCCGAAGCTGCCCTCCGGGAAGGCCAAGGCCGCGCTCGGCGAGATGGTCCGGATCTGGGGGCGCCTGGACGCGCTGGAAGAGGAGTTCCGGATCACGCAGACCGAGGGGGTCGGGCAGCGCGAGCCGGACCTCGGCTTCGCCTGGGCCGCCTACATGTGGGCCTCCGGGATGGGGCTGGACGAGGTGCTGCGGGAGGCGGAGATGCCGGCCGGTGACTTCGTGCGCTGGTGCAAGCAGGTGATCGACGTGCTGGGGCAGCTGTCCGCGGCGGCTTCTCCTGCGGAGGGCTCGACCGTGGCGAAGGCTGCGCGGAAGGCGGTTGATCTGGTGTTGCGGGGGGTTGTGGCCTACTCGTCGGTGGGGTGACGGGTACGTTGGCGGGTGCGGGTGGGGTGTGGCTGGTCGCGCAGTTCCTCCCCCAGCCTCCGGCCGGGGGTACCCCCAGCGCCCCTGGGTAGGGTGCGTCACCCCTGGCTCAGGTAGTTCCGCCAGCCCTCGTACCCTGTGATGTCCTCGGCGTTCACCAATGCGCTCGGTTCGCAGAGGAAGCCGGGGACGCTGGTGCCGTCTGCCAGGTCGACGCTGCCCAGGGTCATGGGGTGGGGGAGCGTCGCGAGCAGGCGGCCCAGGCCTTCGGGGGGAAGGGTCCACACCTCCGCCTCGATCGCGGCCCCGCCCTCGTCCACGTGGACCAGGCCCGGCTTCGGCGGGGTCGTCTGCAGTGCGTAGAAGCGGTACGTGGGTGCCGTGGTCGTGGTGCGGTCGAGTACCGCTCCCAGGGCGAGGAGTTGGGGGTTGAGGGGCTGGCCCGTCAGGTGGGCGCCCAGGACCGCGAGGCTCACCCTCGGTTCCAGGGTGCGGGCGATGGTGGCCAGGCGGTCGTCCGTGAAGGCGGGGCCGATCAGCATCACGCCGAACGGGAGGCCGTTCACCTCGCCGGCCGGGACCGCCACCGCGGCCAGGTCGAAGAGGTTCGTGGAGTTGGTGAAGCGGCCCAGGCGGGCGTTGGCGCCCAGGGGGTCTGCCGCGACCTCGGCGAGGGTGGGGTGACCGGGGGTCGTGGGGAGGAGCAGGGCGTCCGCGTCGGCGAGCTCGGTCAGGGCGCGGGCGCGGAGGGCCGCCAGTCGGTCCTGGTCGGTGAAGAGCCGGTGCGCCGGGATGTCACGGGCCCGGGTGATGATGCCCGCGACCGTGGGGTCCAGGCCCTCGCCGCCCGAGGAGATCAACTTGTCGATGAAAGCGCCCACCGCTGTGTAGCGCTCGGCGACGAACGCGCCCTCGTAGAGCATCGCCGCCGCCTCGGTGAAGGGCGTCAGGTCCAGGGGCTGGATCGTGGCGCCGGCGGCGGCCAGGCGGGCGACTGTCTGCTCGTAGGCTTCCGCCCAGCCCTCGTCCAGCTCGCCGAGCTGGGCGAGCGGGGGGACGGCGATGCGCCAGGGGCCGGGGGGTCGCTGGGGGAGGGGCGGGAGGGGGCGGTCCGGGTGCTGTGTGACATGCCACAACGCCTGCTCGGCCTCCGGAAGGGTCCGGGCGAACACCGTCACACAGTCCACCGAGGCGCACGCCGGGACCACCCCGGCCGTGGGCACCAGGCCACGGGTCGGCTTCAGGCCGACGATGCCGTTGAAGGCGGCCGGGACCCGGCCCGAGCCCGCGGTGTCGGTGCCGAGGGCCAGGTCGACGATGCCCAGGGCCACGGCGACGGCCGAGCCGGAGCTGGAGCCGCCGCTGATCCTGGCCGGGTCGATCGCGTTGCGGACCGCGCCGTACGGGGAGCGGGTGCCGACCAGGCCGGTCGCGAACTGGTCGAGGTTGGTGGTGCCGAGGGCGATGGCCCCGGCCGCGCGCAGCCGGGCCACCACCGGGGCGTCGGCCTCCGGTTCGTACGCGTACGCCGGGCAGCCCGCCGTCGTGGGCAGACCGTGCACATCGATGTTGCCCTTGGCGGCGAACAGGCGGCCCGCGAGGGGGAGCCGTTCGCCGGCGGCCACCCGCTCGTCGATCGCGCGCGCCTCCGCCTCGACCTCCTCCCGCGGGCGCAGGTCGATCCAGATCTCGGGGCGGTCGACCGCTTCGATGCGCGCGTAGGCGGCACGGACACGGGAGACGGTGCTGGACATGCTCTTGCTCCTGTCGGTCAGTTCGCGGCCGGCGCCAGGACGAGCAGTGCCGTCCCCGCCTCCACCTGGTCGCCGGGCCTCGCCAGGATCTCCGCCACCACGCCTGCCATCGGCGCGTGCACCCTGGACTCCATCTTCATCGCCTCCAGCGCGAGGAGGGGCTGGCCGGACGTCACCTCGTCGCCGGGCCGTACGTTCAGCTGCCAGACGGAGGCGGCGAACTCGGCCTCGATCAGGCGGCCGCCCGGCGGTATCGACACCTCGGCCGGTGCGGCGGCGGGAGCCGTGGCCGCGTCCGCCCGCGCGAACTCGCCCGCCGCCTCCCACGCGTCGCGTTCCGCGCCGAAGGCCGCCTGCTGGCGGGTCCTGAACTCCGCTATGGCGTCGGCGTGTTCGGTGAGGAAGTCCTGGTAGGCGGCGAGGGAGAAGGTGCCCTCCTCGATGCGGGGCACGAAGCGGCCGGAGGTGATGTCGGCGCGCAGGTCGAGGAGTTCGTCCGCCGACACCGGGTACCACCTGATCCGGTCGAAGAAGCGCAGCAGCCATGGTGAGCCCGGCTCGAACGCGCCGCGCTGCTGCCAGCCCGACCACACCTGGGTCGTACGGCCCACGAACTGGTAGCCGCCCGGACCCTCCATGCCGTAGATGCACAGGTAGGCGCCGCCGATGCCGACGGAGTTCTCGGCGGTCCAGGTGCGGGCCGGGTTGTACTTGGTGGTGACCAGGCGGTGGCGTGGGTCGAGCGGGGTGGCGACCGGGGCGCCCAGGTAGACGTCGCCCAGGCCGAGGACCAGGTACTCCGCGTCGAAGACCGTGCGGTAGACGTCCTCGACCGAGTCCAGGCCGTTGATCCGGCGGATGAACTCGATGTTCCACGGGCACCAGGGGGCGTCGTCGCGGACCCCCGCCATGTAGCGGGCGATCGCCTCGCGGGTCGCCGGGTCGTCCCAGGAGAGGGGGAGGTGGACCGTGCGGGAGGGGACCACGAGTTCGTCGGTGGGCGGGAGCGCGGTGACGATGTCGCGTACGGCGGCGAGGAGTTCGGGCTGGGTGAGGAGACGGGGGTCCGTCTGGATCTGGAGTGAGCGGATGCCGGGGGTGAGGTCGGTGACCCCGGGCAGGTGCGCCGCCGTCACCGCCTCCATCAGCGCGTGGACGCGCATGCGGAGCGCCAGGTCGAGCTGCATCGGGCCGAACTCGACCAGCAGGTTGTCGTCGCCGCTGCGGCGGTACGTCACGTCACCGTCGCGGCCCAGGACGCCGCCGTCGAGGATCTCGGGGCGGGGCGCGCCCGTGATGTCGACCGGGGCGAAGCGGACCGTGTCGCCGGGGCGGAGCTGGCCCAGCTTCCAGCGTTCGCTGCTCAGGACGGTCGCCGGGCAGACGAAGCCGCCCAGGGAGGGGCCGTCGGGGCCGAGGAGGACCGGCATGTCGCCGGTGTAGTCCACGGCGCCGACCGAGTACGGGGTGTCGTGGATGTTGGACGGGTGCAGGCCCGCCTCGCCGCCGTCGGTGCGGGCCCAGCGCGGCTTGGGGCCGACCAGCCGGACGCCGGTGCGGGCCGAGTTGAAGTGCACCTTCCACTCGGCGGCGTAGAAGTCGCGGATGTCGTCCTCGGTGAAGAACTCCGGTGCGGCGTGGGGGCCTTCGACGGCCGCGAGGTTCCAGACGGAGGTGAACCGCGGGCGTTCGGCGACCGGTTCGCCCTCCGTCACGGCTCCGCCGTGCAGGACGTCGCCCGTGCGCAGGGCCCGGCCGCCGTGACCGCCGAACCGGCCCAGCGTGAAGGTGCTCGCGCTGCCCAGGAAGGGCGGGACGTCCAGGCCGCCGCCGGCGAACAGGACGTAGGTGCGCAGCCCGTGTGCGGAGGGGGCGCCGATCTCCAGCAGGCCGCCCGCCGGGACCGTCACCGGCTCCCACTGGGCGATCGGGGTGCCGTCCAGGGTCACCGGGGCCGGGGCACCGGTGACGCAGACCGTGGTGGGGTGGGTGAAGCGCAGGGACGGGCCCTGGAGGGTGCATTCGAGGCCGGGTGCGCCCTCCGGGTTGCCCAGCGCGCGGTTGCCGAGGCGGAAGGAGCGGTCGTCCATCGGGCCGCAGGGGGGTACGCCGACCTGCCAGTAGCCGGTGCGGCCCGGCCAGTCCTGGACCGTGGTGAGCGTCCCGCCGGCGACCACCTCGATGCGGGGGGTGGGGTCGGTGACCTCGGCGAGGGTCGCCGTCGAGTGGGCGGCGGCGCGGAAACCGGGGTCGGACAGGGCGGCGCGCACCAGGCCGAGATTGGTCTCGATGCCGTCGACCCGGGTGCGGGCCAGCGCCGCGTCCAGCCGTCGCAGCGCCTCGGCGCGGTCGGGGCCGTGCGCGATCACCTTCGCGAGCATCGGGTCGTACGACGTCGTGACCTCGGTGCCGGTCTCCACCCAGCCGTCGACGCGTACCCCGTCGGGGAACTCGACCCGGGTCAGCAGGCCCGCGCTGGGCCGGTGTTCACGGGACGGGTCCTCGGCGTAGACGCGGGCCTCGACGGCGTGGCCGCGCGGTGCGCCCGGGTCCCGGACGACGTCGGACTCGCCCCGCGCCAGGCGCAGCATCCAGGCGACCAGGTCGACGCCGTAGATCTCCTCGGTGACCGGATGCTCCACCTGGAGGCGGGTGTTGACCTCCAGGAAGTAGGCCTCCTCGCGGCCCGCGTCGTACACGAACTCGACCGTGCCGGCGGAGCGGTAGCCGACCGAGGCGCACAGTTCGCGGGCGGAGGCGGCGAGTTGAGCGCGGACGCGGTCGGGCAGGCCGGGGGCCGGTGCCTCCTCGACCACCTTCTGGTTGCGGCGCTGGAGCGAGCAGTCGCGGTCGCCGAAGGTGACGACCCGGCCGGCGCCGTCGCCGAAGACCTGGACCTCGACATGGCGGGCGTCCTCGACCAGGCGCTCCAGGAAGACCCCGGCGGAGGAGAAGGAGGCGGCGGCGACGCGCTGCACCCGCTCCCAGGCGTCGGTCAGTTCGTCGGCCGATCGACAAGCCGACATACCGATACCGCCGCCACCGCCGGTGGCCTTGAGCATGACGGGATAGCCGATGGCGGCGGCCGCGCGGAGCGCCTCGGCCAGGTCGGGGAGGAGTCCGGTGCCCGGGGCCAGCGGGACGCCGGCCGCCTCGGCCGCCGCCCGTGCCGTGTGCTTCGCGCCGAACAGCTCCAGTTGCTCCGGGGCCGGTCCCACGAACACGATCCCGGCCTCCTCGCAGCGCCGGGCGAACCCGGCGTCCTCGGACAGGAAGCCGTAGCCGGGGTGGATCGCGCCCGCGCCGGTGTCCTTGGCCGCCTTCAGGACCAGGTCGGCGTCGAGGTACGACTCCTTCGCGGGCGCCGGGCCGAGGCGGACCGCCTCGTCGGCGAGGCGGACGTGGGGTGCCGAGCGGTCGGGGTCGGAGTACACCGCGACCGTGCGCAGGCCCAGTTCACGGGCGGTGCGGATGATGCGGACGGCGATCTCGCCGCGGTTGGCGACCAGCAGGGTGTCGAAGGTCATCCCGCGGCTCCGGCGATCGTCATCTCCACGGCGGTCGGGTCGAAGCCGTTGCAGGGGTTGTTGATCTGGGGGCAGTTGGAGACCAGGACCAGGACGTCCCGTTCGGCGCGCAGGGTCAGCTTCAGGCCCGGGGCCGAGATGCCGTCGACGATGCCGAGGGTGCCGTCCTGCTCGACGGGCACGTTCATGTACCAGTTGATGTTGGAGACCAGGTCGCGCTTGCCGAGGCCGTGCTTCGCGCCCTCCGCGAGGAAGTTGTCCACGCAGGCGTGCTGGGACCAGGTGTGGTGGCCGTAGCGCAGGGTGTTGGACTCCTTGGAGCAGGCGCCGCCGACCGTGTCGTGCCGGCCGACCTCGTCGGCGACGACGGTCATCAGGGGGGTGTGCTCGTTGGAGAGCAGCACGCTGCCGGTGGTGAGGAAGAGGGAGCCCTGGGCGTGGATCGTGTCCGGCGCGCTGTAGCGGACGGCGGTGTCGTGGGCGTCGTAGACGAGGAAGTCGACGGCCTGGTTGCCGTGCAGGTCGGTGATGGTGAGCGTGTCGCCCTCGTGGATCACGGCGGACCAGGCGGCGCGGGCCGGGACGACGGCGGTCTGCGTGCTCGTGCTCATGCGAGCCCCCTCGCGGCGAGGAATTCGGCGGTGTTGAGGAAGGCGCGGCGGCCTTCGGGGGTGGCGTCCCAGAGCGGGTCGCCGGCTGTCGTCGGCGCGGCGCGCCAGGCCAGGACCTCCAGGGGGGTGCTGACGTAGTCGGGGCGCGGGTCGACCGGGTGCGGGACGTTCGCGATCAGCACGGTCAGGTCCTGCTCGGCGCGGAGCGTGACGCTGCCGCCGGGGCCGGCCGAGCCGGTGAAGTCCAGCGTGCCGTCCTCGCGCACCTCCACGCCCTGGAAGAACGACAGGGACGGCGGCAGGTCGCGCGTTTCCAGCCCGTTCTTGGCGGCCGCCAGCTTGAACAGCTCACGGCCGGCGGGGGAGGACGACTGCGGGGTGCCGTCGCCGTACCGGTCGGTGTTGCGGACCAGGGTGGAGGTGCCGCACAGGGCGTCGTGCCGGCCGGACGTGTCGGCGACGACGGAGGCGAGGACCCGGCCCTGGTCGTTCAGGAGCAGGACGCCCTCGCCGAGGTACGCGTTCCACTGGACCTTGACCGTGTCGGCGACGTTCAGCCGCTCCCAGGGACGGTCGGCGACGTACAGCAGGAGATGGGCGCAGGCGTCGCCGCTCAGGTCGGTCAGCCGCAGCTCGGTGCCGCGGGCCAGGACCCGGTGGGTGTAGTTGCCGCCCGCCACCGTCTCGGCCCACACCAGGTGGCCCGCCTCGCAGGGCGGGTCCGGCCACTGTGCCGCCGGGACGACGGGCATGGCCGTGGCGCGGGTGCCCTCCTGGGCCCGGGCATGCGCCCGCGCTCCGTACGTGGTCGCTGTCGCCATCTCGCCGACCTCCGGTTCCTTGGACTCGGGTATTTCTGTCGCCCGACAGAAATTAGGGGCGGGTCGGGTCGAGGGCGTTGCCGCGGCGTTCCGGGCCGGTTACCGAGGGCTCACCGGGGGTGCGGAGCGGACGCACGTCGTGATCGTCGGACGACGGCGTGTGCGAGGATCGAACGCATGGGGACGAGCAGTGGGCGCCGGGTCGGCCGGCCGCGGGTCGCGCAGCGGGCGGACAGCGGTCTGGAGCCGCGGGCCGAACTGCTGGTGGCCGCGGCCGAGTTGTTCACCACCCACGGCTACGCGGCCACCACCACCCGGGCCGTCGCCGAGCGTGCGGGTATGCGGCAGGCGTCGATGTACCACTACGTCTCCGGCAAGGAGGAGCTGCTCGCCGAGCTGCTGGAGTCCACCGTGACGCCGTCCCTGGCGTACGCGCGTGAACTGCTCTCGGACGACGCGACGCCGGCCGGGGAGCGGTTGCGGGCCCTGTGCCGGGCCGACGTGGAGCTGCTGTGTGCCGGGCCGCACAACCTCGGCGCGCTCTACCTGCTGCCCGAGGTGCGCACCGAGCGGTTCGCCGGTTTCCGTGCCGTGCGGGCCGAACTCAAGGACGCCTACCGCCAGTTGATCGCCGCGACGGACGCCGGCGGGGCGCTCGGCAAGGGCGAGCTGGAGCTGCGGACCGATCTGGTCTTCGGACTGATCGAAAGTGTCATCCTGATTCACCGTTCCGAACCGGAGCGCCCCGTCGGCGAGTTCGCCCGCGCCACGGCCGACGCGGCGTTGCGGATCGCGGGGGTCTGAACCCGGCGGAGGATTCGCCCCGGGGAGCCTTTTCACCCGTTACGGCGAGTCATCCTCGTACGCCCGTACGTCGTGACGCAACGTGTGCGAACAGATGCCCAGCGTGCAAAACGACCGAGGGTACTCCAGTCCTTTGGGGCTTTTCAGGTGCTTGCTGAATATGACACGGCGTTGATCCGGTCGGACTAAGCTCGCCCGCGGCGCACCGAGTTGAGATGAATTCGTGCGCCTGTTCCCAAACGTACGGAAGAGCCCGACTGCTCCATGAACCTTCCCCCCACGAAGTCCCCCGACACCCAGCCGATTCGTCTCAGAAGGCATACATGGTGAGTGTGCAAACGCCTCCCAATGGCCGTGAACTCTCCCTGGCGCGCGTGCTGTTGCTGCCCGCCATACTGATGGCCGCGGCGACCGCCGCCGCCGTCCTCCTGGTGGCGGGGCCCGCCCGGACCGCCGTCGGCGTGTGCGGGGCCGTCGGCACGCTGCTGGTGCTCGTGACGGCGGCGGAAGCGGTGCGCCGCGGCCGCAGGCTCCGGGACGCCCGGGCCGAGCACGCCCGTCACAGTGCGTATCTGGAACAGCGACTCACCACCTCCGACGAGGAGATCGAACGCCTCGGCAAGGAGGTCTTCCCGACCGCGCTGTACCGGCTGAAGGCCGGTGAGTCGCCCAAAGAGGTGATTCGCCAGGTCTTCGACCTCGACCCCCGGCTGCGCCACGCCCCCGAGTCGCAGCGCCGGCTGATCCGGATCATGCTCGACATCGTCGACGAGGAGGACCTCCAGCGGGACTCCCTGGAGCGCTCGTTCGTCAGCGTCGCCCGCCGCGTCCAGGCCATCGTCCACCAGCAGGCCCACGAACTGCGGGAGATGGAGGAGGACCACGGCCGCAACCCCGAGGTCTTCGACGACCTGCTGCGCATCGACCACGGCACCGCGCTGATCGGCCGCCTCGCCGACTCGGTCTCCGTGCTCGGCGGCGGCCGCCCCGGCCGCCAGTGGCCCAACCCCGTCGCCCTCTACAGCGTGCTGCGCGGCGCCATGTCCCGGATCCTGGAGTACCGGCGCATCGAGCTGCACTCCATCTGCCAGGTCAACATCAAGGGCACCTCGGTCGAACCGCTCATCCACGCGGCCGCCGAACTCCTCGACAACGCCACCCGCTACTCGCCGCCCTCCACCAAGGTGCACGTCACCGCCGTCGAGGTGCAGTCCGGCGTGTGCATCGAGATCGAGGACGCCGGCGTCAGTCTCAACGAGGAGGCCCGCGGCCGGATCGAGGGCATGCTGGAGAAGGCCAAGCAGGGCAAGGACATCCAGGTCCTCGGCGAGAACCCGCGCCTCGGCCTCTCCGTCGTCGGCCGCCTCTGCACGACGTACGACATGGACGTCTCGCTGCGCGCCTCGGCGTACGGCGGTGTCCGGGCCGTCCTCATCGTGCCCAGCGACATGATGACCACCGACCCGGCCCCCGGCATCGCCCACGGCATCGGCGCCACCGGCATTCCCAAGCCCGAACTGGGCGCCCTCGAAGGCCCCAAGCGGCCGCCCAAGAAGCGCCGGCCCACCAGCCCCCGGATCCCCGCCGGGATCTCCATGGAGGACGACGTCCCCGAGGTCACCGAGTGGACCGCCGGCGGACTGCCGCAGCGGCGCAGCCGGATGAAGATGCCGCTCAGCCAGCGGCTCGCCGAGCAGGCCGCCATCGAGCGCGCCGAACGCGAGGGCACCCCGACCATCTGGTCGCAGCACAAGGAGCCCGAACCCGAGCCGGAGCCCGAGCGCCGTGAGCCCGGCCTCTGGGTCGAGGCCTTCTGGGAGGGGCTCAAGAAGAACAACCCGGGTGTGCACCCCACCGACTTCACCCGGAACCCCACCAAGTACCTGCACCTGATCAACGATCCGGCCGGCCCCGAGGCCGACGACGAGGGGGATCTCAAGTGATCCAGCAGCGAGGCAACTTCGACTGGATGCTCAAGCAACTCGCCGACGGGGTACCGGGCGTCGAGATGATCGTCGTCCTCTCCGCCGACGGCCTGCGCATCGCCCGGCACGGCGGCGACCCCGACGCCGCCGACCGGCTCGCCGCGGCCTGCGCGGGCGTCCAGAGCCTGGCCGGCGCCGTCGCCCAGGAACTCCCCATCAGCAACGGGGACATGAACCTCGTCCTGATCGAGATCGACAGAGGCTACTTCTACCTGATGTCCGCCGGCGCCAACGCCTACCTCGCGGTGCTCGCCGACGTGACCTGCGAACCCGGCCGGATGAGCGAGATGATGCGCGACCTCGTCGTCCGCATCGGCGCCCATCTCACCAGTCCGCCCCGGCGGAACGGGCAGACCGTATGACTCCTCCGCAACGCAAACGCCGTCAGCCCCGGCCGGAACACCAGCCGCCGATGCCGTCCGTGCCGCCGGTCCCCGAGAGCGGCGGCGCGGACGGCGACAACGGCGGCAAGGGGGACGGCGACAACAAGAAACCCGAGCGGCTCTATGTGATCAGCGGCGCCGACGGCGCCCGGGCCGAGCTCGACCTGGTCACCTTAATCGTGGCGCGCGCCGACCCACCGCCCTCCGTCACCCCGGAGCAGGCGGCGCTGCTCCGGCTCTGCCTCGCCCCCCTGTCCGTGGCCGAGCTCTCGGCCTACCTCAACCTGCCGTTCAGCGCGATGACAGCGCTGATCACCGAGCTGATCACGGCCGAACTGGTCACGGCGCGCGCCCCGATCGTCCGCCAGGCGCTCCCCGACCGTTCACTCCTCGAAGCGGTGATGCATGGACTTCAAAAGCTCTGAGATGATCCCCGGCCCCCGCACCGAGGACCATCTGCCGCACACCGCCCAGGCCGCGGTGAAGATCGTGATCGTCGGCGGCTTCGGAGTCGGCAAGACCACCATGGTCGGTTCCGTCAGCGAGATCAGGCCGCTGACCACCGAGGAGACCATGACCCAGGCCGGCATCGGGGTCGACGACAACTACGGCTCCGAATCCAAGACCGCCACCACCGTGGCCATGGACTTCGGCCGGATCAGCATCACCGACCAGCTGGTCCTCTACCTCTTCGGCACCCCCGGCCAGGAACGCTTCTGGTTCCTGTGGAACGGCCTGTTCGAGGGCGCCCTCGGCGCGGTCGTCCTCATCGACACCCGGCGCCTGGAGGTCAGCTTCGACGTCATGGGGCGCCTGGAGGAGCGCGGCGTGCCGTTCGTCGTGGCCGTCAACTCCTTCCCGGACGCCCCCCGTTACCCCGTCGGGGAACTGCGCACCGCGCTGGACCTGTCGCCCGAGATCCCCATCATCGAGTGCGACGCCCGCCGCCGGGCCTCCAGCCGGGACGTCCTGATGACCCTGATGCGCTTCCTGCACTCGCTCGCCATGTCCGGCGCGCTCACCTGACACCTCTCCCCGGAGCGATCACTGTGACGCCTGAATCCCCCGTCCCGGCCGGCACCAGCACCGACCCGGCCCCACCGCCCGGCTGCCCGGCGCACGACCGCGGCCCCGGCGGACTGCAACGGCTCTACGGCGCCGACGCGGACCACCTGGGCGAGCTGTACGAGAAACTGCGCGAGGACCACGGCGCCGTGGCCCCCGTCCTGCTCCACGACGACGTACCGGTCTGGGTGGTCCTCGGGCTCACCGAGAACCTCCAGATGGTCCGGACCCCCGCCGTCTTCACCCGGGACAGCCGCATCTGGACCCCGCTGCGCGAGGGCATGGTCAAGCCCGACCACCCCCTCATGCCGCACATCGCCTGGCAGCCCATCTGCTCGCACGCCGAGGGCGACGAACACCTGCGGCTGCGGGCGGCGGTCCAGGGCGCCATGACCACCATCGACCACCGCAGCATCCGCCGCCTCATCGGCCGCTACACCCAGCTGCTGGTCAACGAGTTCTGCGAGAAGGGCCGCGCGGAGCTGGTCTCCCAGTACTCCGAGCACCTGCCGATGGCCGTCATGTGCGAACTGCTCGGCATGCCCGAGGAGTACAACGACCGGATCGTGGAGGCCACCCGGGACGCGCTCAAGGGCACCGAGACCGCGATCGCCAGCAACGAGTACGTCATGGGCTGCCTGACCCGGCTCACCGCCCGCCGCCGGGCCCGTTCCGAGGACGACTTCACCAGCCACCTCGTCAACCACCCGGCCGGGCTCAACGACGACGAGGTCGCCCAGCACCTGCGGGTCGTCCTCTACGCCGCCTACGAGACCACCGCGAACCTCCTCGCCAACGCCCTGCGCATGGTCCTCACCGAGCCCGGTTTCCGCGCCCAGCTCAACGGCGGCCAGATGACCGTGCCGGAGGCGATCGAGCAGTCCCTGTGGGACGAACCGCCGTTCAGCACCGTCTTCGCCTACTTCGCCAAGCAGGACACGGAACTCGGCGGCCAGCGCATCCGCAAGGGTGACGGACTGCTCTACGCGCCCGCCCCGGGCAACGTCGACCCGCGCGTCCGCCCCGACCTCAACGCCAACATGCAGGGCAACCGCTCGCACCTCGCCTTCGGCGGCGGCCCGCACGAGTGCCCCGGCCAGGACATCGGCCGCGCCATCGCCGACGTCGGCGTCGACCAGCTGCTCACCCGTCTCTCCGACATCCAGCTGGACTGCGACGAGGAGGAGCTGCGCTGGCGCGCGTCCATCGCCTCCCGGCACCTGGTGGATCTGCCGGTCCGCTTCGACCCGAAGCCGAAGCAGGACGTCACCCTCATGCCGAGCCCCGCGCTGGTCCCGCCGCAGCGCAGCGACTGGCAGCTCGGCACGGTCCGCCCGGCCTCCGCCCCGGCGACCCCGGAGCCGGTGGAGCCCCGTCCGGCTCCGGCACCCGTCGCCCCGCCCGCGCCCGAACCGGCGGCCGCCCCACGCGGCATCTGGCCGCGGCTGCGCCGCTGGTGGCTGGGCCGTTAGCGCTCCGGCCGACCGGCCCAGTCCTCGTACGACTCCCAGGCCCGCAGCGTGCGCCCGCTGACGAGCCGATGCTCCACCCCCGTGACCGGATCGGTGAACTCCAGCCGCCGCGCCAGCAGTTGCAGCGGCCGCCGGAAGTCACCGTCCGGCACGGGGCCGGTCACGACCGGATACAGCGGATCACCGAGAATCGGCACCCCCGACGCGCTCATATGGACGCGCAGTTGATGGGTCTGCCCGGTGTGCGGGGCGAGCCGGTACCGACCCAACGGGCCTCTGGTATCGGTCAGTTCGATCAAGGTCTCCGCGTTCACCGGCCCCTCGACCTCTCTGGCCGCCGGCACCCCGCGCTCCTTCAGGATGCGACTGCGCACGGTCCGGGGAAGCGCGAGCGAGGGATCGTACGACGCGATCGCCTCGTACTCCTTCCGCACCCGCCGCTCGCTGAACAGCGTCTGATACGCCCCCCGCTCCTCGGGCCGCACCGTGAACAGCACCAGTCCGGCCGTGAGCCGGTCCAGCCGATGGGCGGCCCCGAGCGAGGGAATCCCCAGCTCCCGCCGCAGCCGCGCCAGCGCCGTCTCCGTGACGTGACTGCCGCGTGGGGTGGTGGCGAGGAAGTGCGGCTTGTCGGCGACGACGATGTGCGAGTCGCGATAGACGACGTCGAGGAGGAAGGGGACGGGGACCTCGGGGGGCAGGTCGCGGTGGAACCAGAGGTAGAGGCCGGGCGTGTACGGGGCGCGGGCGCCGACCGGTCGTCCGTCAGCGCCCACGACGAGCCCCGAGTCCAACATCCCCGCGACGACACCGGGCCCGGCTCCGGAGAGCCTTTCGATCAGGTAGGCGCCGACAGTGGCCCACTCGTCGGAAAAGGGCAACCGCACCCGAACGGGGTCCACCCCTCGGCGCTGGGGGAGGGGAGAGGGCGGGGCAGGGGTCTTCCGTCTCATGTGCAGCCAAGGGTAGGCGCAGCGCCCCGCCAGGGGCGCTGGGGGTACCCCCGGCCGGAGGCTGGGGGAGGAACTGCGCGACCAGCCACAGACAACCGGCAGCCGACGTACTAGATGGCCTCGGATAGGGGAACGGCCGCCGGCTGCTCTGTACGCGTCAGCCTCCACACGGCCCCCAGCCCCACCGTCACGCCCAAGAACAGCACCGTGAACCACCGGAAGTACCAGTGACCCCCCGCCGGGTCGTACACCGCCCCCCGAGGCCACGCCAGGTTCACGGTCATCACCAGCCCGTACAGCAGCGCGACCGCGTTGACCGGCACCCCCCATCGCCCCAGCGAGAACAACGGCGCCCCGGTCTCGTCCGTCCCCTCGGCCCGGAACTCGCCCCGCAGCCGCCGTACCAGCAACGGCCCGGTCACCATCGCGTAGGCGAGATACAGCATCACGATGCACGTCGTCCCGATCGCCAGAAACGCGTCCGGGGAGACGAAGTTGAGCAGCAGCAGCGCGGCGGACAGCACCCCCACCACCACGGCCGGCGCACTCGGCATCCCGGTCCGCGGGTTCACCCGCGCCAGCCGGTCGGCGAACGGCAGTTGCCCGTCCCGCGCCATGGAGAACAGCATCCGGGAGGCCGCCGTCTGGATCGCCAGCGTCGCCACCGCGATCGCCACCACGACATCGGCCAGCAGCACCCGACCCACCCCGTCCCCGAGGCTGCTGGTCAGGACGTAGCTGAGCCCGTCCACCCCCAGCCGTCCGTCGGTGAGGCTGGGCGCGGCCAGCAGCCCGCCCAGCACCACGAGGCCGCCCAGCAGGCCCGCCGCCCCCAGCGCCGTGAGGATCGTGCGCGGAGCGGTACGCCGCGGCTGGTGCGTCTCCTCGCTCATCTCGCCCGCGCTGTCGAAGCCGATCATCACGTACGCGGCGGTGAACGAGCCGACCAGCAGCGCGCCCAGCAGGCCGCCCTCGGCCGCCGTCCCGGTGTGGAACGTGATGCCGGGGGAGCGCCGGGAGTGGGTGAGCAGCAGGACGACGATCAGGACCGCGCCGATGATCTCGGCGGTCACCCCGACCCGGTTGATCACGGACATCACCCGGTTGTCCATGACGTTCACGAGGGTGGTCAGGACCAGCAGGACGACGCCCAGCACCGCGGCGTTGGCGGCCCCGTCGGCCGAGGTCGGCGCCGCGTCCGTGCCGATCAGCTGGAAGCCGGACCAGAGCGCGGGCAGCACCATCTGCAGGGCCAGCGCGGCCGCCGCGACCACCACGATCTGCCCGATCACCATGATCCAGCCGGCGAACCAGCCGAACGCCGGGTTCGAGAGGCGGGAGGACCACTGGTAGATCGCGCCGGAGATCGGGTAGCGCCCGGCCAGTTCGGCGAAGCAGGCGGCCACCAGCAACTGGCCGATCAGCACGGCCGGCCAGGCCCAGAAGAAGACCGGGCCGCCGAACGCGTACCCGAAGGCGAAGAACTGGAAGACGGTCGTCAGTACGGAGATGAAGGAGAACCCGGCGGCGAACGAGGCGTACCGGCCGAGGCTGCGGTGCAGCTCCTGGCGGTAGCCGAACTCCTCCAGGGATTGGTCGTCGGTCTTCGTCAGTGAGCGGTCGTCGGTGGTGGTCACGGCGATACCTGCCTGTCAGGCGGATTTCCTGTCGAGCGACAGAAATTAGGGACGTGCTGTTTCCGCCGCGTCACACCGGCATGTCCGGGGCGGGCCCAAGTGCTCACGTCCTTGCGTGGCCGCTTCAGACGCGATACATCGTGTGTATTGACGTTCGTGTACGGTACGCGATATGTTCGGTCACGGATATTCGGAGACGAGGAAGGCGAGGTGAGTGTCGATGGCCGCCCGGCGCCGCAAGCTGAGCAATCCCCTGGCGCTCGCCGTGATGGTGCTGCTCGTCGAACGGCCGATGCATCCGTACGAGATCGCCCAGACCCTGCGCAGACGCGGCAAGGACGCCAGCCTGAAGATCAACTACGGCTCGCTCTACACCGTGGTGCAGAACCTGGAGAAACACGGCTTCGTCGAGGTCACGGACGTGGAGCGGCAGGGCAACCGCCCCGAGCGCACGCTCTACGGCATCACCGACGCCGGACGCGAGGAGACGGCCGAGTGGCTCTCGGACCTGATCGCCGTGCCCGCGAAGGAGTACCCCATCTTCGAGGCGGCGCTGTCGCTGATGGGGGTGCTCCATCCCGACGAGGTCACCCGGCTGCTGGAGGAGCGGCTCAAGACGCTCGACGTGCAGGCCGCCGGTCTGCGCGGTGGCCTCGACAAGCTGCGGGAGACGCTGCCCCGGCTCTTCGTCGTCGAGACCGAGTACCAGTTGCACATGGTCGAGGCGCAGGCCGAGTGGGTGCGCGGCTTCCTGGTGGAGCTGACCGAGGGCAGCTTCCCGGGTGTCGTGGACTGGCGCACCTTCCATGAGACGGGGGAGATCCCCGACGAGTACCTGAAGCTGGAGGCCGACTTCGAGCAGAAGCAGCACTAGCGAAAGAACCCCGGCAGAGCTGTTGCAGCAGCCCGGCCGGGGTCTCGAACCCCGAACCGAGACCCGCCGTGCGGCGGCTCCGGGCCATCGAGGTGCGGCACACCCAGGATAGCCCGGTGCTCAACGCGCGGATCCATCACGACCATCCGTCGATCATCCGCGATCATTCGCGTTTTCCTCAGGAGAGCAGCCGACATGAGCACCCGTGCGCCCGCAGTGCAGGCGCGCCAGCTGATCAAGACCTACCCGGGTGACGTCACCGCCCTGAACGGCATGGACGTCACCGTCGAACCCGGCATCGTCTTCGGGCTCCTCGGGCCCAACGGCGCCGGCAAGTCCACCACCGTCAAGATCCTCACCACCCTGGCCCGCCCCGACTCGGGCACCGCCACCGTGGCCGGCCACGACGTGCTGCGCCACCCGGACCGGGTGCGCCGCGCGATCGGCGTGGTCGCCCAGAACTCCGGTGCCGACCCGGTCGCCACCGGCCGGGAGAACCTCCGGCTCCAGGGCAGGCTCTACGGCCTGCGCGGTACCGCCCTCGACCGCCGGGTCGACGAACTGCTGGACCGCTTCAGCCTCACCGACGCCGCGAGCCGCCCGGTCAAGGGCTACTCGGGCGGGATGCGGCGCCGCCTCGACGTGGCCCTCGGCCTGGTCCACCGTCCCGAGGTGCTCTTCCTGGACGAGCCCACCACCGGCCTCGACCCGGAGGCCCGCACCGCGATGTGGGACGAGATCGGGCGGCTGGCGGGGGAGGAGGGGCTGACCATCCTGCTCACCACGCACTATCTGGAGGAGGCCGACCGGCTCGCCGAGCGGATCGCGATCGTCGACCGCGGCCGGGTCGTCGTCGAGGGCACTCCCGACTCCCTCAAGGGCGAACTGCGCGGCGACGCCGTCCACCTGGAACTGCGCGAGGCGCCCGGGGACGCCGGCCGCACCCTGCTCGCCGGCGCCCTGACCGGGCTGCCGGGGGTGCACGAGGTGCTGTTCGAGGGACGCCGGATCAGCGCCCGCGCGGACGACGGGGCCGCCGCCGTGCCCGCCCTGCTCGCCGCGCTGGAGCGGGCCGGGGTGACCGTGGCCGCCGCGACCGTCGCCCGTCCCTCCCTCGACGACGTCTATCTGCGCTATGCGGGCCGCCGCTACACGGAGGCCGACACCGCCGGGACGCTCGCCCTGACCGGAGGTGCGCGATGAGCGAAGCCCTGTCCCAGACCTGGTACATGACCCAGCGTCAGCTGCTGGTGTTCGCCCGTCAGCCCGCGTACGCGATCATCACCCTGATCCAGCCGGTGATCTGGCTGTTCCTGTTCGGCAGCCTCTTCAAGAAGGTCGTCGAGCTGGGCGGCTTCGGCACCACCTCGTACCTCGACTACCTGGTGCCGGGCGTGGTCGTGATGAGCGCCCTCAGCTCCAACATGTGGGCGGGCATGGGCACGCTGGAGGAGATCCAGCGCGGCACCCTCAACCGCTTCCTGACCACACCGGTCAGCCGGGCCGCGCTGATGAACGGCAACGTGGTGAACAACGGCCTGATCACCGCGGGACAGTCACTGATCATCGTGCTGCTCGGGCTGCTGGGCGGCGCCGACTACCCGGGCGGGATCGGGGGCATCGCGGTCCTGGTGGTGGCCGCCGTGCTGCTCGGCACCGTCTTCGGGGCGCTGTCCAACGCGCTCGGCATGCTGGTGCGGGAGCGGGAGTCGATCATCGGGATCAACACCTTCCTGCTGCTGCCGCTGACCTTCCTCTCCAGCGCCTTCATGGCGCCGTCCCAGATGCCCGGCTGGATACGGCACATCGCCGACTTCAACCCGCTCGACTGGGCGATGGTGGCGGGCCGTTCGGCGATGTCGGCGGACCCCGACTGGGGTGCGGTGCTCGGGCGTGGCGGGGCGCTGCTGGCGCTGGCGGTCGCGGCCGTGTGGCTGTCGATCAGGACGTTCCGGTCCTACCAGCGGTCGGTGTGAGCGGCCCCCACGGGTGACACGGTCCGGCGGCGCCCTCGGGTGCCGCCGGCCTCCGGGCCTTCGGGCCAGGCGGTCTCCGGGCGTTGGGGCCACGCGGTCTCCGGGCCTTGGGGGCCACGCGGCCTTCGGGCCGGGCTCACGGATTTCTCAGGCGGCGGCCGCCCCGCCGCTCTCCTGCTCCGCCTCGATACGGGCGTTCCACTCACGCTTGGAGGCCTGCCAGCCGTCCTCGTTGTGGCCCAGCCGCCAGTAGCCGGAGATCGACAGGTCCTCGCGCGGGATCTGGCGGTCGACGCGCAGCAGCGCCCGCAGCTCCTTCACGAAGCTCGCCTCGCCGTGGACGAAGGCGTGCACCCGGCCCTCCGGGAACTCCAGCGCCCGGACCGCCGCGACCAGGGCCTGGCCGACCGGCCGGTCTCCCCGGTGCAGCCAGACGACCGGCACATCGGAGTCGATCTTCTGCTCCTCCTCGGGGCCGGGCACCTCGATGAAGGCGAAGGCCTGCGACCCGGCGGGCAGGGACTCCAGGGAGCGGGCGATCGCGGGCAGCGCGCTCTCGTCGCCGGCGAGCAGATGCCAGTCGGCGTCGGTGTCGGGGGCGTAGGCACCGCCGGGACCCATGAAGCGCACGGTCTCGCCCGGCTGGACGCGGCACGCCCACGGCCCGGCCAGGCCCTCGTCGCCGTGCACGACGAAGTCCAGGGTCAGCTCACGGTGCTCGGCGTCCCAGGAGCGCACCGTGTAGGTCCGGGTCACGGGCCAGTGCTCGCGCGGGAACTCGGCGCGGATCCGCTCCAGGTCGAAGGGCTCCGGGTAGGTGACACCTTCCGGGCCGAAGAGGAGTTTGACGTAATGGTCGGTGCAGGTGTCCGCGGCGAAGCCGGCCAGTCCGTCACCGCCGAGGACCACACGCTGCATGTGCGGAGTCAGCCGTTCGGTGCGCACGACCTGGGCGGATTGGGGCTTACGCGGCTTACGACCCGGGCGCTCTGCCATGACCGGCCTCCCTGCTCCATTGGTTAGGTTTACCTAAGTTAGCACCTCGATCCCAGTTAACACCTCTTCCATGAACACTTGATGAGCGCGCTTTACCAGAACAATTCTCAGGCCGTCACCCGCCGAGTGTCACCAGCAGCCGGTTCAGCGAGCCGCCCAGGCCCCAGCGCGCCGACAGCGCGTCCAGCCGGGCCGCGTCGCGCGGGGCCTTCGGCAGCACGGTGTCCACGTCCGGCAGCGGTACGTCACCCGCGACCCGGACCACCTTCGGCGCCACGGCCACATACGGGCGGGCCTCGTCCAGCCGCTTGCGCTGCGACGGGGTGAGCTTCGCCTTCGGGTCGTCGACCGCGGCCATGATCCCGGCCAGGTCACCGAACTCGGCGAGCAGCTTGGCGGCCGTCTTCTCACCGATGCCCGGCACTCCCGGCAGACCGTCGCTCGGGTCGCCGCGCAGCAGCGCCAGATCCGCGTAACCGGGCCCGTCCACCCCGTACTTCTCGCGCAGCCACGCCTCGTCCGTCGTCTGCAGGGTGCCGACGCCCTTCAGCGGGTACAGCACCCGCACCCCGCGACCGTCGTCCACCAGCTGGTAGAGGTCGCGGTCGCCGGTGACGATGTCCACCGGGCCGTCGGCGCGCGCGGTGAAGGTGCCGATCACGTCGTCCGCCTCGTACCCGGCGACGCCGACCCGGGCGATCCCGAGCGCGTCCAGCACCTCCTCGATCACCGGCACCTGCGGGGAGAGGGTGTCCGGCACCTCCTCCTCGTCCGGTCCCGTCTCCCGCTCCTCGGCGACCCGGTGCGCCTTGTAGGAGGGGATCAGATCCACCCGCCACTGCGGCCGCCAGTCGGCGTCCATGCAGGCCACCAGCCGGTCCGGGCGGTGGTCCTTGACCAGCCGGTCGATGAAGTCCAGCAGTCCGCGCACGGCGTTGACCGGCGTGCCGTCCGGCGCCTTCACGGAGTCCGGGACGCCGAAGTAGGCGCGGAAGTACAGCGAGGCGGTGTCGAGAAGCATCAGTCGTGCGGTCACGCCACGCATCATGCCGTACCGCACTGACGGCGACCGGGTGCTCCACGACGGGTCGGGGGCTGTGGAGACCTCGTGACCTGGCCCACGTGCGCGTTTGACCTGCGCGGACCCGGGCAGGCGCGGCTTCTGTCCTGCGCCCCCGAGGCGCCGGGCCCGGTGTTTCCAGGGCCCCGCGCCCCCGAGAGAGAGGTTCGTGTGTCACCCAGGCTTGAGACCGAGCACCTGTACAAGGTGTTCGGCAGACGACCGGACGAAGCGGTGGAGCGGCTCCGCCAGGGCGCCGACCGGGAGGAACTGCGCGCCGACGGCACCACCGCCGCCGTGATCGACGCCTCCTTCCAGGTGGAGGCCGGCGAGATATTCGTCGTGATGGGCCTGTCCGGATCCGGCAAGTCCACCCTGCTGCGCACGCTCAACGGCCTGCTGGAGCCCACCGCGGGCCAGGTCCGCTTCGACGGCCAGGACCTCACGGCGCTCACCGACCGCGAACTGCGCGAGCTGCGCTCGCGGAAGATCAGCATGGTCTTCCAGCACTTCGCGCTCTTCCCGCACCGCAGCGTCCGCGACAACGCCGCCTACGGCCTGGCCGTGCAGGGCGTGCCCCGCGCCGAGCGCGACCGCCGCGCCGACGAGGCGCTCGCCCTGTGCGGTCTGGCCGGCTGGGAGGACTCCTGGCCCGACGAGCTGTCCGGCGGCATGCAGCAGCGCGTCGGCCTGGCCCGCGCCCTGGCCACCGACGCCGACCTGCTCCTCATGGACGAGTCGTTCAGTGCCCTGGACCCGCTGATCCGCCGCGACATGCAGGACCAGCTCCTGGAACTCCAGAAGACCCTGAAGAAGACCATCGTCTTCATCACCCACGACCTCAACGAGGCCATGCGCCTGGGCGACCGCATCGCCGTGATGCGCGACGGCCGGATCGTCCAGACCGGCACCGCCGAGGACATCCTGCTGCGCCCCGCCGACGACTACGTGGCCTCCTTCATCCAGGACGTCGACCGCTCCCGCGTCCTGACCGCCGCCGCCGTCATGGACCCCGAAGTCCGCGGCGACGAGGCGGACTGCGGCTGCGCCACCGCGACCCCCGACACCCCGTTCACCGAACTGTGCGCGCTCAGCGCCCGGTTGAGCCACCCGGTCGCCGTCCTCGACGCGGAGGACGCGGTCGTGGGCGTCGTACCGAGGCAGCGGCTGGTCGGCTTCCTCGCGGAGGCGGACGACGCGCCCGTGGTCTGCGACGGCGGAGAGCAGGTGACCGCCCGTGCCTAGGCTGCATCTCGGCGACTGGGTCGACTCCGGCGTCAACTGGCTCGTCGCGCACATGTCCTGGCTCTTCGACGCGATCCGCGCGGTCGTCGAGGGCATGTACGACGGTATCGACGGCGTCCTCACCGCCCCCGCACCCCTGCTGCTCGCGGGCATCCTCGCGGTGCTGGCCTGGTGGCTGCGCGGCGCCGGAGCGGGCGTCCTCGCCTTCGCCGGGTTCGCGCTCGTCGACTCCCTCGACCTGTGGGACCGGGCCATGTCCACCCTGGCGCTGGTCCTGGTCGCCACCGTGATCGCGCTGGTCATCTCGGTCCCGCTGGGCATCTGGGCGGCCCGCTCCAAGGCGGTCAGCGCCACCGTGCGACCGGTCCTGGACCTGCTCCAGACCATGCCGTCGATGGTCCTGCTGATCCCGGCCATCCTCTTCTTCGGTCTTGGCACCGCCGCCGGTGTGATCGCCACCCTGATCTTCGCGCTCGCCCCCGGCGTCCGCATGACCGAGCTGGGCATCCGCCAGGTCGACGCCGAACTGGTCGAGGCCGCCGAGGCGTTCGGCACCACACCCCGCGACACCCTGCTCCGCGTCCAGCTGCCGCTCGCGCTGCCCACCATCATGGCGGGCGTCAACCAGGTCATCATGCTGGGCCTGTCCATGGTCGTGATCGCCGGCATGGTCGGCACCGGCGGCCTCGGCGGCGCCGTCAACGAGGCCATCGGCCAGCTCGACATCGGGTTCGGCTTCGAGGCGGGCGTCGGCATCGTCGTCCTCGCCATCTACCTCGACCGGATGACCAGCGCGCTCGGCACCCAGCTCTCCCCGCTCGGCCGCCGGGCCGCCGCCAAGGTCCGCCCGACCCCCTGGACCTACCGCCCCCGCCCGGTGGTGGCCGTCGTCGGCGTGGTCGTCCTCGCCCTGGTCGCCGGCGGGATGGGCGTCTTCGGCTCCGCCTCCGACACCACGGACCAGGCCTCGGCCACCAATGTCGGCCAGGGCAAGGAGCTCAAGATCGGCTACATCCCCTGGGACGAGGGCATCGCCTCCACCTTCCTCTGGAAGGAGATCCTGGAGGAACGCGGCTACAAGGTGACCACCACCCAGTACGCGGCCGGCCCCCTCTACACCGGCCTCGCCACCGGCCAGCTGGACTTCGAGACCGACTCCTGGCTGCCCACCACGCACGCCGAGTACTGGAAGAAGTACGGCAAGCAGCTCGACGACCTCGGCAGCTGGTACGGGCCCACCTCCCTGGAGCTCACCGTCCCCTCGTACGTGAAGGACGTGAACTCCCTGGCCGACCTGAAGAACCACGCCGCCGAGTTCGGCGGGAAGATCGTCGGCATCGAACCCAGCGCCGGGATGATGGGCCTGCTCAAGACCAAGGTGCTCAAGGAGTACGGCCTCGACGGCACCTACCAGGTCGTCGACGGCTCCACGCCCGCCATGCTCGCCGAGCTGAAGCGGGCCTACGCCAAGAAGCAGCCCATCCTGGTCACGCTCTGGTCCCCGCACTGGGCCTACAGCGACTACGACCTCAAGAAGCTCAAGGACCCGCAGGGCGCCTGGGGCTCCGGCGACGGCGTGCACACCCTCTCCCGCAAGGGCTTCGCCGACGACAACCCGCAGGTCGGCAAGTGGCTGAAGGACTTCTCGATGACGGAGCGGCAGCTCACCGGCCTGGAGGCCGCCATCCAGAAGGCCGGCCAGGGAAAGGAGCAGGACGCGGTGCGCTCCTGGCTGAAGCGGAACCCCGCTCTCGTCGACAAGTGGGCGCCGGTCGGGACATGAGCCGCCGGGCGGGGTGTGGCGCACCCCACCCCGCCCACCCGGCACCGGTCCGGGCCCGGGGCCGTACGCTCTGACGCCCCGCCCCCGCGCGTTCCTGTGAGCACCCCGTGATCCGCCAGTTGCTGCCCCTTCTGCTGCTTCTGACGGCCGCGGTCACCGTCCCCCGGCTGTCGGAGGCGAGCCCGGACCCGGCCTCGGCGGCCACCGCCCGCTTCGAGGCGCTCGCCGGGGACGTGGGACGGGCCGACGGCGCGGTCTTCGACGCCCGGGACGACACCGGCCGCACCATGGACACCGCCGAGATCACCCCGGTGCCCACGGCGTACGGCGGCGGCTACCTCGCCGTCTACCACACCACCCTCGCCGACGGCCGCTTCCACACGGCCGTCGCCACCTCCACCGACCTGCGCGTCTGGACCCGCCGTCACGACTTCGGCGCCGGCACCAGCCAGCCCTCTCTGCACCCCGACGGCACCGGCGGATGGGTCCTCGCCTACGAAAAGGATCCGGCCAACCACATAGCGCTACGGCATTACCCAGACCTTGCCGCGCTGCTGGCCGGAAGGTCCGACCGCGCGTTCGACGCCCCCCGCACGCTGTCCGACTGCGCCGAGGGCACCCCGGACATCACCGCGGTCCGCGGCGACACCGTGGAACTGACCGGCCACTACCGCGCCGGCTGCGCCGTCGACCGCCAACTCCGCGCCACCCTGCGGGACTTCACGCGATGGCAGGCCCGCCCGGATCCCCGCCTGGACCAGGCACTCCTCGCCCGGGGCACCGGCGGGAACATCGGCGACCGCTCGCGCATTGAACTCATAGGGCGCCCTCTCGTCCTGATCGAGGGCCAGCGCCTGCGGAACGACTTCGGGAGCTGGTCGACGTATGCCTACGACCCCGCCTCCGGCCGGGCCGACCGGGTCGGCCTGCGCACCCCCGGCGGCAGCCGCGCCTTCGCCAATCCGTCGGCCGCGCTGATCACCGACCCCGACGGCCGTCCGGCCCTCCTGGTCAGCGTCTTCATCCCGAAGGAGGAGTCCGCGCCCGGAGAGTGCGGCGAGCTCGTGTACTGGCGCGAACTGTGAGGGTCGGGCTCACCGGACGTGACAGGGATGTGACGGCCGCCTGAAACGGTTTGCCGAACATGCGTAGGGTGCAGAGAACCCCTCAGGAGGGGCCCGGCCGCCGCCGGACACCCGAGGGACGGAACGACGAGCGAAGGAGGGAGCCGGAGCGATGGGCGACCACAAAGACCAGCAGCCCGTGCGGGTGGGCGCGGCAGTGCGACGGCGCCGCCGCTCGCTGGAGCTCACCCTCGCCGTCGTGGCCGAGCGCAGCGGCCTGTCGGTGCCCTTCCTGAGCCAGATCGAGAACGACAGGGCCCGCCCCAGCCGCACCTCCCTGGAGAAGCTCGCCGACGCCCTGCGCACCACCGCCGTCGAACTCCTCGCCGCCGCCGACCCGGCGTGCAGCGTGGACGTCGTACGCGCCGACGACGCCACCGAGCCGGACTTCGCCCCCCGGGTGCGCTCCCTGGTCCGCGGTCACCACCAGCTGCACGCCTCGGAGTTCACCGGCGACCACGACGCCGGCCGCGAATTCCAGCATCGCAACGACGAGTTGATGTACGTCGCCGACGGCGCGGTGGAGATCGAGGCCGAGGGCCGCGCCTACCGCCTCGGCCGCGGCGACACCCTCTACCTCACCGGCGGGGTCCGCCACCGCTGGCGGGCGACGGTCCCGGACACCAGGGTGATCGTGGTGGCGGTGGCGGAACACATCGAGGCGGTCCAGGACCGTCAGCGCTGATGCGGGTGGTCTCCCTGGTCCCGTCGCTCACCGAGACGGTGGCCGTGTCCGCGCCGGGAGTGCTGGTCGGCGCGACCGACTGGTGCAGCCATCCGGCCGACCTCGACGTCCCCCGTGTCGGCGGCACCAAGAACCCCGACCTCGACCGGATCCTCGCCCTCGCCCCCGACCTGGTGATCGCCAACGAGGAGGAGAACCGCGCCCCCGACCTCGACGCGCTGCGCGCGGCCGGGGTGAAGGTGCTGGTCACGGAGGTACGGGAGGTGCCCCAGGCCTTCCGGGAACTGGCCCGGGTGCTGGCCGCCTGCGGCGCGGACCCCCGCCCCCGCTGGCTCGCGGAGGCCGAGGCGGCCTGGTCGGCACCGGTGCCCGGCCCTCGTACGACGGTGGTCGTACCCATCTGGCGACGCCCCTGGATGGTCCTCGGCCGGGACACCTTCGCCGGCGACGTCCTGCACCGGCTCGGCTTCACGAACATGTACGCCACCCACGCCGAGCGCTACCCCCGTGTGCCGGTCGCGGAGCTGAACGACGCCTCCCCCGGCCTGGTCGTCCTCCCGGACGAGCCCTACCGCTTCACCAGCGACGACGGCCCGGAGGCGTTCCCCGGACTGCCCTGCGCGCTGGTCAGCGGACGGCACCTGACGTGGTACGGACCGTCGCTGGCGACGGCGCCGCGGGCGCTGGCCGGGGCGCTGCGAGCAGCTCGCCGCTGAGCAGGCCGCGCACGGTGCCGGACGCCGCCGCGAGCCAGCCGGCCACCAGCAGGCCGTACAGGCCGACCGCCAGCCCGTCGTAGGCGGCGAGGCCGGTGTGCCGGGCGAGGGCGGCCGCGCCGGTGACACAGGTGCCCACCGGGAAGGTGAACGACCACCAGGTCATCGCGAACCGCATACCGTGCCGCCGGGCCCGCACCACATGCGCGACCGCCAGCGCCAGCCACAGCAGCGCGAAGCCCATCACCGGAACGCCGTAGAGCACGGCGAGCAGGCCGAAACCGGCCGCGTAGGGGGCCGGTACGACCCCGGGCGCGAGGTCCGCGAACACGCCCACCGCCGTGGTCGACTGCCCGAGCGGCCCCAGCACCAGCAGGATCGTCGGGGTGAGCGCCGGCGGGAGCGGGCCGCGGGTGACCAGCCGGGCGAAGACCAGGGTCAGCATCAGCAGGGTGACCAGCAGGCTCATCCCGAACATCGCCACGCACGCGAACAGCAGGGTCTCGCGCGGCTGCCCCGCCGGCAGATGCGGTACGAGCTGCGGCCCGAGCGCCGCCGACACCATCGGCGCGACCAGCGGCAGCAGCCACGCCGGGGTGGCCTGACCGGGCTCGACCCGATGGCGTACGGCCAGCAGGTACGGCACGGCGACGGCGGCCGTCAGCCCGACGGCCGTACCGGCGACGAACAGCACGGCGTCGAGGACGACGGCCGCCGGCTCGCCGATCCAGTCCCGCCCGAGCGCGAGCGCACCGCCGCCGACGGCCAGCAGCGCCATCGAGAGGCAGCCGTAGAAGGGGGCGACCGCCGGATCACGCAGATGGGTGAGGGCCTGGTCGCGGTGGTAGGTCCAGTGCAGGGCGCGGGCGACCAGCAGGACCAGAAGCTGCAGCAGGGACAGCACCCAGAGGCCGACGAACAGCTCCCGCGGGCCGCCGCCACCGAGCGCGGCACCGCCGAGGGCGAGGGCCGCGGTGCCCATGACGGAGGCGTACCAGTTGGGGCCGAGATACCGGACTGCGGTGACCATGGCTCCACGGTCCCGCCGACCCGCGCCCGCGACCAGGGAGTGCTGTTCTATGGGGGCATAAGCTGGTCTTATGAGCCAGGCGGAGGAACGGGCGGGTGGTGGTGGCACGCTGGCGCACCGGGTGCCGGATCTCGGGGCGCTGGAGCTGCTGCTGGCGGTGGCGCGGCTGGGCAGCCTCGGGGCGGCGGCGCGGGAGGTCGGCATCACCCAGCCGGCGGCCAGCAGCCGGATCCGGTCGATGGAACGGCAACTGGGCGTGGCCCTCGTCGACCGCTCGCCGCGCGGCTCCCGGCTCACCGAGTCCGGGGCGCTGGTGACCGACTGGGCGCGGCGGGTGGTGGAGGCGGCGGAGGCCTTCGACGCGGGGACGCAGGCGCTGCGGCACCGGCGGGACTCCCGGCTGCGGGTCGCGGCGAGCATGACCATCGCCGAGTACCTCCTGCCGGGCTGGCTGCTCGCGCTGCGCGCCCAGCGCCCCGACACGGCGGTGTCCCTGCTCGCGGGCAACTCGGCGGCGGTGGCCGAACGGCTGCTCGCCGACGAGGCTGACCTGGGCTTCGTGGAGGGGCTGACCGTCCCGCCGGGCCTGGACTCCGCGGTGATCGCCCATGACCGGCTGATCGTCGTCGTCGCCCCCGCCCACCCGTGGGCCCGCCGCCGACGCCCGCTCGCCGCCGAGGAGTTGGCCGCCACCCCCCTCATCCTCCGCGAACGCGGATCCGGGACCCGCCAGGTCCTCGACGTCGCGCTGGGCGGCCTCGCCCGCCCGCTGATCGAACTCTCGTCGACCACCGCGGTCAAGGCCTCGGCGGTCAGCGGCGCGGGCCCTGCGGTACTGAGCGAACTGGCCGTCGGGGAGGAACTCGCCATGCGGCGACTGGTGAGCATCCCGGTAGAGGGCGTCGCACTCCGCCGCGACCTCCGCGCGGTCTGGCCGACGGGGCACCGCCCGACGGGCCCGGCCCGAGAGCTGCTGTCCCTGACCCGGGGGTGATCGCCGCCCACCCACCACCCGACTCGGTCGGTTGAGAGGCCGAGGCGGGAAAGCCGGGGGCGAAGGGGGGGGGCGGGTGGTCGGTGGTGGGGTGAAAAATGCGTGGCGGTGGGCGGTGAGGCGGCTCCACCATCCCCTCATGACCCTTCCCGTCGCCCCGCCCGCCGAAGGTGCCCGTACGCCCTGGGAAGCTCTGCCGGGGCCGGTCCGTGACGCTGTTGCCGAGTTGCTCGGCGGTGGGCCGGTCGTGCATGCCGTCACCCAGGCCGGAGGGTTCTCGCCGGGTGTCGCCGCGAGGATCCGTACCGCCGGACATCGCACCGGGTTCGTGAAGGCGGTCAGTGCCGAGGTCAACGCGGACAGCCCCGCTCTGCACCGCGCGGAGGCGCGGAACGCCGCTGCCCTGCCGGCTGCCGTGCCTGCGCCTCGCCTGCTCGGCAGCTATGACGACGGCACCTGGGTGGCGCTGGTCTTCGAGGAGGTGGACGGGCGTCAGCCGCACATCCCGTGGCGGGCGGACGAGCTGCGGCGCGTCCTCGACGCCGTCGGCACCCTCGGTCGTACGCTCACGCCGTCCCCCGTCGAGGCCCCGCCCGCCGCCGAGCACCTCGCGGACACCTTCGACGGCTGGCGCAGGCTCGTCGAGGGCCCGGACGGAGCCGTCGGTCGGCTCGACGGCTGGACCGTCTCCCGCCTGGACGACCTGGTTCGTCTCGCCGAGCCCTGGCCCGGGGCCGTCGGCGGGGACACCCTCGCCCATGCCGACCTGCGCGCCGACAACATGCTGCTGACGGCGGACGGGGGAGTCGTCTTCGTGGACTGGCCGCATGCCGTGCGGGCCGCGCCGTGGTTCGACCTGCTGGTGATGCTGCCGTGTGTGCGGGCTCAGGGCGGGCCGGACCCGGAGGAGGTGTTCGGCGCGCATCCGCTCGGCCGGGAGGCCGACCGCGACGCCGTCACCGCGGCGCTGGCCGCGCTCGCCGGGTTCTTCCTGGAGCACTCGGTGCGGCCCGCGCCGCCCGGCCTGCCCACCCTGCGCGCGTTCCAGCGCGCGCAGGGCGACGCGGCGCTGGAGTGGCTCAGGACGCGGCTGTGACCAGGGCGCGCATGACCCGCAGGTCCTCGCCCATCTCCGGATGCCACTGGACGCCGAGGACCCAGCCGCGGTCGGCGGGGAGCTCGATCGCCTCGATCGTGCCGTCGTCCGTGGCGTGCGCGGAGGCCAGCAGGCCCTCGCCGAGGCGGTCCACGGCCTGGTGGTGGAAGGTGGGGACGGAGGTCTCGTCAGGGACCGTCCCGGCGTACAGGGTTCCGGGGACCGGCTTGACCGGGTGGCTGCCGAAGACGCCGGGGACCTCCGCGTGGCCGTCGATGTGCTGGACGAGGGTGCCGCCCAGGGCGACGTTCAGCAGCTGCATGCCGCGGCAGATGCCGAGCAGTGGTATCCCCGCCGCCAGCGCCGCGTCGATCAGGGCCAGCTCCCAGGCGTCCCGGGCGCGGGCCGGGCGGCCGGTGCGGGGGTCGGGCTCGGCGCCGTAGCGGACCGGCTCGACGTCCGGGCCGCCCGCGATCACCAGGCCGTCCAGCCGGGCCACCGTCGCCGCCGCGAGCCCGGGATCGTCCGGGGGCAGCAGGGCCGCGAGGCCGCCGGCCCGCTGGACCAGGCGCGGATAGCCGGCCGGCAGCAGGGCCGCCTCCAGCTCCCAGGCACCCCAGCGGGCACCGGCCTCCAGATACGTGCTCACGCCGATCAGCGGCCGTCCGGTCATGGGCCCCTCCCGTGTCACAAAGGTGTTCGTGCGTACCTTTATGACACGCCGATGGGCCGTTACGCCAGAAAGCCCCGCAGCAGCGCCGCCGTCCCCGCGCAGTGCTCCCGCATCATCTCCCGGGCGCCGTCCGCGTCCCCGTCCAGCACCGCCTCCACCAGCGCGATGTGCTGGCGCTGGGAGTGCTCCAGGTTGCGCACCAGGAGCGGGATGCAGTCGAGGAGGTCGTTGACCGTCGCCCGTACCGCCGCGTACTGGGCGGTGAGCGAGGGGGAGCCGCACAGCTCGGCGATCGTGAGGTGGAGGAGGGTGTCCAGGCGGCGGTAGTCCGCGAGCGGGGCCTCGTGGGTGCGGGCGAGGGCCTCGCGGAGGCGGCCCGCCTGCTCGCCGGTCAGACCGTGCGCCGCGCACAGCCCGGCCGCGCCCACCTCAAGCACTTCCCGGAAGCGCAGCACGTCCTCGATGTCCACCTCGGTGATCCGGCGCCGCAGCTCGTCCTCGCCGCCCGCGTCCGCGCGCGGCAGCACGAACGTGCCGCCGTACCGCCCGCGCCGGGACTCCACCAGACCCTGGTCCTGGAGCACCTTGAGCACCTCGCGCAGCGTCACCCGGCTGATTCCCAGCCGCTCCGCCAGCTCCCGCTCGGCGGGCAGCCGTTCGCCGCCCGGGACCAGCCCCAGCCGGACCACCTGGAGGATCTGCTCCAGTGCCTCCTCGAAGCCGTTGCCCGCCCGCACCGGTCGCAGCACCGGAGTCAACGGGTCGTCGAGGGCGCCGTCCGCGTCCAGCGACATATGGCCGTACCCCCTTCCCAAGCAATGGTTCTCACCAATACCTTAGAGCCCCCGCCCCGGCCGCAGAAGCACGGCACCCTCGTGAAAGAAGCCGAAGGAGCTCCCCCGTGGCAGACCGCACACCCCCGCTGAGCATCGAGGAACTGCACGCCCTCGTCGCGAGCGGTGAGATCGACACTGTCGTCCTCGCCTTCCCCGACATGCAAGGGCGACTGCAGGGCAAGCGGTTCTCCGCCCGCTTCTTCCTGGACGAGGTCCTGCACCACGGCACCGAGGGCTGCAACTACCTCCTCGCCGTCGACACCGAGATGAACACCGTCGACGGGTACGCGATGTCCTCCTGGGACCGCGGGTACGGCGACTTCGCGATGCGCCCCGACCTGTCCACCCTCCGCCGTGTGCCCTGGAACGCGGGCACCGCCCTGCTCGTCGCCGACCTCGCCTGGAACGACGGCTCCCCGGTCGTCGCCGCGCCCCGCCAGATCCTCCGCCGCCAGCTGGAGCGCCTCGCCGAACTCGGCTACACCGCACAGGTCGGTACGGAGCTGGAGTTCATCGTGTTCAAGGACACCTACGAGGCGGCCTGGGACGCGAACTACCGGGGGCTGACCCCGGCCAACCAGTACAACATCGACTACTCGGTGCTGGGGACGGGGCGGATCGAGCCGCTGCTCCGCCGGATCCGCAACGAGATGGCGGCGGCCGGACTGACCGTCGAGTCCGCCAAGGGCGAGTGCAACCCCGGGCAGCACGAGATCGCCTTCCGCTACGACGAGGCCCTGGTCACCTGCGACCAGCACGCCGTCTACAAGACCGGCGCCAAGGAGATCGCCGCCCAGGAGGGCGTCTCCCTCACCTTCATGGCCAAGTACAACGAGCGGGAGGGCAACTCCTGCCACATCCACCTGTCGTTGACGGACGCGGACGGCCACAACGTCTTCGCCGCCCCCGACGGACCCGGCATGTCCGACGTGATGCGGCACTTCCTCGCCGGACAGCTCGCCGCCCTCCGCGACTTCTCCCTCCTCTACGCCCCCAACATCAACAGCTACAAGCGGTTCCAGCCGGGCTCCTTCGCCCCGACCGCCGTCGCCTGGGGGAACGACAACCGCACCTGCGCGCTCAGGGTCGTCGGCCACGGCCGCTCCCTGCGCTTCGAGAACCGCCTGCCCGGCGGCGACGTCAACCCGCACCTCGCCGTCGCGGGACTGGTCGCGGCCGGGCTGTACGGCATCGAGCAGAAGCTGGAACTGCCCGAGGCCTGCCCCGGCAACGCCTACACCGCCGACTTCGCCCACGTCCCGACCACGCTCCGCGAGGCCGCCGAGCTCTGGGAGAACAGCCCCATCGCCAGGGCCGCCTTCGGCGACGAGGTCGTCGCGCACTACCGCAACATGGCCCGCGTCGAACTGGAGGCCTTCGACGCCGCGGTGACCGACTGGGAGCTGCGCCGCTCCTTCGAACGCATGTGAGGCACCACTTGTCGCAACCGTACGAACTCGACGTCCTCAACCCGGCCACGGAGGAGGTGATCGCGACCGTCCCGGGAGCCGTGGAGCAGGACGTGGACACCGCCGTACGACGGGCCGCGCACGCCCAGGAGCGGTGGGCCGCGCTCGGACCCGGCGACCGGGCCCGGCTGTTGCGCCGTTTCGCCGTCGTCGTCGACGAACACCGGGAGGAACTGGCCAGGCTGGAGGTCCGGGAGGCCGGGCACACCGTCGGCAACGCCCGCTGGGAGGCCGGCAACGTCCGCGACCTGCTCGACTACGCGGCCGGGGGAGTGGAGCGCCTGACCGGCCGCCAGATCCCGGTCCCGGGCGGCCTCGACGTCACCCTCCTCGAACCCCTCGGGGTGGTCGGCGTGATCGCCCCCTGGAACTTCCCGCTGCCCATCGCGGCCTGGGGTACCGCCCCCGCGCTGGCCGCGGGCAACGCGGTGGTCCTCAAGCCCGCCGAGACCACCCCCCTCACCGCCCTCCGCCTCGCCGAACTCGCCCTGGAGGCGGGCCTGCCCGAGCACCTCTTCCAGGTGCTGCCCGGGCGCGGCGACATCGCGGGCGAGGCGCTCGTGCGGCACCCGGGCGTCGCCAAGATCGTGTTCACCGGCTCCACCCGGGTCGGCAAGCGCATCATGGCGCTCTGTGCCGACCAGGTGAAGCGGGTGACCCTCGAACTCGGCGGCAAGAGCCCCAACCTCGTCTTCGCCGACGCCGACCTGGAGGCCGCCGCGGCCGCCGCCCCCATGTCCTTCCTGGACAACTCCGGACAGGACTGCTGCGCCCGCACCCGCATCCTCGTCCAACGCCCGGTCTACGACCGCTTCCTGGAACTCCTCGCCCCCGCCATCGAGTCCGTCACCGTCGGCGACCCGGCCGACGAGACCACCGACATGGGCCCGCTGATCTCCCGGGCCCAGCTGGAGCGGGTCCGCTCGTACGTCGACGCCGACGCGCCGGGCATCCGGGGCAAGGCCCCCGAGGGCCCCGGCTTCTGGTTCCCGCCGACCGTCCTCACCGGCGTCGACCCGCACGCGCGGGTGGCCGTCGAGGAGGTCTTCGGACCGGTCGCCGCCGTCATCCCCTTCGACGACGAGGCCGAGGCCGTCCGGCTCGCCAACGGCACCGAGTACGGCCTCTCCGGCTCCATCTGGACCCGGGACGTCGGCCGCGCGCTGCGTGTCTCGCAGGCCGTCAAGGCCGGCAACCTGTCCGTCAACTCCCACTCCAGCGTCCGCTACTGGACCCCCTTCGGCGGCTTCAAGCAGTCGGGGATCGGCCGTGAACTCGGCCCGGACGCCCTCACCGCCTTCACCGAAACCAAGAACGTCTTCATCAGCACGGAGGGCTCCGCACAGTGACCGACACCCCAGTTTGCCGACGCCTGGTCGGCCGTACGGCCGTCATCACCGGAGCCGGCAGCGGCATCGGCCTCGCCACCGCGCGGCGGCTCGCCTCCGAGGGCGCCCACGTCGTCTGCGGCGACGTCGACGAGGCCCGCGGCAAGGCCGCCGCCGAGGAGGTCGGCGGGATCTTCGTGAAGGTCGACGTCACCGACGCCGAGCAGGTCGAGGCGCTGTTCAAGACCGCCTTCGACACCTATGGCAGCGTCGACATCGCCTTCAACAACGCCGGTATCTCGCCGCCCGACGACGACTCCATCCTGGAGACCGGACTGGAGGCGTGGAAGCGCGTCCAGGAGGTCAACCTCACCTCCGTCTACCTGTGCTGCAAGGCCGCCATCCCCTACATGCGGCAGCAGGGCAAGGGCTCCATCATCAACACCGCGTCCTTCGTGGCGAGGATGGGCGCGGCCACCAGCCAGATCTCCTACACCGCGTCCAAGGGTGGCGTTCTGGCCATGTCCCGGGAACTGGGCGTGCAGTTCGCCCGGGAGGGCATCCGCGTCAACGCGCTGTGCCCCGGACCGGTCAACACCCCCCTGTTGCAGGAGCTGTTCGCGAAGGACCCCGAGCGGGCCGCCCGCCGGCTGGTGCACATCCCGCTCGGCCGGTTCGCCGAGGCCGAGGAGATCGCCGCCGCCGTCGCCTTCCTGGCCAGCGACGACTCCTCCTTCGTCAACGCCAGCGACTTCCTCGTCGACGGCGGGATCTCCGGGGCCTACGTCACACCCCTGTAGGAGCCGCGCCAACTCCCGTCCTACAGTGCGGGAGTGAGCATGTCGCCGCCCGGCTGGTACTCCGACCCGCAGGCTCCGCACCTGGAGCGCTGGTGGGACGGACGCGCCTGGACCGAGCACCGACGCACCCCGTCCGGCCTCCCCGCGCCGCCGACCCCGGCGGCCGGGGCGTCCGGCCGGGCCAAGGCGGTCGCGCTGATATCCGCCGGGGCGGTGCTGGCCACGGCCATCGTCGCGGGCGGGACGGTCCTCCGTACGGACGTGGCCGGCGGCCGCGACACCCGGATCGACGGCGCCCCCGCCGCCCCGCCGCCCCCGTCCCTGGTGGTCGACCGGCTCAACGACATCGCCCTGCCCGTGCCGCCCGGCTGGACCGGCACGTCCTCCCTCGCCGAGGACGACGTCGTGATGACCACCGACGGGACCTACACCTGCCCGGCCGCCACCGGCCGGTGCCGCCACGGCCAGGTCCTCAGCCGTACGGCGGGCAGCGCCGAGGGCAGCTCGCCGCGCACCGTCGCCGAACGGGACGTACCCGACGCGGCCGAGACGGCCTACGGGCACGACGCCGACGGCCGGCAACCCTACGGCGGCATCCGCTCCCACCAGGTCGTCAAGGCCGGGCGGGTGGCGGTCGCCGGACACGACGGATACCTGGTGCGCTGGCGGGTACGGACGGCCGACGGACCCGGCGGCTACGTCCAGTCCCTCGCCTTCCCCTCCGACTCCGGCATCCCGGCCCCGGTCGTCGTCCGGATCGTCCTCGACGCGGGCCCGGGCGGGCCGCCGCTCTCCGACATGGACGAGATCACGAAGGGCATCCGCCCGGCCCGCTAGACGCCGCGAAGAAGACGGTCAGAGGAAGGTCTGGCCCTCGCCCCGGTACGTCGGCACGGTCGCCGTCACCCGGTCGCCCTCGACCAGATGCAGCTCGGCGAACCGCTCGCACAGCTCGCCCGCCTTGGCATGCCGGAACCACACCCGGTCGCCGATCAGCAGGTCGTCCGCCGCCGAACCGAGCAACGGGGTCTGCACCTCGCCGGGACCCTCCTGCGAGTCGTACGACAGCCCCTCCGGCAGGTACGGCACCGGCAGCCGGTCCGGGCCCGCGACGCCCGAGGCCGGATAGCCGCCGCCGAGGACGGTCACCACCCCGACACCCGGCCGCCGGACCACCGGCATGGCGAAGAGCGCGGCCGGACGGCCGGTGAACGACGTGTAGTTGTCGAAGAGCCGCGGCACGTACAGGCCCGAGCCCGCCGCGATCTCGGTGACCGCGTCCTCCGCCGCCGTGGTCTGCACACTGCCCGTGCCGCCGCCGTTGACGAACTCCAGGTCCGGCGCCACCGCCCGGACCGCCCGCACCACCTCGCCGCGCCGCTCCGCCAGCTCACGGCGCGCGGTGGCCTGCATCAGCCGCACCGCGCGCGAGCGCAGCGGCCGGCCGGCGACCGCGTCCCCGACCCCGGCGATGTGCCCCTCGTACCCCATGATCCCGACCAGCTTGAAGCCCGGCCGCCGGGCCACGGTCCGCGCCAGGTCGGCGAGCTGGGCGGGGGAGTACAGCGGCGAACGCAGGGCCCCGACCCGCACCCGGCCCCCGAGCAGCTTCAGGGAGGTGTCCAACTCCAGGCAGACCCGCACCACTTCGGTCCCGCCGTCGCGGGCCGCGTCGATCAGGTCGAGGTGAGCCGGGTCGTCGATCATCACCGTCACGGCGGCGGCGAGCTTGGGATCGGCGGCCAGCTCGGCGAACCGGGCCCGGTCGGCGGACGGATAGGCCAGCAGGATGTCCTCGAACCCGGACCGGGCCAGCCACAGCGACTCCGCGAGCGTGAACGACATGATCCCCGCGAAGCCGTCCTTCGCGAGCACCCGTTCCAGCAGGTGCCGGCAGCGCACGGACTTGCTCGCGACCCGGATCGGCTTGCCGCCGGCCCGGCGCACGAGATCGTCCGCGTTGGCGTCGAATGCCTCCAGATCCACGATCGCGAGAGGGGCGTCCAGGTGGGCGGTGGCCCGGTCGTAACGGGCCCGGTCGGCGGCGCGCGCAGTCATGACCGCAGCCTGCCAGACAGGATTACCGCAGGGTAGGGGGACGATACGGGCAGATGCCCCGAGGCCGTGGACTGGTTCCCGTTTGCCGTCGCACAACCCGTAGAGTGACGCGCACGTACGACGGACCGACCCCGGCCGCCTGACCCGCGCCGGGATGCGGATCCGCGTGTACGGGTATGCGTGCCCGGGGCGGACTTCTCCGCGCCGGGGAGCACGACGGCCCGTACGACGAGTTGGCCCGGGCACGAGGAAACGGGGGGCGCATGAGCAGGGAAGCGCGGCACGCCCCGATCCCTCGACGCCCTTCGCCCGACTCCGCCCCGACGGAGCCCACGGACGCGCCCGCGCCGACCGCGGACGGGGCCGGCGCCGCAGCGTCCGGCCGGTCCGACAGGCCGGGGTTCTTCGAGCAGCCCAGCCGAATGAACTGGTCGCACCGGTCCGACGTATCCACCGGTGGCGCCGACGCCACCGGGCAGGACCAGCTGCCGGGGCGGCCCGGCGTGCAGCAGAGTCGTGAGGACCGGACGAGTCGGGGCGGTGCGGTGGGGCAGGGCGAACGAGGTACGGGGGATCGGCCGGCCGGCCGCTCGACGCCCACCGAACACATCACCCGCCCCCGCTACCCCAGCTTCCGCCCGCCCCAGCCCACGACCACCGCGTCCCCCCTCCCACCCCCACCCGCCTCGGCCCGCTTCCCGGACACCCCGCCACCCCCGGCAGCCCCGCCGGCGGAACCGACCCGCACCACGCCCCCCGCGCCCTCCGGCCGGGACACCACCCGCAACACACCGCCGTTCACCCCGGCCTCCGGCCGGGACTTCAGCCGGTCCGGAGAGTCCGGCCGGTCCGTGCCGCCGGTGTCCTCGGGACGGGACGCGGGCCCCAGCGCGCCGCGGTTCACCCCGACCGCCGGCGGGGAGTCCGGCCGGTCTGTGCCGCCCGTGTCTTCGGGACGGGACGCGGGCCCCAGCGCGCCGCGGTTCACCCCGACCGCCGGCGGGGAGTCCGGCCGGTCGGTGCCGCCGGTGTCTTCGGGGCGGGATGTGGGCGGTAACGCGCCGCGGTTCGTCCCGGCTTCTGGCGGGGAGTCCGGCCGGTCCGTGCCCCCGGTCTCTTCCGGGCGGGATGCGGGTCCCCGGGTGCCGCCGTCGGCTCCGGCCTCCGGGCGGGAGTCCGGGCGGGTCGCGCCGCCGTTTCGGCTGTCGTACGGTTCGGGGCCGTCGGTCCGGCGGCCGGAGCCCGCGTCGGACTCGACCGCGTCGCTGCGCCCCCTGCGCGCGGCGGCGGAGCCGGAGCAGTCGCCGGACGAGCGGCGTGAAGCCGCCGGGCCGTCGAGCGACACGGACGGAAACGCCTCCGCCCCGGCCGGGCCCAGGCGGCTCGAGCGGCAGCGCGGCGACTACTCGGCCACCTTCGGTGGGACGCAGGACTCGAGCAGTGCGTGGAGCCCGCACATGCGGACCTTCCCGGTGCCCACGGCCCCGCCACGCCCCACGACCCCGCCGAAGACCGCCCCGCCTTCCCACCCGGCGAAATCCGCGGCCCCCACCGCCCCGCCACGCCCGACGGAGCCACCGTCGGCGGGCGCTCCGCCACGTCCGACGGGTGCCCCGACGCCCGACGCCCCGCCGCCCCCGGCCGACTCTCCGGCGGCCGACGTTCCGCCGCGGCGCACGAGTTCTCCGGCCGTCGGTGCCGAATCGTGGTCGCCAAGTGCCCCGGCTCCTGCCGCTCCGCCGCGGCCGGTCGGGTCCCCGGATGTCGGCGCCCCGTCCGGCTCCGGTTCCGGGGCCGGGACCGACGGTTCAGCAGGTCCGAAGGCGGCCGAGCCGACGTCGTCGGCGGCGGCCGGTGCCCCGCCCCGTCCCGCGACGCCCCCGGCGTCCGCGCCCTACCCCGCCGCCGCTGCTGCCTCTCCCCACGACCCGGCGGCCTCCTCCTCGTATGCCGCCGGACCGGCGCCGGACCTCGCGATGTCCTGGAGCACGTCCGCGGGAACTCCCGGCCGGGACCGGCCCGTTGTGACGTTCGGTGAGCCGGAGGGGTACGACGCGCGAGGGCGGGGGCTGTCGTTGGTCGGTCGCGTGGCGCCCCGTACCGCCGCTGCCGCCGCCTGCATGGTGCTCGGCCTCGGACTCATCGGCGGCGCGGTCACCGGGAGCTGGATGATCGACGACGACGGCGACGCGACCACGGCGACCAGCTTCAGCTCCTCGGCGGGCCTGTGGCACGACGTCCCCGTCGACGAACTGTTCCCGCCCACCGTGCTGGGCACCGGCGCCGGACCCGGCGGAGCCGACCGCGCCTGGACGCGGATCGCCGTCGCCCCGGCCACCGGCTGCGCCGACGGTTTCGACCCCCTGCTGCGCAAGGTGCTCGCCCCCGTCGGCTGCCAGCGCCTGATCCGCGCCACCTACACCGACGCCACCCAGAGCTATGTGACGACCGTCGGCCTGCTGTTCACGAAGGCCGACCCGGCCGCGATGACCGCCCTGGCCAAGCGGTTCGAGTCCGAACGCCTGGACCGCCGTACCGACCTGCTGCCCCTCCCGTACGCCGCGAAGGGCACCGCCGCCGAGCGGTTCGGCCCGCACCAGCGCGCGTCCTGGACGATCTCCGTGCTCACCGATGCCCCGGTCGTCGCCTACGCCGTCTCCGGCTGGGCCGACGGCCGTACCGTCGACACCCCGCAGCCCGCCGCCGACGCCGAGGCGTCCGGCGCCACCACCGCCGCCGCCCAGGCGGGCCTCGGCAACGAGGCGCAGGGCCTGGCCGACCGCATCGAACGGCGACTGCGTCAGAACACCGCCGGCTCGGCAACGGAGAAGCCCTCATGAAGCGCCGCGCAACCGGGGCCGCGCTGAGCCTGCTGCTGGCCGGCTCGCTCGCCCTCCTGCCGTCCGCCACCGCGTACGCCGACAGCATCCGCGCCCAGCAGTGGGGCCTGTCCGCCCTGCACCTCGACGAGGCCTGGCGGACCACCAAGGGCAAGGGCATCACGGTCGCGGTCCTGGACACCGGCGTGGAGGCCGACCACCCCGACCTCGTCGGCAACGTCCTGGCCGCCAAGGACATGATCGGTTTCGGCGCCGGGCCCGGCAATCGGAACTGGGCCCGGCACGGCACCGCCATGGCCGGCATCATCGCCGGTCACGGCCACGGCGTGGGGAACGGGGACGGCGTGATGGGGGTCGCCCCCGAGGCCAAGATCCTGCCCGTCCGGGTCATCCTCGAAGACGGCGACAGCGCTCGGGCCAAGGCCCGCTCCACCCGGGGCAACGCCCTCGCCGAGGGCATCCGCTGGGCCGCCGACCACGGCGCCGACGTCATCAACCTCTCCCTCGGCGACGACTCCGACTCCGCGCACCCCGAGCCCAGCGAGGACGAGGCCATCCAGTACGCCCTGAAGAAGGATGTCGTGGTCGTCGCCTCGGCCGGCAACGGCGGCGACAAGGGCGACCACATCTCCTACCCGGCCGCCTACCCGGGGGTCGTCGCGGCCACCGCCGTGGACAAGTTCGGCGTCCGCGCCTCCTTCTCCACCCGCCGCTGGTACGCCACGGTCAGCGCCCCCGGCGACGACATCGTCATCGCCGACCCGGACCACAAGTACTACGAGGGCTGGGGGACCAGTGCGGCCTCCGCCTTCGTCTCCGGTGCCGTGGCCCTGATCAAGGCCGCCCACCCCGGACTCACCCCGGCCCAGATCAAGAAGCTCCTGGAGGACACCGCCCGCGACGCCCCGAGCGGCGGCCGCGACGACTCCCGCGGCTTCGGCATGATCGACCCGGCGGCGGCCATCAAGGCGGCCGCCAAGCTCAAGACCCAGAACCTGACCTCGGCGTCCTACGGCAAGAAGTACTTCGGCTCCGGCCCCGACCCCGAGGACAAGTCGACCAGCCCCACCGACTGGGCCGCCCCCCTGGCAGGCGTCGCGGGCACCGCCCTCCTCGCAGCGGCCGTCATCCTGTGGCGAGGCCGCCGCCGAACCGCCCTGAGCTGAAGCGCCCCGCAAGGGGCGCTGGGGGTCCCCCCGGCCGAAGGCTGGGGGAGGAACTGCGCGATCAACCCCCACCGACCCGCACCCGCCCGCGAACCTCCGAACCCTTCCCCTACTGCGAAGCAGAAGCCGAAGCAGGAGCCGACGCAGACGCATCGGCGTCGACAAACGACCGCACCGCCGCCTTCGCAGCCGCCTCCACCACCGCTATCCCCTTCGCCTGGCTCACGGTCCCCTTGGACAGCACGGCCACCAGATACCCGGTCCCGTCCACCGTCACCCGACCGATGCTGTTGACGTCCCACAGCCCCGTCGTACTCCGTGGCAGCCACCCGTTCTTCAACGCGTACCCCGATCCGTCGGCCGCCGCCGAAACCCCCCACCGCTGGTCGGACTCGACGGTCTTCATCAGCCCCTGGACGTACGACTGCGACGCCCCGCTCAGTTTCGAGTCGTCCCCGAACACCTGCTGGAGCAGCGTGAGCTGGTCCGCCGCCGTGGTCTGGGTCAGCCCCCACAGCGCCCCGTCGCCGCCCTCCGTCTCCGTCAGCCCGAAGCGCTTGTTCGCCGCGTCCAGCCCCGCCGCCTTGCCGATGATGTCCCACAGCTGCGACGCCGACGTGTTGTCGCTGTTCTCGATCATCTTCGTGGCGTACGCCTTCTCCGTCGCCGTCAGATGCCGCCCCGCGTCCTGCGCCTGCAGCAGCAGCGTCGCCAGGATGTCGACCTTGACGATGCTCGCGGTGTCGAAGGCCGTGTCGCCGTAGGTCGCGCTGTCGCCGGAGTCCAGGTCCAGCACGGCCGCCGACACCTTCGCCCCGGACGGGACGGTCACCTTCGCCATCGCCGTGCTCAGCAGCGCGTCCCGGTCCACGGCCGGCTCCGTCACGGGTTCCACCGATGCCTCCCCGTTCGCCGAGGCCGAGGAGGAGGGCGACGGCGACGCAGCCGAGGATACGGTTCCGTTGTCGCGCGCGTGCGCCTTCACGTACACGGTCCCCGCCGTCGTACCGCCGACGGCGGCGACCAGTGCGAGGCTCGTGTAGAGAAGGGCGCGGCGCCGCGCCGGGCGGGTGCGACGGCGGCTTCGGCGGGCTTCGGAGGCGGCTCTGGGGGACTCCATGCCGCGATGCTGGAGGCACGGACTGTGCGCCCCGTTAGCCCGAAGTTAGAAGTCCGTCAGGGAAATCTGAGATTCCGGTGAAAGCCGTGTCGACGTGGTTTCGGGGGCCGCACAACCGCAGCAGCATCCCCCCGATAGGGTCGGGGACCGTGGCGAACAAGAACATTCCCGACTCCGGCTTCTCCGACGACGACGGCTCCGCAGACCCCCGGCTGGCCGCCGCGCTGGCCGTCTGGGACGCGGACCGGAGCGCCGTCGGCCCGGTGCTGGAGGCGCTGAAGGGCGCCCGGCTCCTTGTGCCGGTGGTCGCCGTGCTCGGCGAGGTCGAGGAGGACGATGAGGAGGGGCGCGAAGCTCGTTGGAAGGGTGGTGGCGGGCGACGGGAGGGCGGGCTGCGCCACGAGAAGACGAGCGACATGGCCGTCCCCACCCTGAAGGCCGGCCACCGCACCGCCCTGCCCGCCTTCACCTCCACCGAGTCGCTGGCCCGCTGGGACCCGGCGGCGCGGCCCGTCGCCGTACCGCTGCACCAGGCGCTGCAGGCCGCCGCGCACGAGAGGGCCGACACGGTGGTGCTCGACCTGTCGGGGCCGGTGCCGTTCGAGCTGACGGGGGCCGCGCTGCGGGCCCTCGCCGAGGGGCGTACGACGGCCGATCCGCTGGCCGACCCGGCGGTGACCGAGGCCGTCCGGGCCGCCGTGGCCGCCGTGGCCGGTGTGCTGCGCGCCCACCTCGGGCCGGGGCCGGCCGACGGCACGCTCGCCCTGGTCCTCGACCCGGCCGCGGCGCCCGCCGAGACCGCCCGTGCCGTCGCCGAACGGCTCGCCGCCGACGAGACGCTGAGGGCCCGCCTGGTGGGCGGTCTCGACCTGGCACTGCTGCCGGCCGGGACCACGCCTCCGGGCGAGCCCTTGTACGTGCGGAAGTGAGTCTCTAGCCGTAGACCGGGCCGGTGTACTTCTCACCGGGGCCCTGGCCCGGCTCGTCGGGGACGATCGAGGCCTCGCGGAAGGCCAGCTGGAGCGACTTCAGGCCGTCGCGCAGCGGGGCCGCGTGGAAGGAGCTGATCTCGGTCGCCGACGCGTCGAGCAGCCCGGCGAGGGCGGTGACCAGCTTGCGGGCCTCGTCCAGGTCCTTGTACTTGTCGCCCTCCTCGGTCAGACCGAGCTTCACGGCCGCGGCGCTCATCAGGTTGACGGCGACCGTCACGATCACCTCGACCGCGGGGACCTCGGCGATGTCGCGGGTCATCTCGTCGAAGTCGGGCTGCCCGGCGTCATCGGGGCCGGGAAGGGGCGTCTCACTCATGCCCCACACGATAGGCGCACCCGTGCGGGGCGCCGACCGGGGCCCGCCTCGCCCCAATTAGCCCTCTGTCCGCTTTGCTGCTAACCTTGTGTGACGACCGGCCGGACAGGTATGCCTCACGGCTAGCTGGCCCGGCCCACAAGTGGAGGCTTCGAACTCCCACCTGACCGCCCTCCGGGCGGCGGGTCACCGGTCAGACGGTCGCTTCGCCGTTTTCACGGCGACGGCGTTCCGTCCGATAGTGCGCCCCGCGATCCTCGCGGCGGTGTCTCCGGTAGTTCGAGGAGTCCCGCCTGTGATCGTCCGGGGCATTTTTTCTGCTTCGGTGCGGTTAGGTCTTACGAAACAGACGTTACGCGGCTGTCCGCCAGACCGTCGTGTGGTGCTACCGAGGAGGATCCATCAGCACCGAGCCCCGCATCAACGACCGGATTCGCGTTCCCGAGGTGCGACTTGTCGGTCCCAGCGGCGAGCAGGTCGGGATTGTTCCGCTTGCCAAGGCGCTGGAGCTTGCCCAGGAGTACGACCTCGACCTGGTCGAGGTGGCGGCGAGCGCACGTCCGCCGGTCTGCAAGCTCATGGACTACGGCAAGTTCAAGTACGAGTCGGCCATGAAGGCCCGTGAGGCGCGCAAGAACCAGGCGCACACGGTCATCAAGGAAATGAAGCTCCGGCCGAAGATCGACCCGCACGACTATGACACCAAGAAGGGTCACGTCGTCCGGTTCCTCAAGCAGGGCGACAAGGTCAAGATCACGATCATGTTCCGTGGTCGCGAGCAGTCCCGGCCCGAGCTGGGCTACCGACTGCTGCAGCGTCTCGCGGAGGACGTCCAGGACCTCGGTTTCGTGGAGTCGAACCCGAAGCAGGACGGCCGGAACATGATCATGGTTCTCGGTCCGCACAAGAAGAAGACCGAGGCGATGGCCGAGGCCCGGCAGGCGCAGGAAGCCCGCAAGGCGGACGCGAAGGCCAACCCCGGTCGCTCGCAGAACGCCGCCGAGATGGAGGCCGATTCCGAGGCCGAGATCGAGGCGCCCGCCGAGGAGCATGCCGAGGCGTGATCCCGGGGTGAACCGCCCCAGGTCAGCACCCAGGGGCGAGAGTCCCAGGATGTACCCGATACAAGAGCGACGTTCCACCGTGCCCGGTTTCACGACCGGGCACCGGAGCGCCATCGACGAGGAGATAACGGCGCTATGCCGAAGAACAAGACGCACAGCGGTGCCAGCAAGCGCTTCAAGGTCACCGGCTCCGGCAAGGTCCTCCGTGAGCGCGCCGGCAAGCGCCACCTGCTCGAGCACAAGTCGTCCCGCGTGACGCGCCGCCTGACCGGCAACGCCGAGATGGCCCCGGGTGACACCGCGAAGATCAAGAAGCTTCTCGGCAAGTGACGCGCGGGTGCCGCACGGCGCCCTGAGTCAGCTCAACCGGGACCCAGTCGTTTCCGGGCCGCGTGAGTCCAACCGCGGCCCCGCTACAAGGAGTTAAACAAGTGGCACGCGTCAAGCGGGCAGTCAACGCCCACAAGAAGCGCCGGGCGATCCTCGAGGCGGCCTCCGGCTACCGCGGTCAGCGTTCGCGCCTGTACCGCAAGGCCAAGGAGCAGGTCACCCACTCGCTGGTCTACAACTACAACGACCGCAAGAAGCGCAAGGGCGACTTCCGTCAGCTGTGGATCCAGCGCATCAACGCCGCTGCCCGCGCCAACGGCATCACCTACAACCGCTTCATCCAGGGTCTGAAGGCCGCGAACGTCGAGGTCGACCGCAAGATCCTGGCCGAGCTGGCCGTCAACGACGCCGGCGCCTTCGCCGCGCTCGTCGAGGTGGCGCAGAAGGCGCTGCCGGCGGACGTCAACGCCCCCAAGGCGGCGTGACGCTGCGCTGGCTTCGGCCGACGTGACCTGAGGACCCGCAGGCTGAATGGCTTGCGGGTCCTGTTGTTGGCCCACGGCATTCGTTCGGCTGCGGGTTTGTGGGGGCTGGTCGCGCAGTTCCCCGCGCCCCTTTGGGGCGCGCTTTCGCCGCGTTTCCTTGAAAGTGACCGACACGATGCCCACCCCCGAGCTGATCTCGCCCCGTTCCGCGCGTGTCTCCGCCGCCCGGCGGCTGGAGCGGCGGAACTTCCGGGGGAAGGAGCGGCTGTTTCTCGCCGAGGGTCCGCAGGCCGTACGGGAGGCGGCTGGGCATCGGGTCGGTGACGTGCCCACGCTCGTCGAGCTGTTCGCCACCGTGGACGTCGCGGAGCGGTACGCCGACATCATCGGAGCGGCCAGGGCGGTCGGCGCCCGGATCCACCTCGCCTCCGAGGACGTCATCGCCGACATCTCGACCACCGTGACGCCCCAGGGGCTCGTCGGGGTCTGCCGGTTCCTGGACACGCCGTTCGAGGAGATTCTCGCCGCCCGGCCCAAGCTGGTCGCCGTGCTCGCCAACGTGCGCGACCCCGGTAACGCGGGGACCGTGCTGCGGTGCGCCGACGCCGCCGGCGCGGAGGCGGTCGTACTGACCGACGCGTCCGTGGACCTGTACAACCCGAAGGCGGTCCGGGCCTCCGTCGGCTCGCACTTCCACCTGCCGGTCGCCGTCGGTGTCCCCGTCGAGGAGGCCGTGGCCGGGCTCAAGGGTGTCGGCGTGCGGATCCTGGCCGCCGACGGGGCCGGGACCGACGACCTCGACGACGAGCTGGACAAGGGGACCATGGGCGGGCCCACCGCCTGGGTGTTCGGCAACGAGGCCTGGGGGCTTCCGGAGGAGACCCGCGCGCTGGCGGACGCCGTCGTGCGCGTCCCGATCCACGGGAAGGCCGAGAGCCTGAACCTCGCCACCGCCGCCGCCGTATGTCTCTACGCATCGGCCCGTGCACAGCGCGCCTCCGGAGGGTGCCGTTCCGTCACCGAGAGCTAGTAGGGTGACCAGCTCGGGGGCCTGCTGCGCCGTCTGAGAGGTGGAGTACGGGGTATGAGTGTCGGCACCAGCAACGCGCCGGGAGGCCGCGGCACCGGCCGCGTGCCCGCACCCCGGCACGGCGACCTCACCGGGCTCGGCATCGACCCCGACGAACTGCCCGACGGCCTCGTGGTCGCCGACGAACACGGTCTCGTCGTCTGCTTCAACGCCGCCGCCGCCCGCATCACCGCCACCGCCCCCGCCGACGCCCTCGGGCAGCGCCTGGAGAAGGCCCTCCCTTTAGAAGACCTGGAGGGCAGGCGCTGGTGGCAGCTCACCGACCCCTACGGCGGCCTCGCCATCCGGGTCGGCCAGCCCGAGCGGAACCTGCTGCTGCCCGGCGGCCGGGAGGTGCTGGTGTCCGCACGGTATGTGCGCGCCGAGCCCACCGGGCCCGTCCGGCGTGTCGTCGTATCACTGCGGGACACCGAGGCCCGGCGCCGTACCGAACGCAGCCACGCCGAGCTGATCGCCACCGTCGCCCATGAGCTGCGCTCGCCGCTGACCTCCGTCAAGGGGTTCACGGCCACCCTGCTCGCCAAATGGGAACGGTTCACCGACGACCAGAAACGGCTGATGCTGGAGACGGTCGACGCGGACGCCGACCGGGTCACCCGGCTCATCGCCGAGCTGCTGGACATCTCGCGGATCGACAGCGGGCGCCTCGAGGTGCGGCGGCAGCCCGTGGACATAGGCGCGGCCGTCGGACGGCACATCCAGGCGTACGTCGCCGCCGGGCAGCCCGCCGACCGCTTCCTGCTCCGTATCGAGCAGCCGCTGCCCGCGCTCTGGGCCGACCCCGACAAGGTCGACCAGGTCCTCAGCAACCTCATCGAAAATGCCGTGCGGCACGGCGAGGGAACCGTCACCATCGACATCACGGCCACGGCGTCCCCGCGCGAAGGGGAAGGCCATGAGAACGCAGCTACGTCGGTCACGGTGAGCGACGAAGGGCCCGGCATCCCGGAGGAGTCCATGAACCGCGTCTTCACCCGCTTCTGGCGGGGCAGCAAGCGCGGTGGCACCGGCCTCGGGCTGTACATCGTCAAGGGCATCGTCGAGGCCCACGGCGGCACGATCACCGTCGGACGCGCCCCCGGTGGCGGCGCCGAGTTCCGATTTACGTTGCCCGTGAGCACGCCGGCCTATCTCGTCTGAGATCTGCCGAGCGGCCCGCGGGCGCATTCGCATTCCTCCACCCCGTTAGACTCGGCCTTTGGCACCTTTGTGTCCTTCTCACGGCCACCAACGGTCACGGGGACCATCCGCCAGCCAATCGGAAGCACGGGAAGAGATGTCGGCACCGAATAAGTCGTACGACCCTGTAGAGGTCGAGGCCTTGAAACCGGAAGAGATCGAGCGCATGCGGGACGAGGCGCTCGCCGCCTTCGCCGCCGCGGACTCCCTCGACGCGCTCCAGGAGGCCAAGGTCGCCCACACCGGCGGCACCTCCCCGCTGGCCCTCGCCAACCGCGAGATCGGCGCCCTGCCCCCGCACGCCAAGGCGGCCGCCGGCAAGCTGGTCGGCCAGGCCCGGGGCGCGGTGAACAAGGCCCTCGCCGGCCGCGAGGAGGAGCTGGAGGCCGAGCGTGACGCCCGGGTGCTGGTCGAGGAGGCGGTGGACGTCACACTGCCGTACGACCGCGTCCCGGCCGGCGCCCGCCACCCGCTGACCACGCTCTCGGAGCGCATCGAGGACATCTTCGTGGCCATGGGCTACGAGGTCGCCGAGGGCCCCCAGGTCGAGGCCGAGTGGTTCAACTTCGACGCCCTCAACATCGGCCCGGACCACCCGGCGCGCGGCGAGGCGGACACCTTCTTCGTGCAGGGTCCCGAGGGCGGCACCGAGTCCGGTGTCGTGCTGCGCACCCACACCTCGCCGGTCCAGATCCGCTCGCTGCTCGACCGTGAGCTGCCGGTCTACGTGATCTGCCCGGGCCGGGTGTACCGCACCGACGAGCTGGACGCCACCCACACGCCGGTCTTCCACCAGGTCGAGCTGCTCGCCGTCGACGAGGGCCTGACCATGTCGGACCTCAAGGGCACCCTGGACCACATGGTCCAGGCGCTGTTCGGCGAGGGCATGAAGACCCGGCTGCGGCCGAACTTCTTCCCCTTCACCGAGCCGTCCGCCGAGATGGACATGCTCTGCTACGTCTGCAAGGGCGAGTCCGTCGGCAACCCGGACCGCCCCTGCCGTACCTGCTCCTCCGAGGGCTGGATCGAGCTGGGCGGCTGCGGCATGGTCAACCCGCGGGTGCTCACCGCCTGCGGCGTCGACCCGGAGAAGTACAGCGGCTTCGCCTTCGGGTTCGGCATCGAGCGGATGCTGATGTTCCGCCACAACGTCGAGGACATGCGAGACATGGTCGAGGGTGACGTCCGGTTCACCCGGCCGTTCGGGATGGAGATCTGATGCGGGTCCCGCTTTCTTGGCTGCGGGAGTACGTCGACCTGCCGGCGACGGAGACCGGGCGTGACGTCCAGGCCAAGCTCATTTCGGCAGGCCTCGAGGTGGAGACCGTCGAGCAGCTCGGCGACGGCCTCAAGGGCCCCCTGGTCGTCGGCCGGGTGCTGACCATCGAGGAGCTGGAGGGCTTCAAGAAGCCGATCCGCTTCTGCACCGTCGACGTCGGCACGGCGAACGGCACGGGCGAGCCCCAGGAGATCGTCTGCGGCGCCCGCAACTTCGCCGTCGGCGACAAGGTCGTCGTGGTCCTCCCCGGGGCCGTGCTCCCGGGCGGGTTCTCGATCAGCGCCCGCAAGACGTACGGCAAGACCTCCCACGGCATGATCTGCTCCAGCGGCGAGCTGGGCATGGGCGACGACGGCACCCACGGCATCATCGTGCTGCCGCCGGAGACCGAGGTCGGCAAGGACGCCATCGAACTCCTCGAACTGGTCGACGAGGTCCTGGACATCGCCGTCACCGCCAACCGCGGCGACTGCCTGTCCATCCGCGGTGTCGCCCGCGAGACCGCCATCGGCTACGGCCTGCCGCTGCGCGACCCGGCACTCCTCGACGTACCCGGCCCGAACGCCTTCGGCTACCCGGTCCAGGTCTCCGACCCGTTCGGCTGCGACCGCTTCACCGCGCGCACCGTCATCGGCCTGAGCCCCGAGGCCCGCTCCCCGATCTGGCTGCAGCGCCGACTGCAGAAGGTCGGCATGCGCCCGATCTCGCTCGCGGTCGACGTCACCAACTACGTGATGATGGAGCTCGGCCAGCCGCTGCACGCCTACGACCGCACCCTGGTCCAGGGCACCATCGGCGTCCGCCGCGCGGCCGAGGGCGAGAAGATCGTCACCCTCGACGGCGTCGAGCGGAAGCTGCACGCCGAGGACCTGGTCATCACCGACGACCGCGGCCCCATCGGCCTCGCGGGCGTCATGGGCGGCGCCAACACGGAGATCGCCGATCACGATGCCGCCGAGAACGGGGCGGACGCCACGACCGACGTCGTGATCGAGGCGGCCCACTTCGACGCCGTCGCCATCGCGCGCACCGCCCGCCGCCACAAGCTGTCCTCCGAGGCGTCCCGGCGCTTCGAGCGCGGCGTCGACCCGCAGGCCGCGGCCGCCGCCGCGCAGCGCACCGTCGACCTGCTGGTGCTGCTCGCCGGCGGCACCGCCGAGGCCGGCGTCACCGAGGTCATCGCGCCGTCCGCGCCGCACACCATCACGGTCGCGGCGGACCACCCCGACAAGGTCGCGGGTATCGAGTACGGCCGCGAGACCGTCGTCCGCCGCCTCCAGGAGGTCGGCTGCGACGTCTACGGGCAGGACGAGCTGATCGTCACCGTCCCGTCCTGGCGGCCCGACCTCCTCGAACAGAACGACCTGGCCGAAGAGGTCATCCGGCTGGAGGGCTACGAGAACCTGCCCTCCACGCTGCCCAGGCCGCCGGCCGGCCGTGGCCTGACCCACCGCCAGCGCCTGCACCGCCGCGTGGGCCGCGCGCTGGCCGGGGCGGGTTACGTCGAGGCGCCGAACTACCCGTTCATCGGCGAGGGCGTCCTCGACCAGCTCGGTCTGGCCGCCGACGACCCGGCCCGCCGCGTCGTCAGGCTCACCAACCCGCTCAACGACGAGGAGCCCGCGCTCCGTACGTCGCTGCTGCCGGGTCTGCTCGGCGCGCTCCGGCGCAACGGCGGACGGGGCGCGCACGACCTGGCGCTGTTCGAGACCGGCCTGGTCTTCCTCCCGCGCGAGGAGCAGGGCATCGCCGGGCACCTGCCCGTCGACCGCCGCCCGACCGACGAGGAGCTGGCCGCGCTCGACGCCGTGCTGCCCGAGCAGCCGCGCCATGTCGCCGTCGTCCTCGCGGGCGCCCGCGAGCAGGCCGGCTGGTGGGGCAAGGACCGTCCGGCCGACTGGGCCGACGCGGTCCAGGCCGCGCGGACCGTCGCCGCCGAGACCGGTGCCGAGCTGATCGTGCGGTCCGGCCAGTACGGGCCCTGGCACCCCGGCCGGTGCGCCGAACTGGCGGTCGTCGCCGACGGCGTGGAGCGGGTCGTGGGCCACGCCGGTGAGCTGCACCCGCGCGTCGTCAAGGCGCTGGGGCTGCCCGCGCGCAGCTGCGCGATGGAGCTGGACCTGGACGCGCTGGAGCAGGCCGGCGACGGCACGCCCCAGGCGCCGAGCATCTCCACGTTCCCGGTGGCCACGCAGGATGTCGCCCTCGTGGTCGACAAGCCGGTGCCGGCGGCGGAGGTCGAGGCCGCGCTGCGCGAGGGCGCGGGTGAACTCCTGGAGGCCATCCGGCTGTTCGACGTGTACGAGAACGCCGCGCAGCTGGGCGACGGGAAGAAGTCGCTGGCGTACGCGCTGCGGTTCCGATCGGCTGACCGGACGCTGACGGTCGACGAGGCGTCGGCGGCTCGTGACGCGGCGGTCGCCCTGGCGGGGGAGCGTACGGGAGCGGTGCTGCGGGGCTAGTCGCCGTAGGGGGACTGTTGTCGGCCGGCTGCGGGTGGGGCGTGGCTGGTCGCGCCCACGCGGCGGCAGCCGCATATCGGCACAGCCCCGTGCCCCTTCAGGGCGCTTGCTACCTGCATAAATGCGGGTGTCTCGTTGGTGGTCACTCATTTGGGTGAGATCCATCCGGGACATGGCCCTTTCGGGGCATGCCGTCGACAGAATCGGACCGGCCTTTCGGGGTCGGTCCGTCTGTTCTGTCAGGGCCTACATGGGGGCCATCGGCATGATCCGCATCAAGGCTGGGGTTCCCTCCGGGAGGCGGCCCCGGACCAGTTCTCGGCCCTCGCGCCTCGTACAGACCCTGGGGTGGCCCACGGTTTGGGGCGCGGTCGCCGTGTCGTACAAGTTCGGATGCCCGCTGGCCGAGCAGACCGGGCTCGGCGCGCGCATCGTCACCAGCGCCGTGTTCTTCGCGGTCGGTGCCGGCCTCATACTCCATGTCCGCCGCACCCTGCTCAGGGAACTGCGGCAGATCCGCAAGGTCGCCGGCGCCGCGCAGAGCGTGCTGCTGCGGCCGTTGCCGCCCCGGCTGGCCGGGCTGAACATCGCCGCCGCCCAGCTCTCCGCCGACCGGGGCGCGACCATCGGCGGCGACCTCTACGAGGCCGTCGCCACCGAACACGGCGTACGGGTCGTGATGGGCGACGTACGCGGCCACGGCCTCTCGGCCATCGGCACGGTCGCCGCCGTCCTCGGCAGCTTCCGCGAGGCCGCCCACGACGAGCCCGAACTCGGCCGCGTACTCGGCCGACTGGACCGCGCCCTCGCCCGCCACCTGCGCGAACGCGCCAGAGCCGAGCACCCGTCCAGCGGCCGGGACCCCGACACCCCGGTCGCCGAGGAGTTCGTGACCCTACTGCTGCTGGAGATCGCGGGAGACGGGGAGCTGCGGGCGATCAACTGCGGCCATCCGTGGCCGTACCTGCTGAGCGGTGCTCGCGTCGAGCCCCTGTCGCGGGCCGATCCGCTTCCGCCGCTCGGGCCCTTCGCGCTGCCGACTGACCTGGCTGCCACGCCCTGCGGTCATCTGCTCGCCGACGAGTCCCTGGTCCTGTACACGGACGGTGCGGAGGACGCGAGAGACGCCCGAGGCCGCTTCTTCTCCTTGCCGGAAGCCCTGACGGAAGCGGTGCGAAGCCACCTGGTCTCGCCCCAGGCCATCCTCCGTACGGTCTTCACCGCCCTGCTCCAGCACACGGCGGGCCGCCCCACCGACGACATTGCCCTCCTGGTGCTACGCAACGAACGCGCGCACCAACGCGCCCCCTTGGGGGCGCGGGGAACTGCGCGACCAGCCCCCACGCACCCGCAGCCGACAACGCACCGCTAGCCCCCGAACATCGGCCAAGCCGCCAGCCAGGCCACCGCACTGTACGAGGGGGAGCCGGCGGCCCGGCCGGCCTCTTGCGAGGCAATTAAGTCAACCCGTACGACACTCTCCGCAACAGTGCGCGCACGCTACGGATGCGCGCACTCCGTTCACACCCCGTGTGAACGCACCCGCACTACGCTGACGGCACAGGCCACTCGGGGGGCATCCATGCAGCCCAACTCTCTGCTCGACGCGATCCTGGACGAGGCGGGGATCTCGCACGCCGGTCTCGCCGCCCATGTCAACCAGGCGGGCCGGGCCCGTGGACTCGCGCTCCGTTACGAACACACCGCCGTGGCGCGGTGGTTGAAGGGGCAGCGGCCCAGGGGCCAGGTGCCGGACCTGATCTGCGAGGTGCTCGCCGCCCGGTTGCACCGCCCGGTCACCCTCGACGACATCGGCCTCGGCGTGCCCGGCGAGCCCAGCCTCCCGCACACGACCTCGCTCTCCGGGTTCGTCGAACGGGCCACCGCCCTGTGGCGGTCCGACGAACAGCAGCGCCCGCACATACTCGGCGCCCCCGCCGTCACCGGCACCCCCGCCGTGATGCCGGTGTGGGAGTGGGAGAACCCCCCTGAGGACGTGGACGTCTCGCGGGGCGGGCGGCACCGGGTCACCGCGGCCGACCTGGAGATGCTGCGCTCCGCACGGGCCCACTACGAGCAGATGTACCGCAAGGCCGGCGGCATGGCGACCCGCACCCGGATCGTCGGCTTCCTCAACGCCGAGGCGGCCCCGCTGCTGCGCGGCAGCTACACGGACGCCACGGGCCGTCAACTGCACCGGGCGACGGGCGGGCTGGTGGCGATCGCCGGCATCTGCGCGTACGACTCCGACGCCCACGGCCTCGCCCAGCGCTACTTCCACCAGGCGCTCCGGCTGGCAAAGGCCAGCGGGGACCGGGGACTTGGCGCGTACGTCATCGCGCTCCTGGTCAACCAGGCGCTGTTCATGCGGGAGTTCCGGCAGGCCGTGGCCTTCGCCGAGGCCGCGCTGCGCGCCGCCGGCAAGCACATCACCCCCGCCCTCGCCTCCGACCTCTACGCGATGCAGGCCAAGGCGTACGCCCACCTCGGCGACAGCACGAGCGCGCTGTCCTGCATCCGGCGGGCGGAGTCGGCCGCCGAACGCATCCGGCGGGGCTACGAACCCGACGAGACCGGCTATGTCCAGCCGGGTCTGGTCAACGTGCAGGTGGCCGAGGCGCTGCTCAGCCTCGGCGAGCTCGCCGCCGCCCGGGAGCACGCCGCGGCCGCCGTCGACAACCCGGCCCACGACCGGGGGCGGGTGCACCGGCTCGCCATGCTCAGCACCATCGAACTGCGTCAGGGGAACGCCGACAACGCCGTGGCCACGGCCGTGCAGATGGCCGAACAGGCCCGCGGAATGGAGTCCCAGCGCCTGCGTGACAGACTCCGCGCGGTACGCGAGCACCTGGTGCGCAGCGGCTTGGCCGGAACCGCCGAAGCCGCCGAACTCATCGACGGGGCGCTGCGCGTACCGCTGTAGAGGCACAGTAGGCCTGAGGAGTCCCTGCTGCGATATTGCCACTTACTCGGCGGAAGGTGGCAGAACCATGCAGTGGACGAAACAGAACGAACAGACTGTGTATGAAAACCGCTGGTTCAGCGTCAATCTCGCGGATGTCGAGCTGCCGGACGGCCGGCACCTCGACCACTTCCTGATACGGCTGCGGCCGGTGGCCGTGGCGACGGTGGTCAACGAGGCGGGCGAGGTCCTCCTCCTGTGGCGCCACCGTTTCATCACCGACAGCTGGGGCTGGGAACTCGCGGCGGGAGTCGTGGAGGACGGCGAGGACATCGCCGTCGCGGCCGCCAGGGAACTGGAGGAGGAGACCGGCTGGCGGCCGGGGACCCTGCACCATCTGATGACCGTGGAGCCGTCCAACGGCCTCACCGACGCCCGGCACCACATCTACTGGTCCGACGAGGGCGAGTACGTCGGACACCCCGTGGACGACTTCGAGTCGGACCGTCGGGAGTGGGTCCCCCTCAAGCTCGTCCCGGACATGATCGCCCGTGGGGAGGTCCCGGCCGCCAACATGGCGGCCGCGTTACTCCTGCTGCACCACATGAGGCTCAGCGAAGACTAGTGGGCCAGCGTCTGCCAGACGGTGACGACGAGGGCGCCCAGTGCGGTGAGCGCGGCGATCGAGGGCAGGGGCCAGCGGGCGTGTTCCAGCGAGGCGAGACGGATGTTCAGGTCGTCCAGTTCCTTGGCCGTCTCCTTGGTGCGGTGGCTCAGGAGGTTCAGTCCTCCCTCGACCTGTGCGTAGGCCACATCGAGGCGACGACGTAACTCTGCGAGTTCTCCCTGGACCACGGGATGCTCTGGTTCGGTGGCCACGGGTCCGCTCCTTTGCGTAGTCGAATGGGTCGTTCCGCATCCCTTGCATGCGCATGAAGAGTGAACTCGCCTGGTGAGCGCGTGGGGAGAGTGTGCGACGGGCATATGCGAGCCCGGTGCGCACACGGTGTGTGAAACACACGGGCCCGGCACCGAAGGCGGTGCCGGGCCCGTGGAGCATCGCTCCCTGTGACCAACCGGGGGTGATCAGCCGTAGGTGTAGAAGCCCGAGCCGGTCTTCCGGCCGAGCCGGCCCGCCTCGACCATGCGCTGGAGCAGCGGGGGCGCGGCGTACAGCGGCTCCTTGAACTCGGCGTACACGTTGCCAGTGTGCGCGATCACCGCTTTCACCTGCGGTTTCATGGCCTGTTGTGGTCTGCGGCGAAGCATGCCCGAGCCACGTCGACACGCTCACGATCGACTCGCTGGCCTCAAGCTGGGTACTCGCATATGTCACTGCAGCACCCCGTCCGCTGTCTTGATGGCCGGGGGTGGGGTCCTGACTGGGGGAGCGTTTCGACAGCCGGGGCCGGGCCCCCGGGGGCGTGGACCGATTCGCGCGGGGCACTCGATCGGGTGCTTCTTACCTCGACTCCCGGGCGAGGAGGCGCGCGTGGGTACGGCTACGGGCATGGGCATGGACGAACCCGGCGGCCGGACGATCACCACCCGTATCCCGGCCCGCCTGGACCGGCTGCCGTGGTCCCGCTGGCACTGGACGATCGTCATCGGCCTCGGCACGGTCTGGATCCTGGACGGCCTGGAGGTCACGGTCGTCGGCAGCATCGCCGGCCGCCTCTCCGAACCCGGCAGCGGCCTCGCGATCTCCTCCGGCCAGGTCACCGGCACGGCCGCGGCACTGTACGTGGCCGGCGCCTGCATCGGCGCCCTGTTCTGGGGCCGCCTGACCGATCGCCACGGCCGCAAGAAGATCTTCCTGATCACCCTGGCGGTGTACCTGGCCGCCACCGCCCTCACCTCGATCTCCTTCGCCCCCTGGTGGTTCTTCGTCTTCCGCTTCCTGACCGGCTTCGGCATCGGCGGCGAGTACGCGGCGATCAACTCCGCGATCGACGAGCTGATCCCGGCGCACTACCGCGGCCGCGTGGACCTGATCATCAACGGCAGTTTCTGGGTCGGCGCGATCGGCGGCTCACTGCTCTCGATCGTCGCCCTGAACACGGACTTCCTGCCCAAGGACGTGGGCTGGCGGCTGACCTTCGCACTCGGTGTCGTCCTCGGCCTGGTCATCCTCCTCGTGCGGCGCAACGTCCCGGAGAGCCCGCGCTGGCTGCTGATCCACGGCAGGGAGGAGGAGGCGGAGGAGATCGTCACGTCGATCGAGCGGCGGGTGGCGGCCGAGAAGGGCGAGCCGCTCCCCGAACCGGCGGGCGAACTGGTCATCCACCAGCGCCGGAGCAGCACGTTCGCCGAGATCGCCCGCACGGTCTTCCACGACTACCGCCGCCGGGCCATCCTCGGCTTCTCCCTCTTCATCGGCCAGGCGTTCCTCTACAACGCGATCACCTTCGGTTTCGGCGCGATCCTCACGACGTTCTTCGACGTGCCGACCGGCCACACGGGCTACTACTTCGTGGTCATCGGGGTGGGCAACTTCCTGGGCCCCCTGCTGCTGGGCAAGCTGTTCGACACGGCGGGCAGGAGGGTGATGATCTCGTCGACGTACCTCCTCTCGGGCCTGCTGCTGTTCCTCACGGCGTGGCTGTTCGGCCGGGGCGTGCTGTCGGCCGGGACGCTGACGGCCTGCTGGTGCGCGGTCCTGTTCTTCGCGTCGGCGGGCGCGTCCAGCGCGTACCTCACGGTGTCCGAGATCTTCCCGATGGAGACGCGGGCGATGTCGATCGCGTTCTTCTACGCGCTGGGCACGGCGGCCGGCGGCATCAGCGGCCCACTGCTCTTCGCCGACCTCACAGGGACGGGGAAGGTGGCCGACACGGTGCTGGCGTTCCAGATCGGGGCGGGGCTGATGTGTGCGGCGGGGCTGGTGGCGGCGGCACTGGCGGTGAACGCGGAGCGCAGGCCGCTGGAGGAGATCGCGACGCCGCTGACGGCTACGCCGGGCGGGACGACGAAGGCGCGGGTATAGGGAGTTCCCCGTGTCAATGGGGCTGGCTGTCCGGGGCGCAAGGCTCCATGCGCAGCACTTCCTTGCGGCGGCCGCCATCGCGCTTGGACCAGGCTCTGACCAGCAGCAGCATGTCCCTGCCCGCGCAGATGCCAACCGCTGCCGCCAGGCGGGCTGCTGCCCGACCGGGCGGCGTCACGGCCCCGGTTTCGAGGCGCATGCAGAGGCGCTCCTCTCGCCTTCTGGAGCGGTCCTGCGGTGGCGCAGCGCCCACAACGCGACGGGAGCTCCCGTCGCGACCAGCGCCGCAGCGAAACACAGACCGGCTTGGTAGCCGGAGAGAAAGGCACCCGAGCCATCGGCCCCGGTGGAGACTGCGGCGTGTTCCACGAATGACACGATGGCGCCCACCAGGCCGATTCCGACGACTCCGGACGCCTCGCGGGCGGCGCTGAACAGTCCGGCCGCGATTCCGGAAAGATGATTCGGTGAGGATTCCAGAGCACGGGTGGTTAGCGGCACGGCCAGCGCGGAGCCGAAACCGATAAGTGAAAGTCCGGGCAAAATATCAACGAGCTTTCCTCCCGAACTGCCCAGCGTGATCATCACCAACCCCAGGCCGACCAGGAGTAGACCCGCAGCGGAGATCCGACCTTCACCCCAGCGGCGCGCCATAAGCGAAACGAAAGGGATGGTGGCGATCAGGGAAAGGGCCACGGGCATGAATGTCAGACCGGCCTGCGTCGGGGCGAGGCCGAGGCCGTTCTGTAGAAATTGAGACGTGAAGAAATAGACTCCGCTTACGCTCAGACCCCACAGTAGTTGAGTAATGACTCCGCCGACGAAAGGGCGTTGCCGGAGGAGGGGACGCAACACGGTGTTCCGGCCCGAAGTCAACTCGTAGCACAGGCCGACGGCCGACGCGACGACGACGCCCCCTGCCGCGGCGACAGGAAGGGCGTCGAAGCCCTGTTCAGGCCCTTCGATCAGGCAGTAGGCGAGGGCTGCCAGCGAGCAACAGGCCAACGCGATGACGCGGAGTGAGAGTGCGGCCGAGGCCGGGGACATGGTACGGGGCGAGGGTTTGGGCCGGGGGACAAGAAAGCCGACGAGGAGACTCACACAACCCACCGGTAGGTTCATGGCAAAAACGGACTCCCAGCCCAAGTGCTGTGTCATGACACCTGAGACCACAGGGCCGCAGGCCAGCGCTGACGCCAACGTGGCAGTGGTGGCGCTGAAGGCGGCATTACGCACGTGAGGCGGTAGATCGTGCGACTGGACCGCCAGCGAGGCCGGCAGGATCAGCGCAGCGCCCGCTCCCTGCAGCCCCCGGCAGGCGATCAGCGCCATACCGGAGGACGCCGCACTGCACCCGACCGATGCGACGGCGAAGAGTGCGACGCCGAGCGACAGAGTGGCATGCCGCCCAGCGGTGTCCGACAGATGCCCGCCCAGCAGCAGAAGGCTCGCGAGGGTGAGAGGGTAAATGGCCGCCACCCATTTGAGGTCGGCTTCGCTCAACGCGAGTTCAGCCTGGATCTGAGGCAGTGTCACATTGACGACGGTGTTGTCCAAGGCGGTCATGAAGGACGGCAGCAGTACGGCCACGAGGATGGCGAGGACACGTAGTCGGCTCACGGTACCTGCCTTGAGTAGCGCCGACGGTGGTAAAAGGCCGCCACGTTCCGCGGGCCCTTCTTCGTACTCTGCCCCGTGGGCATGGCAGGCGCGACTCCGTGGCGCCCTGATTGCGGTATCTGGTGTGCCGAAAACGCCGCTCGTTTTCCGGTGGGTCGCCCGGACGGGACTTCCGGAGTGGCGCCGCATCCACGGTGCCCCTATATGTGGGGATGATCACCGTCCTCGCCACCATGCATTGGGGATGGATGGCGAGCGGTGACGGCTGTCGTCAATTCTCCGGAATGGCTGACGGCCGAGCGGCCCCGCTGCCTGTCGAGAACGAAGGTTCGGTGAATTCATGCTGAAAACCATGGAAGACACGATCAGTCATCATCTCACTCGGGCCGCGGAGAGGGCCCCTGCCGAAAATGCGTTTACCTTCGTGGACTTCAGTACCGTTCGCGAAGGAACCCCCGCCTCTCTGACGTGGCGCGAACTGGAGAAGAGGGTCCGTACCCTCGCGGCGGTATTGCGTCACGGCGGTGCGGTCGGCGAGCGGGTGGCCCTCGTGGGGCCGCAGAACCTGGACTACGTCGTCGGCTTCCTCGCGGCCACGTGCGCCGGTGCGATCGCCGTTCCCCTGTTCCCCCCGACTCTGCCGGGCCATGCGGAGAAACTGGCCGCCGCGCTCGCCGACGCCGACCCGGTGCTCGCTCTCACCAGCCCCGACTCGCTTCCGGCCGCGGAGAAGTTCTGCGCCAATCAGGACGGCCTCCGCGTGCGTGTGACCACCGAGGAGGACCTGCTCTCGAGTTCGACGGCGTGGGCCGAACCAGCGGACGGTGAATATTCTCATCCCCGCCCCGATGAGTGCGCCTACCTGCAGTACACCTCGGGCTCCACCCGCATGCCGTCCGGCGTGGAGATCACCCACGCCAACGTCTGCGCCAATGCACGCCAGGCGCAGAAGGCGTACGACATCCAAGCCGGGCGTAACTGCACCGTCGGCTGGCTCCCCCTGTACCACGACATGGGGCTCGTGCTGGCGATCGTGCTTCCCGTCGTCGGCAACGTCCACTCCGTGTTCATGGATCCGCTGGCCTTCGTCCAGCAGCCCGTCCGCTGGCTGCGACTGCTCAGCGAACACCCGCGTGCGCTCACCGCGGCCCCCAACTTCGCGTACGACTACTGTGTGCGCCGCGTCACCGAGGAGGAGCGCGCAACGCTGTCGCTGGGGTCGGTGGCCGCCATGATCAACGGCAGTGAACCCATCGCCGAGCAGACGCTCCAGCGGTTCCAGCAGGCCTTCGCCCCAGTCGGCGCGGTCCCCACCGCGATGCGTCCGTCCTACGGGCTGGCCGAGGCGACTGTGTTCGTATCTGCCTCATCGGCAGGTGAGGAACCGACCGTCACCTCCTTCGACCGCGACGCGCTGGCAGCCGGCACCGCCCGGCCGGCCGAGGGCACCGAGGAACAGGCAGTGAGCCGCCTGGTCGGCTGTGGACGGCCCACCGACCAGGAGGCCGCCATTGTCGACCCGGTCAGCCTCGTCCGGCTGGAGGACGGGTGTGTGGGCGAGATCTGGTTGAGCGGCCCCAACGTCGGACGCGGCTACTGGGGAAGGCCGGAACAGAGCGAGGCGACCTTCCGCGCCACCCTTCACGGTGACAACCCGGGCCAGGGAACGCAGCGCTGGTTGCGCACGGGAGACCTCGGGGTGTGGCACGACAACCACCTCTACATCACCGGTCGCCTCAAGGATCTCGTGATCATCGACGGGACCAATCACTATCCGCAGGACATCGAGCACACCGTCGAGAACGCCCACCCGGCGATCCGCCGTCATCACACCGCGACGTTCTCCGTCCCCACCGACGACGGGGAACGCCTGATCGTCGTAGCCGAGCACGCCCGTGACCTCGCGGAACCTCACAAGGTCCGGGACGAGGTGACACGCGCGGTACGTGCGGCGGTGTCCGCCGGTCACGCCATCTCCATGCGCGACTTCGTCCTCGCCCCACCCGGCACCGTACCGCACACCACCAGCGGGAAGGTCGCCCGCGGCGCCTGCCGCGAGCGTTACCTCCGGGGCACCTGGGCCTCCGAGACACTCGTAGAGAAAGAGACCAGCGTCGCATGAACCAGCCAGATGAACACGAGGAGGCGGTCGAGGACGACGCCGAGGCCACCACCTCCGTCACGGACGGCCGCTCCGCATCGGGCGCTGCCGAGCTGCGGAGTGCACTCGTGCAGTTGGTCTCAGACATCAGCGGTATCTCGCCGGAACAACTCGACGACGGCCGGCCGCTGGCGGAGTACGGTCTCACCTCCCGCGACGCCGTCGGACTGACCGGCGAGCTGGAGAAGATCCTGGACCGATCACTGGCCACCACGCTGCTGTGGGAGTACCCCACCATCGGACAACTCGTTGCCGCCCTGACGAACGCCGACCAGGCGGATGCCGTGCAGTCGGACCGGCAGCCCTGCACGCCCGATGAGGCGGCCGTCACCGCCCGCACTGACGACGGTGCCATCGCCGTCGTCGGCATCGGGTGCCGCCTGCCTGGCAACGTGCACGGGCCGGACGCGTTCTGGGACCAGCTGATGGCGGGAATGGACGCGATCGGGCAGGTGCCCGAGAAACGCTGGCCGGACTACGCCGGAACAGCGCCTGAGGCCACCGCCCTCATGGAATCCACCACACAGTGGGGTGGCTTTCTCGACGACATCGAAGGTTTTGACGCCAAGTTCTTCGGCATCACCCCGCACGAGGCCGAAGTCATGGATCCCCAGCAACGGCTGCTACTCGAAGTCGTCTGCGAAGCACTGGATCATGCGGGCGTACCCGCTCCCGCCCTGCAGAACACATCCACCGGCGTCTTCGTCGGTCTGAGCGCCCTCGAATACGGGCATCTGACCACCTCGGACCCCACACGACTCACCGCGTGGACCGGCACCGGAGCTGCCGGCAGCATCGCCGCCAACCGCGTGTCTTACCTGCTCGACCTGCGGGGCCCCAGCATCACCGTCGACACTGCCTGTTCGTCGTCCCTCGTGGCAGTGCACCTGGCTTGCCGCAGTCTGCGCAGTAGGGAGTGCCACACGGCGCTGGCCGCAGGCGTCAACGTCCTTCTGTCCCCGGCGGTCACGGCCACGTTCGACCAAGCCGGCGCACTGGCCGAGGACGGCAGGTGCAAACCCTTCGACGCCGCGGCGGACGGATTCACCCGCGGTGAGGGCTGCGGCGTCGTCGTGCTCAAGCGGCTCGCCGACGCCCGGCGCGACGGCGACAGGGTGCTCGCCGTCATCAGGGGCACCGCCGTGAACCAGGACGGCCGCTCGGCAGGTCTTATGGCACCCAACCCGGCGGCGCAGGAAGCGCTGCTGCGCGACGCCCTGCGCGACGCAAACATCAGCGCGACCGAAATCGATTACGTCGAGGCACACGGGACCGGCACCCTTCTGGGAGACCCCATTGAAGGGACCGCGCTCGGGGCAGTCGTCGGACGTGGCAGGCAGCCCGACCAGCCACTGCTGATCGGATCGGTCAAAAGCAATCTGGGCCATCTCGAAGGCGCGGCCGGCATTGTCGGCCTGATCAAGACAGCGCTGGCCCTGCACCACGGCCGCATCCCGGCCAGCCTGCACTTCCACAGCCCCAACCCACACATCGACTTCGCCGAGTTGGGCTTGCGTGTGGTCACCGAACCGACCGCATGGCCCACCGCCGGGGACCGCCTGGCGCGCGCCGGTGTGTCGGCCTTCGGCTTCGGCGGTACGAACGCTCACGCCGTACTGGAGCAGGCGTCCCCGACCGGCGCGCATCCCACGCACGCCGACGACGAAGAGTCCGGCGACCCGCACATCCTGGTGGTTTCAGCCCGTTCCTCGGACCGGCTCGCCGACACGGCCGCGAGTCTGTCGCAATGGGTTGCAGCCAACGACGCGCCCGCCCTCACCGACATCGCCCACACGCTCGCCTCGCACCGCCGTGGCCCGTCCTGCGCCGCCGTCGTCGCACGGACCCACTCCGACGCGGCTGCCGGGCTGGCCGCACTGGCCCAGGGCGAGACGGTACCCGGCGTGGTGCCCGCGTGCACGGACGCACGAGCGGCCCCGTCGTTCGCAGCGCAGCGACCGGTCTTCGTCTTCTCCGGCTACGGCTCACAGTGGGAAGGCATGGGGCGGAGCCTGTTGACCGACGATGCCGTCTTCGCCGCCCACGTATCCGAGCTCGACCCGCTCTTCCTTGCGGAGACCGGCTCCTCCCTTACCGACATGCTCATGGCCGATCTGACCAAGACAGCGGATCGGATCCAGCCGCTGATCTTCGGAATCCAGGTGGCCCTGGCGCGGACCATGCAGGCCCATGGCGTGGAACCCGCCGCCGTCATCGGACACTCGATGGGCGAGGTCGCAGCCGCCGTGGTCGTCGGTGCTCTCGACGACCGCGACGGAGTGCGCGTCATCGTCCGCCGGTCGGCCCACCTCGCCATCCTCGAAGCCACCCGGGCAGGGGCGATGGCCGCGGTGGAGCTGCCCGAAGAGTCCCGGACGGCCGTCGTCAGTCGCTTTCCCGGTGTCGAGGTCGCCGTTCACTCCTCGCCCCAACGCTGCACGGTGGCCGGCCCGGCCCAAGCGGTGCGCGACCTGGTGGACGAGCTGACCGATCAGGACCGGCTCGCCCGACTGTTCGAACTGGGCGGAGCCACCCATACTGCCTTGGTCGATCCCATCCTGGCGCCACTGAGTGAGGATCTTGCCGACCTGTGCCCGCGCCCACCGGCCACACCCTGGTACAGCACAGTCCTTGATGATCCCCGTGCAGACGCGGCAGCCGATGCGGGCTACTGGTGCGCCAACACCCGCCGCCCAGTGCTTCTGCAACAAGCGGTGACAGCGGCAGCCGAGGACGGTCACACCCTGTTCCTGGAAATTTCACCCCACCCCATCGTCGTCGTCCCCCTCGCGGAGAGCCTCGACACCACCCCGGCGGGGGACCAGGCGCTGGTCCTTCCGACCCTCCGCAAGAACACCGACGACACCGTCCAGGTACGAGTCGCGTTGGCACGGCTGCACTTCGCCGGCGTCCCGCTGAACCCCGGACTGTGGCCCGCCGGTGCACGCACTGCACTGCCCACGCCCGTGTGGCGGCATGAACGGTTCTGGTTCCCTCGCTCCGCCCGATCGACCGAAACCGGCGGTAATCCCCTGCTGGGGGTGCGCACCGACGACCCGAGAACCGGCGCCGTGCTGTGGCAGGGAGACGTCGGCTCGAACTGGCACGGCACTCGCGGCACGGTCCACGGCAGAGCGGTGCTGACCCTTGCCGAGGCCGCGGAGCTGATGATCGAAGCCGGCTTGGACCTCTGGGCCCGGGAGGGCATCACCCATCTCGGCATCGAGGATCTGCAGATCCACCGGTGGCTCGCGATCTCCAGCAGCACCCCCCTGACCACGGTGTGGGAACCGGACTCCGGCACACACGGAACCATCAGCCTCCACGCCCGTGGCGCCGAGACCGTTTGGCATTGCTACGCCTCGGCCCGTGTCACCCGCGCCCCGGGACCTCAGGACGAGGCTCACCCCGAGCAGGAATCGAAGCCAACACTCACCCGGCACTTCATCCCCGAGGACCCCAGGTCCCCTCACCGGCCGTCCTACGCACACGTCCTGACCGCCATGATGGAGGCGCAGAGCGCTGCGGATACGCCACCGGACGGGGACCGCACCGTCCAAGCCACCGCACATACCGTCCCGGTCGGCATAGGGTCCCTGCTCGTCAAGGGGCCGGGCATCCTTGACACCGGCTATGACATCAGTTGCACACCCGCCGACGGCGCCGACCCGACAGACGCGGACGTCGACCAGTGGCATGTCTCTGCACAGGGCGACACGAGCGAGATCGTCGCCCGGTTCGTTCAGCTGCGGCCCGTCGAGCGACACGAAGTGCCGCGGTCCCTCGAGACGTGCACGTACGACATCCAGTGGGAGAAGTCCACCGTTCCCCTGCCGTCGCTGGGTCTGCGGCGTGTCCTGCTCATCAGCGATGAATCGGACGCCACGGCCTCTCTCTTGGCAGCCCTGGAAGCCGGCGGTACCGACGTCACGGCGACGGACGCCCGGGACGGCGCCTGCGACGCCGTACTTGCCGCCTGGCTGGAGAGCCCACAGGACGGCCAGAGCGCGGTTGTCCTGTTCTTCCCACAGGAAGAACAGGACGACGACATGCGGTCACTGCACAGGGCGGCACAGTTGGCGCGTCGCCTGGCCAGTGCAACGCACCGGCAACCGCCACGCCTGTGGATGGTCACGGTGCTGGCACAGGCTACGGGGTCCGGGGAACCAGGGACGCCGTCTCTCGCCTGCCTTCGTGGACTCGTCCGGGTTCTTGCGCTCGAACACCCCCAGCTGCGGGCCTCGCTGGTAGACATCGACAAGCAGCCCGGAGCAATCGACGACCTTGCCCGCGAACTCCTCGCGGGCAGCGACGCGGACGAGATCGCGTGGAGGGCCGGCACGCGCCTCACCGCGCATCTCGCCCGCGCCGAGCTCAGCGCACAGCGCAACGACACCGTGGCTTTCACCCGCCCCGACGGCGCATACGTCATCACCGGGGGCCTGACGGGACTGGGCCTGGCTACAGCGAGTCGGCTCGCCGAGCAGGGCGCCGGGCGCATCGTCCTCAACGGACGCCGTGCCCCGGGACCCGAGGCTCAGGCCGTCCTGGCCGAACTGCAGGAACGGGGGACATCCGTCGCGGTGGTCCAAGGGGACATCGCGGACCTCGACGTGGCCGCGGACCTGGTGCGCGCCGCGCTCGCCGACGGCCACACGCTGCGTGGCATCGCGCATTGCGCCGGCGTCCTGCACGACGGCGTGATCACCGACCTGGAACCGGCGGATATCGACACGGTGCTGCGGCCGAAGGCCGTAGGAGCCCAGAACCTTGAGGCGGCTATCGCCGACCTCGATCTGGACTGGTGGGTGATCTACAGTTCCGCCGCGGCACTGCTCGGCTCACCCGGACAGTCCGCCTATGCGGCTGCCAACGCCTGGCTCGATGCCGTGGCCCACCGCCGCAGAGCCAGCGGCCTGCCCGCCACCTCCATTGCGTGGGGCCCCTGGGAGAACGTCGGCATGACCGTCGGGAACCAGGCGCTGGCGTTGGAGCCCATCCAGGTGAGCGAGGGAATGGACGTGCTGCAGGCACTGGTCACCCTCGACTGTGCGCACGTGGGCGTCGTCCACCTCGACGCGGAGCGCGTGCTGGAGGCGTTCCCCGGCCTGTCCGCCATTCCCTTCTTCTCCGACGTCCTCGAAAACGGTTCAACCGGCCCCGACGACTGGGTTGGCCCCCACGGTATCGGGGCTCTCGGCAGCTCCGCCGCGGACACGGTCTACACACGCCTGGTCAGAAGAACGGCGGCCATCATGGGATTCGCGGCCGCCGAACTCGGCGAGACGGTCCCGCTGACCGACCTGGGCCTGGACTCCCTGGTGGCGGTACGCGTCCAGAACACGATCCGCCAGGACTTCGGCGTCGACGTGTCCGCCTCCCAGCTCCTGCGCGGCGCCAGCCTGCGTGAAATCGGACACGCGGTACTCGAACAACTTGGGCTGGACACCACGGAGTCGGCGGCCGGTTCCCAGCCGACGGCATCCGAGGACAATTGCCGGGCCGAGCCGTCCCCACTCACGCTGCCGAGTGTCCTCAACCCCAGGGACGCTGCGGAGCGGCTGGTCGCGAGCTCCTGGGCCGAAGTCCTGCAGCAAGGGCCGAGGGACGTCCGGGAGGACTTCATCACCGCCGGCGGAGACCACGACGCTGCCGCAGCCATGGCAGACGTCATTCGTCGGCGCCTCGGCGACGACATCGAGTTGAGCCTGACGGCCGCCGCCATCCTTGCCCAGCGCACCGTCGCAGCAGTCGCCGAACTGATCCGGCCCGTCGTCAACCGAACCGGGGGGTCGGCACTCACCACCCTGCGCCCTCCCCTCCCCGGGTCGGAACGGCCTCCGCTGTTCACCTTCCACCCCGCCGGTGGCCCGACCTCCGTCTACCTGCCACTGACGGGGTTGCTGCCAGCCGAGCAGCCCGTGTACGGCCTGGAACGCGTCGACGAGCTGAGCACCATGGAGGAGAAGGCGGCCCGCTACCGCACACTCATCCGTGACATCCAGCCGGAAGGGCCCTACCACCTGCTCGGCTGGTCCTTCGGAGGGTGTCTCGCCTACGAAGTGGCGCTTCAACTGAGGGAAAAGGGACAGGACATCGGGTCTCTCGGGCTGATCGACACCATCCTGCCCCCCGTCCTGCCGGAACCGGAATCACGGGAGTTCCTGCTCGAGCGTTTCGGTCGTTTCGCCGAATACATCGAGAAGACGTACGGGCACCGCCTCGACTTGCCCTACGAAGAGCTGGCGGCCACCCCGGACGATCAGCAGATCGACGTTGTCATGCGTCTGGTCGCCGAGGCGGGACTCGACATGAGCCCAGGGATCATGGAGCACCAACGGACCTCGTACATCGACGCCCGCGTCGGCGAACGATACGTCCCCCGCCCTCAGGAGGGCCACGTAGTGCTCTATCGCGCCAAGCAGCCGCAACAGCTCACCGCCGCTTTGGACCCGCGCTACCTCCGACAGGACGCCGACCTCGGGTGGGCGCCCCTGTGCCCCCTCCTCGAGATCGTCCCGGTCGACGGTGACCATCTGTCCGTCATCGACCCCCCGCACGTCCAGACCATCGCGCAGCACGTCACCCGGGCCATGGGGTGGCCCACCCAGTGATCGGCGCACCGCGCCTGTTCCGCAGCCTCACTTGTGGAACAGGCGCAACCGCTTGTCACCCGCCAGAGCATGGCCTGCGAGCGAGTGATGTTGTGCCCGGTACCCCGAGAGCACTGATCGGCTGTACGGGCCATTCGCCCTCCGTTGGCCGGGGTGTCTGCTGGTTGTGATCAGCATATTTAGTCATGATCCCACCCGTGTGGGTCACTCTCCTGAAGTACGCGAAAAAGAATCTGGTCTGCCTCGGGCTCGCCGCGGCTCTTCTCTCGACCGAGGCGCACGCGGCCGAGTGGAAACCGGACGCCTCGCCCCGGCCTCACCATGCGGAGGCTCGTGTCACTGACGTGAAGGTCCTTGACAACCGGATGCGCGATCTCATGGTCAGTTCTCCGGCGATGGGAATGTCCATCCCGGTCCGCGTCATTCTTCCCGCGCACTGGAGAGAAAAGCCGGAAAGCACCTTTCCAGTTGTCTACATGTTCCACGGCGGCGACGACGACTACACGTCCTGGACACGCGAGACAGACGTGGAAGCGTTGGCGAAAGACTCTGACGTGCTGGTCGTCATGCCGGACGCCGGAAGGAATGGTTACTACAGTGACTGGTTCGCCGGTGCCCCCCGCTGGGAAACCTTTCACACCCGCGAACTCGTGCGGCTCATGGAGGAGAATTTCCGTGCGAGCCACTCACGAGCCGTCGTGGGACTGTCCATGGGAGGCTTCGGCGCACTCAACTACGCGGCGCACAACCGGGGGATGTTCCGTTACGTGGCCTCCATGAGCTCTTACGTGGATCTGAACGACCCTACCGTGCGCCTGGAACTCGCCCTTGGTACCGGGAAGGAGGGGATCGACATCAAAGATGTCTGGGGCGACCCGGTGAAGAACGACGAAGTCTGGCAAGCTCACACCCCTGCTGCAATGCCGCGTGCCTTCCGCGGAATGCACGTCCATCTCTCCGCGGGCAGCGGCCAGCCCGGACCGCTGGACACGGGACGCCCCTCCGATGTTGTGCTGGTGAGCGTGCTGGGCGAGGCACCGCTGCCGGGGCAGATCGCAAGATTCGCGCGGTCGCTCCGCTCCGAGGGCGTCGACGTCACGACGCATCTGTACACACCGGGGACGCATTCCTGGCCGTACTGGCAGGCGGAGTTGCACAGCATCTGGCCGTCGGTCATGAAGTCGATCGGGGAGTGATTTCATGCGGACAGTGGTGATTTTCGCCGCGGGTTCCCGCGGCGACGTCCAGCCCTGCCTGGCCCTGGGGCGAGCACTGCTTCGTCGGGGCGACACGGTGAGGATCCTGGCCAGCCTCCGCTATCGGCGTCTGATCGCCGAGGCGGGCCTGGATCTTCATCCCCTTCCGGTCGACCCGGTGGAGATCATCGAGTCGGCCGAGGGGCAGGAACTCCTCGCCGGGCGAAGGAATCCGGTGGCGTTCATCCGTCGTATGGACCGGGTCCTACGCCCCCGCATGATGTCGATGCTTGAGGAGACGCAGGTCGGCGCGAAGGGAGCTGACCTGGTTCTGGCACCGACCTTCAGCTTCCTCGGTCTTCACCTGAGCGAGTACCTCCAGGTCCCGCACGCCGTCATTCACTTCCAGCCGAGCCAGCCCACGAAGGTCTTCCCGCACCCGTTCGCGCCGGCTGCCCGGATACTGGGCGGCGTGGGCAACCGGCTCAGTTTCGGTGCCGTCGACCTCGGGTCCTGGATGGTGTTCCGGCGATTCGTCAACGCATGGCGCCGGGAGAGTCTGGGCCTCCTAGAGCTGTCCCGGTCGGCCCCCTTCCGGCCGGTGCGCCAAGCCCCCGTGCTGTGTGCGTTCAGCCCCACTGTCGTGCCGCGGCCGTCCGACTGGGGACGGAACGTCCACGTCACCGGCTTCTGGCACCATGAGCAGCCACTGTGGACCCCCCCGCGGCGACTGCTTGCCTTCCTGTCCGACGGCCCTCCGCCCGTCTACGTCGGATTCGGCAGCATGAAAACCGGCGACCCCGAGGCGACCGACGCCCTCGTACGGACGGCCCTGCGTCGGGCGAACCTGCGCGGAGTGCTGCCGGGGGACCCCGCCACCAGCGAGGACGACATCCTCGTGGTCGGCGACACCCCCCACGACTGGCTGTTTCCCAGGATGGCCGCTGTCGTCCACCACGGCGGAGCCGGCACAACGGCCTCGGCACTGCGCGCCGGAAGACCCTCCCTGATCTGCCCGTTCTTCGGAGACCAGCCCTACTGGGCCGCACGGGTGCACGAACTCGGCGCAGGGCCCGCGCCTCTGCCGATTCGTAAGCTCACCGTTGCCGCCCTCGTCGATCGCCTGCACGCCCTCACCCGGCATGCCCCCTACACCGAGACCGCTCTCGGGCTCGGCCGGGCCCTGGCAGCCGAGGACGGCGTTGGCCAGGCTTGTCAGGTCTTGGACAGGCTAGGAGTCGGCTCTGCGTGATCACAGCTGATCAAGACGTCCTGGAACGTTGCCGGTACCGGGCTTGAGAGCTTGCACAGTTCTCGCCCGCTGACCTCGACGTCGATGTCCTCGCGCGTGATGCCGGGCAGTTCACCCCGGCCGCGAGGCGTCGTACGTTTCGCGCAGGTCGACCAGGGGCGAGGAGGCCCTGACGGAGGGCGCGGCACCGGCAGCCTGAGAAACCGGTTCCTCCGCTTGAAGAAGGTCGTCGAACTCGGCGGCGATCGGCCCGACTCAGGCCAGGAAGGGGAACGCTCGTTCCGTGAGATGGCCGGACTGGTGATGTGCGAGGAGAGTCATTACGGTTCACCTCCGCGAAACGATGACATTCGGTCCATTTCTACGCTGTGGGTATTCGTGACGGCCTGTGAATCGGGCCAGCCGATGCCTGGCTCCAGGCCCCGCGCGGACCACGGACTTGTCTGATCAGCGGCGCATCTGACCCCTTCGGGCGGATCCGCTCCACTGCCCTCGTGCCTGATCCGCGGGTGCTCGCTGTTCCCGGCAGGATGGCAGGCATGAGTCATTGGGTGTACGAGTTCTCGGGTTTCGCCGACTCGGGGGATTACCTGCAGATCGCGGATGATGAAGGGCCGGGAGATGTGGTGCTGCGTGAACGCCCCGGCGGTCTTGGCATCGTGGACGGGTTCGTGTGTGAGAGGGTCGACGACGTGATGATGGTGGCCCGCTTCCGTTGGGTGGCCAGTGGAGACCCGTCCGTGGTGAGACCGGCTGTACTACGGGCAGCCGGACCTTTGCCTCGCGCGCGGCGGACTGCGCGGCCGGTGCCTACGGGTAGCGAGCTGGATACCGGCAAGTCCGCTTGAGGGATGTCCGGAGCCTGCTTTGAGACTACCGTCGTGGCTGTGCGCGACGACCGTCGCGCACAGCCTTGCTCATACTCCTCTGCGGCGGGTTCTTCTGTTTCCGTCGCCTCTACCTCGGGGATCGGCTCTTCGCCCTCTACAGGGACGGGCTTGGTCGTGGCCGCCGTTTGTAACTGTGTCTCCCTAGCGCGGGGGCCATCCACCACACACCACGCCCCGGTCCGGACGCACTCCAAGATCACCGCCTGCCTTCACAGCCGACGCTCGACAGCGGAGGCCTCGATGCCGATCCGGTGGTGATCACCGACTACAGTCCGGACGGAACCGTCCATGGCATGAGGCAGAAACTGTCCCATAGGCCCTTGCCGCAGTACGGGCGCCGGTCGAGCATGGTCTCGCTTGCCTGAAGAACTGGCGCATCCTTGGCAAGGTACGTACCGACCCGAAGCGGGCGACTGCCTGGGTGAGGGCTCTGCTGGTCAGGCTGTCGCGCTCGCCGTCATCGACCTCGACCTGCCGGCCCCGGTCGCGCACCGCGGTCTCGGTCAGGTCGAAGTCCTTGGCGACCTGACCAACTGAGCGGTTACCGCGTGGGCAACAGCTCGACGATCTCGGCCTTGAACTCTGGTGTGAATAACCGGCGAGGGCGCGGCGTCTTGTTCCCCACGCTCCCCATGATGGACATAATCCTTACTGTGGCCGAGACTCTTGATCTTCGATGTCCGCAGTGGATCAAGGCCGTCACCTTTCCCTTCCCGTAAGGGAGACAGTGGCCCAGATCGTACGGGTCCCGTCGTCGGCTAGTGTCTTGTGATTCTGTTTGTGGAACCTGGGGCGTCTGTGATCGTTGAGTCTGTGTAGGCTCCCACTTCGCATGTCCCTTTCTCATTGACGATGGCCTTTGTCCGGCCCAAGGGACAGAGCGATGGGACGCACTCTGTTTTGATCGTTTACGTGTCAGGACCACGAGACACTAGGTTCTCCGATTCGTGTCTTGGCCGTTTGCTCGGGCGGGGCCTATGCAGCCGTGAAGCCAACTTCGCTGTCAGTGGCCAGACTTCGGTGGGAGGGCTCGATCAAGGAAGTCCAGCCGCACTTGGCGAGGCAGCCGACTGTCCAGGCCGAGGGCCGTACGGATGGAGGCGGCGCTGACGTCACGTGGGATGTCCAGCCGGCGCTCGGCGTCCCCGATGATCTCGCCGATGACATGGTGGGCAGCTTGAGGATGGTGCCCGATAAGCCAGTCCAATGTCTTTGCCACGGGCGTCGCGATGCCGTAGAAGGGTGAATCCTTACCGTCGGTGGCTTTGTCGAGTTCCTGGCCTGAGGCGAACTCGTCGAGGATGGCGTGCCGGATGGTGGCGGCCAGGTCGTACGGGTTGATGATGCTGTTGGTGTCGGCGGCGACGCTCCAGGCGAGTTCATCGGAAACCTCCTGAACGGCGGCTTCGTTGCGGTGGCGCATGGCCCAGCGCTTGCGCCAGTCGGGCCGCTCCCACAGGACACCGAAGAACCGGCGGGCCAATCGCTGACGCAACTCAGCGGCTCCCACCGGCAGCCCGGTGTCGTCACTGGAGCTAAGTGTGGCGGCGGCGCTTTCGGGTGAACGGCGGCGTTGTTCAGCCCAGTCCTGGGCCACTGGGCGGGCCCAGAGATTACGGCCGTTGACCGTGGCCTGGGGCGGAGGGACGTCGCTTTCGCCGCGGGAGATGTAGGCCCGCAGGGTGGAGGCGGCGATCCCGCCGATCTCAGCCATCTCGGGTACACCGATGAGTTGATCCGCGGCAAGTTCGGGCGCGGACACGCGTACCACGCACCGGGGCAGTGGCAGAGCGTCGTCGGGGCGCTGTGAGGCCCACAGGGCGAGATGGTCGTTCCACTGGTCGGGGAGAGGGGCGTCGAGATCGAGGTTCGCCACTTTCAAGATGCGCCCCCCGGTGGGATGGGCGTTGTCGTCGAGGAGGCCGTCAGCGGTGATGGTGATGGCGGCTTTGGCCGGGCGCCGGTCGTAGTGCTCACTGGCGGCGTCCCAGACTTGTTCGGGGCGGTACCAACTGGTTCCGTCCCACCAGTAACCGCCCTGGCGGAAAAGGAGCTGGGGCCCCACCAGTTGCTGTGCCAGGGCGAGGCGTCCTTGTCGTGGATCAAGAGGACTGTGCGGCCGTGCACGGGATGGTGGCGGATGACCCAGGCCAGGTCTTGGCGGATCGGGTCGGTGGTGAACGCGAGCCATGCACCTTCGGCTGATCCGTCCCTGTCCCGGCGTCCCCAGGTGCCGCCTTCTTCGTGGCGGCCGATGGCCTCTACAGCAGCAGGATCCCCGACGGGGATGTGGGTGTCGTCCACGACCGGCAAACCAGGTACGGGGTGATCGGTGTGCAGACCATTTCCGATGGGCTGAAGGCGATGCATCGTGCTGTACCCCTTCGGTCTCAAGTGCTGTAGATGCTTACAGCGCTTTTGCCAGAAACATCGCGGGCAGTGCAGTCGCTGCTGCTCAGGCGATGTGGCGGGGGTGGCACGGGAGGCGACCGGCCCCGCAGGGCCTTGCTCTAGCGCGACGGGGACAGTCACCGCCGGGAAGGGTCGCCCAGCTTCCGAATGGGCCCCGGCGGGAGGGGTATGTGCCGCCGGGACCTGCTTGACGCCTGGCTCGATGAACAGCAGCAGGCGGAGTCACGGTGGACCCCGGCACTCAACCCGCTGAACAAGGTGCCACAGCAACCCGGTGGTCGGCTGCCCCGCGGCCCCGTGCGAGGCTCGCAAGCGCTGGAAGGGCTGCTCCGAACCAGGGACTTTTCAGGGACTTTCAGCTCTGTCTCCGGGACTTTCCAGGGATTTTCCACTGAGTAAGCGGGAAAGGCCCTGACAGTTTCGAAAGACGCAAAGCCCCAGATCAGGGCATGTTTGATGTCGGTCGATGCTGCTCACCAGGCCGTGTCCCCATGCAGTCCGCGTGGGCTGGGCGAGGAGGCATGGATGAGGGCCTGGCGGGCGCCGCGAGAGGCGCCCCACGGCAGCGCCGCCGAGGGCGCTGCTCCGGGTGAACTCGCCCTTGAACAGCGCCACTTGGCGGTGTTGCCGCACTCGCTAGTACGTGTAGAAGCCCGAGCCGGTCTTCCGGCCCAGCCGGCCCGCCTCGACCATGCGCTGGAGCAGCGGGGGAGCGGCGTACAGCGGCTCCTTGAACTCGGCGTACATGCTGTTCGCGATGGACACGACGGTGTCCAGGCCGATCAGGTCGGACAGCTTCAGCGGGCCCATCGGGTGTGCGCAGCCCAGCTCCATACCGTTGTCGATGTCCTCGCGGCTCGCGATGCCGGACTCGAACATCCGGATGGACGAGAGCAGGTAGGGCACCAGCAGCGCGTTGACCACGAAGCCGGAGCGGTCCTGGGCGCGGATCGCGTGCTTGCCGAGCACCTTCTCGGCGAAGACCTGGGCGCGGCTGATCGTGCCCTCGGAGGTGGTGAGCGCCGGGATCAGCTCGACCAGCTTCTGCACCGGGGCCGGGTTGAAGAAGTGGATGCCGATCACGTGGTCGGGGCGGGAGGTCGCGACCGCCAGCTTCACCAGCGGGATCGAGGAGGTGTTGGAGGCCAGGATCGCGTCCGGGCGGGTCACCACCTGGTCGAGCACCTGGAAGATCTCCGTCTTCACCTGCTCGTTCTCGACGACGGCCTCGATCACCAGGTCGCGGTCGGCGAACTCGCCGAGGTCCGTGGTGAAGCTCAGCCGCGCCAGCGTGGCGTCCCGCTCCTCCTCGCTGATCTTGCCGCGCTCGGCGGCCTTGGCCAGGGAGTTGAGCAGCCGGGTACGGCCGATCTCGAGGGCCTCGCCGGTGGTCTCGGCGACCCTCACGTCCAGACCGGCACGGGCGGCGACCTCGGCGATGCCCGCTCCCATCTGGCCGCAGCCCACGACTCCGACCTTCTCGATGTCGGTCACATCGTCCCCTTCGCTGATCTACGGGCGGTCGGCAGGACCTCCGGATCCGGTGCCTGCTTCCGTTCGTGCTCCGTTCGTGCACGTTACCCGTAAGTATCGATGATCGATCGTCCGGGTGGGGGCATCCTGTGGCGCGGAGGCGATCCGTGATCGCACGGGTCCGGAGAGTGAGAGGGTCTCACCATGGCACGAGTGTCTCGCAGGGCGTTCGCGCTGGCGGCGCTGTCCACGCTGACGCTGGCGACCCCGGGATCGGCGGCCCCCTCCGGACGGCCGCCCCGGACGGGTCGGCCGCGCCGGGCAGCCGCCGAGATGCGGGGCATGTGGCTGGCGACCGTCTCCAACCGCGACTGGCCCTCCCGCACCGGGCTCTCAGCGTCCGACCAGCGCAAGGAGCTGACCGCCTTCCTCGACAAGGCGGTCCACTACCGGCTCAACACGGTGATGTTCCAGGTACGGCCGACCGCCGACGCCTTCTGGCCCTCGCCGTACGAGCCCTGGTCCCAGTACCTCACCGGCACCCAGGGCAAGAACCCCGGCTGGGACCCGCTGGGCGTCGCCGTCGAGGAGGCCCACGCCCGGGGCCTGCAACTGCACGCCTGGTTCAACCCGTACCGGATCGCCAACAACACCGACCCGGGCAAGCTGGTCTCCTCGCACCCCGCCCGCAAGCACCCGGACTGGGTGGTGCCGTACGGCGGCAAGCTCTACTACAACCCGGGCATCCCGGCCGTCCGCACCTTCGTGGAGCAGGCGATCCTGGACGCGGTCACCAAGTACCCCGTGGACGCCGTCCACTTCGACGACTACTTCTACCCGTACCCCGTGGCCGGCCAGACCTTCGACGACGACGAGGCCTACGACGCCCACGGCGGCGAATTCTCCTCACGGGCGGCCTGGCGGCGGGACAACATCGACAAGCTGGTGACCGAGATCGCGGCCGGGATCAAGGAGCTGCGGCCCGGCACCCGGTTCGGGATCAGCCCGTTCGCGGTGTGGCGCAACGCCACCACCGACTCCCGGGGCTCGGACACCAAGGCGGGCGTCGAGACGTACGACGACCTGTACGCGGACACCCGCAAGTGGGTCCAGGAGAACTGGATCGACTACATCGTCCCGCAGGTGTACTGGCAGATCGGCAACTCCGCCGCCGACTACGCCAAGGTGGTCGACTGGTGGGCGGGCGTGGCCAAGGGGAGCGGGACGCGGCTCTACATCGGCGAGGCGCTGTACCAGGCGGGGGCGGCGGGCGCCGCCTCGGCCTGGCAGGACCCGGCCGAGCTGTCCCGGCATCTGACCCTGGCCGCCCAGTACCCGCAGGTCGGCGGGCATGTGTACTTCGCGGCGAAGGACGTCGCCGCCGACCCGATCGGGGCCATGTCGCGGGTGGTCGCCGACCACTACCCGCAGCCGGCGCTTCCGCCGGGCTGACCTGCGCGCGGCCGGCGACCTCGGTACCGCGGCCTAATGTTGCGGACGTGTCTCCCGGTGCATGACCTGGCAGTCGGGGCCGGGGGACATGATGGCCTCGTGGCCGTCCTCGAAGCGGACCCGGTAGGGCGGGGTGCCCTCCGGTCCCAGCACCTTGACGATGGTCGAGACATGGTCGTGCTGACCGACCACCCTGCCGTGCTGGACAAGCTGGTCGCCCTCGGATGCACGCATCTCCAGGGCCTCCTCACGATCGCGATCGTTGGGTGACGGCGATGCACACGAGCACGGCGGCGGCCGTGAGTGGAGCGGCCGCGGAGAGGTGCTCGCCCAGCAGCAGCACCGACCACACCAGTGTGAGCAGCGGCTGGGCCAACTGCAACTGGCTGGCCTTCGGAATGCCGACGGCCGCCATGCCCCGGTACCAGACCACCAGGCCGAGGAACTGGGAGCCCGCCGCCACCCACAGCACACCGGCCACGCCGTGCGCGTTCCAGACGACCGGCTCGTACGACAGCGCGAGCACGGCGGCCGGCACGGTGAGCGGCAGACAGAGCACCAGCGCCCAGCCGATGACCTGCCAGCCCGGCATGATCCGGGCCAGCCGGCCGCCCTCGGTGTACCCGGCCGCACACACCACGAGGGCCGCGAAGAGATAGGCGTCGGCGGTGGTGAGCGCCCCGCCGCTCTGGGCGACCGTGAACGCCAGCACGGCCGCCGCCCCCGCCAGCGCCGCCGCCCAGAAGGTGCGGGAGGGGCGGATGCCCATGCGCAGGGCCGAGAAGAGGGCGGTGGTCAGCGGGAGCAGGCCCACCACCACGGCCGCGTGCGAGGTGGTCGAGGTCTCCAGGGCGAGCGTGGTCAGCATCGGGAAGCCGAGCACCACCCCGGCCGCCACGACGGCGAGTCCCGCCCAGTGCCGGCGCTCGGGCAGCCGTACCCGGAGAAACAGCAGACAGCCGCCCGCCATGGCCGCCGCGAGCACACTGCGCACCGCCACCAGCGACCAGGGCCCGAAGCCCTTCAGGCCCCAGGCGGTGGCCGGGAAGGTGAGGGAGAAGGCGACGACTCCGAGGGCGGCCTGCAGGGTGCCGAGCCGGTGGGCGGCGGGGGCGGCAGCGGTGGCCGGAGCGGCCGTGGGGGAAGTGGCGGCCCGAGTCGCCGGGGGAGTGGCGGGCGGAGTGGCCGAGGGAGTGCCCGCCGTGCCCGTCGAAGTCGCCTGCGGGGTGCTGACCGCTATCGCCGTCGGGTCGGTAGCGCTACTCTGTGCTCTCATGCAAGAGCGTAGCAGTGTCCTTGAACTGGCGGAACAGCTGCGGCGTGACCTCGACCGCTACTCGCCGGGAGGAAAGCTCCCGTCGAGTCGGGTGCTTGTCGAGCGGTTCCGGGTGAGCCCGGTGACGGTCTCCCGGGCGCTGGCGCAGCTGGTCGCCGAGGGGCTGGTCGTCACCCGGCCCGGCGCCGGCGCCTTCAAGGCCCGGCCCCGCGCCGCGGCCGAGCCCGTCGGGGACACCTCCTGGCAGGAGGTGGCGCTCAGCGCGGACGGCGCCCTCGACGTGGTCCCGCGCACGGTGGACGCGTCCGGGGTCACCGTCTGCCTGGCCGCCCCGCCGCCCGGGGTGCTGGAGTTCAACGGCGGCTATCTGCACGCCTCCCTGGAGCCCGAGCGGGCGCTGGCGGCGGCCCTGGCGAGGGCCGGCCGGCGCCCCGGCGCCTGGGGCCGGCCGCCGCTGGACGGGCTGCCGGAGCTGCGCGAGTGGTTCGCCCGCGAGATCGGCGGCGCCGTCACCGCCGCCGAGGTGCTGATCGCGGGCGGCGGCCAGTCCGCCCTGGCCACCGCCCTGCGCGCGCTCGCCCCGCCCGGTGCCCCGGTCCTCGTCGAGTCCCCGACCTACCCCGGCATGCTCGCCATCGCCCGCGCCGCGGGGCTGCGCCCGGTCCCGGTCCCGGTCGACCCCGACGGCGTGCGGCCGGACCTCCTCGCCGACGCCCTCCGGGCCACCGGCGCCCGGGTCTTCGTCTGCCAGCCCCTCTTCCAGAACCCGACCGGCGCCGTCCTCGCCCCCGACCGCCGCGCCGAGGTGCTGCGCATCGCCCGCGCGGCCGGCGCGTTCGTCGTCGAGGACGACTACGTACGACGGCTGGTGCACGCGGACTGCGGCCCGCTGCCCCGCCCGCTCGCCGCCGACGACCCCGACGGAGTCGTGGTCCATGTGGGCTCGCTGACCAAGGCCACCTCGCCGAGCCTGAGGGTGAGCGCCCTGGCCGCCCGCGGTCCGGTCCTGGAACGCCTGCGCGCCATCCAGATCGTCGACACCTTCTTCGTCCCCCGCCCGCTCCAGGAGGCGACCCTCGAACTCGTCGGCTCCCCGGCCTGGCCCCGCCACCTGCGCAGCCTCTCGGCCGAGCTGAAGACCCGCCGCGACACCATGACCGGCGCCCTCGCCCACCACCTCCCCGAACTCGCCCTCCCGCACATCCCGTCCGGCGGCTACCACCTCTGGCTCCGCCTGCCCGACGGCACCGATGACGGGCTCCTGACCGGCGCGGCCCTCCGCGCGGGCGTCGCCATCACCCCCGGCCGCCCGTACTTCAGCGCCGAACCGCCGGCCGCCCATGTCCGCCTGAGCTTCGCGGCGGTCGCCGGGACCGGGGAGATCACCGAGGGGGTACGACGGCTGCGGGCCGCGTGCGACGAGGTGCTGGGGTCCGGATCATGAAATCCGATCGACGCCGGCCTCCCATCCCGGCGAGGATCCCCGCATGAGCGACGCACCCAGCCTCCCCGAGGGCTACGAATTCTCCGCCGAGACGGACCGCGTGGACGTCGAGCGCGTACACGGCTGGCTGTCCACCGACGCCTACTGGGCGACCGGCCGCCCGCGCGAGCAGCACGAGCGCGCGATGGCGGGCTCGCTCAACTTCGGGGTGTACGACACCGCCACCGGGGAGCAGGTGGCCTACGCCCGCGTGGTCACCGACCAGGCGCTGTTCGCCTGGCTCGCCGACGTGTACGTCGACCCGTCGGTGCGCGGCAAGGGCGTCGGCACGGCGATGGTCGGAGCGATCCGCGAGCACCTGAGGCCGTGCGGCATACGGCGCGTCCTGCTGGCCACCCACGACGCCCACGGGGTCTACCGGAAGCTCGGATTTGCCCCGCTCGAACACCCGGACCAGTGGATGGCGCTCTACTACGAGTCACCCGCGTGACATTCCGGCTGACTTGTCGGACACCTCCTGACCACTGGGTAACATTTCGTCCACCTCGGACGACTCACTGCCCGGCAGCCCTTGACCTGCGCACATGAGCGTCACACCATCGCCGCATGTCACTTCGGGTCACGTTCGTCGCAGCCGCGCGCAGCTCACCGCTGCTCGCGGAGCGTTTCGAGGACGACCGCCCGCTGGACCAGGCGGGCTGGGAGGAGGTGCAGCGGGTCGCCGGTGACCTGCTGCCCCTGGCGGCGGCCGAGCTGCGCTACTGCTCGCCGACCCCGCGCAGCCGTGCGACCGGCGACGCGCTGGGGTACGCCCCGCTGGTCCAGCTCGCCCTGCGCGACTGCGACATGGGCCGCTGGCGCGGGCTGACGCTGGGCGAGGCGATGGCGAGAGAGCCGGACCTGGTGGACGCCTGGCTCGCCGACCCGCGCGCCACCCCGCACGGCGGCGAGTCGCTGCTGGCGTTCATCTCCCGGGTCGGCGGCTGGCTGGACACCCGCCCGGTGGGCGACGGCGGCCGGATCGTCGCGGTCGCCGAACCCTCGGTGATCCGCGCGGCGCTCGTCTACGCCCTCAAGGCACCGCCCTCGACCTACTGGAACATCGACGTGCGCCCCCTCTCGACGACCACGGTGACCGGCCTCGCCGGCCGCTGGAACCTGCGGCTGGACGTGTCACCGGCTCATTCCTCCCGCACGTAGACGCTCCGCTGGGTGCGCCGAGGCACGTTGTGTGTCGGCTGCCGCGCCGTCGTGGCCGGTAGCGCCCACGCGGCGGTAGCCGCACATCCATACAGCCCCGCGCCCCTTCGGGGCGCTCCCGGGCGGGCTCAGTCGGTCTCGCGCACGTAGTCCGTCGTCAGGACCAGGTCCTTTGCCGGGCCGCCGACCTGCCATACCGTGCGCCAGTGGTCGGCGTCCTGGACGGTGAACTCGCCGTGGTAGAGGTCGGCCGCGCAGGGGTGGTCGGCGATATGGCGCCCCGACGTCAGGTCCAGGTCGTGGAAGGGCCGCCCGTCGGCGAAGCGCACGTCTGCCGTGCCCGGCCGGGCCCCGGGCAGGAAGCGAAGCGTTCGCTCGGCGGGCCGGGGCACCCCCTGCCAGGTGAACGTTCCCGACTCCTCGTGCAGCAGCCCGCCGTCCGGCAGCGGCCGGAACAGCGTGGTGCCCTCGAACCGCCCCTCGTCCCCGCCCGCCAGGTCCCGCACGGTCCGCTCGACCCGCCACCGCCCGCCGAGATGGGCCAGCACGTCCGGCACCGGCCAGAACCCGTCGTCCACGGTCCTCACATCTTCGGTCGGGGGAGAGCTGGTCGGTATCGTGCGCTCGGCCTGCTGCCGGACCTCCTGGTGCGCGGCGTAACTGGTCGCCCGGGACGCCTCCTCGTACGCGGCCAGCGCCCCACCGAGCCCGCCGCCCGCGGCAACAGCGTCTGCATGCCCTGACCCTACGCCCGCCCCATTGACGCGCTCATGCCCCGTACCTATCTTTCCGTTCGAAGTGCTGACCGCTGTCCGATATTTCGAATAAGCAACTCCTGAGCAACTCCTTCACGAGCCGCGGAGTATCCATGTCACGCACCACCCGCACCCGGCTGAGACTCGGCCTTGGGGCAAGCGCTTTCCTGCTGGCCGTCGGGCTGGTCCCGGCCCCCGCCCACGCCGAGGACACCACCGACTACGCGATCACCGTCGACCCGACCACGCGGGGCGCCAAGATCGACAAGACGATGTACGGCGTCTTCTTCGAGGACATCAACCGGGCCGCCGACGGCGGCCTGTACGCGGAACTGGTCCAGAACCGGTCCTTCGAGTACACGACCGACGACAACAAGTCGTACACCCCGCTGACCGCCTGGACGGTCACCGGCACCGCCCAGGTCGTCGACGACTCCGGCCGCCTCGACGACCGCAACCGCAACTACCTCTCCCTGGCCGCCGGTTCGTCCGTGAGCAACTCCGGCTACAACACCGGCATCCGGGTCGAGAACGGCAAGAAGTACGACTTCTCGGTCTGGGCCCGCGCCGAGGCCGGCACGACCCTCACGGTCGCCCTCTCCGACTCGGGCGGCACGCTCGCCACCGCCCGCCAGGTGGCGGTGAAGAAGAACGGCTGGGCCACGTACAAGGCGACCTTCACCGCGACCCGCACCAGTTCCACCGGCCGCCTCACCGTGGCCAGTTCGGACGCCGCCGCGCTCGACATGGTGTCCCTCTTCCCGCGCGACACCTACAAGCACGAGCCCAACGGCCTGCGCAAGGACCTCGCCGAGAAGATCGCCGCCCTGCACCCGGGCTTCGTCCGCTTCCCCGGCGGCTGCCTGGTCAACACCGGCTCGATGCAGGACTACAGCGCGGCCTCCGGCTACCAGCGCAAGCGGTCGTACCAGTGGAAGGACACCGTCGGCCCGGTCGAGACGCGTGCCACCAACGCCAACTTCTGGGGCTACAACCAGAGTTACGGCCTCGGCTACTACGAGTACTTCCGCTTCGCCGAGGACATCGGCGCCATGCCGCTGCCCGTCGTCCCGGCCCTGGTCACCGGCTGCGGCCAGAACAAGGCCGTCGACGACGACGCGCTGCTCCAGCGGCACATCCAGGACGCCCTCGACCTCGTCGAGTTCGCCAACGGCCCGGTGACGTCGAAGTGGGGTGGGTTGCGCGCGCAGATGGGCCACCCCAAGCCCTTCCACCTCACCCACATCGAGGTCGGCAACGAGGAGAACCTGCCCACCGAGTTCTTCGCCCGCTTCACGCGGTTCCGGGCCGCGATCCAGGCGAAGTACCCGTACCTGCAGGTGATCTCCAACTCGGGCCCGGACGACTCCGGCACGACCTTCGACACGGCCTGGCAGCTCAACAAGGACGCCGAGGTCGACATGGTCGACGAGCACTACTACAACAGCCCGCAGTGGTTCCTGCAGAACAACGACCGCTACGACTCCTACGACCGGAGCGGGCCCAAGGTCTTCGTCGGCGAGTACGCCTCGGGCGGCAACACCTTCAAGAACGGCCTCGCCGAGGCGGCCTACATGACCGGCCTCGAACGCAACGCGGACGTCGTCAAACTCGCCTCCTACGCGCCGCTGTTCGCCAACGAGGACTATGTCCAGTGGCGCCCGGACCTGGTGTGGTTCAACAACCACGCCTCCTGGGACTCGGCGAACTACGAGGTCCAGAAGCTGTTCATGAACAACGTCGGCGACCGGGTGGTGCCCTCCACGGCCACCGGCACCCCGTCGCTGCTTGCCCCGATCTCCGGCGCCGTCGGCCTGTCGACCTGGAACACCAGCGCCGCCTACGACGACGTCAAGGTCACCGACGCCGACGGGAACACCCTGCTCTCCGACGACTTCTCCGGTGACGCCTCGCAGTGGACGCACACCGGCGGCGGCAGCTGGGAGGTCCAGGACGGGCAGTACGTCGAGACCTCCGACACCGCCGAGAACACCATGGTCCAGGCCGGTGACACCAACTGGCACGACTACGACCTGCATGTGAAGGCCACCAAGAAGTCCGGCAAGGAGGGCTTCCTCGTCGCCTTCGGCGTCAAGGGCACCGGCGACTACTACTGGTGGAACATCGGCGGCTGGAACAACACCCAGACCGCGGTCGAGCAGGCCGTGGCCGGCGGCAAGTCCACGCTGATCGCCAAGGCCGGGTCGGTGGAGACCGGCCGTGCCTACGACGTCGACATCAAGGTACGGGGCCGGCAGGTCACCCTCTACCTCGACGGACAGGAGTGGGGCAGCTTCAAGGACGACAAGCCCGCCGAGCCGTTCCGGCAGGTCGTCACCGAGGACAGGAAGACCGGCGACCTGATCGTCAAGGTCGTCAACGCCCAGTCCTCGGCGGCCCGCACGGCCGTCGACCTCGGCGGTGCGAAGGTGGCCGGGAAGGCCCGGGTGACCACGCTCGCGGCGGCGCCCGACGCGGTGAACACGGAGACGTCCACCGCGGTCGCCCCCGTCACGTCCACCTTCACCGGGGTCGCGGACACGTTCACCTACACCTTCCCGGCGAACTCGGTCACCTTCCTGCGGATCAGGCAGAAGTAGCGTCCGGCGCGGGCTGCTGGGCCACCGGCAGCAGCCCGCGCTCGGCGAACACCTTCTTCGCGACGAAGGTGGCGTTGAGGGCCTTCGGGAAGCCGCAGTACCCGGCGGAGTGCAACAGGGCCTCGACGATCTCCTCGGGGGTCAGGCCCACGTTGAGGGACGCGTTGACGTGCACCTCCAGCTGCGGCTCGCAGCCGCCCAGCGCGGTGAGCATGCCCAGGGTCACCAACTGCCGGTCCCGGGGCGCGAGTCCGGGGCGGCTGTAGATCTCGCCGAAGCCCCAGGCGACGACCTGGTGGCCCAGTTCGGGGTTGATGTCGGCCAGCGAGTCGATGACCCGCTGCCCGACCTCGCCGTCGACCTTCCGCAGGACCTCCAGGCCGTGGGCGAAACGTTCTTCGCGCGTGGTGCTCTCGCTCATGTCAGCTCTTCCGTTCTCCTCGGATCCGGTCACGACCAGAAGAACGCTAGGAGTTGGAGCGTGCTCCAGGTCAAGCCGGTTTCCGCGGTCACCCCAGCGCGCGCAGTGCGGCGACCCGTTCGCCCAGGAACGTCCGGGTCCAGTCGGCGTGTTCCCCCGTATAACCCCGGGGGCCGCACTCCACGACCAGGATCAGCCCCAGGTAGAGGCCGTACAGCGCGAGGCGGTGGCGCAGGGCCGGGGTGAAGTCGAGCCGGCCGCCGGCCTGTACGTACCCCGCGACCAGATCGCTGTCCGGGCCGATGTCCCCGCCGAACTCCAGGGATACCAGTTCGGCGGCCGGATCGCCCCAGAAGGCCCGTTCATGGTCGATGAGGCCGGTGATCCGGGCCCCGTCCCGGGCGTGGTCGACGAAGATGTTGCCCGGCCACAGGTCGAAGTGGACCAGGCGGGGCTCGGTGACCTCGTCGAGGGCCCGGCCGCCCTCGGCCACCAGGGCACGTATCCCGGCGGCGGACACCCCGAGGTCGGACCTCCAGCGCTCGGCGTCCTCCAGGATGGCCTCCACCATGGCGGTGAAGGCGGTGGGCCAGTCGGCGGCGGACAGGTCCGCTTCCGGCGCCGGGTAGCCGAACCGGCCGTCCTCCGAGGTGATGGTGTGCAACCGGGCGGTGATCGCGCCCAGTTCATGGCGCAGCGCGGCCGCCGTGGCGGGCGGCAGGTGCTCGGCCGCCTTGTCCCACGGGGTCCCCTCCAGTACGGAGACGGCGAGGAAGTCGGCCCCCGAGTGCAGCAGCGCGGGCGTCGGCACCGCTGTGTCGGCCGGCGCGGCGAGCCGCCGGTAGACCATGGCCTCGGTCGCCATGATGCCCCGCTCGTACCTCAGCACGGGTGCTCCGGCGGGCGGGGCGAGCTTCACCACCGCCGGGCGTCCGTCGTCGAAGCGCACGCGGTAGGCGGTGTTGAACCAGCCGTCGGTCAGTTCCGCCTCCAGCCGGCACCCGACGCCCGTCGCCGCGCGAAGGAGAGCGTCGAGTTCGGGCGCGGACAACTGCCGCTTGGTCAGGCTCTGCATGGGGCGACTCGCTCTCGTCCGGGGCTGTCTGGGAGCGCTCCCGAACGTACGGGAACGCTGTCTGGGAGCGCTCCCGAACGTACGGGAACCGGTCAGTCGTCATCCCTGCTTCGGATGGTTTCCGCGGCCTCCAGCAGTTCGGAGAGCACGGTCCGCACCGCCCTGCGGGCCGCGCGCTCGGGACGGTGGAGCACGTCGATGTGGCGGTGGGCCTCGATGCCGTCGAGCGGCCGCAGGGTGATGCCCGGGTGCGGGCGGGAGGTCCAGCGGGGCATCAGGGCGACTCCGCCGCCCGCGGCGACCACCTCGGCGACCACCGCGATCTCGTTGACCCGGTGGACGATGTCGACCCGGTGCCCGGCCGCGGCGGCGACGGCCTCGACGGTCGCGAGCAGCGGGAAGCCGTCGTGCACGGTGATCCAGGGCTGGCCGGCCACGTCCCGCGCGGTCAGCGTGGGCCGTTCCGCGAGCGGGTGGCCGACGGGCAGGGCGATGTCGAGGGGTTCGCGCAGCAGCGGGGTGGCCGTGACGGTCCGGGGCCAGGGCGGGGCGTGGTCCAGGCGGTGGGCGAGGACCAGGTCGTAGGCGCGGGTCAGGGGCGGGAAGTCGGCCTGGGCCACGTCCTCGTCGTGCAGGGCGAGCCGGGGAGAGCCGGGCTCGCGCAGCCGGCGGAGCAGCAGCGGGAAGAACGCGGCGGCCCCGCTGTGGAAGGCGGCCAGCGACACCTGGGCGTCGGGCTCGTCGACGTACGCGTCGATGGTGTGGCGGGCCCGGGCCAGCGCCGTCTCCACCCCGATCGCCGCGTCGGCCAGGGCCTGCCCGGCCGCCGTGAGGACCAGCCGGCGCCCGGCGCGTTCGGTGAGCGGGACCGGGATCGAGCGCTGCAGCAGGCGCAGCTGCTGCGAGATCGCCGAGGGCGTCACCCGCAGCGCCTCCGCGACCGCCGTGACACTGCCCAGTTCGCCCAGCTCCCGCAGGACCCGCAGCTGCCGTTCGTCCACGGCATGAGTGTAGCTTCACTAAAGGGTTGGTTGAGCAAGTCGTCGTTTACTTCAACATGCAGGTCGTGGATCGTGAACGGCATGCCGACCAGCCGTCGTACCGACGGGGTGCTCCTGGCCGTCGCCGTCGTCTGGGGCTCCAGCTACCTGACGGCGAAGGCGGCCACCGGCGCGCTCCCCGTTCTGATCGTCCTCTTCCTGCGCTACGCCCTCGGCGCCCTCGCCTGCCTCCCCGCGCTGCGCGGGTCCCGCGCGCTCACCCGCGACGAGCGGACCTACGGCGCGCTGCTCGGCCTCACCCAGGCCGCGGTCCTCGTCCTGGAGACGTACGGCGTCGCCCACACCAGCGCCGGGAACGCGGGCCTGATCATCAGCCTCACCCTCGTCCTCACCCCGATCCTGGACCGGGCGGTGCTTCCGGGACGGTTCTTCCTGGCCGCCGGGGCGTGCGTGGCGGGGGTCGGGCTGCTCGTGTCCGGCCACGGGCTGCGGGCCCCCGGAGCCGGTGACCTGCTGATGCTCGCGGCGGCGGTGGTCCGGGCGGGCCATGTGGTGCTGCTCGGGCGGGTGACCGCGCGCCGGGCCCTGCGCCCGTTCCAGCTGACCGCCGTACAGAGCGTCGTGGGGGCGGTCCTCTTCCTGGTGCCCGCGGCGCCCGGACTGCCGCAGCTCGCCCGGACCGGCGCCGCCACCTGGGCCCAGCTGCTCTATCTGGCCCTGTGCTGCGGACTGTTCGCCTTCCTCGCCCAGACCTGGGCCGTCCAGCGCACCTCCCCGACCCGGGCCGGCCTGCTCCTCGGCACCGAACCGGTGTGGGCCCTGCTGACCGGCGTCGCCCTCGGCGGCGATCGCCTCACCGTGCTCTCCGCGCTCGGGGCCGCGCTGATCGTCGGCGGAACATACTGGGGCCAAGCCGTCGAACGCGGCCATCGCGCCCTCTCCCTGACGACCGCCCGCGACGCGGCCCTCGACGACGCCAATACAGGCCTCACGCAAGCACGTTAACCTGAAAAACATTTCTTCGAAATCTTTTGTTTCCTTTGAAGTCGCGAATTCTTTCCGGGTCGCACGCGGATTCGGAATTCGACTTATTACTTCACAGGCGAGACACAACCATCAGGAACCACTACCCGTCTAAGTCGGCGAAACACCGACCTGCGGGGAGTAACGCCCCCGATTTCCTCTGGGGGCCGCACAGAATGAATCGCACCACCCTGACCGGGCACGAACAGGGGGCGAAACCGGCAGGGGGCGAAGAGCGGGAGACGGTATCCGCGAGACGGCTCCGGGCCGATCCGCGGTGGGCCGCCGCCCTGCTCGCGGCCGTCCTCACCACCGTCGCGTTCTGCGCGGCCGACGTGGTGGCCCGCAGCTACCCCTTCGGCTCCCGCACCCGCAGCGTCAACGACCTCGGCAACCAGTACGTGCCCTTCCACGCCCACCTGTGGGACCTGCTGCACGGCAGGGCCGACGGCGGCCTCCTCGTCAACTGGCAGTCCGGGTACGGCTCCAGCTTCCTGCCGGACGTCGGCACTTACCTGAGTAGTCCGTTCGCCCTCCTTGTCGCGGTGTTCCCGCGCGATGAGATCGACCTCGCCGTCTACACGATCACCGTGCTGAAGACGGCCACCGCCGGCGCCGCCATGGCCTTCCTGCTGCTCACCCTGCGCCGCGGCCGCTGGTGGGCGGCCGGTCTCCTGGGCGCCTCCTACGCCCTGTGCGGCTGGAGCCTCGCCCTCGCCTCCTACAACCCGATGTGGCTCGACGGACTGATCGCGCTCCCGCTGCTCTGCCTGGTCGGCGAGTGGGCGCTGGCCGGACGCCGTCCGCTGGTCGGGGTGCTGATCGTGGCGCTCGCCTGGATCGCCAACTTCTACACCGCCTACATGGCCACCCTCGGCGCCGCCCTGGTGCTGCTGCTCCGGCTGGTGCTCGCCGAACTGCCCTGGCGGCGCGCGCTCGCGGTCGTGGGCCGGGCCGCGGTGACCGTCGGGCTCGGCATGGGGCTGGCCGCGCCCCTGGTGATCGTCGTCTACTCCGGCACCAAGCACGCCTACCCCGGCCGCGAGGGCCACTTCGCCCCGGTCGGCGTCGACGACCTGCTCGCGCGGCTGCTGCCGACCACCTACAGCTACAGCTCCCCGGCCCTCTACGTCGGCATCACCGCGCTGGTGCTCGCCCTCGCCCTGCCCTTCCACCGAGCCGTCCCGGTCCGGGTGCGCGCGGGCTGGACCGTGCTGGTGCTCCTGGTCGCCCTCTCCCTGCAGTGGGCGCCGACCAGCCTGGCCTGGCACGCCTTCGCCGCCCCGAACGGCAGCTCCTACCGCCAGGCCTTCGTGCTCTGCGCCCTGCTGGTCATCGCCGCTTGGCATGCCCTCGCCTACGGGATGCCGGACTGGCGGGCGCTGGGCGCCGCTGCTGTGCTCCTGGTCCTCGTCGCCGCCGTCGCGAGCCGCAGCACCCTGACCCAGCAGCATCATCACCACACCTGGCCGGTGGTCCTGCTCGCCGCCGCGGGCACCCTGGGCGGTCTCGCCCTGCTCGGCCTGAGGAACGGCAGGCCCGTGCTGGTCGGCCTGGCCGCGCTGCTGCTGGTCGGCGCTCAGTTCGGCGAGGCCGCCGCCACCTCCGCCGTGGCCACCCGGATGCGCCTCGGCCAGATGGACGACTACGCGCCCTGGGGCGACCGCCAGCAGCGCGAGGCGGACGCCGTCGCCCAGGCCGACGCCTGGCCGAGGTACCGCACCGAACCCGGCCGCGACCAGACCGTCGCCAACGACCCGATGATGGTGGGCGGCCAGGGTTCCCAGTACTACAGCAGCCTCACCGCCGGCGTCCTCAGCCGCACCATGACCGCCCTCGGCGACGGCTGGACCTCGCGCGGCCGCAGCCTGCAGAGCCTCGACAACCCCGTCACCGACGCGGTCTTCTCGGTGGGCGCCCGGGTGCACAACCCGCCGGACCCGCACCAGACATGGCTGCCCCAGGGCGGCGGCCCGTCGACCGTCACCCGCCAGGACGTCCCGCCGCTGGTGACCGTGCGGCCCACCGCCGCGCACAGCACCCCCGCCGCCTTCGGCCCCTCGCCGTACCGCAACCAGGAACTGCTCCTCGGCGCCCGCGTCTACACCCTGCCCCGCACCGCCCTCAGCGGCGAGCGGAAGGGCGACGAGATGCGCGGCCTGCTGGTCGACGGACCACAGACCGTCAGCGCCCAGTGCCGGGCCGGGAGTTCGGTCTTCCTGTGGGCACCGCACTACTCCGGTACGGCCCAACTCGCCAGTGGCGGCGAGCGGAAGCTGTTCCGCTCCGACGCCGAGGGCACGAAGATCGCCGCGATGCAGCCGCTCGGCACGGTGCGCGCCACGGGGCGGGTGCGGATCGAGCTGACGCCCAACCGGCTGAGCCGGATACCGGCCCAGGGCGCGGTCGGCTGCCTCGACACCGCGAAACTCCGCGCCGCCGTCGGGCGGTTGAAGTCCTCCGGCGCGACCGAGGTGACCGTCTCCGACGGCACCCTGCACGCCCGGCTCCCCGCCGGCAGCAGGGGAACCGCCGTCGTGGCCGCCCCCAGGATCGCCGGCTGGCGCTGCTCCGCCGGCGGCCCCGAGGTCGCGGCGAGCGAGTTCCACGGCCTGATCGCCGTCCCGCTGGGCGCCTCCGCCACCAGCCTCACCTGCACGTTCCACCCGCCCGGCCTGCGCCTGGGCACGGCCGTCGGCGGCGCCTCACTGCTGACCCTGATCCTGCTCGGCACCCTCTCGGCCGTGCGCCGCAGAACCACCGCCCGCTCCGGAGAGCGCACGACCACCGCTCACTGACCCGTTCCCAGGGGGAGAACAACCCATGCTGATATCGATCGTCGCGCCCTGTTACAACGAGGAAGACGTCATCGAGCGCTTCCACGAGCAGGTCCAGAAGATCGCCAACGAACTCCTGCCGCTCGGCCACGACATGGAGTTCGTGTACGTGGACGACGGCAGCCGTGACCGGACGCTGCCTCTCCTCAGCCAGCTCGCGGACCGCGACTCCCGCGTCCGGTACGTCTCCTTCAGCCGCAACTTCGGCAAGGAGTCGGCGCTGCTCGCCGGCCTGAAGCACGCCACCGGCGACGCCGTGATCGTGATGGACGCCGACCTCCAGCACCCGCCGGCCCTCATCAAGCGCATGGTCGAACTGCGCGGCGAGGGCTACGACCAGGTCATCGCCAAGCGCACCCGGCAGGGCGACCGCTTCACCCGCACCCTCACCGCCCGCCTCTACTACCGGCTCATCAACCGGCTCGTCGACGTCGAACTCGTCGACGGCGTGGGCGACTTCCGGCTGATGTCGCGCCGGGTGGTGGACGCCGTCGTGAACCTCACCGAGTACAACCGGTTCTCCAAGGGCCTGTTCGCCTGGGTCGGCTTCCCCAGCACCACCTTCGAGTACGAGAACGCGGTGCGCGAACACGGCACCAGCTCCTGGTCGTTCCGCAGCCTGCTCAACTACGGCCTGGACGGGCTGCTCTCCTTCAACAACCGCCCGCTGCGCGCCGCGCTCTACCTCGGCATGACCCTGCTCGCCCTCGCCGGCGCGTACACGGCGTGGATCGTGGGCGCCACGATGATCCACGGCGTCCAGACGCCCGGCTATGTCACCATCATTACAGCCGTCACCGCCCTGGCCGGCGTCCAGATGATCATGCTCGGGGTCATCGGCGAGTACACCGGCCGGATCTACTACGAGGTCAAGGGGCGCCCGCACTTCCTGGTGAAGGCGACGAACGTGGACCGAACGGAAGACCGCACCCGCGGCACGACGAAGGACCTCATCCCCTGATGCCGAACGCCCTGTCGACCGCCACCGGTCCCACCCGCCCGATATCGGGGCAGATCATCACGTTCGCGGTGGTGGGCGTCGTCAACACAGCGACGTACTACGGCCTTTACCTGCTCTTTCTCAGATATGTGCCGTACCTCGCCGCGCACATTGTCGCGTTTATGCTGAGCATGATCGGGTCGTTTTTTCTCAATGCGCGGTTCACTTACCGGACCCGTCCCACCTGGCGGAAATTCCTGCTCTTCCCGCTGACCAACGCGACGAATTTCGTGATCACCACGGTGGGCGTATACGTGATCGTCGACATGCTGCACGCGAACAGCCGCTTCGCGCCGCTGATGGCGTCGGCCGCGGCGATCCCCGTCACCTTCGTGGTGTCCCGGTGGGTCATGCTGCCGAAGGTGGAGGCGGCGTAACCGGGGGCAGCGGGTCCAGCACCGGGTTGGTGAGGTGCTGGTAGATGATCGAGGTGCGGAAGCCGACGATCTCGCGCCGGTCGGTGTCCTGCGCCGTGACATGGACCGGGAAGTCGCCGCTGCCGGTCATCGTGTAGACGGAGACGACCTCCGGCAGGGAGATCTGGGCCCGGTAGCCCTGGATGGTGCCGCGCTTGTGCAGCAGCCTGGTGCGCTCCAGGCAGGTGGACGGCGCGATGCCCAGCTTCTCGGCGGGCGCGCGGTTGGAGAGCCGACCGTCCAGCTGCAGATGGTGCACGATCGCCGAATCAACTTCGTCCATGACTGCCTCCATGCTCCCCGGACCGAATTTGGTTCGGCCGGCGCCCCGCGGTCGGCGGGTGCCGGCTGCGCCGCTACGACACCTGGCAGGGCGGGCTGACCGACGCGCTGCGCCTGTCGGAGGCCATGACCTGCAAGGCCGCGGTGGCCGGTCTGGACTTCGGCGGCGGCAAGAGCGTGATCGCCCTCGGCAGGGACACCGGACTCACCCCGGAGCTGCGCGAGGCCGCGCTGGAGGACCTGGGCGAGCTGATCGCCTCCCTGGCGGGGTCGTACCGGACTGGCCCCGACACCGGCCCGGCCGACATGGTGGTCCTGAAGCGGTTCTCGCCGTACGCGTACTGCGCGCCCGAGGAGCACGGCGGGACCGGCGACTCCGGCGGCCCCACCGCCACCGGTGTGCCGGCCGCGCTCCGGGCCGGCGCCCGGCACGTGTTCGGCGCCGCCTCCTGCGCCGGCCTGGCCGCCGAGGGCGCGCATGCCGTGGTCTCGGACGTGGACCGGTTCCGCAAGGACGCCGCCCTGGCGGCCGGCTGCGGATGGGTCGAGCCCGACCAGGCGCTGTCCGCGCCCGCCGACATCCTCGTCCCCGCCGCCGTCGGCGGCGTCCTCGACGAGGCGACCGTGCCCCGGCTGGCCGCGCCCCTGATCGTCGGCCCCGCCGACAACCAGCTCACCGACGAGTCCGTCGCCGACGCCCTCGCGGGCCGTGGCATCGTCTGCGCGCTCAGCCGGGAGTCGGAGCACCGCGGCCACGAGGCCGCCCACCGGTGGGTCGAGGGCATCGGGGACACCGTCACCCGCGTGCTCGACCTGGCCCGTTCGACCGGCGTCACCCCGCAGCCGGCCGTCCGGCGGATCGCCGAGGCCCGGCTCGCCGCCGCGACCGCACCCGTCCGGGCCGACTGACCGGGGCGGGATTGGCGAGGGGGCGGACGGGGCTGCTCTCGATCGGCGTCGTCGCGGGTGTGACCGAGAACTTTAGTTAGCGAATCATGGACTGAGACGCGCGGGTCGGGCGCGCGTAGAGAATCCTTGTTGGCAAATCATGAGAGACATAGTTGGCCAATGATGGGCTTGGATGCTCACTGTGAGTGAGTGACGGGGCGAGCCGGTTCCTCGTCGGCGATGCCGAGCGCCTGGTGAACTCGATCCCGTAGGCGCGGGACGTTCGGGGTTGGAAACGCCGATCTGGCATCCCGTAAGGCGCTCTACGAGTTCGTCCGCTTGGTCGCGGAGCGGACGGCGCCCGCCGAGGAGGGGGGATGTTCCTGCCGGTACCCCGTTCTGGCAGTTGCGGGAGGCGCTCAGGTCGGATGGCCTGGATCTTGTCGCGGAGTACGAGACCACCGAGGAGATGCGGGGCAGGTCCAGGTCGCGGCTGCTTGGTGCGCGTCTCCTGCCTCTCGACGGGCCCCGCGCGCCGCTGAGTGACGAGATCACAGCGCTGGAGCACGAATTCGACCGGCTCGGGTTGACCGTCGCCAGGAACTGCTACCGCCAGGCCGTGGACAATTTGGTGGAGCAGCGTTTCGAGGCGGCGAACGGCCACTTGAGAGCGTGTTCGAGGCTGTCGCCGTGAAGGCCTCGACCGTCAGCCTGGCCCCGGGCACGCAATCCTGCTACCCACTGGGCTCGCCTCGGCAGGGCGGTGTGCCTCGGAATCAGCCGTTGTCCGTGCCGGTCCGGCTGTGCCGGCCCTGGAGCAAGACGCTGCTGGGTGTCACGCCGAATGCCTGCTTGAAGGCTGTGCTGAAGTGGCCCATGTTGCTGAAGCCCCAGCGGAAGGCAACGTCGGTGACCGTCGTGCCGCCATGCGCACGTGAGAGGTCCCGGTAGCAGGCCTTCAGGCGACGCTCCCGGATCCAGCGACCCACTGTTGCGCCCGTACCGGCATGAGCGAGATGCAGCGTGCGAACGGAGATGTCGAACGCCTCGGCGATGGAGGAGGCGCAAAGGTCCGGATCATCCAGGTGATCCTCGATGTACCGGCGGGTCCCTATGACCAGCGCCTCGCGGGCGCTGCGGGAAACAGGCTGCTCCGGAGCGGGGACGAGGGCCGTTTCGAGGGTGTCGAAGAAGGTCTGGGAGGCAATGGCCAGATCCGTGTCGGACAGGTGGTCGAACTCGCGCGTGATGGCCTGTAGCTGAGCGGCAGCGATCGAGGCGAGCCCTGACCCTGGCCGCACGGAAACGACACCGTCGGCGCGGGAGGCACTTCCGGCAATCGCCTGGGGCAGCCGCTCGCGGGGCAGGAGCAGGTACAGCTCACGGTGGTCCCCCACGGCCTCGAAGTCGTGCGCCAGTTCACTGTCCCAAACCAGCAGGTCGCCGGGACCGAGTTCGACCTCGCTGCCGCCGACGTACCGGCACATCAGCCGTCCGGAGAGGGTCACGAGGACGCCCACGAGCGGGCCCTCGCTCGTGGCTGCCTGTCGGCCGGTGATTCGGCCGCAGCGGAGTTCTCCGACGGTCAGCTGGTCCAGCCTCCGGTACCGCACTGACACGCCGAAGGGTTCGGGCTCTGAGAACGACAGTGCCCAGCCCAGGTGCAGCTGGGACATCTTGCTGCTCCAGGCGTCCGGGACGTGATCTTGTGGGGACCCGTGGGTTGACCAGCTCAGGGCTGCTGTCATGCGCCATCACCTTCGTCGGCGTATGAATCGAGTGAAACCCGTTCCGCCGGGTCGTGACAAGCGCCCGTGCCGTCTGACGGACCAGCCGTCGGGCGCGGGATGCACGAATGCGGAACCCGGAGTGCGCTCTCACGGAAGCACGGTGGCCGGATGTTGCCCAGAGTTTGCCGCAACGTAAAAAGCGTAGAGCCGCGGCGCCAGCGCCTCGACTCATCACGGAAGGGAAGCAGCCGTGAGCGATCGCCGACCGGTTGTCATCTATGGAGCCAGCGGCTACACCGGCCGCCTGGTGGCCGAATACCTGCGCGAGTACAGCATTCCGTTCGTGGCAGCCGGCCGGAACAAGGCCAGGCTGCAGGAGATCATGAACGCCGTCCCGGGCATCGAGACGGCCGACTACGAGATCGCCGAGGTCGACGGCTCCGTCGAGTCCCTGGCCGCGCTCTTCGAAGGCAGGAAGGTCGTCTGCAACACGGTCGGTCCCTTCCTGCGGCACGCGCCCGCAGTACTCGAGGCCGCGCTGCGCGCGGGCTGTCACTATCTCGACACCGCCGGTGAGCAGTCCCACCAGCTCGCGGTCCTGGACGAGTGGGGCCCGAAGTACGCAGCAGCCGGACTTGCCGTGTCCACCGCCGTCTCCATGCAGTACGCGGTTCCCGACATCGTCGCCCGCATCGTCCTGGAGACCCCCGGCATCGACACGCTTGAGATCGGCCAGTACACCCGGAACATCCCGACGGTCGGATCGACGCAGTCGATGTTCGACGTGATCCGCAAGGACGCCTACTACCTGGAAGACAACGTCCTCAAGAAGTACGACGGCATCGTCCAGCAGGACATGGTCGTGCCCGGCACCACCCTGGTGGTCCCCGGCCTGAACTGGGGCGGCACCGCCATGCCGGTGTTCTTCCGGGACGACCGCCGCGTACGCACCTGCCGCATGTTCGTGGCGATGCAGAACGAGAAGGGTGACATCCCCCAGCGGGTACGCGAAGCGGAGCGCATGTTCAAGGTCCTCTTCCAGTGGCTGCCCGAGGAGAAGCTCTACCCGGCGCTCGACAAGGTGGCTGCCACCATGACGCCGGATACACCGGCCCGTGAGAACCGGCAGGTGAATCGTTCGGTCGACTGGTGCACGGGCCGCGGCAACAACGTCACGGCACGGGCGGTCATCCACGGCACGTCCGGATACCAGATCACCGGCCTGGTCCAGGCCTACGCCGCGATGCGGCTGCTCGGCAACACCTACCACGGTGTCGGGTTCCGCTCGCCCGCGCAGCTGGTGGGACACCGTGAGCTTCTGGGGGCTCTGGAGGCGTACGGGCTGGCGCGTGTGACCGAGGAGAGCGCGGCGTGACCAGCAGCTCACAGGTGTGGGTCGCCGGGGTCGGCATGACCCGGTTCGGGGTCCGGCCGGAGGCCTCGGTCAAGGACCTGACCCGGGAAGCGGTGACCGAGGCGCTGGCCGACGCCGGTGCCGAGCTCGGAGCCGTGCAGGCCGTGTACTTCGGCAACACCTGCCAGGACGTGCTCGAGGGGCAGGTCGTGGTCGCCGGCCAGATGGCGCTGCGCTCGATGGGCTTCGAGCGCATCCCGGTGGTCAATGTCGAGAACGCGTGCGCCACCGGCGCCACCGCGCTGCACCAGGCGATCATGCATGTGCGCTCCGGCGCGGCCGATGTCGTGCTCGCGGTCGGCGCCGAGAAGCTGAGCATCGGCGACAAGCGCAAGGCACTCGGAGTGTTCGACGGCGGCATGGACGTCTCGGACCCCGAGGGCGTGCGCGCCCTACTGACCGAACTCGGCGGCGAGCTTGCCGACGACGGCAAGCCGCGCAGCGTGTTCATGGACTACTACGCGGCACTCGCCCAGGCGCACATGGACGCCTTCGGCACGACCCAGAAGCAGCTCGCGGTCATCTCCGAGAAGAACCACGCGCACGCGGTGCACAACCCGCTCGCGCACTTCCGCGAGGAGATGTCGGCGGCGGACATCCTCGCGGCCCGGCCCGTCGTGGGGCCGCTCACGGTTCCGATGTGTGCGCCGCTCACCGACGGCGCGGCGGCGGCCATCGTCTGCAACGCCGCAGGCCTGCGACGGCTGGGCGCTCAGCACCCGATCCGGGTACTGGCCGCGGTGCTGGGCACCGGAACGGTGCGCCCGCTGTCGGCCTGGGACCGCTCGGCCACCCGGCTCGCCGCCCTGCAGGCCTACGAGGAGGCAGGCGTGGGGCCGGAGGACGTGTCGGTGGCAGAGGTCCACGATGCGTCGGCGTTCGGTGAACTCCTGCAGACCGAGCTGGTGGGGTTCTGCGAGATCGGTTCGGGCGGTGAGTTCGCGGAGTCCGGCGCCAGCCGGCTCGGCGGCCGCCTTCCCGTCAACCCGTCCGGAGGGCTGGAGTCCAAGGGCCACCCCATGGGCGCCTCCGGCCTCGCGCAGATCTACGAGCTCGTCCACCAGCTCCGCGGTACCTGCGGAGCCCGCCAGGTCCCCGACGCCCGCATCGCCCTCGCGGAGAACGGCGGCGGCCTGTACGCCGGCGAGGAAGCCGCCGCCGCGATCACCATCCTCAGCCCCTGACCGTCCGCCTGCACCAACCGAGGAGTCAGCGATGACCTATCAGACACTCAACGTCCGGCGTGACGGCCGGATCCTCTACGTCGACTTCAACCATCCGCCGGTCAACCTGATGACCTTCCAGATGGCCGGGGAACTTTTCGACCTCGGCGGGTCACTCGTCACCGACCGGGAGACGGCGGTGGTGGTCTTCGGCAGCGCCAACCCGGAGTTCTTCATCGCCCACTTCGACCTGGGCGACATCCTCCGGATGGACAGCGACCCGTCGGTTCCGCAGAGCCGCTACGACGACATCAACGCCCTGCAGGCCCTGACGACCATGTGGCAGAACCTGCCCCAGGTGACCATCAGCGTGGTCGACGGGATCTGCCGCGGCGCCGGGCTGGAGTTCCTGCTCGCGACGGACCTGCGGTTCGCCACGCCGGAGAGCCGGTTCGCCCTGCCCGAGACGAGCGGCGGCATCCTGCCCGCCGGTGGCGGTACGACACGACTGGCGATGCAGATCGGCCCGGCCCGCGCCCGCGAGGTGATCCTTTCGGCCCGTGACTTCACCGGTGAGGAGGCCGCGGCCTACGGCATCGTCAGCCGCGCGCTCCCGCGCGAGGAGTTGGACGCCTACACCGACACCCTGGCGCGCAACATCGCCAAGCGCCCGGCGAGCACGGTCGCCGCGGTGAACGAGGTGTTCAAGGACGTCTACGGCGCCCTGGTCGACGCCCAGTTCGCCGGCTTCGCCGCGGAGAACACCGCGCTGCGGGACCTGCTCGAGGTTCCCGGCACCAAGGAGGCCCTGCAGCTGATGACCGGCCTGCAGGACCTGGAGCACGAACGGGACCTGCCCGCGGCGATCGCCGCCGCGCAGTAGCGCCAGCCGCCCACAGGAACGCGAAGAGGACGACACAGTCATGACACAGCAAGGCAAGGGCGCGGCATCGGTACGGCCCGGGCTGCCGTTCGTGGAACAGAGCGGTTTCGAGATCCTCGGCGAGGAGGAGCGCGCCGTCCAGCAGGCGATGCACAAGTTCGCGCGCGAGGTGATGCGCCCGGCGGGTATCGCCATCGACAAGCTGAGCGCCGATGAAGTGATCGCACAGGGCTCTCCGTACTGGGAGTTCATGGCGACGGCCGCGGCGTCGGGAATCGAGTTCGACGCGGCCTCGGACGACGTGCCGCCGCAGGAGCTGGCCAAGCTCCAGGCGATCGTCGTCGAGGAGTTCGGCTGGGGTGACGCGGGCCTCGCGGTCTCGCTGGCGGGTGCCGCCTTCCCGAACATGATGGCCAAGCGAGCCGGCAACCAGGAACTGGTCGAGCTGACGGCGGGCAAGATCGGCGCCTGGGTCGCCACCCAGCCGGACCGCGGTTCGGACGGCACGATGCTCTACCCCGCCGAGCGCCACGCCCTCGCCCCGCAGGGCAACAAGGGCAACCTGACCGCGAAGATCAGCGGCGGCGACATCGTGATCAACGGGCAGAGCTCCGCCTGGGTCTCCAACGGCCCGGTTGCCCAGGTCGCGATCCTGTCCATCGTCGCCGACTACGGCGATGGGTACTTCGACAGCGAGGGCCACCCGCACGGCGTCGAGGTCGTCGTTCCCCTCGACCTGCCCGGGGTGACCCACGGCAAGCCGTTGGAGAAGCTGGGCAAGCGGGCCCTGCCCCAGGGTGAGCTGTTCTTCGACGACGTCAAGGTCCCTGTGCGGTACGCCGTTTCACTCGGCGACGACTACTGGCACGGCCACGCCTCCACCTGGTCCACGGCGGGTGTGGCGATGGGCGAGCTCATGACGGGGCTGGCCCGGGCGGCCCTCGAGTACGCGCTGGAGTACGTCCACGAGCGCCGCCAGGGCGGCGCGCTGCTGGCCGAGCACCAGATGGTGCAGAGCCGTCTCGGCGCCATGGCCCGCAAGGTGGAGACGATGCGCGCACTGGCCCGGCGGGCCGCCGAGTACACCGCGCTGTCGCCGGCCAAGCACCCCTACTACACCGGCGGAACCAAGGTCACCTGCACCGACCTCGCGTTCGAGGTGGCCGATGAGGCCCTGCAGCTGTTCGGCGGCAACGGACTGACCCGCGAGTACCCGATGGAGAAGCTCTTCCGCGACGCCCGGGCGGCCCGTATCGAGGACGGCGAGAACCATCTGCTCAACATGAAGTTCGGCTACCTGAACACGCAGCTGTACAAGGGCGGACGGGTCGGGTCCTGACCGCACCAGGCGGGTACCGCCGGCTTCGTCGGTTCCCGCCATCCGGGCCCGGACGGTCCTCGCCATGCCAGGACCGTCCGTTCCCGTGCGCCCCGGCGGGCACTTGGCCGCGGCGCGTCACGGCACGCCGCACCCTACGGCGCGGGCCGCGACAGTCCCACAGACCAGTACGACCGACCGATCCCCGCATCTCGGGGTCGACTCCACAGATAAGGAACCACCAGCATGGCTGTGACCGACTTCTTCGACCGCGGCTGGCGCGCCTACCCGGACCGGGTGGCCTTCATCTCGGGGGAGCAGACGTTCACCTACACCGAGATCGGTGAGCTTTCGTGCCGCGTGGGGAACGCCTTGCTCGCACGTGGCATCGAGCCCGAGACCAAGGGCGCGGTTCTCGCCGCCAACGATCCCCTCGCGTGGGCCTGTGTTCTTGGCATGTGGCGGGCGGGGATGGCCTGGGTCCCGGTCAACCCCGCATACCCCAAGGAGGAGATCCAGCGGATGCTGGACACCTTCGACTGCGAGGTGCTGTTCTGCCACGAGCAGTTCCTGCCGGTCGTGGAGCAGCTCCGCCCCGAACTGAAGCAACTGAAGACCGTGATCGCGCTGAGCGGGGACGCGCAAGCCCTGTCGGCGGCGGACGCGGTTCTGCTCGAGTCGTTCACCGAGGGAGCGTCCAGCGAGCTTCCCGACTACATCCCGGATGCGGATGTGGTGGCCGGGATCATGCCGACCGGCGGGACCACCGGGGTGCCGAAGGGTGCGATGAACACGCACCGGAGCCTTACCGTCAGCGCACTGCACCACATGTTCGCCGCGCCGTACTCCTCGGACGAGCCGATCGTGAACCTGGTCGCCGCGCCGATGACCCACGCCGCGGGCACCCTCACGCTGCCGGTCACGGCCCGCGGCGGCACGATCGTGGTGATGCACCGCCCCGACCCGCTCGAACTGCTCGACCTCCTGGAGAAGCACCGCGTCACGGAGCTGTACCTGCCGCCCACCGTCATCTACCGGATACTGGAGATACCGGGCATCGAGCAGCGGGACTTCTCCTCGCTGAAGTACTTCACCTACGGTGCGGCCCCCATGTCCACCGAGAAGCTGCGTCGCGCGATCGACGTCTTCGGCCCGGTGATGTTCCAGGGGTACGGTCAGGCGGAGGCCCCCACAGCGATCGCCTTCCTGCGCCCCGAGGAGCACTTCCGCAACGGTGAGATCGCCGACGACGCCAGGCTGTCGGCGACGGGGCGGCCCGCACCGCTGGTGCGGGTCGAGATCCTCGACGAGAACGGCACCATCCTGCCCACCGGGCAGACCGGCGAAATCTGCGTGCGCGGCGACTTGCTGATGAAGGGGTACTACAACGCCCCGGAGAAGACCGCGGAGACCATCGTCGACGGGTGGCTGCACACCGGCGACGTCGGCTACCTCGACCACGAGGGCTTCCTGCACATCACCGATCGCAAGAAGGACATGATCATCTCGGGTGGCTTCAATGTCTACCCGAGCGAGGTGGAGCAGGTCATCTGGACGCATCCGGCAGTGCAGGACTGCGCCGTGATCGGCACGCCGCACGCAGACTGGGGCGAGGCGGTCACCGCCGTGGTCGAACTGAACGACGCTGCGCAGCTGACGGAGGAGGAGCTGGTGGCCTTCTGCCGGCCGAAGCTCGGCGGCATCAAGACACCGAAGAAGATCGTGTTCGTCGACGCCCTACCCCGCAGCGCCAACGGGAAGGTGCTCAAGAAGGACATCCGCGAGCCCTTCTGGCGCGGGCACGAGCGGAGGATCTGACCGGCCATGGCGGACCCGACAGGCAAGGATCAACGGATGGCCCAACCTGTGGCGGTGATCACGGGCGCGGCCAGTGGAATCGGCCTCGCTGTGACGCGGCGGTTGGCGCGCACGCACCGGGTCGCGCTGCTGGACATCGACGGTGACGCGGTTCGGCAGGCCGCAAGGGATCTGGGAGGTACGGCTCTCGCGCTTCGGTGCGACATCACCGACCCGGAGTCGGTCGAGGCCGCCGTGCGAGCCGTGGTCGAGGAGTTCGGGGCCATCGATGTCGCCGTGTCCAATGCGGGTATCGGTCCGGTGGGCACGGTGCGGCACCTCGATCCGTCGGTGCTCGCCACGGTGCTGGACGTCAACGTGACCGGCAACTGGCGGTTCATCCGGGAATGCCTGCCCCACCTCATCGCCAGCCGAGGGTACGTACTCGGCGTGGCCTCGGCCGCATCGATCTTCGCCCCGCCCGGCGAGGGCATGTACGCGGCGAGCAAGGCGGGACTGGAGGCTCTGCTGGACGTGTTCCGGGTCGAGGTGGCTCACCTCGGCGTCGGCGTAGGCGTCGCCTACCCGATGTTCATCGACACGCCGATGGTGCGCGACGCAGACCACGAGCACGCGGACTTCGCCCGGACGCGGGCGCGGCTGCCCGGGGCTGCCGGCAAGACCTTCCCGGTGTCGCTGGCCGCCGACCGCATCGTGCGGGGCATCCAGCGAAGGCAGCGCCGGGTGTTCATCCCGGGTTCACTGCGTCTGCAATACCTGCTGCGCGGCTTCCTTGCCGCTTTGCTGGACCGGAAACTGCAGCCGATCGCCGTCGAGGTGGATCAGCTCACCGAACAGAAGGTTGCCGGTAGAGGTGCTGTCGCGGGCGGCTGGAGCGAGGCCGTGCTGAGATCACAGAAATCTCAGCCGGGAGGAGACTGAACGGACCTGAACTCAGGGAATGGACTGTTCGGCCCAGATGGTCTTGCCTGTGAGGGTGTTTCGGGTGCCCCATCGTCGCGTGAGCTCGGCGACAAGGAAAAGGCCGCGACCGCCCTCGTCGAAGACGCGTGCGCGGCGCAGGTGGGGGCTGGTGTTGCTGGCGTCGGAGACCTCGCAGATCAGGGTCTGTTCCTTGATGAGGCGAAGCCTGATCGGCTCCGTGGCATACCGGATCGCGTTGGTGACCAATTCGCTCCGCACTGATCCGCCGGCACGAGGCGGGCCGAGCGCGGCTGCCGGGTCATGACGTCGCCGCCGACTCTCGTCGCGGCGACGTTGCGTTGTCCTGCGCCTGCTGGCTGTGGTCGTCGTCACGCGGCTCACCGCTGCCACCCGGCCGGTACCGCCCCTGTGCCGTGGTCCGAGGCGCGGGTGGGACACGGAGGCCGGAACGTGTGCTGCACAGCGAACTGAACGCCGCCTTCGACTTCGCCGGTGTCTCGGCGGTGCACGAGCAGGCGCTGACCGTTCTGGGGCCGGGGGGCCGCCTCGTCCTGGTCGGGCTGTCCGGGCGTCCCCTCGCCTTCAGCGACAGCACCACCTTCAGCTACCTGAAGCACCAGGTCAAGGGGCACTTCGGCACGGAACTCGACTCGGTGCCGCGGCTCGTGGACCTGGTGGCAGATGGGCGCCTCGACTTCTCCGCTTCCGTCACGGAGGTGCTGCCCCTGGAGCAGGCGAACGTGGCCGTGCAGCGCTTGCACACCAAGGAAGGCAATCCGATCAGGCTGGTCCTTCAGCCCTGACCTGCACATGATGGTCGGACCCGTCTGACCTTTTGCACGGCGCAAGCTTCGGTGGCCCCTGGGAAGGGCACCGAAGCTTGCGTCGTCGTACCTGTCTGGTGGCCGACTGGGCGGTGCCTCCTGATCCCGCAGCTGTGGCCACGATCCGCAGAGAGGTTGTGGACCGGCTGGCCGCGTGGCATCTGGAGGCCGCCGTCTTCGTTGCCAAACTCGTGGTCAGACCAATGCGATCTCTATGGCGCGGAGCCGATCCGGCTCCGGCTGATCAGGGAACGGAGTCTGATATGCGCTCTTCATGGTCGCCCAGCTCACTCGCCGCTGGGGCACCCGCTCCTCCATGACCGGCAGGACGATCCGGGCGGAACAGCAGCTTGACGAACTGGTCCCATGACACGGTCGTCGAGGTGGGAAGTCGCCGAAGGCGCATCGCGGACCTGCCGGAATACCAAGACGGCTTGGCGTCAGAGCGTCGCCCCCAGTTCCGTGCCCTGGCGGATCGCCTGCTTGGCGTCGAGTTCCGCGGCGAGGTCCGCGCCACCGATGAGGTGGGCCGACAGCCCGTCCTCGCGCAGTTCCTCGTAGAGGCTTCGGTTGGGTTCCTGGCCCGTGCACAGGACGACCGTGTCGACCGGGATCACTCGCTCCTCGCCGTCGACCGTGACGTGCAGACCCTCATCGTCGATGCGCCGGTACGTCACTCCCGCGACCATGGTGACCCCGCGGTGCTTCAGCTCGGCCCGGTGGATCCACCCGGTGGTCGCGCCCAGATTGGCGCCGACCTTGCTGGTCTTGCGCTGGAGGAGGTGAACGGTTCGCGGCACCGTGGGCCGCTCAGGGCGGCACAGTCCGCCACGCGTGCGGTATTCGGTGTCGACGCCCCAGTGCCGGAAGTAGACGTCCGGACGGCGGCTGGCCTCGTCGCCCGGGTCGGTCAGGTAGAGCGCGGTGTCGAACCCGATCCCGCCCGCCCCGAGGACCGCCACCCGCTCGCCCACCGGCACCCGGTCGCGCAGCACGTCCAGGTAGTTGACGACATTCGGGCGATCCCGGCCCGGGATGTCGGGAACGCGGGGGGTGACGCCCGTCGCGACGACGACCTCGTCGTAGGCGCCGTCTGCCAGCACCTCAGCGGTGATCTTCGTGCCGAGGCGGACGTCCACGCCGTGCTCGTCGAGCTGGACGCGGAAGTAGCGCAGGGTCTCCTCGAACTCGTCCTTGCCCGGGATCCGCCGGGCGATGTTGAGCTGGCCGCCGATCTTGTCGTCGGCGTCGAACAACGTGACGTCGTGACCGCGTTGGGCGGCCGTCACCGACACCGCCAGCCCGGCCGGACCTGCCCCGACCACGGCCAGGCGCTTGCGGCGGCGCGTCGGAGACAGCACCAGCTCCGTCTCATGGCCGGCCCGCGGGTTGACCAGGCAGGAGATCGTCTTCTCGCTGAAGCCGTGGTCCAGGCACGCCTGGTTGCAGCCGATGCACGTGTTGATCGTGTCAGGGCGTCCGGCGCGTGCCTTGGCGACGAAGTCCGGGTCGGCGAGGAACGGACGGGCCATCGAGACCATGTCCGCTCTGCCTTCCGCCAGCAGTTCCTCCGCGACCTCTGGGGTGTTGATGCGGTTGCTGGCCACTAGGGGGGCGGAAACGACTCCCTTCAGGCGCTGAGTGATCCATGAGAACGCGCCGCGCGGCACCGAGGTCGCGATGGTGGGGACGCGTGCCTCGTGCCAGCCGATCCCCGTGTTGATGATCGTGGCGCCGGCCGCCTCCACCGCCTTGGCGAGCGTGACCACCTCGTCCAGGGTGCTGCCGTCCGGGACGAGGTCGAGCATGGACAGGCGGTAGATGAGGATGAAGTCGGGGCCGACCCGTTCGCGCACACGGCGGACGATCTCCAGGGGGAATCGGACCCGGTTCTCGTAGGTGCCGCCCCAGCGGTCGGTGCGGTGGTTGGTGGCCGGGGCGATGAACTCGTTGATCAGGTAGCCCTCGGACCCCATGATTTCGACGCCGTCGTAGCCGGCCGTCCTGGCGAGCGCGGCCGCACGGACGAACGCCTCGATCGTCTCCTCGATCTCGTCATTGGTCAGCGCATGCGGCACGTATCTGCTGATCGGCGCCTGGAGTGCGCTGGGGGCGACCAGATCGGGGTGGTAGGCGTACCGGCCGGTGTGCAGGATCTGCATCGCGATCCGGCCTCCCTCGCGGTGCACCGCCTCGGTGACGAGCGCGTGCTGCTCGGCCTCCGCCTCGGTGGTGAGCTTGGCGCTGCCGGGAAAGGCCCGACCTCGGTCGTCCGGGGCGATCCCACCTGTGACGATGAGCCCGACGCCGCCGCGGGCCCGCTCGGCGTAGAAGGCGGCCATCCGCTCGAAACCTCGCTCGGCCTCTTCCAGGCTCAGATGCATCGAGCCCATCAGGACACGGTTCGGCAGGGTCGTGAACCCCAGATCGAGGGGGCTCAGCAGGTGAGGGTAGGGGGACATCGGCAGGGCTCCTGCTCCTGAGTCGTGCTGCGACATGCGAGCAGTTGTATGACCCGGAGGACGTTTGTGCAATCAGTTGCAAAAGATCGCCGAGGTCTCGCGAATCAGGCTGTTCACCCCATTCACCAGCGGCTTCGCATCTGAACCGGGTCGCCGCAGCCGACCGTCCCGGCAGAAGACAGGTAGGGGATCAGGTATGCCATCAGGTATCCCTACCCGTAGCCCTCGCAACGTGCTGAACCCAGAGTCGGTACATGGACGAAACACATGTCGACGCAGTCATCGTGGGTGCCGGCTTCTCCGGCCTCTACGCCACCCACCGCCTCCGCAACCAGCAGGGCCTGTCGGTTCAGTCCTTCGAGGCGGCCTCGGGGCCGGGCGGCGTCTGGCACTGGAACCGGTACCCCGGCGCGCGCTGCGACTTCGAGAGCATCTTCTACTCCTTCTCCTTCGACGAGGACCTGCAGCGGGAGTGGCGCTGGAAAGAGCGGTACGCCGCGCAGCCGGAGATCCTGGCCTACCTGGAGCATGTGGCCGACCGGTTCGACCTGCGCCGCAGCTACCGGTTCAGCACGCGCGTCACGTCTGCGGTCTGGGACGACGCCGCTCAGCGCTGGGTTGTCGGCACGGACGACGGCGGCGTCACCATCGCGCGGTTCTTCATCAACGCGGCCGGCGCCTTCTCGGTGAACAAGCCGAACGACTTCCCGGGCCAGGAGACGTTCCGAGGAACGGTCGTCCACACCAGCCGGTGGCCGGCCGACGGCGTCGATCTGGCCGGCAAGCGTGTCGCCGTGATCGGCACCGGCTCGACCGGTATCCAGGTCATCCAGACGATCGCCCCGCAGGTCGCCGAACTGACCGTGTTCCAGCGGACCGCGAACTTCGCCTGTCCCCTCGGGAACCGTCCGCTCACCGACGAGGAGTTCGAGCAGACCGTCGCCGATTACCCGAGGCTGCGGGAGGAGTCGCGCAACAGCCTGGCCGGCGCCGCGTACCCGCGCGCCACGCGCTCCGCGATGGCGGACAGCCCCGAGGAACGCCGCAAGACGTACGACACGTACTACAACGGCGGCGGCTTCCGGATGCTCGCGTCCACCTACTTCGACCTGATCTACAACCCGGCCGCCAACGAGACGGCGGCGGACTACATCCGGGACCGGATCCGGGAGCGGGTCAAGGACCCGAAGACCGCGGAACTGCTGACTCCGAAGGGGCACCCGTACGGCGCCAAGCGCGCCACGTTCGAGACGAAGTACTTCGAGACGTTCAACCTGCCGCACGTGCGTCTCGTCGACGCCAAGACGACCCCGATCGAGCGGATCACCGAGAAGGGCATCGCCACCACGGCCCAGGAATACGAGTTCGACGTGATCGTGCTCGCCACGGGCTTCGACGTGGGCGCGGGCGCCCTGATGCGGATGGGCGTGGTGGGCCGCGACGGCCGGAAACTGACCGACCACTGGGCCGACGGGCAGCGCGCGTACATCGGAATGGCCAACCACGGCTTCCCGAACCTGTTCCACGTCAACGGTCCGCAGAGCGCGGCGGCCCTCTTCAACAACCCGATCGCCATCGAGGACAGTGTCGACTTCATCGCCGACCTCATCGCCTATACGGACGCGCACGGTCACCGGACGGCCGAGGTGACGGCCGCGGCCGAGGACCGGTACAACGAGGTGGTCCTGGAGGTCGCCGAGGCGACCCTGTTCCCCAACGCGGTCACCTGGTACATGGGCGACAACATTCCGGGCAAGCCGCGGAGGCCGATCTCACTGTTCACCGGCGCGCCGATGTACCGCGCCATCTGCGCGGAGGTTCAGGCGACCGAGTACGCCGGTTTCTCGCTCGACGGGGACGCGCGAGACCTGCCGAACTCGATCAAGATCGACGGTGCGGCGGTCTTCCTCCTCGCCGGCCTGATGAACATGGGCGCCAAGCCGCTCGAGGAGTCCTCCCTGGAGGAGATCCGAGCAGGCATCGAGACCTTCAAGCACCTGCAGCTGCCGGTTCCCTCGGATGTCGGCATCACCGACACCCAGTACCCGACCGCCGGTGGTGAGCGGACGGTGCGCCTGTACCGGCCGCCGGTCGAGGGCCCGCTGCCCGTGGTCGTCTTCTTCCACGGCGGCGGCTGGGTCGCCGGCAGCCTGGACCTGTACGACGAGCCCTGCGCGTCCCTGGCCCGGCGCCTCGGCGCTCTGGTCGTGTCCCCGGACTACCGGCTCGCCCCCGAGCACCCGTTCCCGGCGGCGATCGACGACACGATGGCGGCTCTGCGCTGGGCGGCGGAGAACATCGCCGGGTACGGCGGCGACCCGGAGCGGATCGCGGTGGGTGGCGAGAGCGCCGGTGCGAACCTCGCCGCGGTGGCCGCGCTGCGCACCCGGGACGAGGGCGGACCGCGCCTTGCCGCCCAGGTCCTCGTCACTCCGCCGACCGATTTCACCGCCGACACCGAGTCCCGCAAGACCTTCGCGCGCGGCCCGATCATCTCCACCGAGCTGGGCGGGCGCATGGCGGCCTGGTATCTCGGCGACCCTGCCCACGTGACGTCGTCCTGGGCCGCCCCGGCACACGCGCCGGACCTGTCGAACCTGCCGCCCGCACTGGTGGTCACCATGGAGATCGATCCGCTGCGCGACGAGGGCGAGGACTACGCGCGAGCGCTGACGGAAGCCGGTGTGCCGACCGTCTGCAAGCGCCTCGACGGTCTGATCCACACCACGTTCGTGCTCTCCGGCTCGATCCCTCGCGCCGCCGAGATCCAGGACGCCATCAGCGACTTCCTCGCGCCGCTGCTGTCGGCCGAGGCCGGGAAGGCGAAGGCCGCGGCCACCCTCGGCTGAGCAGGCCCGGCGACTTTACGGCACACGAGCCGTGAGCGGACGGGTGCCGATTGCTTGCCCGGCGCCTGGCCGGGCCTGTGCCCCGCGCGGCATGGATGGCTTGATGCCCACGGGGCACCGCTTCTGACGCTCGCTCATCGCATGCCAGGGATACCTGCCACCGTCCGGCGCGCGATGGCGGGGCACCACAGCACGATCACCATTACGCAGACCGGAGAGGAAATCAGCATGACCGGAATTCTGGAGGGCAAGCGTGCGCTGCTGACCGGCGCGCACCGGGGCATCGGCCGGGCGGTCGCCGAAGCGTTCGTCGCCGCCGGCGCCCGCGTCGTGATCGCCGACATCGAGGGGGCCGACAAGGCAGCTCTGGAGATCGGCCACGACACCGTCGGCGTCACCTGCGACGTCCGCTCCGGCGACAGCGTGGCCGCGGCGGTCGCCGAGGCCACGCGTGCCCTGGGCGGACTCGACGTGCTGGTCAACAACGCCGGTGTCGAGTGCTTCGGTCTCCTCCACGAACTGACCGAGGACGAGTTCGATCGGATGTACTCGGTCAACCTGCGGGGTACATGGCTGGTCTACAAGCACGCGGTTCCCGCGCTGACGGACGGCGGCGGCGCGATCGTCAACCTCGCCTCGCTGGCCGGCGTCGTCGGGTTCCCCCTGCTCGGCGCCTACGCGGCGGTCAAGGCCGGTGTCGTGCGCATGACCGAGGTGATGGCGCTTGAGCTGCGCGACCTTGGCGTGCGCGCCAACGCGATCTGTCCCGGCTTCATCGACACCCCCATGATCGAGCGCGCCTTCACAGAGTTCGAGGCCGCCACCGGAACGCCGCTGAAGGATCTGATCACCCTGGGGCAGGGACGGCTCGGCACACCCGGGGAAGTGGCTTCGCTGGCCACCTACCTGGCCTCGGAGGGCGCCTCGTTCGTCAACGGCACCGCCACCGTGATCGACGGGGGAATGAACGTGCGGCGACTGTGAGAGGGTGAATCTACCGATTTCTCCCTCTCTCGGATTATTCCAGGTGCCACTCGTACAGGCCGCTGGTCGGCGTGCGCGCCACGGTGGACTTCCCGAGGGCCAGAACAAGCGAGGCAGCGCGGCCCGCTCCCGGCGCTCGTGCCGGTCTGGGACGAGGAAGGCGGACTCGTCCTCCGCGCGCAACGGCCGGCCTCCGGGCCTTGGGCCCGACTGCCACCCACTGCCGGCGCACCCACTCGGTGGGGCAACCGTGTTCACCGGCGGCGTCAGGCGCCGAGGCTCTTGGCGACCTTGCGGGCGGCGACCATCACCCATCGGACCGGGGCGGCCCACGTCCCTGGTGAACCCGACGTCTACGTCACGAGAGAGACGGCGGCACAGGCCCTGCCCGACCGGTCCAGCGCGCGGGCAGCCACTGCGGCGACGCCGACGATCGCCTCACCGAGGTTGGTGGCGTAACCGGTGCGGCGCACCTGGGCCGGCGCCTGCTCGAAGTCCGAGGCGGTGCAGATGGTGGTGTCCGTGCGGGGCGGGCATCCGGCGGCCCTGCGGGCCGCCGCCAGGGCAGGGTCGAAGGCCGCGATCGCTTTGCCGGCGCTGGAGCAGTGCGTGGGCCGGCGCCGCCTCGCCTGGCGGGTGGCCGGCCTCTTTTCCGCGAGGCCGCGGCTGCACAGCATGGTCAGCAGCCGGTGCGCCGTGCTCCTGGCCACACAGAGTCGGCGGGCGATGTCGGACCGCCGACTCTCGGGTTGAGGCCGGGGACGAGATGGGTGTCGCGGGTGGATGCTGCGAGCAGGCTTTTGCTTGCCGGGGGTGGTCGCGAGAATTGATCGGCCCCGCGAGGGTGTGGTGTTCGGGTTGGACTCGCCTAGGATCTCTGCATGACTAGCGCCCAGGCCTCTCAACGAGGAGGGAACCGGGTCGGTCCATCTCTGAATCGCTTGATCGCGCGAAGGAGCGATCTCGACGTCGCACAGCGGACACTGTCGGAATCCAGGCTGCTGACCTTCGTCGGGGCAGGCGGTGTGGGTAAGACGCGGCTGGCCCTGGAATTGGCCTATCGAGCTCGCAGCGGCTTCCCCGACGGCGCGTGGCTGGTCCGACTGGCCGATCTGAGCATCGGTGCAGGGGGCGCGGAAGTGGAGTCCGCGGTGGTCAGCGCCTTGGGCATCAACGATCAGTCCGCCACGCAGCCGCGTGAGAAGCTGCTGTCCTTCTTGAGCAACCGCAAACTGCTGCTGGTTCTGGACAACTGCGAGCACGTGCTGGACTCTGTGCGGGCGGCGGTGCCGGTCATGCTGCGCGAGGCTCCGCAGCTGCGCGTGGTGGCCACGAGCCGGGAACCCCTCGGTGTCCAGGGGGAGGTGCTGCGGCCGGTGCTGCCACTGAGCGTGCCCGAACCGGCCACCCCGGCTGCGCAGCTGATCGCGGACGGGTCGGTGAGCCTGCTGGTGGAGCGGGCGCGTGCCGTCGATCCCGAGTTCGATGTCACCGAGGACAACGCTGAGGCCGTGGTCGAGCTGTGCCGACTGCTGGAAGGCATACCGCTGGCTATCGAGCTGGCGGCAGCGAAGCTGCGAGCGCTGACCGTCGAGCAGGTGGTGGAACGGTTCGGCCGACGACTGGCGTCGTTGACCGCGCCGGATGCCGAGTCCCGGTCGCGGCACGGATCACTGCGGACGATGGTGGATTGGAGCTACCAGCTCTGCCCGCAGACCGCGCAGATCCTCTGGCGCCGTTTGGCGGTGTTTCCCGCGACCTTCGATCTTGAGCTCGCTGAAGAGGTCTGTGCTTTTGGCGAACTGCACCCCGACGACGTCGTCGATTCCATCGAGCGTCTGGTCGGGCAGTCGATCCTGCTGGCCGAGCGCGACGTCGGCACCATGCGGTACCGCCTGCTCGCTCCCGTCCGTGAGATCGCGGCCGAACACGCCGAACAGGCCGGCGAAGCGGACGAGTTGCGGCGCAGACATCGCGACGTGATGCTGCGCCGGGCCCAGTGGGTCCTCGACCAGTGGTGCGGTCCCCAGCAGGAGGCCCTGCTGGAGCGGATGCGCCTGGAGCACGCGGACCATGTCGCAGCGGTGCAGTGGAGCCTCTCCACTCCGGGGGAGGAACGAGCCGCTCTGCGCCTGATGGCACGGCTGCGCTACCACTGGCTGTCCGGAGGATTCCTCGCCGACGGCCGGACGCGCATGGAGGCGGCGCTCGCTGCGGTCACCGCGCCGTCGCCGGAGCGGGCCGAGGGCGTGTGGGTGATGATCTGGATCGCGTTGATCCAGGGGGACCACCACAGTGCCGCACGGTGGCTCAGCACACTTGCGGACCTCGCCGAGGAACTGGACGACCCCGGCGTGAAGCTGCGTGTCACCCACTGGGGAGCGCTGTGGGCGCTCTTCACCGGAGACGCAGAGACCGCGGTGCAGGGCTTGCGAACCGCTGTCGACGGACACCGCGACCGCGGTGATCGTGAGTTGGAACTCGCCGCTCGCTATATGCTCGCCACCGCGCTCGCCTGCGCCGGCCGGGCAGCCGAGGCCGTGGAGATCAGCCGCAGCACGGTGGCGTTGTGCGAGACGTACCGAGACAGGTCCGGCCGCGCCTTCTCCCTCTGGGCTGCGGGCCTGGCCGAGTGGACGTTGGGCCACCTGGAGGAGGCGGAGCGATCGGCCCGTGCGGCACTGCGGGTTCAACTCCCGTCCGAAGGGATCGGCGTCGCTCTGTGCACCGACCTGCTGGCCTGGGTGGCCTACGACCGTGGTGAGGTGGACCGCGCGGCCGCCCTGTGCGAGGCGGCACGGCGAGTGTGGCGTTCCCTCGGCACGTCGATCGCCGCATTCGGGCCGCAGATGTCGGAGTTCGCGGAACGCCACTGCGCCCACCGGCCCGATCTGCCGAGTTCCGGGGGTGGCGAGCCCTCCGTTCCTCTGTGGCGCCTGCGGGACGTGATCGATCTGGCCCTGGGGGCCGAGGGGAGTACGGCCGTGGCCCGGCGCGCCGATGCCACCGAGCCGCTCACCAAGCGGGAGCTGGAGGTCGCCGCCCTGATCGAATCCGGATTGTCCAACCGGGAGATCGCCCATCGGCTGGTGATCGCGAAGCGCACCGCCGACGGTCACGTCGAGCGGATCCTCGCCAAGCTCGGGTTCACCTCGCGGGCCCAGATCGCCGCGTGGATGGCCCGGCGACGCGCCCAGTTCGCCGGGCGTACGGGCGGGATCGGATAGCGCCGACCGCACCCGGCTCCGACCGCTGTCGCCCGTCAGACGTAAGGGCCTCTGAGCTGCTACAGCTGCTCAGAGGCCCTCGTCCCGTGTCTTCAGACGCTGGATGCGGTGATCTCCCGCTTGAGGATCTTGCCGGTGGGCCCGGTCGGCAGGGAGTCGGTCAGCCACACGCGGCGCGGGTACTTGTACGCCGCCACCCGCTCCTTGACGAACTTCTGCAGTTCCTCCGGCGTGGCCTGCGCACCGGGGCGCAGGACGACCGCGGCGGCCACCTCCTCACCGAGCTTGGCGTCCGGCACGCCCACGACGGCGGCCAGGGCGACGGCGGGATGCTCGTGCAGGACCTCCTCGATCTCGCGCGGATAGACGTTGTAGCCGCCCCGGATGATCAGGTCCTTCTTGCGGTCGACGATGTACAGGTCACCGTCCTCGTCCCGCCGGGCCATGTCACCGGTGCGGAACCAGCCGTCGGAGATGGCCGCCGCCGTCTCCTCGGGGCGGTTCCAGTAGCCCTTCATCACGTTCGGGCCGCGCACGACCAGTTCGCCCACCTCGCCGGTGGCCACTTCCTGTCCGTCGGCGTCCAGCAGCCGTACCTCGACGTCACGGACGGGCGTCCCCACCGAGCCGGGCTTGCGCGGGCGGTCGGGGCGGCAGAAGGAGACGGCGGGGCTCGTCTCGGACAGGCCGTAGCCCTCCAACACCGTGCAGCCGAAGCGGCGCTCGAAGCCGTGAAGGATCTCCACCGGCAGCGCGGCCCCGCCCGAGATGCAGGTGTGCAGGGTGGACACATCCGCGTTCGCGGCAGCAGGGTGCTGCAGCAGCGCCGCGTACATGGTGGGGACACCCTCGAACACGGTGGCAGCTTCACGAGCGAGGATGTCGAGCACGGTCTCCGCGTCGAACCGAGGGACGAGCACGAGCAGAGCGCCACTCTTCACCGCGGCGTTGAGGGTGGCGGTCTGGCCGAAGATGTGGAAGAGCGGCAGGCAGCCCACCACCACGTCGTCCGAGACCATCCTCGCCAGGTCGGTGACGATGATCTCGGTGTTGTGGCGCAGGTTCGCATGGGTCAGCGAGGCGCCCTTGGGGCGGCCGGTGGTGCCGGAGGTGTAGAGCAGGACCGCGATGTCGTCCCCGTCGACCGCGGCGACCTGTCGATGGGGCTCGTGCCGCCCGAGACGCTCGGCGAAGTCGGCGGGCTCGACGACCAGGTGCCGCACGCCGGCGGCGGCAGCGCCCTTGTCGCCCTCACCTGGCGCCTCGTGCCACTCGAAGAGCAGCACGGCACCGCAGTCGCCCAGGTGGTAGGCGACCTCCCGCTCCTTGAGCAGCGGGTTCAGCGGCAGGACTATGCCGCCGGCGCGCAGGATGCCGTAGTAGAGGATGACGAACTCGGGTGAGCTGGGCAGCATCAGGGCGACCCGGTCGCCGGGCCGGACCCCCTCGGCGCGCAGCAATGCGGCGGCTCGGGCGCTCGCCTCGTCCAGCTCCGCGTAGCTGATGGTCGCCGTTCCCAGCCGCAGCGCGGGGCGCTCCGGCTGTCGGGCGGCCGTCGCCACCAGGAACTCCGCGAGATTGGGCATGCCTGTCTCCTCTTGCGACTACATGCATCGCGCGTCCCAGCGATGCTTGGCGGCATGCTGCCGCCCGTAATGAGGAGCGTCTATGGCAGCACATACAGCATCGCTGTGGACTGCTTGTTCCCAGGAACAAGGACACCGCCATAAGCTGCGGAGATGGACCTCTCCGGTGTCGCTTCGGTGCTGCAGGAGCGCCTTCACGAAATCAGTGAGGCGTTGGCGGTGCGCATTCGTGCCGAGGTTGATTCCTACGCCGATGATTCGGTCGTTCCCCGGGAATCGCTTCGATTTTCCCTCGAACGCAATGCGCGCGTCGTCCTGGCGCATTTGGCCGAGGGCAGCGAGCCCGACGTACGCCCGGCACGCGAGACCGGGCGGATCCGCGCCGAGCAGGGCGTCCCGCTGGCGGACACGCTGCACGCCTACCGGACCGCGTTCGACTCCCTCTGGGCGCAGATCCTCGACGAGGCCCGGCAGCACCCCGAGATTGATCAGACGCAGCTCGCAGTCGGGTCCTCGGAGATCTGGGTGCTGTTCGGCCGTTACGCGGAGGTGCTCGCCACCGCATACCGGGAGACCTCCGCCGAGTTGAGTCGGCAGCGCGAGGCGAGACGTTCAGCACTGGTTGAGGCAGTGTGCAGGGGCGACATCACGGACCGTGCCGGCCTCGACGACGCGGCGCACAACCTCGGGCTGCCCAAGGACGGACCGTATGCGGTGGTGGTGGCCGCGGGCCTCGGGGCGGGAGAGGAACCGTTGCCCGGGATCGAGGCGGCGTTGCGCGAGGCTCACGTGCCCTCGGCCTGGGGACTGCTGCTGGACCAGCAGATCGGTGTTCTGTCCCTCGCCGTGCCGGACGCCGAGACGCTCAGCCTCCGGACCCTGCGGCGGCGCCGCGCCCGGATGGGGATCAGCCCGCTGTTCGACTCGCTCGGCGACACCCCCCGGGCACTGCGCTTCGCACGGTTGGCGCTCGCCGGGCTGGCCCGGGAGTCGGCGGGCGCGGCCTGCTTCGACGACCACCCGCTGGCCATGGTCGTCGCGGCGGCGCCCGAGGAGGCGACACGTCTGGTGCACGTCATCCTGAAACCCGTGCTCGTTCTGCCCCCGCAGGACCGGACGCGCCTCCTGGAGACTCTTCGCCACTGGTTCGCCGCAGGTGGCCGGGCACAGGACACCGCCGAGCGGATGTTCCTGCATCCGAACACGGTCCGTTACCGGCTGCGCCGGATCGAGGAACTGACCGGTCGCTCCCTGTCCGACCCCCGCACCCTGGCCGATCTCGGGGCGGCGCTGGAGGCCCTGCGCGTCCTTCCCCGCTGATCAGGCGGTACGGGCCCGGGAGCCGCGACCGGCCACCTTATGCTCCCCGCATGGAGCTACGGCACATCCGGTACTTCGTCGCCGTTGCCGAGGAGTGCCACTTCGGGCGCGCCGCGGAACGTCTGCACATCGCCCAGCCTCCGCTGTCGCAGCAGATCAAACAGCTGGAGACGGAACTCGGCGTACAACTTCTGATCCGGTCGACCCGCCGGGTCGAACTCACACCCGCCGGTGCCCGGTTCCTGGAGCGGGCGCGCGGCATCCTCGCCGCGGTGGACGCCACCGCGGACGAGGCAGGGCTCGTCGCCTCCGGCTTGGTCGGCAAACTCGCCATCGGTTTCACCGGTTCGGCGACGTACGAGCTGCTGCCGACGGTGGCCCGTGCGCTGCGCGAGGAGTTCCGGGGGATCGAGCTGGAGCTCAAGGGGGAGATGCTGACACCACGCCAGGTGGAAGCGCTGCACGACCGGTCCCTGGACATCGCCTTCCTGCGCCCCCCGGTACGCGACCCCGAGCTGAACGTCCTGGTGTTCCGTCGGGAACCGCTCATCGCCGTGCTGCCGGAGGGGCACGAACTCGCCGACCGGGAGAGCGTGCCGCTGGCCGAGCTGCAGACCGAACCGTTCATCTGTTACCCCTCCCAGCATCGATCGGTGGTGTACGACGCCGTCTTCGATGCCTGCCAGCGAGCGGGCTTCCATCCTTCGGCAGTGCAGGAGGTGGCCGAGACCTCGACTCTCGTTGCCTTTGTCGCCGGCGGGCTCGGCGTCGCGCTCGTGCCCGCCTCGGTGCGGCACCTGCACATCACGGGGGCCACATACCGGCCCCTGTCGGGCACGACCGAGGAGGTCGAGCTGGCCGTCGCGACCCGAGCGGGCGAGGACTCCGCGCTGCTCGCCCGGGTGATGCCGCGCCTGCGGTGGCTGCTGGGCGGCGGCCGACCTGCCGCCCGCTGACGGCTCGGACCTGCTCTGACGTGTCGTGGGTCTCTGTACCGCCACGATGGCCGACGGGTAATCTCGCAAAAGCAAGCGCTTAGTCAGACGCTTGGTCCCTCTGTGTGCTCGCCGGTCCGCTGGTCTCTCCGCTGGTCGTGAGCCTTGACGAAGGAGCATGTCCGTGCGCCGTACGGTATTCAACGAAGATCACGAGGCGTTCCGGGAGACCCTCCGCGCCTTCATCGAGGCCGAGGTCGTTCCGGTCCACGACGAATGGCTCGCCGCCGGCCAGGCGCCGCGCGAGTTCTACTACAAGCTCGCCGAGCTGGGCCTGTTCGGGATCACCGTGCCGGAGGAGTACGGTGGCGCGGGCTTGGACACCCACAAGTTCGAGGCCATCCAGTACGAGGAGACGGCCCGCGCCGGTGTCACCTTCGGCGGGTCCAGCTTCCACGTCATGCTGGGCCTGCCGTACATCAAGCTGCTCGCCACCGACGAGCAGAAGAAGCGCTACCTGCCCAAGTTCGTCTCCGGCGAGGAGATGTGGGCCATCGCGATGACCGAGCCGGGCACCGGCTCCGACCTGGCGGGCATGAAGACCACCGCGAAGCTCTCCGAGGACGGCACCCACTACGTCCTCAACGGCGCCAAGACCTTCATCACCGGCGGCGTCCACGCCGACCGTGTGATCGTCTGCGCCCGCACCTCCCCGCAGAGCGCCGAGGACCGCCGCCACGGCATCTCCCTGTTCGCCGTGGACACCAAGTCCGAGGGCTACTCCATCGGCCGCAAGCTGGACAAGGTCGGCATGAAGACCTCCGACACCGCCGAGCTGGCCTTCGTTGACGTGAAGGTCCCGGTCGAGGACCTGCTCGGCGAGGAGAACAAGGGCTTCTACTACCTGGGCCACAACCTCGCCTCCGAGCGCTGGGGCATCGCCTACGGCGCGTACGCGCAGGCCAAGGCCGCCATCCGGTTCACCCGGCAGTACGTGCAGGAGCGGGTCGTCTTCGGCAAGCCGGTCGCCACGTTCCAGAACACCAAGTTCGAGCTGGCCGCCTGCAAGGCCGAGGTGGACGCCGCCGAGGCGGTCGCCGACCGCGCCACGGAGGCTCTCGACGCCGGTGAGCTGACCCCCGCCGAGGCCGCCGGCGCAAAGCTCTTCTGCACCGAGGTCGCCCACCGTGTGATCGACCGCTGCCTCCAACTGCACGGCGGCTACGGCTACATGAACGAGTACCCGATCGCCCGCCTGTACGCCGACAACCGCGTCAACCGGATCGTCGGCGGCACCAACGAGATCATGAAGACGATCATCGCCAAGGACATGGGTCTGTAGGCATCAGGCACTCCGGTACCTGCTCGATCTACTCGACGTCGAGAGATCGAGCAGGACGTCTTCTGAACATGACGCCCCGGATATCAATCCATTGGTAACCGATATTTCACACGTCATTGCGGCGCTGTAACACTCAGAGCAACCGCAGGCCGCGGCAGTGGCGCACCGCCCGAGCGGCCCCGCGGACGTCGGCTCGGACCAAGGAGCGCCCGATGACGCCGTTCATGATTTCCGTGATGTCCCTGCTCGACGGGGCGCCACCGCCCGTGCCGGAGACCGAACCGAGCCAGGCCGGCCCGGTGGCGGTCGTCACCGACACGCAGGTCGTCGTCCGGTCTCTGGCCGAGCAGCTGGTCTGTGAGGCGAACGCAGTCCTCCGGGAGCACGGCACCGCCTTCACCCTGGCGGACGAGACCGGTCCCGGGAGCCTGTCCTTCACCATCGGCTGCGGCGAAGCCGAAGCCCGGGTGGAGACCGCCGTGTCCGGCCGTACCGCCGTCGCCCGGCTCACCGCCCCCTGTCTCCCGGACGACGGACCGCGCCGGCTCACCGGCGAGGACGAGCTTCAGGCACTCCTGCTCGGCCTGATCGCCGCCTCCGTACGCCGCTGAAACAGCGAGACAACCGTCCCTGATGCCGATGAAGCCCGTCAGGAGAAGCTCGTGCAATACGAACTGCGCTACCGGGTCCTCGAACCGAGGCGCCAGACCTACCAGAACGTGATCGACCGCCTCGGCGACCAGCCGGCGAGCCGCTACCTCGAAGCGACACTCGACGTCGAGCCGAGGGAGAACTTCCACTACCGACCCACCTGGGCGCAGGACCGCGAGCTGTACGACGAGCGGTTCTCCGCCCTGCGGCTGACGGATCCGTACAGCTACACCGATCCGCGCCAGTACTACTACACGCCGTACGTGACCCAACGAGCCGCGCTGCACGACGAGTTCGGCAAGACGCTGGGCTACCTGGAGGCGCGCGACCTGCTCGCGAAGCTGCCCGAGGCGTGGCACACAGTGCTGACCTCGGTGGTCGTCCCGCTCAGGCACTACGAGTCCGGGGCCCAGCTGGTGAGCGTCTCCGGCGCCCGCTTCGCCTACGGCACCTCCCTGGAGCAGTGCTGCACCTTCGCCGCGTTCGACCGGATCGGCAACGCGCAGATGCTCTCCCGGGCCGGGATCGCCGCCGGCGGCGGTACTGCCGAGGCGCTCAAGGAGGCCAAGCGGCAGTGGCTTGAGGGCGAGCACCTCCAGCCGCTGCGCCGCCTGACCGAGGAGATCATGGTCGTCGAGGACTGGGCGGAGGGCCTGCTGGCCGTCGACCTCGTCGACTCACTCGTCTTCCCGCTGCTGTACCAGCACCTCGACGAGACCGCGCTGCTCGGCGGGGCCGGCGCGTACAGCCTGGTCGCACAGCACCTGGCCACGTGGTACGCCGACCAGCGCAAGTGGCTGGACGCGCTGCTCACCTGCTGGGCGAACGACCCGGAACGCGGCGAGGACAACCGCGCCGTCCTGACCCGGATCGCCGCCACCTGGTCCGACCGGGCACGCGAGGCGGTCGCGGCCCTCACCGAGGCGATCGACCAGGCGCTCCCGCAGGCGGCGAGTGCCGCGGCGCTCGGCGAGCTCGCCGACGCCCACGCCACCGCATGGACCAAGACCACCGGAGGCGCCGCATGAGCACCGGAACACTGCGCCAGGTCGCCATCGACCTCCAGGAGTCCGAGGAGAACCGGGCCCTGATCGAGGCGATCAAGGACGACAACCCCGAACTGACCCTCCGTCACCTTCCCGGCCTCGTCAAGCTGCAGGCGGCGGGCCGGATCGTCATCAACCGCGAAAGCGTCGAGAACCGCCTCGGGCGGGAGTGGGAGACCGGCGAGTTCCAGCTGGCCATCGTCTCCTACACCGGCAACTTCTCCGAGTGGGACGACGACCGGATCATTGTGAGCTGGGAGCACTGACATGAGCGTGCCCACGAAGAAAGCCTCCTCGAAGCCGGCCCGCAAGCTGCCGCTCAAGGAGCGCTACGCGCTGCTCACCCGCGACCTGGACTGGGAGCCGGGATACGTCGACCGTGAGCAACTCTTTCCGCACACCCGCTACGAGGGCATCAAGATCCACGACTGGGACGGCTGGCAGGACCCCTTCCGGCTGACCGTGGACGCCTACTACAAGTACCAGGCCGAGAAGGACAAGCGGCTGTACGCCGTGCTGGACGGCTTCGCCCAGAGCCAGGGTCACCTGTCGCTGTCGGACGCCAGCTATCTGAACGCCATCAAGCTGTTCATCCAGGGCGTCACGCCCCTGGAGTACGCCGCGCACCGCCACTTCGCCTACCTGGCCCGCCACCTCGAGGGACCCGCCCCACGATTCGCGGCGCTGTGCCAGAGCGTGGACGAACTGCGCCACTGCCAGACGCAGATCCACACCATCAGCAACTACAACAAGTACTACGGCGGCTTCCACAGCTGGTCGAAGATGCACGACCGGGTCTGGTACCTGTCGGTGCCCAAGTCCCTCTTCGACGACGCGATGACCGCCGGGCCGTTCGAGTTCCTCATCTCCATCTCGTTCAGCTTCGAGTACCTGCTGACCAACCTGCTGTTCGTACCGTTCATGAGCGGCGCCAGCTTCAACGGCGACATGCCCACCATGTCGTTCGGCTTCTCCGCCCAGTCCGACGAGAGCCGGCACATGACCCTGGGCCTGGAGGCCATCAAGTTCCTGCTGGAGCAGGACGAGGGCAACGTGCCGATCATCCAGGACTGGATCGACAAGTGGTTCTGGCGGGCGTACCGGATGTCCGCGCTGGTCGCGGGGATGATGGACTACATGCTGCCCAAGCCGGTGATGAGCTGGCGCGAGGCATTCGAGCTGTACTTCGAGGAGCAGATGCTCGGCGGGCTCTTCCCCGACCTGGAGTACTACGGCATCCAGCCGCCCCGGCACGTGAACGACGCGATCGCCGAGAAGGACCACCTCTCGCACCAGGTCTACAAGATCCTGCACAACTTCTCGTTCGCCGCCGCCTTCACCACCAAGACGCCCGACGAGGCACACATGGCGTGGCTGGCGGAGCAGTACCCGGACTCCTTCGACCAGGTCTACCGGCCGGTCTGGGAGAAGCACCGCAAGATCGAGGCCGGCGGCGGCCGGGTGTTCTTCCAGGGGCTGCCGCAGCTGTGCCAGGTCTGCCAGGTGCCGATGGCCTTCACCGAGCCCGGAAATTCGGCCCAGATCTCCTTCCGGCGCAGCACCTTCCGCGACGAGACCTTCCACACCTGCAGCGACGGCTGCCAGTGGATCTTCGAACGGGAGCCGGAGAAGTACGTCCAGGCCTGGCTCCCCGTCCACCAGATCTACCAGGGCAACTGTGGCGGCCCCACCGTGCCCGATGTGCTCGCCTGGTACGGCATCCAGGAGGGTGACAACGGCGAGTACACGGGTTCCCCCGACCAGCTCGCCTGGGCCGCATGGCACAGCGACGGCGACCGCGACGGCAAGGCGGTGTGAGATGACGGTCAAGGCGCTGTACGACTACGAGTTCCCGTCGGCCGACCGCGCCGAGGTGTTCGGCGACGACCAGCTGGTCTACGTGCACTGGCGGGGCAACCCGCTGTTCTGCTCGGCCGCCTGCTTCCGCGTACCGAAGAACATGCCGTTCGCGGAATTCGTCGATTCGATGGTGCACGGCTGGGCCGCGTCCGACCCCGACTTCGACCCCGCGTCAGTCACCGACTGGCGGCTGTTCGACGAACCGCTCACCGGCGGACACGACAAGTCGCTGGCCGACCTCGGCATCGGACACAAGGCTCTGCTCAGCTTCGCGGCCTGAGCGGCCACCGCAATCCACCCGCGGGTGCAGGCGCTGCCCGAGAAGCCCCGCACCCGCGGGTCCGGCAAGGGAGAACCGCAGTGACCACTCACACCGTCCGCATCGAGCCGCTCGGCGCGGAGATCGAGTGCCGTGAGGACCAGACGGTGCTGGACGCCGCTCTGCGCGAGGGCATCTGGCTGCCACACGCGTGCACCCACGGCACCTGCGGCACCTGCAAGGCACAGATCCTCGAGGGCGACGCCGACCTTGGTGACGCCTCCCCGTACGCGCTGTTGGAGAGCGAACGTGAGGAGGGCTGCGCACTGCTGTGCGTGGCCTGCCCCCGCGGCGATCTCGTCGTGGAGGGCGAGGTGGACGTCGAGGAGGGCGTGGGCATCCACCCGGTGCGGGACCGGGCGGGCCAGGTGACCGTCGTCGAGGACATCGCCCCGGACGTGCGGCGGGTCGTCATCACGCTGGACGAGCCGCTGGCGTTCAACCCGGGACAGTACGTCCTGCTGGACGTGCCCGGCGGCGAGCAGCGGCCGTACTCCATCGCCAGCAGCCCCGCCGACGGCGGTCGTATCGAACTGCACATCAAGCGTTCCGAGGGCGGGGTGTGCACCGACGGCTGGATCTTCAAGACTCTGAGTGCGGGGGAGCGGGTCGCACTCTCCGGTCCGTACGGCCAGTTCTCCTTCCGGCCGCTGCGCGAGGAACCCGTTCTGCTGCTGGCCGGCGGCACCGGTCTCGCACCGATGGTGTCGATGCTCCGGCACCTGGTCGAGACCGGCACCGAGCGCGAGGTGGTGCTCTACCACGGCGTCGCCGCCCAGGAGGACCTCTACGACGCGGAGTGGTTCGAGACGCTTCAGGCGGAGCACGACTGGTTCACCTACCGCCCCGCCCTCTCCCGCGACAGCTGGCAGGGCCGCAGCGGGCGAGTCCCCGCCCTGCTGGCCGAGGACTATCCCCGCGCCTTCGGCCACGTGGCCTACGTCTGCGGCAGTCCGGCCATGGTCGCCGACACGCTGAAGGCTCTGATGAAGGCGCGCCTCTTCCCACGTGACATCTACAGGGAGGACTTCTTCGACGCGGCCGACCGCGCTGCCGGCGCTCACGTCGTGCGCAGTCCGCTCATCCGCCGATAAGGACCAGACGTGAAGATCACCAGGATCGAGACGATCCCGTTCGCCATCCCCTACCGCAAGGCGCTGCGCTTCGCGAGCGGAGAGGTGGGCACGGCCGAGCACGTACTCGTCCGCGTCCACACCGAGGACGGGATCACCGGCACGGCGGAGGCGCCACCCCGCCCCTTCACCTACGGCGAGACCCAGGCGTCGATCATCGCCGTGATCGACACCGTCTTCGCCCCGCACATCCTGGGCGAGTCCGCGCTGCGCCGTGAGGCGATCTGGACCCGGCTGGCCAGGACGGTCGGCAACCCCACCGCCAAGGCCGCCCTCGACATGGCCCTGTGGGACGTCATAGGCCAGTCGCTGGGCGTGTCGGTGACCGAGCTCCTCGGCGGGTTCACCGACCGGATGCGGGTCGCCCACATGGTCGGCTTCGCCCCGGCGGCCGAGATGGTGGCCGAGGCCGAGAAACTGCGCGCCGAGTACGGCATCACCGCCTTCAAGGTGAAGGTCGGGCGCCGCCCCTACCGGGACGACGTCGAGGCCACCCGCGCCCTGCGGGAAGCCCTCGGTGAGGACGTGGAGCTCTACATCGACGGCAACCGGGGCTGGACCGCGGCTGAATCGGCCCGCGCCCTGCGCGAGCTGGAGGACGTGGGCCTCACCTTCGCCGAGGAGCTGTGCCCGGCTGACGACGTCCTCGCCCGGCGCTGGCTCGCCGAGCACAGCAGCATCCCGCTGTACGCCGACGAGAGCGCCACCCGGCCCGCCGAGGTCACCCGCGAACTCCTCGCCGGAGCGGCGCACGGGGTGAGCGTGAAGACGGCACGCACGGGCTTCACCCAGTCCCAGCGCATCGTCCACCAGTGCGAGGGCCTGGGCGTCGACGTGGTGATGGGCAACCAGATCGACGGCCAGATCGGCTCCCTGTGCAGCGCCGCGTTCGGAGCCGCCTTCCCGACCACCGCGCGGCGCCCCGCGGAACTGTCCAACTTCCTCGACATGACCGACGACCTGCTCGCCGAGCCGCTGCGGATCGAGAACGGCACGGTCCGCGTACGCGCGGCCGCCGGCCTCGGCATCGAGATCGACGACAACAAGCTGAAGCACTACCGCCAGGACATGTGAACCGCCCATACATCTGACTCGACGACCAGCTCGAAGGAGAGCCGGACATGACCGACGTCACCACACAGCAGAGCACGGAACAGAAGGCCACCGCCGCTGCCTCGGGAGCCTCGGCGACCGAGCGTTTCCAGGCCAAAGAGCGCAGCGAGGCCGCCAGCAGCAAGGAGCGGGTCAGCACGCTCGCCTCGGAAGTCCTGGCCGCGGTACACGACGTGATCCGCCGTCACAAGGTCACCTACGCCGAGTACGACGCCCTCAAGGCCTGGCTGATCCAGGTCGGCCTCGACGGCGAGTGGCCGCTCTTCCTCGACGTGTGGGTGGAGCACGTGGTCGAGGAGGTCAACAACGAGGCCCGCCCCGGCAGCAAGGGCACCATCGAAGGGCCGTACTACGTGCCGGGCGCCCCGGCCCTGTCCGCGGACGCCACCCTGCCCATGCGTGAGGGCGAGAGCGGTACCCCCCTCGTCTTCCAGGGCCAGGTGCGCAGCGCCGACGGCACCCCGCTGCCCGGCGCCCTGGTCGACATCTGGCAGGCCGACGCCGACGGCCTGTACGCGCAGTTCGCGCCGAACCTCCCGGAGTGGAACCTGCGGGGCAGCGTCACGGTCGACGAGAAGGGCACCTTCCGTATCCGCACCGTCGAACCGGCCCCCTACCAGATTCCGACGGACGGCTCCTGCGGCAAGCTGATCGCCGCCGCCGGCTGGCACGCGTGGCGCCCCGCCCACCTCCACCTGAAGGTCAGCGCACCCGGCCACCAGACGCTCACCACCCAGCTGTACTTCCGCGGCGGCGAGCACGTCACCGATGACATCGCCTCCGCCGTCAAGCCCGAGCTGGTCCTCGACCCCGCCCCGGCGGCGGACGGGAACGGGCACGAGGTCCACTACGACCTCGAGCTCGCGCCCCAACAGTGAAGGACCGGAGGAAACGCGATGCTGTTCGCGGTGCGCATGGACGTGGAGATTCCGCGGGACCTCGACCCCGAGGTACGCGCGGACCTGGTGGCCCGGGAGAAGGCCTACTGCCAGGAACTGCAGAAGACCGGTGAGTGGGTGCACATCTGGCGGTGCGTCGGCCAGTACGCCAACATCAGCGTCTTCGACGTCGCCGACAACGAGGCGCTGCACCGGATCCTGTGGAACCTGCCGCTCTTCCCCTACATGAGCGTCGAGGTCATCCCGTTGGCCCAGCACCCGTCCGACCTCGCGGCCGGCGTGGAAGTGGCCTGATGGACAAGACGGTGGCCACCGCCCACGAGGCGGTGGCCGACCTACCGGAGGGTGCCTCGCTGGCGGTGGGCGGGTTCGGGCTCAGCGGTGTGCCGAACGTGCTCATCCAGGCGTTGTACGAGCGCGGGGTCGGCGGGCTGAGCGTGGTGTCGAACAACTGCGGCGCCCTGGAATCCGGTCTCGCGGTCCTGCTGGCCGCGGGCCGGATCGCCCGGGTGACCGGCTCCTACATCGGCGCCAACAAGGAGTTCGCCCGCCAGTACCTGGCCGGGGAGCTGGAGGTGGAACTGATCCCCCAGGGCACGCTGGCCGAGCGGCTGCGTGCCGGGGGCGCCGGGATCCCCGCCTTCTACACCCCGGCCGGGGTGGGCACGCAGGTCGCCGAGGGCGGGCTGCCCTGGCGCTACGACGGTTCCGGCGGCGTCGCGCTGGCCTCGCCGCCGAAGGAGGTGCGGGAGTTCGACGGCGTGGAGTACGTCCTGGAGCGCGGCATCCGCACCGACTACGCCCTGGTGCGCGCGGCCCGCGGAGACCGGCACGGAAACCTGGTGTTCAACAAGTCCTCCCGCAACTTCAACCCGCTGGCGGCGATGGCCGGGCGCATCACCATCGCCGAGGTGGAGGAACTGGTCGAACCCGGCGCGATCGACCCCGATGCAGTGCATCTGCCGGGCATCTTCGTGCAGCGCATCGTCGCGCTCACCCCTCAGCAGGCGGCGGACAAGAAGATCGAGCAGCGGACGGTGAGCCCCTAGATGGCCTGGACTCGCGAACAGATGGCCGCTCGCGCCGCCCGCGACCTGAAGGACGGGCAGTACGTCAACCTCGGCATCGGACTGCCCACACTGATCCCCAACTACCTGCCCGATGACGTGGAGGTGGTGCTGGAGTCGGAGAACGGCATCCTGGGCACCGGCCCCTACCCCACCGAGGACCAGGTCGACCCGGATCTGATCAACGCCGGCAAGGAGACGGTCACCGTCCTGCCCGGCGCCTCCTTCTTCGACTCGGCGCTCTCCTTCGCCATGATCCGCGGCGGGCACATCGACGTCGCCGTGCTGGGCGCGATGCAGGTCTCCGAGCGCGGTGACCTGGCCAACTGGGCCGTTCCGGGAAAGCTGGTGACCGGGATCGGCGGGGCGATGGACCTGGTCCACGGCGCCCGACAAGTGATCGTGGTGATGACCCACACCGCCAAGGACGGCAGCCCGAAGATCCTCACCGAGTGCGCCCTGCCGCTCACCGGCAGGGCGTGCGTGAACCGGATCATCACCGACCTCGGCGTCCTCGACGTCACCGACGACGGACTGGTCCTCGTCGAAACCGCGCCGCGCATCTCCGTCGAGGAGATCACCGCCCGGACCGATGCCAAGCTGATCGTCCCGGAGGGCCTCGCCTGACATGAAGACCGTCTACATCGTGGACGCGGTGCGCACCCCGATCGGCCGCTACAACGGCGCCCTCGCCGCCGTCCGCCCCGACGACCTGGCCGCCCACGTCATCCGACAACTCCTGGGCCAAACCCCCGAGTTGGACCCGACCGTCATAGGCGACGTGTATTTCGGCAACGCCAACGGCGCCGGCGAGGAGAACCGTAATGTCGCCCGCATGGCCGCCCTGCTCGCCGGACTGCCCACTTCCGTGCCGGGGGTGACCGTCAACCGGCTGTGCGCCTCCGGCCTCGAAGCCGTCATCCAGGGCTACCGGGCGATCGCGCTCGGAGACGCGAGCGTCATCGTGGTGGGCGGGGTGGAGTCCATGACCCGCGCGCCCTACGTGCTGCCCAAGTCCGACCGGCCCTTCCCGGCCGGGCACGCCGAGCTGTACTCCACCACCCTCGGCTGGCGCATGGTCAACCCGAGGATGGACCCGCAGTGGACCATCCCTCTGGGCGAGTCCGCCGAGCTCATCGCCGACAAGCACAAGATCAGCCGCGAGCAGCAGGACGAGTTCGCCCTGCACAGCCACCGCAAGGCCGCCGCAGCTCAGGAACAGGGCCTGTTCGACGCCGAGATCGTCCCCGTCACCATCCCGCAACGCAAGGGCGACCCGGTCTCCTTCGACCGCGACGAGGGCGTCCGGCCGGGCGCCTCGCTGGAGGCGATGGCCAAGCTCAAGCCGTCCTTCCGCACCGCGAGCGAAGCGAGATGGGGGTCCCCCCGGCCGGAGGCTGGGGGAGGCACGATCACCGCGGGCAACGCCTCACCCCTCAATGACGGCGCGGCAGCCCTACTGCTGGTCGACGAGGAGGGCCTGAAAGCCACCGGTCGCGAGCCGCTCGCCCGCGTGAGCGCCAGCGGCACATCGGCAATTGACCCGCACTACTTCGGACTTGCCCCAGTCGAGGCCGTCAACCGCGCCCTGACCAAGGCCGGCAAGACCCTCGCCGACCTCGACGTCCTGGAACTCAACGAAGCCTACGCCGCCCAGGTCCTCGGCTGCCTCGCCGAATGGCCCGAGTTCGACCCGGCGGTCCTCAACCCCCAGGGCGGCGCCATCGCCCTCGGCCACCCCCTCGGCGCCTCTGGCGCCCGCCTCGCCGGCACGGTCGCTCACCAGCTCGCCCGCCGGGGCAGTGGCACCGGCATCGCAACCCTCTGCATCGGCGTAGGCCAGGGCCTCGCCCTCCTCCTCGAACGCTGAGAACCTCCACAGGAGCCGCAGTGAAACGCCGCCCTCTGCTGCATCACCGGGTGCTCGGTCCCATCGACGCGCCGCTGCTCGTCCTGGGACCCTCGCTCGGCACGTCGACGACCGTATGGGAACCCCATGTGGCGGTGCTTGCCGAGAGCCACCGCGTGCTGTGCTACGACCTTCCAGGGCACGGCGGCTCGCCGAGCGATCTCGTCCGGGATCCCAATCCCGGCCGTACGACAGTCGGCGACCTTGCCCACATGGTCCTGGACCTCGTCGCCCACCACGGCCGGGACCGGTTCCACTACGCCGGCATCTCGCTCGGCGGCGGTGTGGGGGTGCACCTCGCACTGCATCAGCCGGACCACCTCGCCTCGCTGGCGCTGGTCTGTTCCTCGGCGTACTTCGGCCCGCCGCAGTTCTGGCAGGAGCGCGCCGCTCTCGTACGACGCGAGGGAACCGGCGCCCTGCTCGAGGCCATGCCCGGCCGCTGGTTCGCCGATCCCGGCACAGCCGCGACCTCCCTCGGGAAGACGTTCCTGCAGGACCTCGCCACTGCCGACCCGATCGGCTACGCCGCCTGCTGCGACGCCCTTGCCGCCTACGACGTTCGGCGCGACCTGAGAAGGATCACCGCCCCCACGCTCGTGCTCGGTGGCTCCCAGGACACCGCCACACCCCTGCCACATGCCAGGGAACTCGCCGAGGGGATTTCCGGGGCGAAGCTGGTGACGGTCGATTCAGGTCATCTCGCCGTGGAAGAGCCACAGGCCGTCGGAGCGGCGCTGCTGGCCCATCTCCGAATGGCGGGCGGCGCGGAGGACGCCGACCGCAGCTCGTAGAGTGGCCGTGTGTCACAAGGAAACGCCGTAGTCGCGCGCAATGTGCGCCTTCTCAGGGAGCAGCGCGGCCTGTCCCTGGCCGAGCTGGCCCGCCGGGCGGGGCTGGCCAAACAGACGCTGTCGAATCTGGAACAGGGCACGGGCAACCCCACGGTCGACACCCTGTTCTCCATCGCCACGGCCCTCGGCGTGCCGGTAACCCGGCTGGTCGCCGAGCGGGAACAGGTCATCACCGTGCAGCGGGGCGACGAGGTCGTCTGGGAGCAGCACGGAAGGTACGAGTCACGGTCGCTCGACCACATCTACGGCTCAGGTGTCATCGAGAACTACGTGGTGCGCATCGGCCGGCACAGCGACGGTGCGGACATGCCGTCCGAACCGCACCCGGTGGGCACACTGGAGCACCTCTACGTCATCAGCGGCAAGGTACGCGTGGGGCCTGTCGACAGCCCGTTGGAGCTTGGCGAGGGGGATTTCGCGCGCTATCCGGGCGACCGGCCCCACGTGTACGAGTCACTGGCGGACGAGAGCCTGGTGCACATCGTGGTGAGCGTGCCGCGCGTCCAGCCCGGCACCGGCGGTACGAACCTGGCACGGACCCACGGGAACGAAAGACGCTGAGCTTCGCCGCACCTGGTGTGCCGCATCTCGGCACAACGGATTGGCCCACCCCCGGGACAGGGCGGAATCTGGGGTCGGCCGCTCGTCAGGGCGGTCCGGGGCCGCCAGGCGTGAGCGTCCGGGCATAAACCGTGGTGCTCTTGGACACACGCCTGGCCGGCCGCTGTTCTCCGCGTCCAGGGGTGGTCATGTCGGAGACCGGGATCCATCCACAAACGGGTGGGGCCGGACAGTCCGCGACGGCACGGCAGGCGGATCGGCCGGGTCGGCGTGTCCGATCCGCCTGCCCGGTGACCTCGGTGCCGCGCATGCCGGGGGCGCCGGCGGTCCGCTCAGGCCGCCGACGGCCTGCTCACGTCGTACGGCGCTGCCGCTTGGCGTCCCTTCGCCGCGGTGAGGGCGCGTGCCGCCTCGAAGGCCACGCGGCGCAGGGCCGGGGCGTATCGGGACGGCTCGAAGCGGTGGTGGGCGCCGGCGACCGAGAGCGCCGCCACCGGACGTCCGGTGGCACCCATGATCGGCACTGCGACGCAGGTCAGACCGGGGGCGGCTTCCTGCCGGTCGTAAGCGATGCCGTCCTGGCGGATGCGCCGCAGCTCCTCACGGAACCGTCGCGGGTCGGCGAGGGTGTACTGGGTGCGGGCCGGGAGGCCGGCCGAGGGCAGCCTCGGCCGCGTCGAGGTCGAAGGCGAGCAGGGCCTTGCCGACGCCGGTGCCGTAGGCGGGCAGGCGGGCGCCGATCCGGGAGGGGGAGCGGGTCGCCCGGTGGCCCTGGATCTTGTTGACGTACACGATGTCGGTGCCACGCAGGACCGCCAGGTGCACGGTCTCGTGCGTCAGCTCGTACAGGTCCGCGAGATGCGGCAGCAGCTGCTCGCGGAGCAGCACCGGCGTCGCACGGAACGGCCTCGGGGCGAAGAGGTCTCGGCTGAGTGTCGAGGGCGCTTGCCTGTCGGTGGGGGACGATCCGATGTTGGCGGCGCGGCGCCAAGCCTGAGGAGTGCAAACACCTACAGAGCGGGCGGGCGCGCGCCGATACGATCCGGGCAGTGACGATGTCGCGATCCGGGCGGCCCGCCGCCTGGCACAACGCCAGGTGGAGGGAGATCGCGAGTCATCCGGGCCGATGCTCCACGTCGCAGCCACCCGGGCTCATTGATCAGGCCCGTGCTCATGGGCAGACGTTGGAGCAGATTGCTGTCGCACTCGGCATGCCTGACCGCCGACAGGCTCAGACTCGCTTCAGTCGACTGTGCCGGCGGTGTCCCGAATACGAACCGGTATCGGCCGCATCGCGATAGTGCATTACGGCGACGACGGTCAGAAGCGCCCACCGTACGAGAGTGGCGCACGTCAGGTGGGGCGAGAGGGGCGCTGTGGCACCGCACGACGCTTGTTGTGCCGTACGCCGTTGTGCGGCGGTTCAGGCGCCGAGGGCGGGGAGGACAACGGCGTCGATGTAATGGCTCACGAAGGCTCGGTCGGCCGACTTGTCCTCGATCAACTGACGGGCGATCAGGGCACCGAGCAGCATGTGCGGCACGTAGGTCAGGGTCGGCGAGGCCGCGCTGATCTCACCCCGCTCGACCGCCCGGACGAGCACCTTGTCGAGTCCCGTCAGCTCCGGGTGAACGAGCAGGTCACGCAGCGCCTGGAACAGATCGGGATGGGTGTGCACGGCCTGGACGAGGCCCCGCATGAGCGAGGCGTTCTTCAGCATCTGCCGGTCGTCCAGTTGCGCCACCATCGCCCGGAAGTCACCCCGCAGGGATCCGGTGTCGACACCGGCAAGGGTGGCGGGCTTTTGATGGCGTAGCGCCATAGCGATCAGCTCCGGCTTGCCCGTCCACTGGCGGTAAAGGGTGGACTTGCTGCACTGGGCCCGGGCGGCCACGGCGTCCATGGTCAAAGCCTCGTAACCGGATTCCCGCAGCACATCGAGCACGGCCTCGTACATCTCTGCCTCGCGCTCGGGCGTTATCCGGCTACGCGGCCTCGCGCGGTCCGGCCGCGCCGACGCCGCTGACGTCTTGCGCTCGGCCTCCGTCAACATCAGCGACTCCCTCGAACGGAACCGTTCCGTGCGAAGAAAATCTATCCAGAGGAAGTATGAATACGAAACCGTTTCGGTAGTGAAAAGGGACACGGGCGAAGTCCGGCACTGACGATCGATCTGGGCCACCTGAGAAACTGGACCGCGAGCAGACCTGGAAGGGACATGCATGGCAAGCACGTCACCGGCCGCGGCGAAGCCCGGACGGCCCCGCGACCCGGGCGCGGATGAGCGCATACTCCAGGCGGTCGTGGACGAACTCGCCGAGGTCGGCATCGCCGGCTTCCGTATCAACTCCGTCGCCGCGCGTGCCAAGGTCGCCAAACGAACCCTCTACTCGCGCTGGCCCGAGCGCGACGATCTGATCCTGGCCGGCCTGGCCACCTTGTCCGTGCGGCTCGACCCGCCGTGCACGGGCAGCCTCGAAGAGGACATACGGCTTCTCTACGACGCCATGGCCGAGCATCTCGACAGCCCCCGCTGGCTGATCGGAGCTCGCTGCAGCTTCGAATTCCCCGACCACCCCGAGCTCTACGCGACGTTCCAGCGCGACTGCATCGACCAGCCGCTGGCCGTCATCGAGGACGTCCTCCGCGACGCCCAGGTGCGCGGCGAACTCCGCAGCGACATCGACAGCTCCGTGGCCGCGGAGACCTTCGCGACGTCGATCGGCGGGTTCAGCACGCACATCGCCCGCCTCCGCGGCATGAACACGCACGCAGTCCGTGACCGGTTCCTCGACCTGTTCCTTCATGGGCTGCGCGCAGTCGGAGACGCCGGATCAGGCTGACCGCTCCCCTCTGCAGGATGACTGCCTGATCGCCCTTAGACGTCGTGCTCCGTGCGTGAGTTCGACTTACTGAGCCCTAGCCGTCCCGCACGCGCTCCCAGCCCTGACGGGCCGTTACCGGTAACGGGGCGGGGCGGCGTCCGGCGCTGATCAGGATGCGCTGTGCCGTCTTCCGGCACGTGTTCTCGCCGCGGCAGGCGCCGACCCGGAATGCTGGCGTCAGCCGCCGGTGGACGTCGGGGGCGACATCACCGCTGACCACTCCTGGCAAGGACAGCGGTGAACTTGGACGGGATCAGGCCACTCCGCTGGGCCCGGCCCGTCCGTGAGGCGACCTCGGTGCCGCACACCGGGGTCGCCGTCCAGCTGGGTGGCCTGTGGGCTCTCGTGCCAGGGTCAAGCCGCAGATAGATTGTCGAGCCGCGAGGGGGCCGCCTGCCGGCTTGCTGTGGCCGCGTTGACCGCGCGTGCCGCTTCGTAGGCCACGCGTCGCAGAGCCGGCGCGAACCGGGCGGGCTCGAAGCGGCGGTCGGCGCTCGCGACGGAGAAGGCGGCCACGGGTCGCCCGGCCGAGCCCATGATCGGTACGGCGACGCAGGTGAGGCCGGGAACAGCTTCCTGGCGGTCGTAGGCGACGCCCTCCCGGCGGATGCGGCGCAGCTCGGACCGGAAACCGTCGGGATCGGAGCAGGTGTACTCAGTGCGTGCCGCGAGTCCGCCGGCGATCGCGGCCTCGATGGCGTCGTGGTCGAAGGCGAGGAGGGCCTTGCCGACGCCGGTGCAGTAGGCGGGCAGGCGGGCGCCGATCCGGGAGGGGGAGCGGGTCGCTCGGTGGCCCTGGATCTTGTTGACGTACACGATGTCGGTGTCGTGCAGTACGGCCAGGTGCACGGTCTCGTGGGTCATCTCGTACAGGTCCGCCAGATGCGGCATCAGGCATTCCTGCAGGAGCGGGGGATTGGGGCCGTAGACCCGTACGCCGATGTCGTAGAGCTGGGATCCCAGCCGGTAGTTGCTGCCGACACGTTCCACGAGGTCGTTGCGGTGGAGGATGCCCAGCAGCCGGAAGGTGGTCGACTTGGTCAGCCGTGTCCGCCGGGCCAGCTCGCTCACGCCGATTTCCCCGTCCAGATCGGCGAGGGACTTCAGGAGGAAGAGCGCCTTGTCGACCGCGGTCTGCTGGTCGGGCTCGCCGGTCGCCGTGGCTGAGGGCTGCGCGGAAGGCGAGGAGGGGAGTTGCATGGCGGGCTCCGATGGGGATTCCAGGGTGGCCATTAAAATGGACGCGCGTCCAGCTTAATCGATCGTTTCATCGTTGTAAACGCCGGGGACCCCGCTTGCCTCTGTGTGACGGGTCCGATCGTCACCCCGTGCCGTATCCCGGCACGGTGGCTGGGCACGGCGGCCGGGAGCAGCGTCTGCTGTGGCCATGCAGCGACACGCCCCAGTGGCCACGACCACCGTCCTCGCCGCCCCGGCTACCCCCGACGCACAGCTCGTCGAGGAGCCGGCGGCGGTGCTGCGGCGTGCCGAGGCCTGGGGGCACCTCCCGGCCGAAGGCTGGGGGAGGATTCCCGTCGCACCACTCACCGAGGAGTACGAGGACCTGGACCTGGACCTGGCCGGCGCCTACGCCGTGCAGGAGGCCGACGTACGGATCCGTCTCGCGGCGGGTGAGCACCTCGCCGGACGCGAGGTGGGCCGCACGTCCTCGCCGGTGCGCGAGCAACTCGGCCTGCCCGAAGCGAGCTTCGGGACCCTGTTCCAGTCGCTGGGTGATCCCGGACGGCGGCACCATCGACACGCGGGAGATCATCACCCCGCGGGCCGAGGCAGAGGTCGGTCTGGTCCTCGGCCGGCGGCTGTCCGGACCCCGCGTGCGGGCGCGGAGGTCCGGGCGGCCGTCTCCCAGCCGTCGCTGGCCGTGGAGATCATCGACAGCCGCATCGCCGACCGGCGCGTCTCCCAGGCCGACACCGTCGCCGACAACGCCTCCTCGGCGCGCGTCGCCGTCGGCCGTCCCGTCGACGCCACGGACGACCTGCTCACGGGGCTCCCAGACGAGTGTGTCGGGCTGTACGCAGACGGGGAGCGCGTCGCGTTTGGCCTGGGGGCCGAAGTCCTCGGCGATCCGCTTCGGGCCGTGGCCTGGCCGGCCCGGACGCTCCACGCGCACGGCAGCGCTCTCCACCCGGGCGAGCTGCTGCTTTACCGGGTCTGTGCACGCCGGCGTCCCACTGACACCGGGCTCTCGGCTCGCCGTGCGGTCCGGCACCGGCCGCCTGCCCGGACTGACCGTCACCGTCCGATGAACGACCAGCAAGGAAGCGGGGGAGCCGCCATGCCACCGCGTGAACCGAAGCGCTCCGACTCTTCGGGTGTGCACATGAACGCACGTCGAACCACCAGCCCACGAGGGCGGCGCAGCGCGCGCCCGATCCGGCCCGAGGAGGCCCAGCGATGACAACCACGCCCGCCCGGCTGGGGGCACCTCCCGCCCGAAGGGTGGGGGAGGACCGCCTGGCTCGCGTACCCGAGCCGGCCGTCGACGTCAGCCCTTACTTCGACCTCGACCACGGTCTGGTCGACCGCACGATCTTCAGCGACCAGGCCGTCTACCGGCAGGAGCTGCGCCGCGTTTTCGCGCCCAGCTGGCTGTTCCTCGCGCACGAGAGCCAGTTCACGAAGCCCGGTGACTTCTTCACCACCTACATGGGCGAGGACCCGGTCATCGTCACCATGGGCAAGGACCGGAAACTGCGTGCCTTCCTGAACGCCTGCCGCCACCGCGGCATGCGGGTGTGCCGCGCCGACGCGGGGGCGACGAAGGCGTTCACGTGCAGCTACCACGGCTGGTCCTACGACACCTCCGGGAAGCTGATCAACGTCCCCAACGGAGGGGACTACCCCGCCCACTTCGAGCAGGACCAGTGGGGACTGATCGAGGTCGCGCAACTCGACACGTACAAGGGACTCGTCTTCGCGACCTGGAACCCCGAGGCCCCGCCCCTGGCGGAGGCGCTCGGCGGACTGGCCTGGTACCTGGACGCGATGCTCGACCACGACCCGGAGGGCACCGAGGCCGTCGGCGGGGTGCACAAGTGGGTGCTGGAGGGCAACTGGAAGCTCGCCGCCGAGCAGTTCGCCTCCGACTGGTACCACGTCAACATCTCGCACGCCTCCGCGCTGATGGTCATGTCGCCCACCGGCAAGGGCCCCAAGACGGACATCGTGCAGACGCCGGGCCGGCAGTACACCGACTCGCTGGGGCACGGGCACGGCTTTCCGACCCACCCCAAGAGCCGTTTCGACGACCGTGTCGTACACGAGTGGACCGACTACGAGGCGCTGCGCGAACGGCTCGGTGACGCCCGGGTCGAGGGACCGATGACCACCGGGCACGGCACCGTCTTCCCGAACTTCTCCTACCTGCCGGTCAACGGCTCCATCCGTGTGTGGCACCCCAAGGGCCCGGACAAGATGGAGGTCTGGGCCTGGACCATCGTCGACAAGTCCATGCCGGACGAGGTCAAGGACGCCCAACGCATCTACAACCTGCGCACGTTCGGGCCGAGCGGCATCTTCGAGCAGGACGACGGCGAGAACTGGAGCGAGGTGCAGGCCACCGCGCACGGCTTCGTGGCCGGCTCCATGACGCTCAACTACCAGATGGGGCTGGGGCTTCAGTCCGAGGACGGCGTCCATCCCGGCACCACCGGCCGCCTCTACAGCGACGGCGCCGCCCGCGGCTTCTACACCCGCTGGCGCGACCTGATGAACACGCCCGCCTGGCACGAGAAGAACGCCGAGAAGAACACCGAGAAGAACCCCGAGGACACCCCATGAGCACCACCGGCACCGGCATCCGGGTCGCCGCCGTCGGCGACATCGAGGAGGGCGAGGCGCTGAAGGTGCCCGCCGGGACCACCGGCCACACCGACGCCATCGCCGTCTTCCACGAGGGCGGCGCCTACTACGCCCTCGACGACACCTGCACCCACGGCCAGGCATCGCTCGCCGACGGCTGGATCGAGAACGGCGAGGTCGAGTGCCCGCTGCACAGCGCCCGCTTCTGCCTCAAGTCCGGCGAACCGCAGTGCATGCCCGCCACCCTCGCCCAGCGCACCCACCGGGTCGAGGTGCGCGAGGGTGAGGTCTGGCTGCACCCCGGCGAGGAGGCCGACGCATGAGCGGGCCACGGCGCATCGCCGTCGTCGGCGCGGGCCTGGCCGCCGTCTCGACCTGCGACGCGCTGCGCGCCCAGGGCTACGACGGCGAGCTCGTGCTGTACTCCGCCGAGCGCGGGCTGCCCTACGACCGCCCGCCACTCAGCAAGGACGTCCTGCTCGGCAAGTCCCGCCGCGAGAACATCCTGCTGCGGCCCGAGCAGTGGTACGACGAGCAGGGCATCGAACTCCGCGACGGCGCCCCGGTCCGGGCGATCCGCCCGCACGAGGGCGGACTTGAGCTGGCCGACGGCGAGCTTGCCGCAGCCGACCGGATCGTGCTGGCCACCGGCGGCACCGCGCGCCCCCTGCCGGTGCCGGGCGGTGACGACCCGGCCGTACACCTGCTGCGCACCTGGGGGGATGCCGAACGCCTGCGGGAGCGCCTGCTGCCCGGCGCCCGGGTGGCGGTGATCGGTGCCGGGCTGATCGGCGCGGAGACCGCGGCCGTCGCCCACGCCCTGGGCTGCCGCGTCACCCTCATCGACCCGCTACCGGTGCCACTGACCGCAGCGGTCGGGGACGACATCGCGAACGCACTGCATCGGAGGCACTCCGCCGAAGGCATCGGCGTCCTGACCGCCGGCGTCGAATGCATCGAGCGCCGTCCAGGCAACCTTGGAGTCCTGCTGCACCTCACCGGCTACGGGGCACCCGTGCTCGCCGACACCGTGGTGGTCGGCATCGGCATGCGTCCGGCCACGGAACTGGCCGAGGCCGCGGGGCTGAACGTCGACAACGGTGTGGTCGTCCACCCCGGTCAGCGCACCTCCCACCCCAATGTCCTCGCCGTCGGCGACGTCGCCCGCCCCGAAGGGCACAAGGTCCGTCATGAGCACTGGGAGGCCGCCCAGCGCGACGGCGAGGCCGCCGCCCACGGCATCCTCGGCCGCCCCCTGCCGTCCTTCGGCGCTTCCTGGTTCTGGTCCGACCGGCACGGCTCCCGGCTGGAGGCGGTCGGCACCATGGCAGACGCCGAGCGCACCGTGCTGCGCGGGGCTCCGGGCGACGGCGCCTTCACCGTCTTCGGGCTGCTGGGCGACCGGCTGGTGGCCGCGGCCGCCATCGACCGACCACGCGACATCATGGCCGCCCGGCGGATCATCGATCGCGGTGTCGCTGTCGACGCGGCCCTCCTGTCCGACGAGAGTGCGGATCTGCGCACGCTGCTGAAGCGCTGAACCGCCACGTGCCGCCTTGTGGCACATGCGCTCCCCGAACCGCCCCCTCCGCGCTGGAATGGCACCACCCGGCGCGGCCCGCAGGAGGACCCCCGATGAGCATCCACCCCCCGGAGACCCCCCGGACGACCGCACCCGCCGTCGACGAGGACATGCGGCTCCACTTCGAGGTACAGCGCTTGTACGCCGTCGAGGCACAGCTGCTCGACCAGCACCGCTACGCCGACTGGCTGGAGCTGTTCACCGACGACCTGCGCTACTGGGCGCCCGTACGCACCAACCGCCTGCGGCGCCAGCAGGCCCTGGCCGACGGCTCGCCCGGCGAGGTCGCCATCTTCGACGAGACCAAGGCGAGCCTGGCCTGGCGCATCCGCCGGTTCGACTCGGGCATGGCCTGGGCCGAGGACCCGCCGTCGCGGACCCGGCATCTGGTCACCAACATCCTGGTCCGGCCGGCCGACGAGCCCGGCGAGTACGTCGCCGAGTCGTCGTTCCTCTGCTACCGCAACCGCCTGGAACGTGAGGTCGACCTTTACGCCGGCGGCCGCACCGACCAGCTGCGCCGGAACCCGGACGACGGACGGCTGCTGATCGCGCGCCGCACCATCCTGATCGACCAGAACGTCCTGCTCGCCAAGAACATCAGCACCTTCCTGTAAGCCCTTGTGAACCGGAGCCCGCTCGTGACCACTGGACAGACCACAGAGGTGAAGCTCGTCGAGCACACCGTGCAGACCACGCTCGGCCCTATCGCGGTCAGCGAGGCCGGCGAGGGCCCGGTGCTGGTGATGCTGCACGGCGGCGGCCCCGGCGCGAGCGCGGTGGCCAACTACCGCCACAACCTCCTCGCGCTCACCGAGCACTTCCGCGTGATCCTGCCCGACCAGCCCGGTTTCGGCGGCAGTTACCGCCCCACCGAAGCCGACCTCGACGCCCGCAGCATCACCGAGATCACCGTTGACGCCCTGCTGCAGACCCTGGACGCCCTCGGCATCGACCGCTTCCACCTGCTCGGCAACAGCCTCGGTGGGGCCGCCGCCATCGCCACCGCACTCGAAGTCCCCGACCGAGTCGAGAGGTTGGTTCTGATGGCGCCGGGAGGAGGCTGGCTGCCCTTCGGACCGACCCCGACCGAGGGCCAGAAGGCCATGTTCCGCTACTACAACGGCGAGGGCCCCACCCTGAAGAAGATGCGGGACTTCATCGGCGTGATGACCGCCGAGCCGGGGCGCTGGGCCGACACCGCGCAGGCCCGCTACGAGGCGTCCCTCGACGAGTCCCACATCGCCTTCTACCACGCCTACAACGCCGCTTTCGCCAAGCGGCACGGCATGGACCCGCTGTGGCAGCGCGTTCACAAGATCAAGGCGCCCACCCTCCTGCTGTGGGGCCGCGACGACCGCACCATCACCCTCGACGGCGCCCAGCTCATGCTCAAGCAGATCCGCGACGTCCAGCTGCACGTCTTCGGCGGCTGCGGCCACTGGGTCCAGCTGGAGCGGCAGGCCGAGTTCGAGCGCCTGGTCACCGACTTCCTCGGGGAGCACTGAATCATGGGTTGGCTGGAGGGCGAGGTCGCCCTGATCACCGGCGGGGGCTCCGGCATCGGTCGCGCCGTCGCCCTGCGCTACCTCGCCGAAGGCGCGAGCGTCGCCGTCCTCGGCCGTGGGACCGCGCAGTTGGAGGAGGTCGTCGCCGCGGCGGGCGACCTCTCCGACCGGGTGCTGCCTCTCACCGGCGACGTACGCTCCCCGGACGATCTGCACCGGGCGGTGGACGCGACCGTCAAGAGGTTCGGCAAGCTGGACATCCTCGTCCCCAACGCCGGGATCTGGGACTACCACCGCAGCGTCACCAAGCTCGACGGCAAGGAGCTGTCCGAGGCGTTCGACGAAATCTTCGGCATCAACGTCAAGGGCTACGTCCTCGCCGTCGAGGCGGCCTGGCGGGAACTCGTCGCCACGCGCGGCAGCATCGTGATGACCCTGTCCAACGCCTCCTTCCACACCGACGGTGGCGGCCCCCTGTACACCGCCAGCAAGCACGCCTGCCTCGGCCTGCTCCGCCAGTTCGCCTACGAACTGGCGCCGCGGGTCCGCGTCAACGGCGTCGCCGTCGGCGGCATGCGCACCAAGCTGCGCGGCCCGCAGAGCCTGGGCCTTCAGGACCGCACGCTCGAAGCCTCCTTCGCCAAGAACGAGGCGTCCGGACAGGAACAGCAACCGCTCATCCCGCTGTACGACTCCAGCGTCGAGCCGGAGGACTTCACCGGCCCGTACGTCCTGCTGGCCTCCCGCGCCAACAGCGGCACCGTCACCGGCGCCGTGATCCCCGCCGACGGCGGCATCGCCGTCCGCGGATTCCGTTCCCCGGCCGGTGGCGCCGGCCTCTGAACCGTCTCTCCTTCTCACTTCCGCACGACAGCCATCGAAGGAGCCGCCGCATGGCCGCCGTCGACATCAGCCCCGCCGCGGCACTGCACCGCAGAGCCCAGTACCCCACCGCCTGCGCACTCGTCTACGAGGGCCATGAGATCTCTGCCGCCCAACTCAGCCGCAGGACGGCCGAGTTGGCTGCCGGGCTGGCCGTACGTGGACTGCGGCGCGGCGACCGGGTCGCCTACCTCGGCCTCAACAGCGTGACCTTCTTCGAGACGCTGCTGGCCGCGGCCCACCTCGGGGCGGTCTTCGTGCCGGTCAACTTCCGGCTCGCGGCCGAGGAGGTGCGCCACATCCTCAGCGACAGCGGTGCGCACACCCTGGTCGTCGAGGAGGGCCATCGCGCACTCGTCGAGTCGGTGATGAGCGACATACCCGCCCGCATCCACGTGCTGGTCGACACGGATCCGCGGTGCCCCGCGGCGACGGCGCCCGCCGCCGTCTGGACACCGCTCTCGGAGCTGCTCGGAGCCGACCGACGTGGCACGGAGCCGGTGGCGCTGTACGACGACGACCTGGCGGCGCTCATGTACACGTCCGGCACGACCGGCCGGCCCAAGGGTGTCATGCTCACCCACGGCAACCTCTGGTGGAACGCGGTCAACGTCGAAAGTGTCGTGGACACCCGCCCGGACGACGTGAACCTCGCCGTCGCCCCGCTCTTCCACATCGGCGGCCTCAACGCCCTCACCCTGCGCACCCTCGTGCGCGGCGGCACCGTCGTCGTGCGCCGCGGCTTCGACCCCGCCCAGTGCCTGGAGGACCTCGCCCAGCACCGCGTGACGACCCTGTTCGCGGTCCCCGCGATGTACAGCGCCCTGACCCGCGCGCCCGGCTTCGCCGCGGCCGACCTCTCCGCCCTGCGATCCGCGATCGTCGCGGGCGCCCCCGTCCCGACCCAGCTGATCAGGAACTACGAAGAACGTGGCATCCTGCTCCAGCAGGCGTGGGGGCTGACCGAGACCGCGCCCTTCGCCAGCTACCTCCCGGCCGGGCTCACGGCGGAGAAGGCCGGATCGGCCGGCGCACCCATGCCGTACACGCAGATCCGCATCGTCGACCCGGTCACCGGGGTCGGCGTGCGGGACGCGGACACGCGCGGGGAGATCTGCGTGCGCGGCCCGAACGTCACACCCGGCTACTGGAACAACCCCGAGGCCACCCGTGCCGCCTTCGACGACGCGGGCTGGTTCCACAGCGGCGACATCGCGCATCGGGACAAGGACGGCTTCTACTACATCGTCGACCGCCTCAAGGACATGATCATCAGCGGCGGGGAGAACGTGTACCCGGCCGAGGTCGAGCGCGTTCTCGCCGCGTACCCGGGTGTCGTGGAGGCGGCCGTCATCGGCGTCCCGCATCCGAAGTGGGGCGAGACCGTGCTCGCTGTGCTGACCTGCGAGCCCGGGACCACGCCCACACTGGAGGAGGTGCGCGCCTTCACCGGCGGGCACCTGGCCCGCTACAAGCTGCCCACCCAGGTGCTGATCGCCGAACAGCTGCCCCGCAACGGCAGCGGCAAGCTGGTCAAGTCCGCACTGCGGAGCTGGGTCGAGACCCAGCGGTCCGCCGAGACACCGTGAGCCGGCCATGAGCATCCACACCGCCGTCGTACCGGCACCGCCCGAACCCGTCCTGGGTACCGACTGGACGCTGCGCCAGCTCGACGAGCCCGCCACGGTAACTCCGCAGACGGCGCGCACGTACGCCGTCACCGAGGCCCAGGGCGGTCCGACGCTGCTCCTGCGCGTCCACCGCGTCGCGCACCACCCGCTGCACAGCTGCTATCCGTACGGCACCCACGACCTTGCCCTGGGCCTGGTCCTCCCCGACCACGGGCCGTCCGGCCCGGCGCTTGCCGCGAAACTGCTGTGCGCCCTCGTCCCCGCACTCTTCCTGGCCGACCCCCGCTGCCGCCGCATCGTCGCCGCACCGGACGAGAGCGACACCGTCACCCAGGCCGCCCTTGAGGCGGGCGGACTCCTCCGGGTCACCGAGGCCGACCTGCCCGACGCCAGCGTGGTCCTGTTCGCCGCCGAACCGCCGGACCTCGCCGACATGTCCACCGCCCTCGACGACATGCCCCACTGACCACCGCCTCACCGCGTGGAGAGGTGGAGAGGAGCAAGCTCGGCCCAGATGGTCTTGCCGGTGCGGGTGTAGCGCGTACCCCATCTTCGGGTGAGCTCGGCGACCATGAACAGGCCGCGGCCGCCCTCGTCGAACACCCGGGCCCGGCGGAGGTGCGGACTGGTGCTGCTGCCGTCGGAGACTTCGCAGATCAGTGCCTCGTCCTTGATCAGCCTCAGGCGGATCGGGCCGCTGGCGTACCGGATGGCGTTCGTCACCAGCTCGCTGATGACCAGTTCCGTGACGAACGCGGTTTCCTCCAGGCCCCATGCGACCAACCGGTCACAGGCGCGGCGGCGGGTCTCGGCGACGACCGCGGGATCGACGGGAACGTCCCAGGAGGCGACGCGGTCCTCGCCGAAGAGACGGGTGCGGACCAGGAGCAGGGCGATGTCGTCGGTGCGCGCTTCGGGGCTCAGGGTGCCCAGGACGGTGTCGCACAGCGCTGCGAGCGAGGACGCGGGCCGGGCCAGAGTGTGGCGCAGGGCGTCGAGTCCCTCGTCGATGTCGCGATCGCCGGCCGAGAGGAGGCCGTCGGTGAACAGGGCGAGCAGACTTCCTTCGGGCACGGTGACCTCGGCCGCCTCGAAGGGCAGGCTGCCCAGCCCCAGAGGCGGGCCGGCGGGCAGGTCGACGACCGTGCTGGTGCCGTCCGGGTGGACCAGAATCGGCGGGGGATGGCCGGCCCGGGCAAGGGAGCAGATGCCGGAGAGGGGGTCGTAGACCGCGTACAGGCAACCGGCTCCGATGGCGCCGGGGATCTCACCGGTGGCGACGGTGTCGTCCTCGGTGTGGGTGACGATGTCGTCGAGGTGGGTGAGGAGCTCATCGGGCGGGAGGTCGATGTCGGCGAGGGTGCGCACCGCCGTACGCAGGCGGCCCATGGTGGCTGAGGCGTTGATGCCGTGGCCGACGACATCGCCGACGACCAGGCCGACGCGGGCGCCGGGCAGCGGGATCACGTCGTACCAGTCGCCGCCCGCCTGCGCGCCGCCGCCCGCAGGAAGATAACGGGAAGCCGTCTCCACGGCAGGATGCGTGGTCGGGCCGTGCGGCAGCAGGTTGCGTTGCAGCGCCAGCGAGATGCCGCGTTCGCGGGTGAACCGGCGGGCGTTGTCCAGGCAGACCGCGGCCCGCGCGACCAGGTCCTCGGTGACGGCCAGATCGTCAGGGCCGAACGGCTCGCGAGACGAGCATCTGACGAACATGGCTGCTCCGAGGGTGGTGCCACGGGCGCGGATGGGTACGGCGATCAGCGAACGCAATCCGCACGCGCGGGCCTGCGCCGCCTGGACAGGGTCGGCGGCGAACCAGCGGACGACCTGGGAGTCGTCGACGTGGTGCCGTTCCGCCCGGCCGCTGGCCAGACACCGGGCGATCGGCGAAGAAGCAACATGGTTACTGATCTCGTCCGGGGCCGGATGCTCTCCGGACGTCGCGGACGCCACCCTGTATGCCGCCCGGCGCAGCGGGACGGGACCGGACAGGACAGGTGGGGGCACATCGCCCTGGAAGACGGGGTCGAGCAGGTCCACGCTGACGAGGTCGGCGAAGCGGGGTACGGCGACCTCGGTGAGCTCGCGTGCGGTGCCCACCACGTCCAGGCCGGCGCCGATGCGGGTCCGGGCCTCACTCACGAGGGCCAGCCGCTCCCGGGACTCGTACTGCTGGGAGTAGTCGTACGCCGACAGACCCGCCCCATGCACCTGGCCGGCTTCGTCCGTGAGCGGGAAGATGTCGAGAGCCCAGGCGTGCGCCTTCGGCTCGCCCGGAAGCCTCACGAAAGGCTCGGTGAATTCGGGCTTCCCGGTCTGAAGAACCCGGCGGATCCGCTGCTCGACTTCCTCGAATACGGGGCCCTGAAGGATCTCGGCCACGAACCGGCCGCGGTAGTCGTGCTCGGAGAGGCCCGCCGCCTGCTGTATCACCTCGTTGCCGAACAGTATGCGTCCCTCGCGGTCATAGATCGAAAGGGCGAGGGGCTGCTCCTCGAACATCCATCGCATGAGTGAGCACTCGTCCGGGGAGTCCGTCCTGGGTACGACGATCACCAGGCACCCGGTCGGCCGCTTGTCGGACGGCAGCGGATAGAGGCGCACCTGAGCATCCGACAGCCTGCCGTCCCGGTGTCTCAGCACTGCCCAGTCAGCGGTGAACAGATCGGTTAGAGGCTTGCCGATGACCTCCTCGGGGGCATGGCCCCACAGCGTCTGGGCGCCGCTGCTCCAATGGGTCACCAGGCCGTCCGGGTCCGTGACCGCGATGGCCGCAGCCGTGCCGAGGAAGGCCCCTGTCGACGCCGGAGGGAGTCGGCCGGGCGGCTCGTCGGACGTCATTGTCGTGCCCTAAGTGTCGCCTAAGTTGCCTTGTTGCCGGACTTGCTGACCATGTTCACGATCCCCCTGAGGGTGGCAGGTATCAAGTCGAGCGGCCACGCGGCAGTCCGTGATCGACGAGCGAGTCGTCCTCGACCCGGACGGCGGCTGTGCGGCCGTCGAGACGGATGGTTGCGAGCTTCACGCGTGACTCTCCTCGGTGTGGGCGCGGAACAGGTTGAGCTTGGAGAGGATCGGAGCATCGCTGAACTGGAACAGGTCCAGCGCTCCGGAGTCGGAGTCCGAGGGCGACGCCTGTGACCGGATCGACAGCCGTGTCCATGACGGGACGACGAAGAGGTCGCCACGGGTGACGGACCAGGAGAAGTCGCCCACGGTCACCTCTCCCGAGCCTTCGAAGACCTGGGACACGGACGACCCCGTTTCCAGGCGCGGGGTGGTCTCCGCGCCGGTGCGGATGCGGTGGAACTGGGCGCGGATGGTCGGCAAGACGTCCCTGCCGTCGCTGGGAATGGTGTAGCGCACCAGCGCGTGGCCGGGGTCGACGGTGCCGGGGTGGCCGGCGTGCTCCAGCTCCAGCTGGTCGGAGAGGGTGGCGTCGGTGTCCGCCCCGCGATAGGCCGGCCGCGGAGTGCCCTGCCTGCGGCCGAGCTGGGAGACCGGCACCAGCCCCGGATGTCCCCACAGCCGCTCGGAGCGCGACCGGTCCGGCGCCGTGTGCCCCTCCTCGGACAGCTTCTCCCGGCCGAAGTCGAAGACAGCTGGTGAGCCAGTTCGGCCAACTCGGTCATCAAGGGGCTCTATAGCCAGTCAAGACGGCCTGACCTGCGGCAACGGACTATGCGTGCGGCATTCTCGGATGTGGGCTCAGTGGGCGTCGGCGGGAATGTGTTGGGGACCGATCCGCTTGCGGAACACCCAGTAGGTCCACCCCTGGTAGAGCAGCACCAGCGGCATCATGATGACCGCGACCCACGTCATCACCTTCAGTGTGTACGGACCCGAGGCCGAGTTGTCGATCGTCAGGTTCCACGCGTCGTTGAGCGAGGAGGACATGAGGTCCGGCGCCAGGGCCAGGAAGATCGCCGCCACCACGGACGCGATGGCGACCCCGGTGAAGCTGAACGCCCACCCTTCCCGCGCCTTGGCGTTCATCGCGAGCGTGCCAAGAAGCCCGACGACTGCCACGGCAAGGGCCATCGCGGTCCACGCCGTCCCGCGCTCCGCCTGGATCCAGATCAGCAGCGCGCCCCCCAGAAGCAGAGCGACCACGGTGGCTTTGGTGGCAAACGTACGGGCCCGTACCCGGATGTCGCCCACCGTCTTCAGCGCGGTGAACACCGCTCCGTGCACGGTGCGCAGCGCGACGAAGGCGAGACCACCGAGCAACGCAGGCCAGTTCAGCAGGTCAGCGAACGAACCGGCGAAATCCTGCTGGGAGTTGATCGGCACGCCCCGCACCATGTTGGCGAACATCATTCCCCACAGGAACGGCAGCAGCAGCGAGCTGGCGAACAGCACCAGCTCCCAGTTGCGCTGCCAGCTCTCTTCCGGCCGCTTGTGCCGGTATTCGAAGGCCAACACCCGCACGATCAGCAGCAGCAGAGCGAGGACCAGCAACAGGTAGAAACTGCTGAAGAACGTCGCGTACCAGACCGGGAACGCGGCGAACATTGCGCCGGCCGCGGTGATCAGCCAGACCTCGTTGCCGTCCCACACCGGTCCGATGATGTTGATCAGTACGCGGCGCTCAGTCCGGTCGCGCGCGAGCAACCTGGTCAGGATGCCGACCCCGAAGTCGAACCCTTCCAGGAAGAAGTAGCCGGTCCACAGGACGGCGATCAGAAGGAACCAGAAGTCGTTGAGGCCCATGGCGCATCTCCTCTCAGTACGCGAAGTTCAAGGGCTTGTCGGAGTCGTCGTGGGAGTCGTCGTCGGCGTCGTCTCCCCAAGGCCCGCGCAGCGTCGGATCCTTGGCAGGCGGCTGCTCGTCCGTGTCGGGGCCCTTGACGGCGTACCTCTTCATCAGCCGTACGTTGATCCAGAGCAGCACGGCGTACAGCAGGGTCAGGGCCCCGAGCGAGATCGCCATCTCGGTCTGGCTGACACCGGGGGAGACCGAGTCTTCGGTCTTGAACAGACCGTAGGCAGCCCAGGGCTGACGGCCCATCTCGGTGAAGACCCAGCCGATGGAGTTGGCGACGAAGGGGAAGATCAGCGACGCCATGCCGAAGCGCCAGCCCCACTGCGTGATGGTCGGCCCCAACTCTCTCTTGTTGGTGAGCATCAGCTTGGGCACGTCGTCCTCGGCGGCCTGATGCTCCGGCAGCAGCCACTTCTTCTTCCGTGTCAGCCAGAATCCGGCACCCGCGGCGACGGCCGCGCTGAGCCCGATGCCGATCATCAGGCGGAAGCCCCAATAGGTGATGAAGAGGTTGGGGACGTAGTCCTCGGGGGCACCACCGTACTTCTCGGCCTCGGCCGTGGCGGTCTCGTTGATGCCGGGGACACAGCTGCTGAAGTTGCGGTCGGACAGGAAGGACAGCAGACCGGGAAGTTCTATCTCGACGGAGTTGTGGCCCTTGGTCACATCGCCGACCGAGAAGATCGAGAACGGGGCCGGACATTGGGTCTCCCACAGCGCCTCGGCCGCGGCCATCTTCATCGGCTGCTGCTTGAACATCACCTTGGCCAGGGAGTCGCCGGACAGGGCGACCAGCACGCCCGCGATCATGGTGACGACAAGGCCGAGCCGCAGCGAGGTGCGCAGGGTGACCGTCTTCTTACGATCGACGTCCTCCCCTGCGGCCTTCTTCTTCTTGATCTTCCGGAGGTGGTAGCTGGCGATGCCGATCATGAAGGCGCCGCCGGTCAGGAAGGCGGAGGAGAGGGTGTGCGCGAACTGGAACACCGCCGTGTCCTGGAAGAGGACCTGCCAGATGCTGTTGAGGTGGGCCACCCCCGTGGTCTTGTCGATGTGGTAACCGACGGGGTGCTGCATCCAGGAGTTGGCCGCGAGGATGAAGTACGCGGACAGGATCGTGCCGGTGGACACCAGCCAGATGCAGGCCAGGTGGATCTTCTTGGGCAGCTTGTCCCAGCCGAAGATCCACAGGCCGATGAAGGTGGACTCGAAGAAGAAGGCGATCAGCGACTCCATCGCGAGCGGAGCGCCGAAGACGTCGCCGACGAACTTTGAGTAGTCCGACCAGTTCATGCCGAACTGGAACTCCTGCACGATGCCCGTGGCGACACCGATCGCGATATTGATCAGGAAGAGCTTCCCCCAGAACTTCGTGGCATGGAAGTACTTTTCTTTACCCGTGCGCACCCAGGCGGTCTCCAGGCCGGCGGTGAGGGCGGCCAGAGATATCGTCAAAGGGACGAAAAGATAGTGGTAGACGGTCGTGATACCGAACTGCCATCGCGCCAAGGTCTCCGGCGCCAAAGCCAGATCCACTGCATCTTCTCCTTACATTGCCGTAGTCGCAGCAGAGGATTGCTCCGTTGATCCCACCGATTTCAGGAGGAACCGTCACACCTTGTGAACGCGATCACATTCACAAGGTGTGATGTCGTACCGGCTGTTTGGGATCGGGGAGGGGGCCCAACTTCCGAGGAGCCACAGGAGGACCTCGGAGGCGCTTGCACCGAGTCCGTCGCAGAGTCGAAGCGGACCTGCCCGGTCGACGGGCAAGTCCGAGACCCTCGGTGGACGGAGCAGGGCTCCTCACGGAACGCCTCCCCAGCTCGACCTGATCGAGGAGTGGCGTGACACGTCCGGCGCGTGGCTGTCGGTGTGGGGTGTCAAGTTCGGCCTCCGCGGCGGTCCGGAGGCTCATTCGCGAGGGTCGTGGGCGCGCAGCCCGTGCAGGAACATGTCGAGGAATTGCGCGCGGACACCGTACGCACTGACCCCGCGGAGCCGGGCAATGTGCGAGCTGTACCCCGCGATGGAACCGGTGAAGGTCTCGGCGGCCACGGAACGGTCGATGCCGGCGCGCAGTTCACCGCGGAGTTGTGCGTCCCGCAGGACGTCCTCGACGACGGCGAGGGGCTTGTCGATGCAGTCGCGCTGGAATCTCGCGTACAGCTCGGGATGGTCGGGCAGCTCGAAGGAACAGCGGGCGGCGATGAGCCAGCGTGGGCTGTCGAGGGCGTCGGCGATGTCGTCGTAGAGGGCGTTGAGGTCGCCGACGAGACTGCCGGTGCGGGGCGGGACGAGGTCGAGGGCGAGGGTGTTGAGCCCCGCGATGATGAGCTCGTCCCGCTCGGTCCAGCGGCTGTAGAGGGTGCGCTTGGCGACCTTGGCGCGGGCGGCGACGTTGTTGATCCGGAAGCCGGCGACACCATGGTCGGAGAGTTCGTCGACGACGGCGCGGAGGATGCGGTCGTCGGCGGTGGTGTCGCGGGGGCGGCCCGGTTTGGCGGGGCCGGGTTCGGCCGGGACCGGCGACGCGATGGCTGCCATGACTGGCTCTCCCCTCATCCCCGAGACGGCCCACGACTCAGGACCCATGTCCTATTGTGCGACCGAAACGGTTTCGTATTCACCGTAGCCTAGGTTACCGTATGCGCGTGCGAAATCGTTTCGCTCGAAGCTCGAACGAGGTGCCGCGGATGACAGCGAGGGACCAGGCCACCACGCCACGCACGCGCCGCAGCCGCATCACCCCGGAACGCGAGGAGGAGCTCTTCGCCACCGTCCTCGACCTCCTCCGCGAGGTCGGCTACGAGGCCCTGACCATGGACGGGGTGGCGACCCGCACCCGCTGCAGCAAGGCCACGCTCTATCGCCAATGGTCGGGCAAGCCGGAACTGGTCGCCGAAGCACTGCGCCGGACCAAGGGCAAAGTCGTCGGCGACATCAACACAGGTTCCCTCCGAGGCGACCTGCGCGCGGTGATCGAACAGCTCGACGACGAGCAACTCCACAGAGAAGCCGCCCTGGTCCGCGGCCTGATCCACGCCGTCCACGCCCACCCCGACCTCTTGCGGGCCCTGCAGAACCTGATCGTCGACCCCGACCCCGCCGGCCTCGCGGCGATCCTCCGACGAGCGGTGGCTCGGGGTGAGGTACGAGCGGACTGCCCGGCACTGCAGTACGTGCCTTACGTATTGATCGGTGCCTTGGTGGCCCGGCCACTGGTGGCCAACCGGCCACCGGACCGGACGTTCCTGCTCCACTATCTGGACTCGGTGGTCATGCCGTCCCTGACCACCTGACCCTGAGGGGTAAGCAGCAACCTGATACAGCACATCCGCGATCAAGCAGCGGCCGATCCGGACGGCGGGCCATCGTTTCTGAGCAGATCCGCGGCTCGGTAAGCCGTCCTGGGGCAAGGGCACCAAGAAGGGCGGCAGCTGTTCGCCACGTCTTCACCTGGCCGATCGACGGCGTTCTGCGGATCCTGGAGGTCTACAACACCATCAGCGGCATCTACCTGCTCAACGCCCCCTCGACCTGTCAGCGGCATGTCAGCCGTCCTGCCCGAGGGCGTGTACCGGCTGTGTCCGCCAACGGCGACAAAGCACTGGAGCACGGCAACGTCACCACCGAGGGCAGCGCGGTGATCCAGTCCACATCCAACAGCGGCACTCCGCAGCAGTGGGCCATGACCGGTATCGGCTGACCGCCGGTCACCTTCCGTCTGCCCAACCGCCAGTCGTGGATGTGGGGTTCGGGACAGGCTAGCCAAGCGGCAACAGCACACGTCAACAGTTGTACGGTTGACGCACCTCCAGGAGGAAGACGGCATGCGCGCCTCTGCGACCCGGTGTGGTGCGCAGAGGCGCGGCACTCAGGCCGACGGGAAGCTGCTGATGCGCTGGCCCAGGCTCATGAGGGCCCGGTTCAGGGTGCCCGAGTCGGCGATCACGGTCTGGCCTGTCATCACCTTGTTGTGCCGGGATGCGAGGAGTGCGTAGAAGGGCCCGTACTCCTCCGGGGTGGGCAGGTGCTGAAGGGGCGTACCCCATTCGAACTCCGCGCGGAAGGCGTCCGCAGGAATGTCCGACTGCTTGGACTCGTGCAGGTCGAGAGCGCCGGGCCCGCGGAGCTGACTGCCCGCGATGCCCGTAGGGGCGACGGCGTTGACCCGTACCCGCGGGGCGAACTCGAACCCCAGCTGATTCACCAGGCTGACCACCGCCCCCTTGCTGGACGTGTAGGCCGCACCGCCGCCGTCGGCCGCGAACGCCGCCTGGGACGCGGTGAGCACGATCGCCCCTTCCTCGGCCTGCAGCAGGTCGTGCATGATCCGCGCGGTCAGCGCGTAGCCCTTGACGTTGATCGAGAAGACCTCGTCGAACAGAGCGTCGACGCGTTCGACGGGAATGTCGGCCAGCCGGATGTTCCCGTCGAAGATGCCCTGCGCGCCGATGAGGGAAGTGAGCCGGCCGTAGCGGTCCTCGATCTGGGACCGGCAGGCACGAAGATCGTCGATGTTGCGTACGTCGCCGTGCATGACGAGGACGTCATCGCCGAACTCGTTCTTCAGCCCGAGCACCTTGGCCTCGTCGTACTCGAGGATCGCGAGCTGCGCGCCCTCTTCGAGGCAGTGGCGGGCAACGCCGAGACCGAGGCCGGAGCCGCCGCCGGTGATGAGTACGACGTGGTCGTCAAGCAGCTTCATGGGGGGTGCATTCCTTTCGGTTGACGCACGACACGGTGGTGTCGAGCGCGGGAGTGTTCGTGCGGGCGAGAGCGAGTGCCTCGTCCCAGGTGCCGCCGCGTGCGAGCAGCTTGCGGTAGTCGCGCAGCGAGCGGACACGCCCGCAGGCGAACGCGGCGTGGAACTCGCCGGCGTGCCCGAACAGGACGAGAAACTCGCCCGCGTCGAGGGAACCCTCGACGACGAGGCTGCGGTCGCCCGCACGGCGGCGGCCGTAGCACTGGAACCGCATGCCGTACTGGTCGGTCCAGAAGTACGGCACTCCCTGGTAGGGCGTGGTCTCGCCGCGGGCGATGTTCAAGCCGATGTGCCGGCCCTGCTCGACCGCATGGGTCCAGTGCTCCACGCGTACGCGCTGTCCCAGCAGCGGGTGGTGGAACGCGGCCACGTCACCGGCAGCCCACACGTCGGGTACGTTGGTCCGGCCGGCGGCGTCGGTGACGATCCCGCCGGTCACCTCGATCCCGGAGCCCGCCAGCCAGTCGACGGCGGGTTCGGCGCCGATACCCGTCAGCACGAACGGGGTCCGGTGCACACTTCCGTCCGTGAGCCGGACCTCGTACGCCCCTGGTTGTCCCGTGACCGACGCCATCGCGACGGCACTACGGAAGCGGACCCCGCGTGCGGTGTGCAGGTCGCGGAGATGGGTGGCCAGCTCGGTCCCCAGTACGGGCTCCAGCGGCAGCGGGAGCGCGTCGAGGACCGTGACCGCCACGCCCCGCGCGACGAGAGCGGCCGCGACCTCCAGTCCGATGAAGCCGGAGCCGATCAGGGTCATCTCGCCGTATCGCGCCGCGGCCTCGCGCAGCACCCGCAGGTCCTCGGGGGTGCGCAGGGCCGGCAGTACCTCACCCCCGAGGCTCCTCAGCTCGCGGGGGCGGCTGCCGCAGGCGATGACCACAGCGTCCCAGGGAAGCGCCTCGCCGTACGTGGTCACCACATAGCGGCGGTCGACGTCGAGCCCCGCCGCGGCGTGCCCGAGGCGCAGGTCGAGGCGGTTCGCCTCGATGCGTTCGGGAGAGCGGAGTTCGAGGAGTCGCGGGTCCTCCTCGGCGACAAGCAGGGCCTTCGACAGCGTGGGCCGGTCGTACGGCTGGTGCAGCTCGGCGCCGAGGACGGTGATGGAGCCGGTGAATCCGGCCTCCCGGAGACCGTCGGCGGCGCCGAGGCCGGCGGCGGAGGCTCCCACCACGACGACTCGCTCAAAGCCGCCGGTCACGGCTTGCGGCCCGAGTCGAGCGCAATGGCCTGTGCGGGGCAGGCGCGGGCGGCCTCTTCGAGGTCCTCCCGCTCGTCGGCGTCGACGGCGTCGCGCAGGAGAACAGCCGTCGGGCTGCCCGGCGGGGTGTCGAAGACGTCGGGCATGACGCTGACACAGATGCCGTAGGACTTGCAGCGGGTGCCGTCGAGAGAGACGGAGAGGTTGTCGCTCACAGGAAGACTCCAAGGTTCGGACTGGCCAGCGCCGTTTCGGTCAGCACGATTTCGCGGGACAGCAGGCGTGGGCCCGACGGTGTGAGGCGGAGCTGGTCGTAGCGCCTGCACGGGATGAGATCGAAGTGCGGGTCGATGCCGCGCTGGCGGTAGACCAGCAGGGCGCTCGACACCTTGATGACGTCGGGGCGGTCGATCTCCTCGACCTCGACGCTGCCCACGATGCGCAAGGTGCGGGACGGAGGTATTTCCGAGTACGCGTGGTCGGTGTTGAGCCGGTCCAGGCGCGTGCGTACGTGGGCCTTGGTGTCCCGGACCCGGAAGGCGTTGCGGTCGATCTCCTGGGAACGCGGTTCCGCTGCCTGTCGGATCGGCACGGTGTAGAGAAGTTCGTCGTCCAGGAGTCCGTACCACTCCTCCTCGCGGCCCTCGTCGAGCAGCCGGGCCTCCAGCGCCAGGAACTGGGTGGCCAACGCCTGAAGTTCGGGGTTGGCGCTCACGGGCGGGACGATGCGGGGGGTCTCGGTCGTGGTCATGCTGACTCAGCTCCCTCGGTGCCGGCGCCGGTGTTCCCGCGCATCACGTTCAGCCAGTGGCGGTAGAAGTGGAGCTGCGCGTGCTCGCCGTAGCCGGTGTTGCGCTTGCGGCCCGGGCCGGTCCACGAGGGGTCGTGCGACTGGTCGACCTGACTGTTGTTGCCCTGCTGGAGGTGGAACTCCATGCCGGCCTTGCGCATCCACGGACTGCGGGCGGCGCGCGGTGCGCCTTCCCAGGCGACGGTGTCGTCCTGCTCGAAGATGCCTGCCGAGCCGAAGGTGAACTGGCCGTTGACGTAGGAGTCGCGGGCCTCGTCCTCCGACATGAAGTCCCAGACGAACTGCCAGTTCCACAGTTCGATCTCGCCGGGGCCGATCGGCTGCCACTGCCGGAAGCTGGTGATCACCGACATAGGACCGCCCGGCACAGACGGGGTGTTCAGCCGGATGAAGCTGAGGTTCGGGAAGATCGTTCCGACCGACGGCGGCTCGTGGTTGACCACGTGGAGCTGTGCCTCGTCCAGACCCGACAGGTCGAAGTGCTGGGTGATTTCCGGCGCGTAGCCCCAGAGCACGTAGCCGGGATGGATTGCCTTGGTCCAGGCGTGGCCGGCGAAGGCGTGGCCGTTCTCGAATTCGTAGATGCGCGCGATCTCGCACGTCGCCTGCATTCCCTGGGCGACTGCGACCTCTTCAACGCTCCAGTGCAGCGTGTCGACGTGGTAACCGTCGCCGGCGAAGTTCTCGGCGGCCGTCTTCCAGTCGGCGCGCAGCCGGTAGCGTTCCGGAGGCCCGGCGACCCGCATGCCACCGGGTGCCAGCCCGACGATCAGGTCGAGCATCCACCCTGCCCCGCCCAGGTACTCGTCCAGCGACGGTCCGTCCGGGTCCAGCGAGGCGAAGACGAAGCCCTGCCGCGTGGCCACCCGGGGCGCGCGTATCAGGCCCCACGCCTTGGGGTCGAGACGCTCGCCGTAGGCGTCGTGCATGTGCGGGGTGCCGACCAGGTCGCCGTTGTTGCTGTAGGTCCACCCGTGGTAAGGACACTTGAAGAACCGGGAGTTGCCGGCATCGGTCTGGCAGACCTGAGTGCCCCGGTGACGGCAGTAGTTCGACAGCACGTTGATGCCGCCCTTGCCGTCGCGCGTGACGATCACCGGATCGAGGCCGATTCTGCGCTGCACGAAGTCACCCGGCTTCGGGATCTCACTTTCGTGCGCCACGAACACCCAGCACTTGGTGAATATCTGCTCGATCTCGGCGCGGAACACCGCCTCGTCGTTGAAGATTTCCACTGGGACGAGATCGTTCTTCAGCGAGGCCTCGACGCGGTCCAGGATTGCAGCGGCATCAGCCGTTTCTGGAGAGATGGCAGTCATGGGGCTCCCTTGCCTCAGTCGTGCTCGGCAGGGACGATCAGCGGATTTCCGTGGCCCTGCCTGCGGCTCGAGACGTCAGGTTAGGACTGTCATCACATGGCGAAAAGCAATTCCTGTCGATGCGTCGGCATTGATCCAATCGATGGAACGCGGGCAGGTCCCTCCTGACCGGTCCTGTCTCAGCCGGTCGCCGGGGTGGACGGTGCGTCCTGGACGTAGGCATCTGCGAAATGGTGCATGCGCTGCCGCAGCCAGGCGTGGCCCGGATCGTCGTCCATGCGTTTCGTCCAGACCATCATTTCGGTGGCCCACGGCAGCTCCATGGGAGGTTCGAGCAGCCGCAGGCCTGTCGCCGGGGCGATGCGGCGCCCGAACGTTCTGGGGACCAAGGTGATGAGCCGGGTACCGCGAATCAGGAACGGAGCGATTTCAAAACTCGTGGTGACCTCGACGCGGCGCGGGATACCGAGCAGGTCGAGTTGCAGTTCGGCCAGGGCGGGTCGCCGGTCGGGGCTGATCGCGAGGTACGGCAGCTCGCTGAACTCCTCGACCGAGATGCTCTCGCCCACATCGGGGTGCTCCTGGTCGACCGCCAGCATGTAGCGGTCGGTGTACGCGGCCTCACAGCACAGGTCCAGTCCGCTGGGCACCATCTCGCGCGGAACGATGACGAGGTCGATCTGGTCGCGGGCCAGCTGTTCCGCGTACTCCTCCGCGAAGGGCTGGATGCGCAGTCGCACGTTCGGAGCCTCGGTCGGCAGCTGCGCCAACAGCGGATGCAGTACGGCGACGGCCGAGTAGCTGGTCGCCATCACCGAGTACGTCCTGTGGTCGGTCGCGGGATCGAAGCTGTCGCGCTGTGACAGCAGCGACTTGATGTCGGTCAGCGTCTTCTGCACCGGCTGCACCAGCGACTCGGCAACCGGTGTGGCGACCATGGTCCGCCCCTGCCTGACGAGGATCGGGTCGTTCAGGAGCTTGCGGAGCCGAGCCAGCGTGGAACTCATGGCCGACTGTCCGACGGACAGACGCGCCGCGGCCGCGGTCACGCTCCGTTCCGCCATCAGGGCGTCGAAGGCGACGAGCAGGTTCAGATCCACCCGGTTGAGATCCAGGGGCGCATTGGTGGTGGGCATCGACCGGAAATCCCGTCTGTGCTGAAGGCATGCCGAAAGAAGTCGGCTGCCGCGGCTCGACGGTCGACTCCGACCACGGATTGATGTCATCAATCCGAACGCATCACTATCGATTGTTTGTATCGAGGAGTGCGTCTGTCTAGCGTCTTGCAGCGGGAAAAGCGACGCGAACGTCCTGTTCAGCGTCACTGGAGAGCAGGAGTCAACGATGACCGCGGCCTTCCGTCCGATCACCCATCTCAGACATGTGGGTATCGGTGTGCCCGACTACGGCAAGGCTCTGGAGTTCTACAAGAACATCTGGGGACTGCAGCCGGTGGCCGACGACAGCGGTGTGACCTTCTTCGCCACTCCCGCGGACCCGGAGCAGTACGTCCTTCGCGTCCGGCAGGACCAGGACAAGCGACTGGACCTCATCGCCTTCGGTGTGAACTCTCCCGAAGAAGTCGACGAGCTGGCCCGGCGGCTGGCCGCCGGCGGGATCACTCTCGACCGGGAGCCCGGCAAGCTGGACACCCCGGGCGGCGGATACGGCGTCCGGTTCTTCGACCCCGACGGCCGACTCGTCGAGGTGTCCGCCGGGGTCGCGCAGAAGCCCTTCCGGGAGCTCGAGGAACGCGAATCCGTCCCCAAGAAGCTCAGCCACGTGGTGATCAACTCCACCGATGTGGCCGCGACCAAGGCGTTCTACGAGACGTACCTCGGCTTCCGCCTCTCGGACTGGCTCGGCGACATGATGTGCTTCATGCGCAGCGGGACCCAGCATCACATCCTCGCCATCTCGCGAGCACCGAGCGTCTCGCTGAATCACATTTCCTTCGAGATGCGCGGCATCGACGAGTACATGCGCGGGACCGGGCGTCTTATGCGCGCCGGTCACCGCCCGCTGTGCGGGCCAGGCCGGCACGGCCCGGGAGACAACACCTTCACCTACTTCCTCGACCCGAACGAGAACGTCGTCGAGTACACGACGGAGCTGGAGACGATCGAGGACGAGGAGGCGTGGGAGCCCCGCGTCTTCGACAGCACCTCTCCTCAGTCGCAGGACCAGTGGGGGACCGGTGGGTCGATGACCGAGACCATGCTGCCGGTGCTACTCAAGCAGACGGACGGCGGTCTGTGGACCCCCTCTCCGATCTGATCCCTCCCCCTCCTTTGCAAAGGCCACTGAAGTGACTCTTTTCCTTGATGACGCAGCGGTACGGGCGGCCTTCGACTGGGAGCTGGCAACCTCGGCGGTGCGCGAGGCATACGCGACGAGCGTGGACGCAGCACGCTATCCGGCCCGCGGCATGGCCCGCGGAGACCACGGCTGGCTGCGTACCCTCACCGGCGTACCGGCCGGCCGCGAACTGATGGGAGCGAAGATCATCGCGGCCGCGATGCCGACGCGCCGCGCCTCCTACCTCATCCCCCTGTTCGACCAGCGGACGGCCGAGCTGGTGGCCCTGCTCGACGGCCACTCCATCACCGGTTACCGGACGGCGGCCACCTCGGCCGTCGCGGCGGACCTGCTGTCGCCGCCCGGCGCCCTGACCGTCGCCGTGATCGGCTCCGGTTTCGAAGCGCAGAACCATGTGCGCGCCCTCGCCGTCGTACGAGACCTCAAGGCCGTACGGGTGTACAGCCCACGACCGGAGAGCCGAGCCCGATTCGTCGCCGAACTGTCCGACCTGCCGATCACGCAGGCGGCCAGCGCCGAGGAGGCCCTCGCAGGCGCCACGCTGGTCGTCTGTGCCGCCCGGTCCCGCGACGAGACCCCCACCCTGCTCGGCAAGTGGCTCCGACCGGGCATGACCGTGGTGTCCATCGGATCCACCCTGCCCGAGCAGCGTGAGGTGGACCCGGAGGTCATTGCCCGTGCCGACGTGATCGCGGCGGACATGGTCGAGGAGGTGCTCGACGACACCGGGGACCTGATCGCCGCGCGAGCCGCCGGTCTCGACGTGGCGGGCAAGATCTGCTCGCTGGCCGACCTCGTCGGCGAGCGCGTCCCCGGGCGCACCCACGTCGACCAGATCGCGCTGTACAAGTCGGTCGGCTCAGCGGCCCAGGACCTGGCGGTCGCCGGCATGTGCGCGCGCAACGCCGAGCGGCTGGGACTCGGAACCCGGATGCCGGCCACCATTCATCCCGTGCAGAAGTGAGAGAGCCGCCATGACCATGGAGACGACCGTTCCACTCGGTCTGTCCGACCCCACGCTGCTGCGCACGGCCGCTTACGTTGAGGGCAAGTGGCTGGAGGCCGGCGACGGCGGTCGGCTCACCGTCCGCAACCCGTCGACCGGTGACCTCATTGCGGAGCTTCCGGCACTCGGCAGAGCGCAGACCGCCGAGGCCGTCGACGCCGCTCATCGTGCTCTGCCCGAGTGGCGGGCGCGGTCGGGCAAACAGCGCGCACAGGTGCTGCGGCGCTGGTTCGACCTCGTCACCGAGCACACGGAGGACCTGGCCCGGCTGATCGTCCTGGAGGAGGGCAAGCCACTCGCTGAGGCCCGTGGGGAAGTCGCTTATGCCGCCTCCTTCATCGAGTGGTTCGCCGAGGAGGCCAAACGGATCCGCGGCGACGTGTTCGCGGCGCCGGAGGCATCGCGCAGGGTGCTGGTGCTCAAGGAGCCGGTCGGGGTGTGCGTGGCCATCACCCCGTGGAACTTCCCCGCCGCGATGATCACCCGTAAGGCCGCTCCGGCACTGGCCGCGGGCTGCACGATGGTCGTCAAGCCTGCCGAGCAGACCCCCTTGACGGCACTGGCCCTCGTCGAGCTCGCCGAGCGGGCCGGTGTACCGGCCGGGGTCCTCAACGTGGTGATCGGCGACCCGCGTGAGATCGGGCCCGAGCTGACCGGCAATCCGCTGGTCCGCAAGGTCAGCTTCACCGGGTCCACCGAGGTCGGCAGGCTGCTCCTGGCCCAGTCCGCCCAGACGGTGAAGAAGACCTCGATGGAACTGGGCGGCAATGCGCCGGTGCTCGTCTTCGACGACGCCGACGTCGAGACCGCCGTCGCCGGTGTCGTCGCCACCAAGTACCGCAACACCGGCCAGGCCTGCATCAGCGCCAACCGCGTCTACGTGCAGGCGGGAGTCTACGACCGGTTCGCAGAGGCGTTGACCCGCAGGGTCGAGGACCTTGTCGTCGGAGACGGCTTCGACGACGGCGTGCAGCAGGGACCGCTCATCGACGAGGCAGCGGTGGCGAAGGTCGAGGAACATCTCGCCGACGCCACGAACCGGGGTGCCAGGATCCTGTGCGGCGGTTCGCGGCACCGGCGTGGAGGGCTCTTCTTCCAGCCCACCGTGCTGGGGGACGTGGCCCCGGGCATGCTCGTCACCCGCGAGGAGACCTTCGGCCCGCTCACCCCGCTCATCCGCTTCACCGACGAGGCCGAGGCCGTCCGCATGGCCAACGACACCGACTACGGTCTGGCCGCCTACCTCTTCACCCGCGACGCCGAGCGGACCTGGCGCGTCTCGGCCGCCCTGGAAGCGGGGATGGTGGGCATCAACACCGGCCTGATCTCCAACGAGGTCGCCCCCTTCGGCGGCGTCAAGCAGTCGGGGCTGGGGCGGGAGGGCTCCGTCTACGGCATCGACGAGTACCTGGAGATGAAGTACCTGGCCTGGGAAGGCGCCGGCGCGCCCTGAGCCGACTGCCGCGCCGGACACCGCAGCACGAACGAGCGCGCCGAGACCAACCCGCCAGGCGTTGAGTCAGCACCCCCATCACCCACGCACCGAGGCAAAGGACGACCATGCCCGCATACACCCGCACCGAGGCCCGGGACTGGGCCCGCGAAAAGCTCGTCGGAGCCGTCAACTGCACGATCCCGTCGTTCACCGCCGACCTTCGCGGCATCAACGAGCAGGGCATCAGGCACGACATCAGGCTCGCCCAGCAGCACGGATTCCTCGGCACCCTCGGCGTCTCCGAGGTCAGCATCACCCTGCCCGAGTACCTCGACTTCCTGCGTATCGTCCGTGATGAGGCGGGCGACGACTTCGTCGTGGTCCACCACGGCAGTTGGAGCACCCTGGAGCAGAACATCGAGGCGGTGCGCGGCGCCGAAGAGGCCGGTGCCGACCTGGTGCTCGTGTCCTACCCGCCGAACTTCTACCCGGAGTCGGAACAGGAGATCTACGACTACACCAAGGCCCTCTGCGACGCCACGAACCTCGCGGTCATCCTGTTCCCGATGTTCCTGTGGGGGTTCAGTCCCCGGGTGCACCCCTCGGACATCCCGACGCGGCTCATCCGCCGCCTCATCGACGACTGCCCCAACATCGCGGTCATCAAGGCCGAGGGCGGCTTCCCCAGTATTCAGGGCGCCATCGAGTGCCACCGGCTCTTCGGCGACGAGGTCGTCATCTCGGTGCCCATCGAGAGCGATCTCATCCCGCTGGCACAGGTCATGCCGATCCAGCTGTCCGCCACGAGCGACCACGAATACTACGGGCCCATGATCCCGCGCGTCATGGAGCTGCTGCGCGAGGGCAAGTACGACGACGCCACTGACATCTACTGGCAGCTGCATCCGGCCCGCAAGATCAAGGGCGGCCTTGCTCAGGTGCTGAACGGCGGTGCCTTCATCAACCGGCAGGCATGGAAGTTCCAGGGGTGGCTGCAGGGCTACAACGGCGGACCGCTGCGCCAGCCCACCCAGCGCATCCACGACGCCCAGATGCACGCCCTGCGCAAGGGACTCCTCGACGCCGGCCTCGAACCCAGCATGGATCCGTTCCGTGAGTTCTTCATCGGAAGGAACCCGGCGTGACCCCGGACGAACTGGACCGTGCCGACCCCGCCGGCGCCCTCGACGAGGGCGTTGAGGGCCACATCGGTCGCACCGCAATCTTGAGGACATTCCCGTGAAACCCGCAGCCGCTTCCGCGTCCTTCTCCGGACCCTTCGCCCTTGGTGTTCTCTCCGCCTCTGACCAGGCGCCTTTCCCCGGTCTCGTGATCCCCAGGGGGCGCGTGCTGGATCTTCGTACGGCCCTCGGAGAGCCCACCCTGACGACCCGGGCGATCTTCGACCGCTGGGACGAGATGCTCCCTCGCCTGCAGGAGCTCGCGGCCGACGAGACGGCCGGCTGGCGGCCGTTGGAGCACCTGCAGGTGCACGCGCCGGTCGAGCCCCGCCAGGTCTTCCAGTCCGGCGCCAACTACCGGCAGCACGTGATCGACCTGGAGGTCGCCCACCGCTCCGCCGCCGATCCTCGCACCGTGGAGGAGGCGCGCGCGGAGGTCGCCGCGGTCATGGACCGGCGGGCGGCCGAGGACCTGCCGTACGTGTTCATCGGCCTGCCGAGCGCGATCACCGGCCCCTTCGACGACATCGTACTCCCGGACTGGGCCGAACAGCCCGACTGGGAGCTGGAGTTGGCGGCAGTCATCGCCAAGCCCGCCTACCGGGTGCCGGTCGAGGAGGCCCTGGAGTACGTGGCCGGCTACGCCATCGCCAACGACCTCACCGACCGCGCCACCGTCTTCCGCCGGGACATGAAGGCCATCGGCACCGACTGGCTGCGCTCCAAGAACGCCCCCGGTTTCACCCCGCTGGGCCCGTGGATCGTGCCCGCCGAGTCGATCGCCGACCCGGGCGACCTGCGGGTCACACTGAAGCTCAACGGAGAGACCATGCAGGACGAGTCCACCAAGGACATGCTCTTCGGCATCGCACGGCTGGTGTCCTACATCTCCCGGACCTCCCGGCTGCTGCCCGGCGACCTGGTGCTGACCGGCAGCCCGGCCGGCAACGGCATGCACTGGGGACGGCTGCTGCGCGACGGCGACGTCATGGAGGGCTCCATCACGGGTCTGGGTGCGCAGCGCACCCGCTGCGTCGCCGACAGGACCGCGTCGTGACGGCCCCGCTCGACCCCACGGACACCGAGGGCGCGATCAACGAGGCCGCCAAGCGGTATTCCAACTGGGGGCGCTGGGGCGAGGACGACGTGCTCGGCACGCTGAACTTCCTCGACGAGGCCAAGCGCCGCGAGGGTGCGGCACTGGTCCGCCGGGGCGTGAGTTTCTCGTTGTCGCAGCGGTTCGACATGGACGGCCCGCAGAAGGGCTGGCGGCGCCGCACCAACCCCGTCCACACCATGCTGGCCACGGGCACGGACGCGGCCCTCGGCAACCAGGGCATGCCGCACGGCTTCGGCGGCTCCGACGACGTGATCGCGATGCCGCTGCAGTGCTCCACCCAGTGGGACGGTCTCGGGCACATCTTCGACCACGGCAAGGCCTGGAACGGTCGGGCGGCGGAGAAGGTCGTCACCTCCGAGGGCGATCTGGTCACCGGCATCGAGCACATGGCCCCGTACGTCGCTGGGCGCGGCGTCCTCCTCGATGTCGGCCGGGTGATCGGCGGTGAACGCGGAGAGCTGCCGGACGGTTTCGCGATCACCGAGGAACACCTGACCGCGACGGCCGAGGCGCACGGCGTGGCCGTCGGCCGCGGGGACATCGTCGTCGTCCGGACCGGGCAGCTGGCGCGCACCCGCCGCGAGGGCTGGGGCGACTATGCGGGCGGCGACTCTCCCGGCCTGTCCTTCACCACCGCCGGCTGGCTGCACACGAGCGAGATCGCCGCCATCGCCACCGACACCTGGGGCTTCGAGGTACGGCCGAACGAGTTCGACAGCGCCTTCCAGCCGCTGCACCAGGTCGTCATCCCCCACATGGGCCTGCTGATCGGCGAGATGTGGGACCCCGACGCCCTCGCGGACGACTGCGCCTCCGACGGCGTGTACGAGTTCTGGCTCACCGCCGCGCCCCTGCCCATCACCGGAGCCGTCGGCTCCCCCGTCAACCCGGTCGCCGTCAAGTGACCTGCCCGACAAAGGAGTTGGCGATGGAAGGCAAGAGAGCACTGGGTGACGTGCCCGGGCTGCTGGACGCCACCATGCCGGTGCTCAAGGAGCTGCCGTGACGGCCCACCAGCCCCCGGCCACCGCCGGGGGCCGCCCCTCGTCGAGCACGGACGCGCGCACTTCCCCGACGGTCGACGTCCACGCGCACCTCCTGATCCCCGAGGTCGAGGCTCTGGTGGCCGACCTGCCGGGCCTGGTACAGGCCAAGGCCCTCGACGCCCGCCGCAACGGGCCCGCGGCCCTGGCCGTCAACGGCCCCATGGTCGCCGAGCGCATCCCGAGGCTGACGGACGTCGCCGTACGACTGGCCGCGATGGACGCGCAGGGTGTGGACGTCCAGCTGGTCAGCCCGTCGCCCTCGCACTACCACTACTGGGCGGACGAGGAGACGGCGGAGAAGGTGTACCGCCTGGCCAACGAGGCGACGGCCGCCCACTGCGCCCAGGCGCCCGGCCGGCTGCGCGGTCTGGGCCTCGTCCCCCTCCAGCACCCGGAATCGGCGGTGCGCGCGCTCGAACTCGCCGTGAGTATGGGCCTGTTGGGTGTCGAAATCTCCTCGCACGCGCCCGGCCGGGAGCTGTCGGACCCCGCCTACGAACCCTTCTGGACCCGGGCCGAGGAGACAGGAGCGATCCTCTTCCTGCACCCCTTCGGCTGCACACTCGACGAACGCCTCGACCAGTGGTACCTGTCCAACACCGTCGGCCAGCCCACCGAGAACGCCGTCGCGCTCTCGCACGTGATCTTCTCCGGGGTACTGGACCGGCACCCGGAGCTGAAGGTCATCGCCGCGCACGGGGGCGGCTATCTGCCCACCCACATCGGCCGCTCCGACCACGCCTGGTCGGCCCGCTCCGACGCGGGCGCGGGCTGCGCCCACCTGCCCAGCAGCTACCTCAAGCGCCTGTACTTCGACTCGCTGGTCCACGACCCGCAGGTACTGCGGGCACTCATCGGCGCGGCCGGCGCTGACCGGGTGCTGCTCGGCTCCGACTTCCCCTTCGACATGGGCACCGAGGACCCCGTCGGCGCACTGCGCGCCGCACGCCTGCCCGACGACGACTTCCACGCCGTGCGCGGCGGCAACGCGACAACGCTGCTGCGCCTCACCTGACCCCCGCACAGGAGGAAAACCCATCATGAGCGCACGCCTGCTCACCCATCTGCGGCACGTCGACCTCGCCGTGCCCGACTACGACAAGCAACTCGACTTCTACGCCGGCGTCTGGGGCCTGATCAAGGTCGAGGAGGACTCCGGGATCTCCTTTCTCGCCGCCGAAGGCAGCCCCGAACAGTACGTGGTGCGGCTGCGCAAGGCCGAGGAGAAGCGCCTCGACCTCGTCTCGTACGGCGCCGCGAGCGCGGCGGACGTGGACACCCTCGCCGAGCAACTCCTCGCCGGAGGAGTGCAGTTGATCTCCCAGCCGGGCAAGGTCGACACCCCCGGAGGCGGGTACGGCTTCCGCTTCTTCGACGTCGACGGACGCACCATCGAGGTCTCCGCGGACGTCAACGTCCGGCAGCACCGCAAGATCGAGGAGAAGGAGTCGATCCCGGTCAAGCTGTCGCACGTCGTCCTCAACTCACCGGATCTGAACCGCACTCGGGAGTGGTACGAGCGTCACCTCGGATTCCGGCTCTCCGACACGCTGATGCATCCGAAGATGGGCGAGGCGATGCACTTCATGCGCATCAGCAACCAGCACCACTCCATGGCCATCGCCCAAGGGCCGCACACCGCCCTGCACCACGTCTCCTTCGAGATGCGCGGCATCGACGAGTACATGCGCGGCTCCGGCCGCGTGCTCCGCGCCGGCTTCAAGAAGCTCTGGGGTCCCGGCCGGCACACGGCGGGCGACAACACCTTCACCTACTTCCTCGACCCGCACGGCAACACCGTCGAATACACGACGGAACTGGAGCTGCTGGACGAGGACACCTGGCACCCCCACGTCTATGACTTCTCCCAGCCCGGGGTCGCCGACCAGTGGGGCACGGCGAACCCGATGAACGAGCTGATCGCCAAGGACTCGTTCAACGACGTCGACCGTGGCTGCTTCGTCGCCCCGCCGGTCTGACGTCTCGAACCCGGGGACGCGATGGCCCTGTCACCGCCCTGGCGCCCTGGCCGCGTCCCTGCTTCCCACCGCTGTCGAAGACCGCCAGAGCCTGGAGCCGTGCATGCGTTTCGCCACCTATGAACACCGACACCAGCGCAGGATCGCCGTCGTGGAGGAGGACGGCACCCTCCACCCGGTTCCCGGGGCGCGCTCGCTCACGGAGCTGATCAGCCGCGGCGACGGACTCGACGCACTCCTGCGCGCCGGCACCGCCACGCTCGACGTCCCGCCGGGCCCTCACGTGTCCGAGGTCCGGCTGCTGCCACCGCTTCAGCCGCCCACCGTGCGGGACTTCGTCACCTTCGAGGAACACGTCGAAGGGGTAGCGCGGACCATGGACGGCGTCGGCGGGGTGCCCGAAGCCTGGTACGACGCCCCGACGTTCTACTTCACCAACCCGTACGCCGTCATCGGCGCCCACGACGACGTCCCGGTGCCGCCGGGCAGCGAGGTCCTCGACTTCGAGCTGGAGGTCGCCGCCGTCATCGGCCGGGAGGGGCAGGACCTGACGCCGCAGCAGGCACGGGACCACATCATCGGCTACACGGTCTTCAACGACTGGTCGGCCCGCGACCTGCAGTCCCGCGAGATGCAGGTCCGCCTCGGCCCCTGCAAGGGCAAGGACACGGCCACCACCCTCGGCCCGTACCTGGTCACCGCCGACGAACTGGAGCCGTACCGCGACACGGACGGCTTTCTGCGCCTGGCGCTGACCGCCTCCGTGAACGGCGAGGTCGTCGGCAAGGACCTGCTGTCCAACATGAGCTGGACCTTCGAGGAGATGGTCGCCTACGCATCCCGCGGCACCGTCGTCCGCCCCGGCGACGTGCTCGGCTCCGGCACCTGCGGAAACGGCGGCTGCCTCGCCGAGCTGTGGGGCGTCCGGAGCGAGCAGTCCCCGCCCCCGCTGAAGCCGGGCGACACCGTCACGCTCACCGTGGAGGGCATCGGCACCGTCTCCAACACCGTGGTAGCGGGCAGAGATCCGCAGCTCCTGCCGACCGCCCGCCGCCGCACCCGAGAACGGCCGTGAACGACCTGCACCCCAAGAGACTCCTCGGCAAGGTCGTCGTCGTCACCGGCGCCGCGCACGGCCAGGGCGCCGCCGAGGCCGAGGCCCTGACCCGCGAGGGCGCCCGCGTCATCGCCACCTACGTGACCGAGGCCGCTGGCTGCCGCCACCTCGACGTCACCGACGAGGAGCGCTGGGCGGAGCTGGCCGCGGAACTGAGGGAGTCGTGTGGCCGGGTGCACGGTCTGGTCAACAACGCGGGCATCACCTGGCGCGCCCGCCTCGACGAAGTGACCCCCGACGACTTCGCCCGCGACCACGCCGTCAACGTCACCGGCCCCCTCCTTGCCATCCAGCACCTGACGCCGCTGATGCCGCACGGCTCGTCCATCCAACGTCGGCTCCACCGCCGCGCTCAGCGGCCAATACCCGGTCGCCTACACGACCAGCAAATGGGCACTGCGCGGCCTGTCGAAGTCCGCCGCCACGGAGCTCGGCCCGCGCGGCATCCGCGTCAACACGATCCACCCCGGCTTCATCGAGACCGAGATGACCGCCTCCGTCGTCCCAGCCTTCCGCGAGGCGAACATCCGCGAGACCCCGCTCGGCCGCACCGGCACAGTGGACGAGGTCGCCCTGCTTGTGGTCTTCCTCCTGTCCGACGAGTCCTCCTTCATCACCGGCGCCGAGATCCCGGTCGACGGCGGACTCACCGCGCACGGCGGCGTGAAGTCCATCGCCGACGCGTTGCGCCCGGAGGCGTCATGAGACGCCTCGAAGGCGAGGTGGCCCTGATCTCGGGCACCGCCCGTGGCCAGGGCCCGGCGGCGGCGTTGCGCTTCGCCGCCGAGGGCGCGATCGTCGTCGGCGGAGATCTGCTGCACGAGGCGGCGCTGTAGACCCAGCGGCTCGTGGGGGAGGCGGGCGGCACGGTCCTGACTCCCTGGTCTCCACCGATCACCCCCATGCACACCATCGCCCGCCACATCCCCCTCGGCCGCGTCGGCCTCCCCGGCGAGGTCGTGGGCTCCGCCGTCTTCCTCGCCTCCGACGAGGCCTCGTACATCACCGGCGCCAACCTCGTCGTCGACGGCGGCTGGTCATCCGTACTCCCCGGTTGAAAGGTCGATCAGTGAACAAGGTCAGCGCGAACGCCGCCGAGGCGGTCGCCGACATTCCCGACGGCGCTTCACTGGCCGTCGGCGGCTTCGGCCTCAGCGGCATCCCCGAAGTGGTGATCCGGGCCCTGCACGAACAGGGCGCCACCGGCCTGCAGGTCGTGTCGAACAACTGCGGCGTGGACGGCCGCGGGCTGGGCGTGCTGCTCGCCGCCGGCCGGATCGCCCGCGTGACGGGCAGTTACGTGGGCGAGAACAAGGAGTTCGCCCGCCAGTACCTGTCGGGCGAACTGGAGGTGGAGCTGGTGCCGCAGGGCACACTGGCCGAACGGCTGCGCGCCGGCGGCGCGGGCATCCCCGCGTTCTACACCCCGGCCGGTGTGGGCACCCAGGTCGCGCACGGCGGTCTGCCGTGGAGGTACGCGACGGACGGCTCGGTCGCCGTGGCCTCCCCGCCCAAGGAGACCCGCGATTTCCACGGCCGACCGCACATCCTGGAGCACGCCATCACCACCGACTTCGCCCTCGTCCGGGCCTGGCGGGGGGACCGGCACGGCAACCTCGTCTTCCGCCGCGCCGCGGCCAACTTCAACCCGCTCGCGGCGATGGCCGGGCGGATCACGATCGCCGAGGTCGAAGAGCTCGTGGAACCGGGCGAGCTGAGCCCCGACGCCGTCCACCTCCCCGGCGTCTTCGTCCAGCGGATCGTGGAGCTCACCCCCGCTCAGGCCGCCGACAAGCAGATCGAGAAGAGGACGGTACGAGCATGAGCCCGACAACGGACACACCCCGCGGCTGGACCCGCGACCAGATGGCCGCCCGCGCAGCCGCCGAACTCACCGATGGTTCCTACGTCAACCTCGGCATCGGCCTGCCCACCCTCATCCCCGGCCACCTCCCGCCCGGCGTGCACGTGGTGCTGCACTCCGAGAACGGCATACTGGGCACCGGCCGCTATCCGACCCCGGACGAGGTCGACCCGGATCTCATCAACGCGGGCAAGGAGACGGTCACCGTCTTGCCTGGGGCCTCCTTCTTCGACTCGGCCATGTCCTTCGGCATGATCCGCGGCGGTCACATCGACACCGCGGTGCTGGGGGCCATGCAGGTGTCGGAACGCGGTGACCTGGCCAACTGGATGATCCCCGGAAAGATGGTCAAGGGCATGGGCGGGGCGATGGACCTGGTCCACGGCGCCCGCAGGGTCATCGTCCTGATGGAGCACACCGCCAAGGACGGCAGCCCGAAGATCCTCACCGAGTGCACCCTGCCGCTCACCGGCCAACGGTGCGTCCACCGCGTCATCACCGACCTCGGCGTCCTCGACGTCACACCCGACGGCCTCGCCGTCGTCGAGACCGCACCCGGCATCACCCTCGACGAGATCACCGCGAAGTCGGCCGCGCCCCTGCGGACCGACTCCGTCACCGCTGCCTGCTGAAACGTGCCCCTCGACAGCGGGTCGTTCCCGCGATCTCGTGAGCTGCCGAACGGGGTCGGGCGCGGAGAACGTGCACCGCGTGCGGTCGGGACAGGACCGGCAGACTGCCTCGGCGAGCCGGGCCTGCAGGCAGGTCGCTGGCTCGGATCTGACGGACGCGGAGTGGCAGGTCGTCCGGCCGTTGCTACCGGTTTCGGCATGGTTGCAGGGGCGGGGCGGCAGACCAGAAAGTTATTGCCACCGTGTGATGTTGGATGCGATGTGCTACGTGGTCGACAACGGCGTCAAGTGGGCCAGTTTACCTGCGGGCTTCCCGCCGTACCGGCGAGTGCACGCCTTCACCCGACGCTGGCAGGCGACCGGTCTGCTCGGCGAGTTCCATGACCGGCTGCGTGAGGGAGAAGGAAGGCCGCGCCGTGGACCCGCTGGCCGCGATCATGGACTCGCAGTCCGTGCGGGGTCCTGGCCGTCGCGGCGACCGCGGTGACTGTCCAGGACCACGATGCCGCTGTCGAACTGGTCGAGGAACTGCACGCCGGGTACTTCTAGATCCGCCTGATGTGGGCGGACGGCGGCGGGACGGCTGGTCGACTGGGTGGCCGAGAACCTCCATCTCATTCTGGAGATCGTCCGACGCACCGACCATGCTCATGAGCGGCCGCCTCGTCGGTCGACATTCGGCAGGGTTCAGCCGCTCTGCGTCAGCGCGGTGAACACTCCCGGCCGCACCTGCCGGATCCAACCCCGCGCCGCCAGCCGTTTCGCCTTCGACCGCACCCTTCGACCTTCGCCGGCACCACCTGCAGCCTCAGCACCGCAGCCAGCTGCTGACAAGCGAATACCTTCCGCCCGACGTCCGACTCCAGCAGTTCCGCATTGCGCTGGTAGTCCACGGCCAGCACGGACGCCGGCATGCCCTCGGTCCGGTGCGGCACCATCGATCCCGCAACCGCCCCTTCAGCGAAGACTCCGACGCTGCGGCCGGCGCCACGGTCAACACGTCCGACACCGTGACCCGGGCATAAGCTCACGTTCCGCCCCATCGAGCGCGGCCCGCAACCGTGTGTCGACCGGTCGTGGAGGGCGTCCATCCGCTGGAGGACATCGGCCGGCTCCACGAGCTGGCGGCCACCGCAGACCCGGACCGAGGGGGCTTTCGCCGGCGGTCCGGGATGCGGGCATTTACGAGACGGTGAGTTCCTGACCTGATCGGGTGCTCGCGCCACACCTGTTGCGCACGGTAGCGTCTTTCGCACTGCTGCTGAGTTGCACCGATCCTCATCGCCGGAGACGGAAAACCGACGAGTTAGTACTCCAGCCGTAGATCGTGATCTTGCTGGTCGGGGCTGGTGCAGAGATGGCTGCGGCCACCGTTGATCATCATGAGTTGTGACCGCTTGCGCTGGTCAGACTGGCGACGCCGACACCAAGCCCGCGCCCGAGCCTGCCACTACGAACGGCAAGCCAACTGTCCAGCCATAGAGGTTCGCGTCCCCTGACCGGTGGCGATATCGAGATGTCGCGAGGTCGGTGCCTGTGTGCAAACTTCCTCACCGTGGAAATCATGACAGGCGAGCTGCGGCGCCTTCGATCTGGACCTGGGGCTGAGGATGACGACGAGCCCCGGCCGTTTCTCGTGCGCCTCCGGTTCACTGCCGAGGACCCAGCCCAGGTCATCGACAACGCGCGTGCGGTACTGACATGTGTGGTCTCCCAGATGGGTGACTGGCCGACAGATGAGCTTTGGCCGCAACTGTTGCCGACCTGGTTCATCCAGCGGTGCGCGCCCGAGACCCCGGAACCGGAGCATGGCGAGCCCTTCGACGTCGAGGCGTGGCTGCGTCAATGGCGGGCGATGACGCCAGAGGAGAGAGCGGCCGTCGATCAGGGGCCGTGGACGCTCTCGGGATGGCTGTACTACTTCGACCCGACCGAGGAAGGAATGGGAGACGATCGCAGCTGGTGGTGGTGGCACGCAGGAACCGACGAGTCGGGCGGCTGGGTGCAGGTGGCCACCACTGGCTGGCCCTTCGGAAGCGGTTCACTGTCCTGGCTGATTGAGGCCAGTGGGGGCGCGGATCTCGTCTACGGGCCGTGAGCAGCGACTCGCCGTGATCGCGAACTACGGCTGGAGTACTACGGCCAACCTGACTCGCCGTCAACCCGCGCCACCGCCGAATCTAGCGAACTACCGGTAGCCTGCGCCGCGTCGAGCAGTGCGAGTCGCGCTCGCTCAGGGGCGCCGCGGCGTAGCCGAATGCCGCGCCGTGCTTCGTGCCGCCGAACACCCGCCGTTGCACCGAGGCGGTCGCTTACACCTCCGACTGCTGCGCAGCGATCCCCAACTGGTGCATCATGCTGAAGCCGCCCAGGACCTCGCACACCGTCGAAATGCTCGCAATGGACGCACCGGAGAATCGAATACGGTCGACGGTACAAGCCGTGAAGTGCCTGCCGGTCGGCGAAACCCCGGCGAACTCACCCCGCCAGGTTCCTGACGAACGCAGGAAGCACACTACCTCGTCCTCGCGGCTGATCTGGTCGGTAACGGAGAATGTGAGATCAGGGAAGGCGGTGCAGAACCCTTGCAACACCGAAATGATCTTGTCGCGCCCCTGGATCGGGCTTTCATGCTCAAAGAAAATATCCGGGGCGAATATGTTCGTCAGTGTTTCGAAATCCCGCCGATTGAATGCGGCAAAGTATTCCTTTGCGACGTCCGCCTTCGCGACTGCATCCACTGAAGTCACAAGCTTCTCCTCACGATTGCTGTGACGACGCCGCACGCGGCGCCGTTGCTCGCGGTTGACAGTGAGCGTAGGAGCGCTCGGGCGCAGCGGGAAATGGTTCGTGTCAATAGGCTCGCATTGATTTCGTCGATGAGATCTGAACGCAGCCACCTGGAACGCCGACGACGTCCGCGACGACCTGCAGGCCTTCGTCGCCGACAGGCTCGGCGAGGCCGACGGGGTCCTCATCCTCGACGACACCGGCTTCATCAAGAAGGGCACCACCTCCGCAGGCGTACAGCGTCAGTACTCCGGCACCGCCGGCCGCACCGAAATCCCCCAGTGGGAGTACCCCCAGTCAGATCGGCGTCTTCGCCGCCTACGCCACCACCCACGGACGCGCCCTGGTGGACCGGGAGTTGTATCTGCCCAAGTCCTGGACGGACGACCGCGAACGCTGCCGCGCCGCCAAGATTCCCGATGAGAGGGGCTTCGCCACCAAACCAGAGCTGGCCAGGGCCATCGTGCTGCGCGCACGCGCCTCCCCGCTGCCGAACGCCTGGGTGACCGCAGATGCCGCCTACGGCCAGGAGTGGCGCTTTCGCCGGATGCTGGAAGAAGCCGCAGTCGGCTACGTGCTCGCCGTCCCGGAGTCCCAGCCGGTACCGTGCTACGGCCGGATCGACCATCTTTTCCGCCAGGCGCCGGATGAGGCATGGGAGCAACGTTCGTGCGGCGACGGCGCCAAGGGCCCGCGCGTCTATGACTGGGCGGCCGTCCAGCTCCCGGTGATCGAGGACTTCGACGGTGAGCGGCCCACCCATCACCGCTGGGCGCTGGCCCGGCGCAGTCTCAGCAGGCCAGATGGCGAACCGCTGCTGCTGGAGTATTAGCCGAATCCTGAAGGTCTCACACCGGGAACTGGTGGCAACTTGCACTCGACCACGCGCGGTCTGACGTGGGTCCGCGTGCTAGGTGAAGGACACGTGGACCAAGCGGCAGCGCCGGTTCTGTGTCGCAGACTTCAGAAGATCCAATACCGGTCCGACCCCATCGACAGCTACCTCGCCGCGACTGAGCTCCCAAGGACGACATCACGCGCGCACGGTCAGACGTCGCAGTCGCGGCAGACGGGAGGGCCGCTGCTCGCATCGGCCAGTTGGCTGCGGTGGCGCACGAGGAAGCAGACCGTACAGACGAATTCGTTGTCCAGCTGCGGAAGCACCTGGATTGTCAGCTCCTCGCCCGAAAGATCGGCACCGGGCAGTTCGAGGCCCTCGGCGGCCTCGGACTCGTCCATGTCGATGGCAAGAACGGATTTGCTGGTGCTCCGGGTGTTGAGTTCCTCAAGGTTGTCGATGATGCCGTCGTTGCGTGGGGTGTCGAAGTCCTTCGCCATCTTGCCTTCTCTGTCGTGGCGTTTGCCGTGCTCGCGTATGTCTGAGCGGTGGGAAGCGGACGGAGTGTGTCAGGCGGGCTGGACGGTGATCGTGCAGAGCCGCTTGGTCGCCCGGGTCAGGGCTACGTACAGGTCCCTCTCCCCGCCGGGGCGCGCCGTGGTGATCTCTTCGGGGCTGATGACGACGACTCCGTCGAACTCCAGCCCGCGCGCTTCGGATGCTGGAACGATGCGTGCGTGCTGTGCGATGTCAGAGGCTGTCAGGTCGCCCACCCTCGCCTCTGCGCAAATGACCCCGAGGAGCTCGCCCGGGTACGCGGAGCTCTGGGTGCGAAGTTCCTGGACGACGGTGGCGACCAGCTTCTCAACAGGTGTGGTCACGGTGCGGGGAGTCTCGCCAGTGCGCAGTGACCGTGTCGGTTCCTGATCCGGAGCGATCCGGGCGAGCAGGTCTCGGGTACTCGCGAGAATCTCCTGCGTGGTGCGGTAACTGATCGTCAGACTGTGCAGCTGGAACCGCGGGCCGACATGCGGACTCAACGCCTCCTTCCAGTCATGCGCCGTCGTGACCGGGCCCGCCTGGGCGAAGTCGCCCACCAGCGTCATGGCTTTTGCCGGGCAGCGGCGGACGATCATCCGCCACTGCATGGCGGTCAATTCCTGTGCCTCGTCGACGACAACGTGCCCGTACACGCGCTCCGGCGGGCCGTCGACCAAGCTAGCCGCCTCGTCCAGCAGCGCTATATCGGCTTCGGTCCACGGCGCGTCCGGGGCACGCAGCAGACGCGACCGCTCGTCCGGTGTCAGCCGGGGAAGGTACTCGGCGAGAGTGTCGAGGTCTGTCAGGAGAGCCCGCACGAGGCCACCGGGTGTCAAGTGCGGCCACAGTGCTTCCACGGCCTGGTCGATGTGGGGGTCGTCGAGGAGGTCGGCCCGGACGGCGTCCGCGTCGAAAAGGGCGGCCGATCCCGAGGCGGCTGCATCGTGTGGGCTGGGGTGGCGCAGGTCCGCCGCCGTGAATCGGTCGAGGTTCCGGCCCGTCAGCTGGGCCACCTCGTTGTCGATCTGCTCCAAGAGGTCACCCGTATTGCGTTCCAGCGTCTCGGTGAGGGCGTCGACCAGAAGCTCCTTGAACACCTGGCGCGCTGGATTGTGTCCCAGCCCGGTCGCCACGGCGGCGTCGCGTGCGGTTCGGACTGTGGCTTCCGTAAGGTGAACCACGTCCTGCCCGACCCGCAAGGTGAGGTCGCCGTGCGTACTTTGACTGGTGCGCAGCAGGTCGGCAAGTGCGTCAGCGAGAGCGGAACTGCCCTTGAGGCGCGCGGTGTCGAACGACTCCACCGCGGTGGGGACCACTCCGGCCAGTTCCTGGCATGTCGCCAGCACGACGTCGTTCTCGCCGAGCGAGGGCAGGACCTGGGAGATGTAGTCGAGGAACCGCGCGTTGGGCCCGACCACCAGGACGCCTTCCTTCGCGGCGCGCGGGAACGCGTACAGGACATACGCCGCCCGGTGCAGCGCGACCACCGTCTTGCCCGTCCCGGGCCCGCCCTGCACTACCGTCACGCCGCGGTGCGCGGAGCGGACGATCTTGTCCTGCTCGGTCTGCAACGTTGCGACGGCCGCGTGCATTCGGCCCGTACGCCGTGCCGAAAGGGCCTCGGTCAACGGGCCGTCGCCCACGACGTCCTCGGTGGTCGGGGCGGAGCCGTCCAGCATCTCGTCGCTCACCGAGACCACCGCGCGCCCGTCCAGGCGCAGGTGCCGGCGTCGCCGCAGGTTCATCGGGTGAACCGGCGTGGCCTCATAGAAGGGCCGCGCCGCGTTCGCACGCCAGTCGACGAGCAGGGGCAGGTCGTCGTCCTCTGTCTGCAGGCCGATCCGGCCTATCTGCAGTGTGGTGCCGTCCGCCCAGTCGATGCGGCCGAAGGCCAGTCCGTTTTCGGCCCCTTCGAGCCGTCCGATCTCCTGTGTCAGGCGGTCGGCGGTGATCCCGCGCTCGTATGTCTCGCTCGCACTCTCGGCCGGCGTCCTGAGTACTTCCGCCAGGCGTGTCCGTGCCTCGGAGATCCGCTCTGTGAGCAGCTCGTACAGCGTGGAAACTCGTTCCTGTTCCCACTCGACCTGACGCGCAGCGGAGTCGTTGGATAGCGACAACGGAGAGCTCCTCTCGATTCGGGTGCCCACTATCGACGAGAGCTCAGGGAAAGTAAATTTTGACTTCTTCGAGAAATTAGTCACCGTCGCCAGAGGTAATGCTGAGCCGATTTGGTATCCGTCTCAGTGCTCACGCGTACGTGATTTTGTCAAGAGTGATTATGTCTGCATCGCACCTTTATTTAGACCGTGTTCTACGTGGTGAGGCGTCGTTGTTCCGGGCATGGGGCGGGGTACGCGGAGTTGGATTGTTCCGGACGGGCTGTGGGAGATCGCGAAGCCGCTGATCCCGTCGTGGAAAGTGAGGCCGCAGGGCGCCGGAACGCAGGACACGCCTGATGAGACGCTGTTCGCGGCCGTCATCTACGTCCTGGTCAGCGGCTGCGCCTGGCGCCAGTTGCCGCCCTGTTTCGGCATATCGACATCGACGGCTCACCGCCACTTCCTGTTCTGGTCGCGGGCCGGTGTCTGGGGCCGCCTCCACGAGGCCGCGCTGCACCGGTTCGATGACGCCGGCCTCATCGATGTCACCCGCGTCGTCCTCGACACCGCCTACATGAGGGCCAAAAGGGGGCGAACACACAGGTCCGAGCCCAGTGGACCGCGGCAAGCCGGGTTCCGAGATGCACGTCCTGTCGGACGCGAAGGGACTGCCCCTCCTCGTCGGCGTCTCGGCCAAGCGATCTTTTCCCGCGCATCCCAATGAGTGGCCGAGTCGTCGTGGGATGCCGAGCGGCCACGCCGCGCGCTGGTCGGCGTGCCAGGCGCCCGAGGGGAGTGCAGGGGGCCGGGCACGGGCCGCCATCCGGCAGGAGCCCGGACGTGTGCTGCACCGTGGCACACGGGCTAGGTCCTGCCTCCGGGTGCGGGTGACCGTGGCTGCGTGCTTGCAGCAACCGCCATCTCCCAGAGCGCCGCCGACCCGCTGTCCGGGCTGGTGCTGCGCGACGTACCGGTACCTCACCCGAAGCCCGGCTGGTCCCGGGTACGGGTCGTGGCCTCTTCCCTGAACATGCACGACCTGTGGACGCTGCGTGGCGTGGGCCATCCCCCGGAGCGCCTTCCCATCGTGCTCGGCTGCGACGCGGCCGGATACGACGAGGACGGCAACGAGGTCATCGTGCATCCGGTGCTCGGCGACCCGGACGCGGGCGGGGGAGACGAGACGCTCGACCCGAACCGTGCGCTGCTGTCCGAGCAGCACGACGGGGCCTTCGCCGAGTACCTGACCGTGCCCACCCGCAACCTGGTGCCGAAGCCCGCGTGGCTGTCCTTCGACGAGGCGGCCTGCCTGCCGGTGGCCTGGGGCACCGCCTACCGCATGCTCTTCACCCAGGCCCGGATCACCGCCGGCGACCGGGTGCTCGTCCAGGGCGCGGGCGGTGGAGTCGCCTCCGCCGCCATCCGGCTCGCGGTGGCCGCCGGGGCCGTCGTCTACGCCACCAGCCGCAGCGAGGCCAAGCGTGCCGAGGCCCTCACCTGGGGGGCGCGCGCCGCGCTGGCCCCCGGTGAGCGGCTGCCCGAGCGGGTGGACGTTGTGATCGAGACGGTCGGCGAGGCGACCTGGTCCCATTCGCTGAAGTCGCTGCGGCGCGGCGGCACAGTCGTGATCGCGGGAGCGACGAGCGGCGCCAACCCGCCCGCGGACCTGGCCCGCATCTTCTACCTCCAGGGACGTGTCCTCGGCTCCACCGGCTGCACCCGGGGCGAGCTCGTCGCGCTGCTCCGGCTGATGGAGGCCACCGGAGTCCGCCCCGTGATCGACCGCACCCTGCCCCTCACGGACATCCACAAGGGCTTCCAGCTCATGATCGACGGCGGTCTGACCGGGAAGCTCGTCATCCACCCGTCGGCCCCCCAGAGTTAAGGACCCTCTCCCATGACCGCAGCTGTCGTCGGGCTCTCGCACTCGCCCCTGATCGGCAGGAACGACCCCGAGCCCGAGGTTCTGGCCCGCGTCGACGAGGCCGTCGAGAGCGCCAGGGCCTTCGTCCGCCGCTTCGACCCGGAGCTCGTCGTCCTCTACGCGCCCGACCACTACAACGGCTTCTTCTACAAGGAGATGCCCCCGTTCTGCCTCGCCACCGAGGCCCACGCGGTGGGCGACTTCGGTTCCCAGGGCGGGCCGCTGTCGGTCGACACCGACGCCGCCAGGACGCTGGCCAAGGGGGTGCTCGACCGCGGCATCGACCTCACCGTCTCGGCCCGGATGACCGTGGACCACGGCTTCGCGCAGCCCCTGGAGGTGCTCTTCGGCGGTATCGACCGCGTGCCGGTGGTGCCCGTCTTCGTCAACGGCGTGGCGACCCCGCTCGGCCCGGTCAGCCGTATCCGCGCACTTGGCACCGCGGTCGGTCAGGCCGCGGCCGACCTGGACAAGCGGGTGCTGTTCGTCGCCTCCGGTGGTCTGTCCCACGACCCGCCGGTGCCGGTGCTGGAGGGCGCACCGCCCCGGGTCGCCGACGCGCTCATCGAGGGCAACCCGCCCACACCGGAGCAGCGTGCGAAGGGCGAGGAGCGGGTCGTCCAGGCCGGCCGCGACTACGCCGCCGGGTCGACGAAGATGATCCCGATCAACCCGGCCTGGGACAACCTCCTCCTCGACCACCTGGAGCGCGGCGACCTCGCGGAGTTCGACTCCTGGACCGTCGATGACATGGCCGCACAGGGCGGCGGCTCCGCCCACGAGGTCCGCACCTGGATCGCGGCGTACGCCTCCCTCGCGGCCACCGGCAAGTACGAGATGACGTCCCGCTTCTACGAGGCCATCCCCGCCTGGATCGCCGGATTCGCTGTGACCACGGCGGAAGGGCGGTGACCGGCATGGCAGTCACACCCGTCGAGCTGGCGGCCGCCCGGCTCGCCGCCGCCTTCGCCGAGGGACGGCCCGTGGCCCCGGTACGCGATCTGCTCGGTACCCAGGACGTCGACGCCGCGTACGCCGTACAGCAGGAACTCACCCGCAGCAGAGTGGACAGCGGTGCGGTCGTCGTCGGCCGCAAGATCGGCCTGACCTCCCCGGCCGTCCAGCGCCAACTCGGCGTCGACCAGCCTGACTTCGGGGTGCTCTTCGCCGACATGGACGTCTCATCCGAGGCCGAGGTCCCCTCCGGCAGGCTGCTGCAGCCCAAGGCCGAGGCGGAGATCGCCTTCGTCCTCAAGGAGGACCTGGCCGACGGCGACCTGGACCCGGCGCAGGTGCGCGCTGCGGTCGACCACGCCGTGGCCGCGCTGGAGATCGTCGACAGCCGTATCGCCGACTGGGACATTTCCCTCACCGACACGGTCGCCGACAACGCCTCCAGCGGACTGTTCGTGCTGGCGGAACGCCGCCTCACGCTGGACGAGTTCGAGCCTCGCGAGACCGTGATGCGGCTGTACGCCGACGACGTCCTCGTCTCCGAGGGCAACGGCGCCGCCTGCCTCGGCGACCCCCTGAACGCGCTGGCCTGGCTCGCCCGGACGGCCCGTGACCTGGGTGACCCGTTGCGGGCCGGACAGGTCGTCCTCTCCGGCGCGCTGGGCCCGATGGTCCCGGCCCCGCCCGGCACCCGGATCCGCGCCGAGATCAGCTCGCTCGGCGAGGTCACCGCCGCATTCTCCGAGAAGAGGGACGCATGACTTCCCCCAAGACGTCAAAGACCAAGGTCGCCATCATCGGGTCGGGCAACATCGGCACCGACCTGATGATCAAGATCCTCCGCCTGTCGGACACCCTCGAAGTGGCCGCCATGGTGGGCATCGACCCGGAGTCCGACGGCCTCGCCCGCGCCGCCCGGCTGAAGGTCCCGACGACCCACGAGGGCGTCGAGGGCCTGATCGCCATGGAGCACTTCGACGACATCGAGATCGTCTTCGACGCGACCTCGGCCAAGGCCCACCTGGCCAACGCCCACCGGCTCGCGCCCTTCGGAAAGCGGCTCATCGACCTCACCCCCGCCGCCATCGGCCCGTTCGTCGTCCCGCCCGTCAACCTCGACGAGCACCTGGCGGCCGGCGCGGACAACCTCAACATGGTCACCTGCGGCGGCCAGGCCACCATCCCCATGGTCGCGGCCATCTCCGCGGTGACCGACGTCCACTATGCGGAGATCGTCGCCTCCATCGCCTCCAAGTCGGCGGGGCCGGGCACGCGCGCCAACATCGACGAGTTCACCGAGACCACCTCCCACGCCATCGAGAACGTCGGCGGCGCGGCCCGCGGCAAGGCGGTCATCGTCCTCAACCCTGCCGAACCCCCGCTGATCATGCGAGACACCGTCTTCTGCCTCATCGGGGACGCGGACCACGACGCCATCCGAGCCTCCGTCAAGGAGATGGCCGAGCGGGTCGCCCAGTACGTGCCGGGCTACCGCCTCAAGCAGGAGGTGCAGTTCACCCCGATCGCGGAAGGCGAGCCCGTGCACACTCTGCTCCCCGAGGGCGCGGGCCCGGTGACCACCCGTGTCTCGGTGTTCCTCGAAGTCGAGGGCGCCGCCCACTACCTGCCCGCCTACGCCGGAAACCTCGACATCATGACCTCGGCCGCCCTGCGCACCGCCGAGTCGATCGCCCGGCACAGCACCACCGTCACCGCGGAGGCCAGCCGATGACTCACCAGCTCTACATCCAGGACGTGACCCTGCGGGACGGCATGCACGCCATCCGGCACCGCATCGATCCTGCCGACGTGGGCCGCATCGCGGCCGCCCTCGACGCAGCCGGCGTCGACGCCATCGAGGTCGCCCACGGCGACGGCCTCGCCGGCGGCTCCCTCAACTACGGCCCCGGCAGCCACACCGACTGGGAATGGATCGAGGCCGCGGCGGACGCGATCGACAACGCCGTCCTCACCACCCTCCTCCTGCCCGGCATCGGCACCATCGCCGAACTGGAGCGCGCCTACGCCCTCGGCGTCCGCTCGGTGCGCATCGCCACCCACTGCACCGAGGCCGACATCTCGGCCCAGCACATCGCCAAGGCGCGCGAGCTGGGCATGGACGTCTCGGGCTTCCTGATGATGAGCCACATGGCCGAGGCGCCCCAACTCGCCGCGCAGGCAAAGCTCATGGAGTCCTACGGCGCCCAGTGCGTCTACGTCACCGACTCCGGCGGCCGCCTCACCCTGGACGGCGTACGCGAACGGGTCCGCGCCTACCGCGACGTACTCGACGAGAGCACTCAGATCGGCATCCACGCGCACGAGAACCTCTCCCTGTCGGTCGCCAACAGTGTCGTCGCCGTCGAGGAGGGCGTCACCCGCGTCGACGCCTCCCTGGCCGGACAAGGAGCGGGTGCCGGAAACTGCCCCATCGAGGCGTTCATCGCCGTGGCGAACATCCAGGGCTGGAAGCACGGCTGCGACCTGTTCGACCTCCAGGACGCCGCCGACGACCTGGTCCGCCCCCTGCGCGACCGCCCCGTACAGGTCGACCGCGAGACGCTCACCCTCGGCTACGGCGGTGTCTACTCCTCCTTCCTGCGCCACGCGGAGATCGCCGCCGAGCGCTACGGCGTCGACGCCCGCACCCTCCTGCTGGAAGTCGGCCGGCGCGGCCTGGTCGGAGGCCAGGAGGACATGATCGTGGACATCGCACTCGACTTGATGTCCAACCGGGCTACCGGGCCCGTGAACTGACACACAGTAAGGAGGAAGCCCATGGGTGAACGTCTGCCCATACGGATCCCGATCGACGGAGACGAACTGGACGCCTGGTGGTACGCCCCCGAAGGCGTCGACGGACCCGCCCCCTGCGTCGTCCTGGCGCACGGTTTCGGCGGCATCAAGGAGATGCGGCTCGCAGCCTACGCCGAGCGGTTCGCCGCCGAGGGGCTCGGCGCCCTGGTCTTCGACTACCGGTCCTTCGGCGCATCCAGCGGGCGTCCGCGCAACCTGCTCGAGATCAAGCGGCTGGTCGCCGACTATCACGCCGCCGTCTCCGCGGCGAGGTCCCGTCCTGAGGTCGACTCCAGGCGTGTCGCCGTGTGGGGCAGCTCCATGTCCGGCGGCACCGTGGTGCTGGTCGCCGCACAGGACCCGAGCATCGCCGCAGTGGTGTCGCAGGCGCCCCTCGCCGACGGCCGGGCCGCGCTGGTGCACATGGTGAAGAGGTCGGCGACCCATGTGCTGGGCCTGGGCGTGGCGGGCGTCCGGGACGCCCTCGGGGCTCGCCTCGGCCGTGAGCCGTACACCGTGAAGGCCGTGGGCCGCCGCGGTGAGCAGGGCGCCGTGCTGGCCACTCCGGACGCCTACGAGGGAATGCTGCGCCTCCTTCCGGCGGAAGTGCCCTACGACAACGAGGTCAGCGCGCGCGTGATCCTGTCGCTGCCCTTCTTCCGCGCCGTCGCGGCCGCCCCCCGGCTCACCTGCCCCCTGCTGGTCCAGGTGATGGACCACGACGACCTCACGCCGCCGGGCCCCGCTGCCGCTCTCGCGGCCGCGGCTCCGCACGGCGAGCTGCTCGCCTACCGCGGCGGCCATTGGGACCCCTACGTCGGAGAGGGCTTCGACCAGGTGGTTCCCGACCAGATCGCCTTCCTCAAGCGGACTCTCGGGGCTCCAGCCGCTCGGTGACGGTGCGGCGCACCCTCACCGGCGCGTCGGCGGGGACCGCTCCCTCGCCGGCGCCGGTGTCGTACGCACTCGGTGCGATCTGCCTGATCAAGTCGCCCTCGCGTCAGCACCGCGCACTGTCGGGACTGCCGCAGCGGCTGGCCACACTGGCTGATCCGCGGCACCGGCGCGGGAAGCGTCACCCGTTCGTGAGCGTGCTGCTGATCGCGTGCTCGGCCGTACTGGTCGGGCCCCTCGTTCGCCGTGATCGGCCAGTGGGCCAAGAACGCTCCGCAGGAGGCTCTCGCCCGGCTCGGTGCCCGCACCACCAGCGTGTTCGCCGTCCGCGTTGCGCCGAGCCCGGCGACCGTCCGCCGGATCATCAACACCACCTGTCCCGGCGGCCTGGCCGACCTGCTCGGCACCGACCCGGCCGGGTCCGACACCCCGGCCGTGGACGGCAAGAGCACCCGCGGCTCGTGCAGCGGCGACAGCCCGGCCGCACATCTGCCGGCCGCTGTGACCTGTGCCATGACGGCCGTCACCCAGCTGCGAGTGCCGGACAAGACCAACGAAATCACCTGCTTCGCGGCCCCGTTAGAGCCCTACAACCTGACCGGCGTGAGGTGACCGCCGACGCCCTGCACACCCAGCACCCAGCGCGCACACGCCCACTTCCTCGTCGAGCAGAAGGACGCGCACTATGCCTTCCCCGTCAAGAAGAACCAGCCGATCCCTTATGCGCAGCTCAAGACACTGCCCTGGGACAAGGCGACGGCGAAGTTCTACGACCGGTCCCACGGCAACGGGCGGTTGGAGACCCGCGTCATGCGACTGCTTGCGAGGAGTGCATTGACAAGCCGAGACAGCAAACTGATGATGTAATCAGTCATGCGGAGATAGTCAGAAAGTGGGTCTCGTCCCGCTTGCCCGCCACTCCGTGGTGGCCTATTTATGGCGATACGTGAAGTATTACCGCCCACGCCCAAGGAGAGGCGCCATGAGCGAGACTGACCTGCACGCCAAGTTCCAGCAGTTCCCCGATGCGGTCCGCGAGAAGGTCGAGACCGCCCTGTTGGACGCGAAGATCGCTCTCAAGGTCAAGGCCGCCGAGATCCTCGTCGACAAGGCGGAGATGGCCGAACACGCGGTCACCACCGCCGGCCGGATCGGCGCCAAGAGCGGTGAGGTGTCCGAGCTGACGACGATCCTGCCGCTGAAGCCGAACGGCGCGGCGCACCTGCGGAAGTTCTTCCGGCTGATCGGGGGGAACCTGGCGGGCGCCGGTCAGGTCGGCACCCTGCACAACATGCGGTTCGTGTTCCTCGAGAACGACACGAAGCTGCTGTTCGCGACCGCCTTCGACGGCGAGTGGGACCCCTACATCGACGACTTCGCCACCAAGATCCCCGAGATGATGGACTACCTCTTCAGCAACGTCGAGGGCTGGCCCGGCATCACCTCGCCGGACGTGAAGGACTTCATCGTCAAGTACCAGATCCCGGCGGAGGCGTGGTTCGTCGCCCACCCGGGCCTCACCGTCGCGGAGGGCCACCGGCTCAAGCGACAGGAGGCCGCCGTGCAGCGGTTCCTGTCGGACCTGAACTGAAGGCAGGCACACCATGCCTTCCCCGCTGTTCCGGCGGCTGCGCCGCCCGCCCACCCTGGACCTCGACGACATCCAGGCGACCCTGCTGCGGGCCCGGCCCGAGCCCTACTTCGGCACCCACGCGATCCTGGAGATCACCGAACCGGCCGCGGGCAGGGAACTGCTGCGCCGACTGGCGCCGCGGGTGACCTCGGCGGCGCGCTGGGACGAACCGCAGCCGTCCTGGCTGGCCCTCGCCCTCAGCTATCAGGGTCTGGTCGCACTGGGGCTGCCGGAGACCTCACTGGCCTCCTTCCCGGCCAACTTCCGCGCCGGGATGGCGGCCCGCGCCGAGCGGCTGCGGGACACCGGCGTGAACGCGCCGGACCGCTGGGAGTTCCCCTTCGGCACCCCGCGCGTGCATGTCGCCGTCACGGTGTATGCCGCGAGCGAGGACGACTGGCGGGCCGAAGTCGCCGCCTACGAAAAGGAACTGGGCGAGGTCCCTGGCGTACGGCTGCTGTCGCACCAGGACTTCGCGGCCGACGGGTTCAACGTCTTCGGCTACCGGGACGGTTTCAGCCAGCCGGTGGTCGAGGGCAGTGGCGCCGAACCCCTGCCCGGCGACGGACGGCCCATCAAGGCCGGTGAGTTCGTCCTCGGCTACCCGAGCGAGACCGGTGTGCCGCTGCCCGTACCGGCTCCGGACGTCCTGGGCCGCAACGGCACGTACGTCGTCTTCCGCAAGTACCACTCCCACGTCGCCGCCTTCAACAAGTGGCTGCACGACAACGCCGCCACCGAGGCCGAACGCGAGCTGTTGGCAGCCAAGTTGGTCGGCCGCTGGCGCAGCGGCGCACCTCTCGCCCTGACCCCGGAACGCGACACCCCCGCCATCGGCGAGGACCCGAACCGGATCAACGACTTCGACTACTCCGCCGACCCGCGCGGACTGCGCACCCCGCTCGGCTCCCACATCCGCCGGATGAACCCGCGTGACACCAAGCTGACGGTCCTCACCGACGTCAACATCCGCCGCATCATCCGGCGCGGCACCTCCTACGGCACCCCGCTGCCCCCGGACCGCCTCAGGGACGACGGCACACCGCGCGGCCTGGACTTCATCGCCCTCGGCGCCCGCGCCATCGACAACGTCGAGTTCCTGCAGAGCGAATGGGTCGGCTCCGGCAACTTCATGGGCCTGGGCAAGGAGAAGGACCCGATGATCTCGCTCCAGGACAAGGGCGCCTACTTCACCGTGCCCGGGACCCCGCCGCGCCGGGTGCAGAACATCCAGTCCTTCAACACCCTGCTCGGCGGCGAGTACTTCTTCATGCCGAGCCTGTCCGCCATCCGCTGGCTCGGCAGTAACTGAACCCCACCTCGCGCGGAGGCACTGCCCATGACCTCGTACGTCCGCTACAGCCCCGACCTCGAACAGCCCTTTCCGGACGAGGACGAACTCGTCCGCCAGGTCGTCGCGGCCATGGGCAAGGCCAACCAGCAGGTCGCCGACAAACACCGTCACGGCCTGCGCGACGCTCACGCCAAGAGCCACGGCGTCCTCGCCGGCGAGCTGCGCATCCAGTCCGGCCTCCCGGCGCACCTCGCCCAGGGCCTCTTCGCCGCACCGGCCATCTACCCGGTGATCGTCCGCTTCTCCTCCGCCCCCGGGGACCTGCGCTCCGACCAGGTGCCCGTCCAGCGCGGCCTCGCGATGAAGGTGATCGGCGCCCCCGGGCCCCGTGCCCTCGACGACGGCTTCACCACCCAGGACTTCCTCCTCGTCAACCACCCCACCCTGCCCTTCGGCAACATCGCCGAATACGCCAAACTCCAGGGCATCCTGGAGAAACAGCCCGGCCAGAGCGACCAGCAGCTCCAGCTCACCGGCGCGGCCGCCCGAGTGGCCGCCAAGGCCCTCACGCGCGTCGGACGTCCGCTGCCGCCCGCCGTCGAAACCCTGGCCGCCGCCAACGACCACATCCTCGGCGAGACCTTCCACTCCATGGCCGCGCTGCGCTACGGCGACCACGTGGCGAAGATGTCCGCCGCGCCCCGCTCGGCGAACGTCAGGGCCCTCACCGGCAGCCACGTCGACAAGAAGGCCGGCGAGTCGGCCCTGCGCGACCTCGTCATCGACTTCTTCGCGGACAACAGCGCCGAGTACGACATCCGCGCCCAGCTGTGCACGGACATCGACCGGATGCCGGTGGAGGACGCCTCGGTCCTGTGGCCCGAGGAACTGTCACCGCACCGGACCGTGGCCGTGCTGCATCTGCCCGCCCAGGACGCCTACAGCGACGCCCGCCGCCGCTACGCCGACGACGTCCTTTCCTTCAGCCCCTGGCACGCCCTGGAGGCCCACCGCCCGCTGGGCTCGATCATGCGCTCCCGCCGCGCCGCGTACCCCGCCTCCAGCGACTTCCGGCACCGCTTCAACGGCATCGAGCCGCAGGAGCCGTCCGACATCAAGGAGCTGCCCACCTGACCCGGACCCGGCCGACCCCGGATGCGTCCGGGGCCGGTCGGGACTCCCGTGCCAGAATGGGGAAGTCCATTCTTCGCCCTGGCTTCTTCGAGGTTCCTTTCGTGTCCCAGCCCGTCGGCCGTGTGCCCCAGCGACGCAACGCCCGGTCCAACCGGGCACGCATCCTGGCCACCGCCCGCCAGGAGCTCGGCCGGAACCCCGACATCACCCTGGAGGAACTCGCCCGCGCCTCCGGTGTCGTACGGCGCACGCTGTTCGGGCACTTCCCCGGCAGGGCAGCGCTCCTGGACGCGCTGGCCGAGGAGGCCGCCGAGGCCCTTCAGTCCGCCGTCGCGGTCGGCGCGGGGGTGACGGAACCGGCCGACCGGGCGCTCGCCCACTTCACGTTGGCGCTCTGGCCCGTGGGCGACCGGTACCGGATGCTCCTGGCGCTGGCCCGACGGGACCTCGGCATGGACCGTGTCGCCGGGATCCTGGAGCCCGCCCGGATCAGGTCCACGGCCATCCTGGAGCAGGGACAACGGGACGGGATCTTCCACTCCCAGCTGCAGGCCCCGGTGCTGAGCGCCGGTCTTGAGGCGATGACGGTCGCCCTGCTGGAGGAGGTCAACACCGGGGCGCTGGAGGACGACGGCACCCGGGTGGCCGTCACCACGCTCATCGCGGCCGGTGTGCCGGAGAAGCGGGCGCAGATCGTCGTCGACGAGGTGGCCGCCGCACAGGATGTCCCTGCTTGCTGAGCCGCGACACGCACCCGAGAGTCCGGGCTGTCGGCCTGGCCGGCCGCCAGGCGGGTGGGTGACACGCGCACGGTGAGCATCCGTCCATCAGGTGCGCCTGGAGCTGGCATCCCGGTGTCCCTGGAGGTTCGCCGGCCCATGGTGTGAGAGCGCCACAGCCTCTCGGCAGTGCGGCACTCGTCGCCCCCTGACACTCGGCTCTGCGTCCAGGTGCCTCTCGCCGTACATTGCTCATGTGGGGATCGACGTCGACATCTTCCTGCGTGATCTTGCCCGAGGGCTCAGGCCCCGCACGGACGAGCTGACGGACGCCGTGCTTCGGGAGATATCGCCCGACGTTCCCTGGGTGTGGGAGCACGAGGACACCGCCGTCGTGGCGTCGGCAGCCGTCTCCCAGCATGTCACCGCCGCGCTGGACATCAACGAGTACAGCCTCGACGCGGCCTCGCTAGCGGTCCCGCCCGCCGATATCGAGGCCGCTCGCGTGCTCGCGCGGCACGGAGTGCCGCTCAACGATTTCCTGCGCGCGTTCAGGCTGGGCCATGCGAGCCTCCACCGCATCGTCTGCGAGGAGGTCTCCCGGCTGGCCGCGGACGATGGCCTGGCCGGCGAAGCGGTGATCACTTTGAACGTACAGAGTTTCACGTACATGGACCGCGTCGCGGAAGAGGCCGTGGTGGCGTACCAGGAGGAGCGCGACCGCTGGCTGCAGCGTCGGCTGGTGGTGGTCAACGAGGCGAGCCGACGGGTCGGGGCCACACTCGACATCACCCGAACTGCGCAGGAACTGGCGGATGTGGGCACCGAATACCTCGCCGACCTGGTCACCGTCGACCTGCTCGACGCCCTGCTCCCGGGCAGGGCCCCACGACCGGCCACCGGCCGGCTGGTGCTGCGCCGGATCGCCCAGCGGTCCGCCCTGGACGACTGCCCGGACTCCGCGTTCCCGTTGGGGCAGGCCCACACCTTCCCCGAGGGGTCGGAGCCCGGCCGCGTGCTGGCCACCGGGCAGCCCATCCGGTACGGCATCACCGCCGCACAGGTCCCGCAGTGGATGGCACAGTCCGCGGTCCAACGGGAGGCCCTGCGTGCCTTCGGCGTCCATTCGATGCTGCTGGTGCCGCTGTGGGCCCACGGTGGGCCACTGGGCCTGGTGCAGTTCTTCCGGCACCGCACCACCGCCGCCTTCGACGAGGAGGAACTGCTCCTGGCCCAGGAGATCGCCTCGCGAGCCGCGATCCACCTCGACAACGCCAAGCGCTACACCCGCGAGCGTGACACCGCCCTCACCCTCCAGCGCAGTCTGCTGCCGGAGCCGGTGGCGGAACAGTGCGCGGTCGGGACGGCCTCCCGTTACCTGCCCGCCGAGTCCGGCGTGGGAGGCGACTGGTACGACGTGATCCCGCTCTCCGGAGCCCGTGTCGCACTCGTCGTCGGCGACGTGGTCGGCCGGGGCCTGCACGCCTGCGCCACCATGGGCCGGCTACGGACGGCCGTGCGCACCCTCGCGGACATCGATCTCATGCCCGATGAACTGCTGACCCATCTGGACGACGTGGTGATCCGGCTCCAGCGCGAGGAGACGCGGGGTTCGGACGAGATGAGCGCCACCTGCCTGTACGCGGTCTATGACCCGGTCTCCCGCCTGTGCTCAGTGGCCAGCGCCGGGCACCCGCTGCCGGCCCTGGTCTCTCCCGCGACGGTCGGCACCGGTGCGGCCGCACGTGCAGTCGTCTTCCCGGAGCTGCCGATCGGCCCGCCTCTGGGGCTGGGCGGGCTACCTTTCGAGACGGCCCAGTTCGAAGTGACGGAAGGCAGTCTGCTGGTCCTGTACACGGACGGCCTCATCGAAAGCCTCATCCGTGACGTGGACGCCGGGCTGGCGCTGCTGGCGGACGTCCTCGCCCGGGCGCCGGCCTCGTTGGAGGAGACCTGCGACGCGCTGCTGTCCGCGCTGCTCCCCACCAGCCCGGCCGACGACGTCGCCCTCCTGGTGGCCCGCACCCGGACGCTGGATGCCGGCCACGTCGCCACGTGGGATCTGCCCTCCGATCCGGCGGTGGTGGCCACCGCCCGTGAGCGTGCGTCGGACTCGTTGGCCGCATGGGGCCTGGAGGAGCTGGACTTCGCCACAAAGCTCATGGTCAGCGAACTGGTCACGAACGCGATCCGTTATGGAAAGGATCCGGTTCAGCTGCGGATGATCTACCAGTCGACACTGATGTGCGAAGTCGCCGACGGGAGCAGCACGGCCCCGCATCTGCGCCGGGCCCGTGTCTACGACGAGGGCGGCCGCGGTCTGCTGCTGGTCGCTCAGCTGGCTGAACGCTGGGGCACGCGGCATGGCCGCGAAGGCAAGGTCATCTGGGCCGAGCAGGCCCTGCCCGCCGCTGCGAGAGGGGGTGTCGCCCGTGCACCGCAGTGAGTCCGCGAGGCTCTCACCGAGGAAGCCCGCGAATCCCCGCCGGGCGCCGTAGGGGACCGCCACAGGACACGGTGGAGGCGCCCAGGGCTGCTGGAAGCGTTCCGAGACGACCGGAACACGGGTCGAGTCGGCGGGTCCATTACGGGAAGCCGATGGTGAAGCATCGGCTGATCTTGGTGTTCTCAGAGTCGCTCAATGAGGGGATCGCCGTGCTCAGCATGGAAGGCGGCCGCAAGGCAGAGCAGCCACGGGCGGAACGTCTCGCCTGCGCCGGAGCCGAAACCGCTCGCGGCCAGTGACCATCAGCAGCGGACCGCCGCCCGAGTATCAGCGGAAAGGAGAAGTGCTCGGCGTGCATGCGCTCCCGGGGAATGCCCTGGCGGTGGAGGTCACGGCTGAGTTCTTCAACTATGGCGGCGGGGCCGCACAGGAAGACGTGCAGGTAGCGTATGCCTCGGGTCATAGCGTGTGGTTCCAGTCGCCGTGCCACCCCTGGCGGTGTAGGGGCACGGCAGCCTTCTGCCGGTCGCCGATCTGGACTCCGGCCTTGGAGGCAGTGCTCAGGGGGCCAGGATGAGGCGGATCGGATCCCCGATCTTGTGTGTCAGCCGGTGGACAGCCTTGTCGGCCTCGGCCAGCGGGATGTGATCGGTGATGGAGGGCGCCAGGTCCAGTCGGCCGCTGGAGGCTAGCCGAATCAACTGGTAGACGTGATCGAACGACGAGCCGTAATGGCCCAACACCCGCTTGTTGAGGGCATTGAAGGTGAGCCGCTCAGAGAGCGTCAGCGGTGCGGTCGTGATGCCCACCAGAACAAGGGAACCATGATCACCGAGCATGGGTGACGCCTGTTCCCGAACGGCGGGCACACCGGCGAAGTCGAACGCGTAGTCGAGGCCGCGGCCTCCGGTCGCACGCAGCATCGCCGCCGCGAAGTCCTCGTCGGCGGAGTCGAGCGCGAGGTCGGCGCCGAAGGCGAGGGCACGCTCACGGGCGCTGGGCAGCGGGTCCACGGCGATGATCGGGGAGGCACCCATCATCCGCGCGAGCCGTACCGCGTGCGCGCCGACCCCGCCCACGCCCCAGATGCCGACTGCCTGCGCGGGCCGTACCGACACAGTGTCCGTCAGCGCGGCATACGAGGTGGAGACCGCGTCGGGGATGATCGCCGCCTGGTCGAAGGGCAGGTCGTCCGGGATGGGCACGACGGTGTCCTCGCGTGCGATCGTGTACTGCGCCCAGCCTCCGTCGTAGTCCACCCCACGACCGCGGAACTGGCTGCATGTTCCTCGCCGACCGCAGCCCTCACACATGCCACACGGTTGTCCAGCTTGGAGGGCGACACGGGTACCGACGGCCAGGTTCCGGGTGAGGCCGGGGCCGAGAGTGTGGATGACCCCGGCGTTCTCGTGGCCGAGGGTGAGTACGTCAGTGCCCGCGTGCAGTGGGGCGATGCTCCCGTCGATCAGGTGCAGGTCGGACAGGCACACGCCCGCCGCTTTCACCTCGACGAGCACCTCACCCGGGCCGGGCTCGGGGATCGGGATCTCTTCCAGGGAGAACTTCTTCGTCTTCAGGTTGAGCCGTCCGGCCAGCATGGTGTCCATCGGTGTCTGCCTTCTTGGTAGATGTGTCTGCGAACTCAGGCAAAAACGTCCTGCTGGTAGCGGCCCGCCGCTTCCAGCCCGGCAAGCCACGCACGGGAGGTGTCGGCGTCGCTGCCGGTGCGCTCCTGGTGGATCGCGATGAGCGCGTCCCGTACGGCCGGCGCCATGAAGCGGCCATCACCGCATACGTAGAGGTAGGCGCCGTTCTCCACGGACTCCCACACGGTGTCGGCCGCGAGGGCCAAGGCGTCCTGGACGTAGCGGGCCGGATGGTCGGGAACCGCCGAGAAGGCGGTGTGGATCCGGGCGACACCGGCCTTCGCCCAGGTCTCCCACTCCTCCCGGTAGAACCAGTCGTGCTCGGGATGCCGGCATCCGACGAACACCTGGGACAGGCCGATCGCCGTTCCGGCCGCGTGCTGCCAGGCACGTTCCTCCAGGAAGCCGCGCAAGGGCGCGATGCCCGTGCCGGGTCCGATGAGAATGAGCGGTACGGCCGGGTCGGCCGGCAGCGCGAAGGGCGGCGACGGGGCGCGGACGTAGCCGTACACGACATCCCCGGGCTGCGACCGCCCGAGGTACTGGGAGCACAGACCCCGGTATTCGCCCTCGCCCTCGCCCGCGAGGGCGGGCCCTTCAACCATTCCTACGGTGAGGCGCACGTGGTGCGGTTCGGCGAGGCAGGACGAGGAGATGGAGTAGAAGCGGGGCCGGATGGGGCCGACCATCTCCAGGAAGACGGCGGGCGGGAGTTCGACCGCGGGACAGCGTTCCAGCAGAGTCAGCACGGAGACGCGCTTTGCGAGGATTTCCTCGGCGTACTTCTCCTCCGCCTGCTCCAGCTGCTGCCGGGTGGCGGGGCAGCGGGTGTGCTCGGCCAGCGTTCGCAGGTGGTCGCGGGCGGCCACTTCCTGGAGCTCCAGGAAGTCGGTGAACAGCAGCTCCGCCGTGATCGGGACATCGACGGGCAGGTGCGTCCGGCCGGTGGAACTGATCCGGAGGACCTGGTCGTGGGCCAGGCTCAGCCTGGTCAGGGCGCGGGTGACCAGTTCCGGAGCGTTCTTCGCGAAGACCGCGAGGTGGTTCCCGGTGCCGTAGCCGACCCCGGCAGGCAGCTCCAGAGTGATGGACTTCGCCGGGGCGCGGGGCGCGGTGAGGTCGAAGTCCCACAAGCCGGTGGGGTCTTTGACGAGGTCCTCAATGGCCACCACGGTCAGCGGGTGGGCCTGGCTGGAGACAATCGAGGGACGGATGTCGGCCTCGGTGAGGAGGTCGACCTCGAAGCCCGGTGCGCTCTCGTCGGTGGTGTCGGCGGCGTACTCCTCGGCCAGGGCCGCCCACAGGGTGTCGGTCCAGGCCCGCGCCATGCCGTCGAAGTCCCCCGAGGCGTCGGCCTCACCACGGGCGACCAGGGAGGTGGCCCCGGCCGCAAGCAACGCGGCTTCGGCCCGCCGCGGGAACACCTGGTAGGTGTCCCACTGGGTGTTGCCGGTTCCGAGAACGGCCAGTCGTACGCCGGACAGCGCGCCCTCGGGCAGCCCCTGAGCGAGGACGTCGTCGAACTTCTGGGCGTTGTCGGGGGCTTTGCCGTTGTAGCTGGCGGTGACGACGATCAGCACGCCCTCCGTGGGCAGGTGGCCGGCGAGGTCGTCGAGGGTGCTGAGGGACGTCGCGAAGCCGGCCCGACCGGCCCGGTCGGCGATGGTGCGGGCCAGGTCCTCGGAGCTGCCGAGGTTGGAGCCGTAGGCGACGGCCAGGTTCACACCCACGGTGTGCAGGGCCTCGGCCTCCGGCTCGGGCTGCGGCGACTGCACCGCGGCCGGACGCCGGTTGCGGGGCTGCCGGGTCTGCAGCCGCAGCGTGAAGCCGGACGGCTTGTACGTGAGCGCCTCCTCGACATGCAGCCGGTAGTCGCTCGGGGCGGAGACAGCGAACCGTCGCAGGACGAGCGCGAGGGCGAGCCGGGCCTCGGTCAGCGCGAACTGCCGCCCGATGCAGGCACGTTCACCTGTGCCGAAGGGGCGGTAGGCGTACGGGTGGTGCTGGGCCTTGTTCTCGGGCAGCCACCGGTCGATGTCGAACTCGTACGGTCGCTCCCATGCTTTGGGGTGGGTGTGGAGGAGAGGGAAGAGCAGACTGACCTTCTGGCCCCTGCGCACCGGGTGGCCGCCTAGCTCGGTGTCCTCCAGCGGTGCCTTGCTGATGGCCGGGACGGGAGCCCACAGCCGGAGCGTCTCACTGAGGATGCGCGGGATCACGTCCAACCGCATGACGGTCTCGTAGTCGGGAGGGCCGTCTTCCGGCAGTAGCTGGTCGACCTCGTCGTATGCCTGGGCCAGGACGTAAGGGTTGCGCATCAGCAGATACAGGGCGAAGGACAGCAGGCCGCTGGTGGCCTCATGGCCGGCGATGAGGAACGTCAAGGTCTGATCGCGCACGTTCGCGTCGTCGAGCCGCCGCCCGGTGACCGGGTCCGTCGCCTCCATCATGAGGCCGAGGAGGTCGTCCCGGCCGGTCTCGCCCGAGCGGCGGCGCTGCTCGATCACCCGGTCGACCAGCTGCCGCATCTGGCGGATGCTCTGCTGGTACGTCCGATCCTCCACGCGTCGCAGCCGGGTGACCAGCGGCATGTGACGGGTGCGGTTCATCACCTCTGTCAGGGCGCGCAACATCGCCTGGAGAAAGGGGTCCAGCTCCTCGCTGCGGAACGAGTCGAACCGGTGCCCGAACCCGCACAGTCCAATGGTGTCCAGAGTCAACCGGGTCATGTCGTCGGACACGTTGACGGGACGCGCCCCGGCCGCCTCCCATGTGCGCACCAACTCCTGGGCGACGTCGAGCATCTGTGGGAAGTACGCCTTCATGGACCGCTGGCTGAAGGCAGGGATCAGGATGCGGTGCGCCTGACCCCAGACCTCCTCGTCGTCCCGGGCCGTGAAGAGTCCTGATCCGACGAAGTCCCGCAGGTGGGACAGCGGTGGCGCGATCACCTTCCCGAAACGGGCTTCGTCGCACACCTCGGCCGCGAGGTCGGGGTCGGTGACGAAGACCTGCTCAAGACCGCCGATCTCCATGGAGAAGACGCCCTCGGGGTAGCGGCGGCCGACTTCGGTGATGTACTGGATCGGATGGTGCGGCGGGATCTGTGGGGTGTTGCCCACGAGAGGGATGCCGTGTGGTGCGGGGATCGCGGGGATGCCGTTCATGGGTGACTCCTGCGGACGGCGGTGCCGTCGCGGTCAGGGCGTGTCCTACGCCGACTGTTTGCTTGCCGCCCGGGCACGCTGGACCAGGGCGTACGAGCGGGTCGTCTGGCGCATGACCAGGGTCTGCAGGGCGAGTTGCAGCCCCCGGTCGACATCGCCTCCCACCTGGAGCCAGAAGTCGCAGGCATGGTCGGAGTAGGCCTCAGGGTGGCGCAGCACCAACTCGTCGTAGCGTTCCGCCGCCCGGTCCCGCCACGGCTGAGCCTCCTGGTGCCGGCCGACGGCGCGCAGGGCGAGTGCCAGGTGGGAGGCGTACTCGGGGTCGTCACTCGTCTCCGCCAGGGGACGCAGGCGGTCGGCGGCTGCATCGGCGTCTCCGCACAGGAGTTCCACCTCGGCGAGGTGACCGATGGCAGGGGCGTAACCGGGCACTCGGCGTCGGGCGGCGTCGAACGCTTCGCGGGCCGCGGGCAGTTCCCCATCGCGCAGCCACATCACCCCGCGCCGGAAGTCCAGTTGGGCGAGAGGGAAAGGCGAGACACCCCGGTAGGCGTTCCGGGCCTCCTGGAAGACGTGCACCGCCTCCGCGATGTTGCCGCTTTCCGCATGGAGGACGGCGAGGGCGCTCAGCATGGCGAAGTCCGACCGGCGCGGGGCTGCCTCCCTCAGCAGAAGGTGAGCCTCGCCGTAGCAGCCGACCGCCTGCATGATCGCCGCTCGTTCCGCGGCCAGGCCGTCCGGTCGCGCGCCTGCTCGGTCCGCAGCGTCGAGGTCGGACATGGCCTCTGCGAATCGGTGCAGGGTCGCCCGGGCCCGAGCCCGGGCCGACAGCGCGGTGGAGCTGTCGGGCGCGTTCTCCACCAACCGGTCGGCGAGTTGCGCGGCCTGCTCGTAGTCGGCGACGCGCCCCAGGAAGTGTCCGCGCAGAGTGAGGAGATCCACGAGCACGGACTGCTGCGCGACGGCGAAGTGGGCGGCGGGACCCGTCAGCCGTGCTTGGACCGCCAACCCGTCGATCTGCGCGGAGAGGTTGGTCAGGGCCAGCGTGCCGTCCGTGGTACGCGGCTCGTGTCGGTCCGTGGTGGTCCCGGTCATGCCGCTGCCTCCTCGGGAGGCGGCGCCAGGGCGGCGAACAGGGTCATCAGGTCCGGAGGGGTCGGGTTGGGGGACACGAGATAGGGGAATTCGTGCCTCGCCGGCTGGGTCGCCTGATCGACGCCGTCGCTGACGCGGTCTCCGTCGACGCCGTTCACCAGGAGCGTGAAGAGGGTGTCCACGATGTCGTCGTTGGGCGCGCGGCCACCGCAGGTGGTGTGCTCACGTCCGGCGAGCAGGGCGGTCTCGATCTCGAAGCAGCTGTTCTCGGAGAACGGCTTGGAGACATCCACGACGAGGAAGTCCGCCAGGAGCAGGTCGGTCAGCGGGTGGACGCCTTGTTCGTCCAGAGGCCAAACGGTCTCGCCGGCGAGGCGGTCGAAGTAGGCCAGGTTGGCGTTGAACCGGGCCCGGTAGGCACCCTCGTAGTCCTGCCGGACGGCGAAGGCGTCCTCCTCGTTGTAGAGGTCGCGGATCTCCAGGTCGCTGTTGACGGGGTCGAACTTCTTGCTCGCCAGGATGACGTTCTTGATCTCCGGTCGGCCCATGCGCTCCAGGCGGGTCGGCCGCCCGCCCGAGATGACGGTCTCGCCGACGACACCGAACAGAGGACCACTGTCCGATCCGAACACTGCCTCGGGGTCGACCTCGACGACGATGCTCAGGACGTTCATGCCTTCGAGGATGTTGGTCGCGCCCTCGGGCTGGAACGCCAGCTTCTCGATGGCATCGGATGCGAGGACACCCTTGAGATTGATGAAGAACGGGTCGAGCCTCGGCCCGGCGAAGATGCGCACCCCGGCCGTCTCGGTGGGCTTCTCGTCGCCGACCTGGAAGAGGATCTGCTCACCGCTGGGCAGGGTGCACGTACCGATCTGCACCGGATGCTCGCTGCCCGGGACCTCGCCGGGGGCGGCGAAGGTGAAGTCGAGACTGTACGCGGCCTCACCGACGGTGAAGGCCCGGTCGGCCGGTGTGACCGGACGCGCCCGGAACCGGTAGGTGAGCGCGTCGGAGAACAGCGCCGTCGGCGCGGCGGCCGGGAACACGTCGAGCACCAGGACCAGGCGGCCGGGGCGGTCCGGGCTGGGGAAGGCGTAGACGTCCGCGACGTCGGACGCGGGGTCGAAAAGGATGCGCGGTCCGGAGAAGTGATCAGCCATGGTCGGCTCCTTGACAGTCAGGTGCGGGGAAGTCAGGTGTCCAGGTCGGCGAGCCAGCGCAGGGCGCTCAGACTCGGCAGGAAGCAGTACTCGCCGCCTCGGTTGACGACGAACGCCGGCAGCCCCTGGAAGCGGCGGCGGATCGGTTTGCGGGGCACGGTGAACTGGCCCTCGTCGTTGGCGCCGACGAGTGGGTCCTTCTCGGTGGGGGAGCCGATGAACTTGCCGTCGTTCACCCACTGCGTCTGCACGAACTCGAACTGCCGGGCGAGGTGGGCGCCGACGAAGGCGAAGACGATGCCGCGTTCGGCGCCGTCGTCCTCGTAGACACCGGGGGGAAGCTGGGAACCGTAGTTGGTGCCGCGCCGGATCATGCGGTGCAGGCGTGCCTCACCGGTGATGACCGAGTCGCGCGGGTTCATCCGCCGGGCGTGCGAGCCGAGCGGGCACTTCAGGCCCTGCGGGTCGTCGCCGTACTGGAAATCGTTGTTGCGCGTGGGATCGGCGCCGAGTTCGGGGTCGTCCTTGTCGGGCGCCAGGGACAGCGGGGCACCACTGGGCCAGCGGCCGACGAACTTGGCGGCCAGCAGTTCCTCCTCCGCGCGGTCGGCGGCACGGTCCCGCATGTACTGGCGGAAGTCGGCCACGCGCGTGTGCAGCTTGCGGAAGACCGCGTAGGTGCCGTTGCGGCCCAGCACGTCGGGCTGCGGCACCTGGGCGACGCTGCCGGTCTCGTCCTCGTACCCGAGAATGAACTCGCCCGCCTTCAACGGCACTTCGCGGGAGTTGGTGCCGGGGATGCCGGTCCCTTCGATGGCCGGCTGGCCGATGCCGTCCTTGAAGCCGAACGGTTCGCGCTCGTCCGGCGCTGCATACACGTCCTGCTGCCAGATCGGTACGACGCCGGGCAGATCCCGCATCGCGTCGCGGGCCAGGAGGAGGATCGCTTCCAACCGGGCGGCATCGGGGGCCAGGCCGGCCAGCATGAGGTGGATGTCCTTGGAGCCGAGCGGAGGCTCCCAGTTCTCGGGCGCGCTCTCGCCCACGTCACCGAGTTCGGCGGCCCGTGCGGCCATGCCCTGCTGGAACTCGGGGGAGAAGGTGGCCAGCGAGTCCTCGGGCACGCCCATGGCCCGCAGGCCTTCGAAGCTGAAGCCCACGGCGAGCGAGACCTGACGCCGTGCGTCGAAGGTGGCGGCCGAGTCGAGGATCGGGATCAGACGACGCAGCAGTTCGCGTGCCTGCCGACGGTCGTCGATGCGCAGTGCCAGGTAGGCGCCGGCATAGGGGGTCGGCCGGGGCTGGAGGGCGGCGGCCTGGATGTCGTGGAGTTCGAGGGCGCTGCGCTGGTCCGTGCTCATGATGCCTTCACAGTTCTCTTCGCGCTGCTCGTCCGGCGTGCGCAGGGGGCGTCACCGCCCCCTGCGCGGCGTGCGGCTGGTTCAGGAGGCGGCCAGATCGAGCAGCGGCTTCAGCACGGGGTGCGAGAGCGCCTCCTCGGCGGCGGGGTCGTCGAGGACCTGCTGGAAGGCCATGTCCAGCAGCTGCCCCTTGATGATCTGCGACATCGTCACCACGCCCAGAGGGTTGAAGTAGACGGCCGCCGGGGTCTGCACCGACTGGATGATCTTCTTGAGACCGGCGCTGGCCTTGCGTGCGTTCGCCTCGAAGTCCGGGTGGTTCTTGTCCAGCGCGTCGAGGCCGCCGTTGTCCTCCAGCCACTGCAGGAGGACATCTGCCTGGGAGGTGTGCTGCATCCAGTCGAAGAAGTGCGGGGCGCCCACGATCAGCAGGGCATCCTCCAGGTACGGGTCCCAGTCGGTCTCGAAGGTGGTGGCCCAGAGCAGCCGACGGCCCTCATCGAAGATCACGTGCCGGGAGTCGCGCAGCCCGGTCTTGATGGTCTCGGCGGGGTCGGAGGCGCGCAGCACCTCGACGAAGCGACCCAGAGCGGCTCGCAGTTCCTCTTCGTGACCCGGCTTGACGTCGAAGTAGGCCGCCAGCTCGGAGACGACGCCGTCGCTGAGGCCCTTGCCGGATTTCTTGTCGACGATCGATGTCATGGCTTTCTCCCTTGTGCGCAATATGTGAGCGTTGTGTCGACATTGACGTTGTCCTCAGTCGCGCGGAACGTCACCTCGGGCGTACGGCGCTCCTGCGAGACGGATTGGCTCACATCCGGGACGTGGGCCAACCTGTCCAACGACCCGGCAACTTGATGATGTCATCAGTTGTGCGGGAACTGTCAACCCTTCGCGAGGAGGGCATCGCCTGCAGGGCGCGATCGGCGCGCCGGTTTGTGGTGATATGAAAACTTCTTCGCGGACAGCAGCGCCGAGTACGACATCCGCGCCCAGCTGTGCACGGACATCGACCGGACCGTGGCCGTGCTGCATCTGCCCGCCCAGGACGCCTACAGCGACGCCCGCCGCCGCTACGCCGACGACGTCCTTTCCTTCAGCCCCTGGCACGCCCTGGAGGCCCACCGCCCGCTGGGCTCGATCATGCGCTCCCGCCGCGCCGCGTACCCCGCCTCCAGCGACTTCCGGCACCGCTTCAACGGCATCGAGCCGCAGGAGCCGTCCGACATCAAGGAACTGCCCACCTGATCCGGACCCGGCCGACCCCGGATGCGTCCGCGGGTCGGTCGGGCCCCGCGTGCCAGAATGGGGAAGTCCCTTCTCCGCGCTGTCTTCTTCGAGGTTCCTTTCGTGTCCCAGCCCGTCGGCCGTGTGCCCCAGCGACGCAACGCCCGGTCCAACCGGGCACGCATCCTGGCCACCGCCCGCCAGGAGCTCGGCCGGAACCCCGACATCACCCTGGAGGAACTCGCCCGCGCCTCCGGTGTCGTACGGCGCACGCTGTTCGGGCACTTCCCCGGGCGGGCAGCGCTCCTGGACGCGCTGGCCGAGGAGGCCGCCGAGGCGCTCCAGGCCGCTGTTACGGTCGGAGCAGGCGCGACGGAACCGGCGGACCGGGCGCTCGCCCACTTCACGTTGGCGCTCTGGCCTGTGGGCGACCGGTACCGGATGCTCCTGGCGCTGGCCCGACGGGACCTCGGCATGGACCGTGTCGCCGGGATCCTGGAGCCCGCCCGGATCAGGTCCACGGCCATCCTGGAGCAGGGACAACGGGACGGGATCTTCCACTCCCAGCTGCAGGCCCCGGTGCTGAGCGCCGGTCTTGAGGCGATGACGGTCGCCCTGCTGGAAGAGGTCAACACCGGGGCGCTGGAGGACGACGGCACCCGGGTGGCCGTCACCACGCTCATCGCGGCCGGTGTGCCGGAGAAGCGGGCGCAGATCGTCGTCGACGAGGTGGCCGCCGCCGAGGGGTGAGATCGCCCCTGCAGTCCGACGTGACCCCGGTGCGAAGCGCCGGGGTCTTTCCGTGTCCGCCCCACTTCTATAGTTACCCCTGAATGTGCAATTATCTTGGGTATGAACTTCGGCGGACCAGACGATCTGGCCTTCTTCCACCCTGCGCCGGTGGCGGTCCTCGGCGACAGGTACGAACTGCGGCTCCTGCTCGGCTCCGGAGGCATGGCCGAGGTGCATCTCGCGCACGATCTCCGGCTCGACCGCATCGTCGCGGTGAAGACTCCGCGCACCGACCTCGCCCACGATCCGGCACTCCAGGAGCGGTTCCGGCGGGAGGCCCAGTCCACCGCCTCGCTCAACCACCCGGCCATCGCCGCCGTCTACGACACGGGCGAACACTTCTCGTACGGGGCGCAGTTGCCGTACCTCGTGATGGAGTACGTCGACGGCACCACTCTGCGCGAGGCCCTGTACTCCGGACCGCCGCTGACCGTCGAACGCGCCTTGGAGATGACGGCCGGCGTCCTGGAGGCGCTCGCCCATTCCCACCAGCAGGGCATCGTGCACCGGGACATCAAGCCGGCCAACGTCATGGTGACCTGGTCCGGTCAGGTCAAGGTCATGGACTTCGGCATCGCCCGTGACGCACGGGACGTCGGCATGACCCAGACCTCCCTGGTGATCGGCACCGCGCAGTACCTCTCCCCGGAACAGGCGATGGGACACGCCATCGACGCCCGTTCCGACCTGTACTCGGTGGGTTGTCTCCTGTACGAACTCCTCACCCTGCGCACGCCGTTCACCGGTGATTCGCCGATGGCGGTGATGTACCAGCACGTCCAGGAGGAACCGCGACCGCCGAGCCTCTACAACCCCGGGGTCGGACCGCGGGTCGACACAATCGTCCTACGGGCCCTCACGAAGGACCCCGCGTATCGCTACCAGTCCGCACGGGAGATGCTCGCCGACGTCGAGGCCAGCCTCCAGGCGCAGACCGTCCCGGACCGGGGGTTCGACGGCGGCGACGAGGAGCCCGGCGGCGATGACGCGGCGGAGAGCGGTCGCCGCAGAGGCAGAGCCGCGCTGATCGGGATGGGTGTCGCGGTCGTCGTCGCGGCACTCGCGCTCGGCTGGTTCATGTTCGGGCGCGGCACGGCCGACGACGGCAAGGCGGGCGTACCCGATCTCGTCGGCCAGACCCTGGAGGAGGCCCGGCGCACGGCGGACAACGTCGGGCTCACGCTCACCGTCACCAGGCAGGAGCCCTGCGCGGACCAGCCCAAGGGACACATCTGCGAGCAGACCCCACTGGACGGCCGGCTCGACAAGGGGGAGGCGGTGTCGGTCACCGTCTCCACCGGCGCGCCGAAGGTCGAGGTGCCGGACGTCACGGACAAGGACGAGGACGACGCGTCCCGCATTCTGGAGGACAAGGGCTTCAAGGTGAAGCTCCGGCACAAGGTGTCCACCGAGGACGCCGGGACCGTCCTGGAGCAGGACCCGGCAGGCGGGAGCGTCGAGAAGGGCACCGAGATCACCCTCACGGTGGCCAAGGAGGCCGAGAAGGCCACGGTTCCCGACCTCACCGGCAGCACCCTGAGCGAGGCCCGCAAGCTGCTCGCCGAGCACGACCTCGAGCTGGGCGACAGCACCGAGGTGGACAGCAGCGCCACGGCCGGGACCGTCGTCGAACAGAGCGCCGCCGCGGGAGATGAGGTCAAGCCCGGTTCGTCGGTCGACGTCCGGATCGCCAAGTCGGTGCAGACCGTGCAGATTCCGGCGGACATCCTCGGCAAGACCCTTGCCGAGGACCAGAACGAGCTGGGTGACCTCGGCCTCCGGGCGACCGTCGCCTCCGGGTACTCCCAGGCCTCCGACGCCGTGGTCACCTCCAGCACCCCGGCGGCCGGGAGCGAGGTCGAGGCGGGCAGCACGGTGGCCGTCGTCACCGAGGAGGCCCAGGACGCGTCGTCGGAAGACGGGACGCCCGCCGACGGCACGGCTACGACGCCGGGGGCGACGGACGGCGGCCAGTGAGACGTCGCTGACACCACCGGACAGTAACGAGCCCTCAACCGGCCATGCGCGGTTGAGGGCCCTTTGCTGTCTTCCTTGGGAAGGTCACTCATTCGACGACCGGGTCCAGGGTGTCGGGGAGTGAACGCTCGAAGGGCTCCCGTACCTCGGCTCGGAACTCCTCCGGGGCGTGTTCCGACGTCCCATCGGTGATCTGGTGACGGGGCTCAGCGAGAGCGCATCTCGCCACCGGCCCAGGCCGAGCAGCGCCACGCCAACCATCCACAGCGCCACACCCGGCACTCAACCGCGCGGTGTCTCTTCCCAGCCCCCCGCACCTGCCCCGCCCCTCCCCGAACGGCTTGATCACCAGCTCCCCGACGCTGAGGTCACCTCGGAGGTCCGTTGAACTCCACCCCAGCCACCCGGGACGGACAGCAAAAAGGGGACGGTGCCGGGTGTCCCCTCCGGCACCGTCCCGGGGCCGTGCGCCGCTCAGGCACAGCCCGTCATGGGGGTGGAGGAGGCCGGAATCAGGTTCCGGCCTCCGGCGTACGGGGCTCAGGCGCCCACGGTCTCGGTCTGCGCCTCGGTCGCCGGCGTCCCTTCTTCCGCACCGTGCTGGGTGGTGTGCTTGCGGCCGGGCAGGACGGCGATGACGATCAGGGTTCCGGCGGCCATGATGATGCCGCCGATGAGGCTGGTGTGGGCGATGGCGTGGGCGAAGGACTCGTGCACCGCTCCCAGCAGGGTCTGGGCCTGCTCGGCGCCGCCCTGCGGGTTCTTGGCGACGTGTTCGGCGACCGCGATGCCGCCGCCGACGGAGTCCTTGGCGGTGTCCATGGCCTCGGCGGGGAGGTGGCCGCCGACCAGGTCGGTCAGCTTGTCCTTGTAGGACGTGGCCAGCAGGGAGCCGAGGATGGCGATGCCCAGCGAGGCGCCGAGTTCCAGGGCGGTGTCGTTGGCGCCGCCGCCGACGCCCAGCTCCGACTCGGGAAAAGAGCCCATGATGGTGTCGGTGGCGGGGGACAGGCTCAGGCCGATGGCGAAGCCGAGCAGCAGCAGCGAGGCCACGAAGTCGGTGTAGGTGGAGCCGGAGTCGATCCGGGTGAGCAGGAAGACGCCCACGGTGCCGATCACCATGCCGGTACCGACCACCAGCTTCACGCCCAGCCTGGGAGCCAGCTTGCCGGTGACTGCGGCACCGACGAACACGGATCCGGCCAGCGGCAGCAGGCGGATGCCGGTCTCCAGGGCGTTGTAGCCGAGGACGAACTGCAGGAACTGGGTGGAGTAGTAGATCGAGCCGAAGGTGCCGAAGAAGAAGAACAGCACGGCCATCATCGAGCCGCCGAAGGGACGCTCGGTGAACTTGCGCACGTCCAGCATGGGGTTGGGGTGCTTCAACTCCCAGGCCACGAAGGCCAGCAGGCCCACGCCGGCGACGACGGCCGCGGTGATGGGACCGGTGCCCCAGCCGAAGTGCGGGCCCTCGATGACCGCGTAGACCAGGCAGCCGACCGACACGATCGACAGCAGACCGCCGCCGTAGTCGATCCGCCCCATGCCCTCCGCCTTCGACGGCGGCACGAGCAGCAGCGCGCCGATGACACCGAGGACGGCGATCGGGACGTTCACCAGGAAGGTGGAGCCCCAGGCGTGGTTCTCCAGCAGCCAGCCGGCGGTCAGCGGACCGACGGCGATGGCGAGGCCGGAGGTCGCGGACCAGGCGGTGATCGCCCTGGCGCGCTCGGCGCGCGGGAACATCGCGACCAGCAGCGACAGGGTGGCCGGCATGACGACGGCGGCACCGACACCCATGATCGCGCGGGCGGTGATGACGAGGTTGGTCTCATCGACCAGGCCACCCATCACCGAACCTCCGGCGAAGATCAGCAGGCCGAGGACGAGCGCGCCGCGGCGGCTGTACTTGTCGCCGATCGCGCCCAGCACCAGCATCAGCGCGGCGTAGGGGACGGTGTAGCCGTCGATGACCCACTGCAGGTCACTGCTGCTCAGCCCCAGGTCCTTGGTCATGTCGGGGGCGGCCACGATCAGTGACGTGTTCGCCATGACGACGATCAGCAGGCTCAGGCACAGGACCAGCAGGGCCCACCAGCGCCGGTGGTAGGGCTCCGTCATCTTCTCGACGGGTGTGTTCGGAAAGAGCGGCATGGTCGGGCTCCTCGGCAGGGGGTGAAGCGGTGGCTTCGGGGGCGGAATCGATGGGAGTGGCGCAGGCGAGGCCAAGAGGGGGCTCGGCACCAGGGGCAGCTAATTGCCCGTTGATGTGCAGACTAGTTTATTGCTCGTCGATGTGCAACTATCGAGTCGCCCTCCCCCCCGTCTGCCGGAGGTTCGACATGATCCACGCACACCTGACAGCCGCCCCGGAACGCAGCCGAACCCTGCTCACACGGGCCCGCATCCTCGAAGCGGCCCGGCAGGAACTCGGCCGTGACCCCGACAGCAGCCTCGGTGACATCGCCGAGGCGGCAGGGGTGGTGCGCCGTACGGTCTATGGCCACTTCAACGGCCGGGCCGCACTGATGGAGGGGCTGGTGGAGGAGGCCACGTGGGCCTTGCGGCAGGCGCTCGCGGCTCCCCGCCCGCCGGTGGCGGACGCCGTCACGGAGCTGGCGCGCTTCGTCCTCGCGGTGTGGCCCGTCGGAGATCGCTACCGCATCCTGCTCCGCCTCGCCCCCCAGGACCTCGGGGCCGATCGGCTCGCTGAAGTCCTGGCCCCCGCGCGGGACATGGCGGAGGCGATCATCTCCCGGGGGCAGCGGCAGGGCGCCTTTCAGACCGGCGCACCCCCGGTCGTCCTGACCCGGGCACTGGAGGGGTACCTGCTGGGGCTGCTGGACTGCGTGAACAGCGCGGTCTGGAGCGACGACGGCACCGGCACCGCGACCGCCGCCCTGATCGCGATGGGCGTGGCCGGAGACAGCGCTGCGGCGTGCGTCCACGGGCTGGTCCGGCCCGCGGGCGACGCCGCGTAGGCGCACTTCCCAAGCATCACTCGAAGAGGAGAACCATGTATCAGTCCCACCGCGACGAGGAATACGTCGCCGAGCCCTGCTACGGCGACGGCTCCGTGTACGTGAGCCCCCCGACCCGGACCAGGCGGCGCATCATTATCGTCGCTGTGTCCCTGGTGGCCGTGCTGGTCGGCGGAGTCGCGGTCGACCGGATCGCCGCAACTCGCGCGGAGAGCCGTACGGCCAAGGCGTTCCAGGACGGCATGGGAACCGCCGATCGGCCATCGGTGCACGTCAGTGGCTTTCCCGTACTGAACCAACTGGCTGCGGGCAGCCTGGACCATGTCGACCTGACCGCCCACGACATTCCGGCCGGCGGCAGCACCCGGCCGCTCCCGGTGACGAAGCTGACGGTCGGGATGGACGGGCTGAAGACCTCGGGGAGCGCCGACGAGGCTCACGCGGACAGCGTCACGGCGACCGCGTTCCTGTCGTACGCGGACGTGTCGAGTGCGCTCGGCGTGCAGGTGTCACAGGGGGACGAGGCGGGCCGGGTCGACGCGACCGCGAGTCTGCCGATTGTCGGCGACGTGACCGTGAGCGCGGCCGTCTCGGCGGCCGGCGGCAACCGCATCGCCTTCACGGACGTACGCACGGAGCAGGGTGAGCTGCTCCCTCCGCTGAAATCACTGCTCGACAAGGCCCTGGACGAGCCCATACCGCTGCAGAACGTGCCCCAAGGGCTCCGGCTGCGGTCGGTCACCACCACCGAGGACGGAATCGACGCCCGCTTCACAGGCCGCTCGGTCACGTTCCGCCCGGACTCGTCGTCCGCGTGAGGTCAGGCGGCGTCAGGCAAGGGGCGTCGGGCGACCTCGTGCGCTTCGTCCGCCGGCAGGCCCAGCATCCGCAGGACCATCTCGGCGAGGTTCATCGCGGCCTCGTCGCCGTCCACCTCGGGGCGGGCGAACCGCAGTTCCACCAGGGACAGCAGGGCGCCGCCCAGTGCGGACAGGGCGACCATGGGGTCGACGGGCGTGAAGCGGCCGGAGGCGATGCCGACCTGGAGATCGCGCAGGGCGCGTCGGGCCAGTCCCTTGCCCGAGTGGATGTGCGCGAGGCCACGGCGGCGCAGGACCTGCATCAGCTCCGGGTGGGAGTCGGCCATGCGGGCACTGAGCCGGAAGCCGCCCGCGACCCGCTCCGCCGGGTCGTCGATCCCCGTCAGACGCTCGTCGAATTCCTGCCCGAACTCCTCGAGGGCGTCGATCACCGCCGCCTCGAACAACTCCGCCTTGGAGTCGAAGTGGTTGTAGAAGGACCCGAAGCCCACGTCCGCGCGCTCGGCGATCGCCTGGATACTCGCGCTGGTATCGCCGCTTTCGGCAAGGATCTGCCGGGCCGCTCGCACGAGAGCTCCACGGGTCTCTGCGCGACGTCGCTCGAACCGGTTGCTGGGCGGGGCTGACGTAGACATGCGCAGAAGTCTAACGGTTACCCCATGTAGATCGCAGTCCTGATGGATTCATCATTTCCTGCGGCGAACGTCTTGACGACGGAACTGTCACAGTTGATGATTTCCTCATTACGGCAATGTTGCTCGGAGGGCACCATGTCTGAAACACGCGTCAACGGGGACGTCATCACGGCCCACCAGGACCTCCACAGTGAGCAGGGCGCCCTGCGCGGCGAACACCCTGGCCGCTCCCGGAACCCCGTGATCAAGGTGGCGGACCTGGCCTGGCTGGAGTTCGAGAAGCCCGACCTGGACCGGGCGGAGGTCTTCGCCCGCGACTTCGGCTTCGGCGTCGCCGCCCGCACCGAGAGCGAGCTGTGGCTGCGGGGCACCTTCGCGGGCTCGCCCTGCATGGTGATCCGGCGTGGTCGTACGTCCCGCTTCATCGGTCCGGCGTTCCGCGCGGCCGAGCGGGGTGACCTGGACCGGCTGGCCCGCGCCACCGGATCGTCCGTACGAGAATCCGACGTGCCCGGCAGCGGGAAGGTGGTCGACCTGCTCGACCCGTCCGGCTTCCCGGTCCGGGTCGTGCACTGCGGCGAACAGCTCCCCGCACTGCCGGAACAGCAGCCGCTGCTGCTGAACTTCGGCACGGATCACCGTCGTACCAACGCCACCCAGCGGCCGCCGCGCGAGCCGTCCCGCATCCAGCGGCTCGGCCACGTGGTGCTGGAGACACGGGTGTTCGGCCGGGCCCTGGACTGGTACCTGGACACCCTCGGGATGATCGTGTCCGATTTCCTGTTCCTGGACGGGCAGCGCGGGCGCGGGTCGACGATGGCGTTCATCCGCTGCGACCTGGGCAGTGTGCCGGCCGACCACCACACCCTCGCGATGCATCTGGGGCCGGGGACGGGGTACGTCCACTCCGCCTACCAGGTCACCGACCTCGACTCCATCGCCACCGGCGGTGAATACCTCAAGGAGCGCGGATACAAGCGCAGTTGGGGCATCGGCCGGCACATCCAGGGCAGCCAGCTCTTCGACTACTGGCGCGACCCCGACCACTTCATGCTGGAGCACTTCGCCGACGGCGACCTGTTCTCCTGCGACGTCGAGCCCGGCTGGGCGCCCATGTCGACCAGCGGCCTCGCCCAGTGGGGCCCGCCGGCCACCCGCGACTTCCTCGGCGCGAGCCCCTCCCCGCAGCGGCTCCGCGATGTCATCGAGGCCCTGCGCGGCGACAACGAGATGGACCCGGCCCGACTGTTCGGCCTGCTCAAGGCCGCCAACTCCTGACCCCGCACGCGAATCCCCCGCACGCGAATCACCCTCACGAAGGCACTGACATGAGCACCAATGTCCTGCGCACCGCCGACGGCTGGTGGGTCGTCCTCGGCGACCGGGCCGTCCCGGTCGACACCAAGGCCGCCACCACCGCCGAACTGCTCGCCGACCGCGACGCCGTCCGTGAGGCCGGCGTCTCCGATGAACCGGGCACGCCCATCGCCGACCTGGTCGCGCTCTCGCCGGTGACCACGCCCTGCCGGGTGGTCGCCCAGATGGTCAACTACCGCAGCCACGCCCGTGATTCGGGTTTCAAGGGCGATGTCCCGCCCACCTTCTTCCGCAAGGCGTCCGGCTCGGTCAGCGGCCCGGGCGACGCCGTCGTCCGCCCCTCCCACGTGAAGTTCCTCGACTACGAGATCGAACTCGGCCTCGTCATGGGCGCGCCCCTGCCCGTCGGCACCGTCGTCGAGGAGCGGGACCTGCCGTCGTACGTCGCCGGACTGGTGATCACCAACGATGTCAGCGCCCGTGAGGTGCAGCTGACCAAGACGCAGTTCTACGAGAGCAAGTCGTACCCCACCTTCACGCCGACCGGTCCGTACCTGTCGTTGCTGGAGCCGGAGGACTTCACCCATCTCCTGGACCTGCGGCTGAAGTTGAGCGTCAACGGCGAGCTCCGCCAGGACCGCACCCTCGCCGACATGATCGTCCGCCCGGCCCAGGCACTCACCCTGCTGGCCCGCTTCCAGACCCTGGACGCCGGCGACCTGCTGCTCACCGGCACCCCCGGCGGCACGGCCCTGAAGGCCCCGCCGAAGGCCGTCGAGAAGATCGGCGCGCTGCTGCCGCCCGCCGTGAAGTGGAAGGCCTTCTTCAAGAGCCAGGCCAAGAACCCGCACTACCTGAACCCGGGCGACGTGATCACGGCGACGATCGCGACCCCCGACGGCCGCATCGACCTCGGCGAGCAGCGCACGCCCGTCGCGGACGCGAACTAATACCCGAGGTGAGCCGCACATGACCGTCGATGAAGCCGCACGTGTGCCCGTCGTGATCGTCGGGGCCGGACCGGTGGGCGTGACCGCCGCCCTCCTCCTGGCCCGGCGCGGAGTCCGCACGGTCGTCCTCGAACGCCACCAGGACGTCTACCCGCTCCCCCGCGCCGTCGCAGGCGACGACGAGATCCACCGGATCCTTCAGGCTGCGGGCGTCGGTGAGGAGTTCGCCGCCATCGCCCGCCCGGCGAAGGGGCTGCGGCTGCTGGACGCCCGGCACCGGGTGATGGCCGAGTTCCGGCGCTCCCCGCAGGGGCACCACGGGTATCCGCAGACCAGCATGTTCGACCAGCCCGAGCTGGAACGCCTACTGCGTGACGCCGTGGCCCGGCGCCCGGAGTGCGAACTGCGCGGTGGCGTGGAGGTCACCGGCGTCGGCCCGGACTCCACCGGCACCGTCCGTGTGACCTACCGCGACGAGGAGGGTGAGCACGAGCTGTGGGCCGACGCGGTCCTCGGCTGCGACGGCGCCAACAGCCTCACCCGCGAGGCGATCGGCGGCGTGTGGGAGGACCTGCGCTTCGAGGAGCGCTGGAAGGTCATCGACGTCGACACGACGGGCCCCGTGCGCTGCTGGGAAGGCGTCGACCAGGTCTGCGACCGGGCCCGGCCGGCCACCTTCATGCGCGTGAGCGAGAACCGCTACCGCTGGGAGTTCCGGCTCGGGGAAGGGCAGGAGACGGTCCGTGAGCTGATCGCTCCGTGGCTGCCGCCCTCGTACGACGGGGACTTCGATGTCGTACGCGAGACGCAGTACACCTTCCGCGCACGCGTCGCCGACCGCTGGCGCAGCGGACGGGTCTTCCTGCTCGGCGACGCCGCCCACCTCACCCCGCCGTTCATCGGACAGGGTCTGTGCTCGGGGCTGCGGGACGCCTACAACCTCACCTGGAAACTCGCCCGTGTCCTCCAGCAGGGCGGCGACGAACGGCTGTTGGACACCTACGAGAGCGAACGCAGGCCGCACGCCCGGCATGTGGTCCGGCTCGCGGTCGCGATGGGCTGGGCCATGACCGGCGGCCAGGACGGCGCCGCCGCGATCCGCCGACGGGCGCTGGCCGCCGCCTGCCGGATACCCGGTCTGACCGAGCTGGCCGGCCGCGACCTCAGCCCGCCCCTCACCGCCGGGCCCCTGGTGCGGCGCGGGGTCCGCCGACGCCTGGCGGGCACGCACTGTCCGCAACCGTGGGTGAGCGTCGGCGGACGGCGTACCCGTCTCGACGAGCTGCTCGGCGACTCCTTCACCGTGCTGACCGCCTCCGAACCCGGCCCCTCCCTGACCGCGCTCGCGCACGGTCTCGGCGTGCACGCGGTCTCGGTGGACGGCCTCGGCGACGACGGCACCCTCGCCGCCTGGCTGTGCGCCGGACGCGCGGACGCAGTCCTGCTGCGGCCCGACCGCGTCGTGATGGACGTCGTCCCGGCCGGCGGCCGCGACTTCACGTCGACCGCCGCCTGGGCCTCCCTGCTGCACACCACGCGAAGCCCTGTCCCTTCCGAACGGACGGCCCCGAAACACCTGTTGAGGAGTACGACGCGATGAGTACGCCCTTCTTCACCCCCGATCCGCAGACGGCGGCCGCCAGCCGCATCGCGGACTTCGCCCGGCGTCAGGGCATCGACCCGGACGACTACGCCGCCCTGCACCGCTGGTCGATCACCGACCTGGAGGGTTTCTGGGGCGCGGTGTGGGAGTACTTCGACATCGACGCCGACACCCCCTACGAGCAGGTCCTGGCCGCGCAGACCATGCCCGGCGCCCAGTGGTTCCCCGGCGCCACCCTCAACTACGCCCACCACGCCCTGCGTAACCTCGCCGACGACGACGTGGCGATCCTCGCCCTCGGCGAGACCGGCTGCGGGTACGAGGTGACCGGCGGGCGGCTGCGTGAACTGGTGGCCTCCGTCACCGCCACCCTGCGCGACCTCGGCGTCGGCAAGGGCGACCGGGTCGTCGGCTATCTGCCCAACACCCCGCACGCCATCGTCGCGTTCCTCGCCGCCGCGAGCCTGGGCGCCGTCTGGTCCGTGTGTGGACAGGATTACGCCCCCAAGGCCGCCGCCGACCGGTTCGCCCAGCTCGAACCCACCGTGCTGATCGCCGCCGACGGCTACCTCTTCAACGGCACCACCCATGACCGCCGCGACGCCGTCCTCGAACTCGCCCACGCCCTCCCCACGTTGAAGGCGACCCTGCTGGTGGACCACGTCGGCCTGCCGTGGCCGGCGCAGGCGTACCCGTCCCTGGTCGTCCCCTGGGAGGACGCCTCGACCCGCACCGAGGAACTCACCTGCGTACCGGTCCCGTTCGACCATCCGCTGTGGGTCGTCTTCTCCTCCGGCACCACCGGCCTGCCCAAGGGTATCGTCCACGGCCACGGCGGCGTCCTGCTGGAGCACCTCAAAACCCTGAGCCTGCACTCGGACTTGGGCCCCGGCGACCGCCTCCTGTGGTACACCACCACCCACTGGATGATGTGGAACCTGGTCGCCTCCACCCTCCTCACCGGCGCCACCACCTGCACCTACGACGGCAGCCCGGCGCCCTTCGCCAAGCTCGACGTGCTGTGGGAACTGGCCGCCCGCCACCGTGTCACCGTCTTCGGCACCAGCCCCCAATACCTGCTGGGCATGGCCAAATGGGGCATCGACCCGTCCGCGCACGACCTCTCCTCGATCCGCGTCGTCGGCTGCACGGGCTCCGCCCTCCCCGCCTCCGCCTACCCCTGGGTGCGCGACCACGTCGGCGAGCACGTCCTGCTGGCCTCCATCAGCGGCGGCACCGACATCGTCTCCGGCTTCGCCGGCAGCGCACCCAACACCCCGGTCTGGGCAGGCGAGTTGTCCGCGCCGCACCTGGGCGTGGCGCTGGCCGCGTACGACGCCGAGGGCTTCCCCGTCGTCGACCAGGTCGGCGAGCTGGTCGTCACGCGCCCCATGCCGTCGATGCCGCTGTACTTCTGGAACGACCCGGAGGGCACCCGCTACCGCGACGCCTACTTCTCGGCGTACCCCGGGGTGTGGCGACACGGCGACTGGATCACGGTCACGGGGCACGGCTCGGTGATCATCCACGGCCGCTCCGACTCGACGCTCAACCGCAACGGTGTACGGCTCGGCAGCGCCGACATCCATGATGTCGTCGAACGTCTCCCCGAGATCGCCGAGGCCCTGGTCATCGGCGCGGAGGAGCCGGACGGCGGCTACTGGATGCCGCTGTTCGTGGTCCCGGCGGCCGGGGTGACCCTGGACGACACCCTGCGCGAGAAGATCCGCGACGCCGTCCGCACCGGCGCCTCACCCCGCCACGTCCCCGACGAGATCCTCGAAGTGCCGGGCATCCCGCACACCCGCACCGGCAAGAAGCTGGAGGTCCCGATCAAACGACTGCTCCAGGGCGCCCCGGTCGAGCAGGTCGTCAACCCCGCCACCGTGGACAGCCCCGACCTCGTCGACCACTACGTCCGGCTGGGCGCCGAGCGCCGCAAGGGCAGGTCCGCCTCATGACCACCGTGCTCGCCGTCACCCTGTCCCTGGTCTTCCTCCCGCTAGGGCTGGCGAAGCTGGCCTCGGCGCCGTTCATGCGCCAGGCGGCGGCCCATCTCGGCATGTCGGTACGGCTCTACCGCGTCGTCGGCGCGATGGAGGTGGCCGGGGTCGCCGGTCTGCTGACGGGGCTGACCTGGACGCCGCTGGGCGTGGCAGCCGCGACAGGCCTCGCCCTGCTGATGGCCGCGGCGGCGGTGATCCACCTGCGCCACGGTGACCCGCCGGTCCGGGCCGTCCCGGCCGCCGTACTGGCCCTGATCTCCTTGACATACGCGGCAACGGCGATGACCGCTGGCTGACGCGTCCTGTACGGCCGGGCACGGGCGGCCCCCTGTGAGGGTGGCGGCCGCCCCTCCCGGCTCCGCGCGGGCTGCCATCGCACACCGGCCTCCCCCCGAGACCGGGGTGGCCCGCACCGACGTCCGGGGCCTGCGAGACGCTGGGCTCGACAGGCCTCGGACGTGCTTAAAGTGTGTTGCAGAAGGCCGTGAACAGGGCATCTACGTTGTATGGCTGGGGTGTTGAGGGCCGAGCGGGTGTGGGTGGAAGCGTCCAGGGGGCTGCGGATCGATCAGTTCGGGCGGTTGCTGCGGGCGGTGCGTGCGCGTGGTGGGGATGGCTGTGGATGGGGGCGGCCGTGGCGGCTGCCGCTGGCCGAGCGGGTGCTGCTGGTGGCGGTCTACTACCGCACGAACCTGACCATGCGGCAGCTGGCCCCGCTGTTCGGCGTCTCGCCGGCCACCGTCTGCCGGGTGATCCAGCGCCTTGGCCCGCTGCTCGCGCTTGAGCCCGTCCGCGCTCCGCAGGATGCCATCGAGCGGTTGTGGATCGTGGACGGCACCCTCATTCCGGTCCGCGACGGCACGGTGGGCACGTCCTCACGTAACTACCGCTTCTCGGCGAATGTGCAGGTCATCGTGGACGCGGACACGCGCCTGGTGGTGGCTGCCGCCCGGCTGGTGCCGGGCACGACCCGGATGCGAAAGCCTGGCGGGATTCGCGTCTGGCCGAGCAGTGCCAGGGCGTCACCGTGCTCGGCGACGGCGCCTGCATCAACATCGGCCTGATCGTCCCGCACCGCAAACGGCCCGGCCGGCCGCTGCTCAAGGGCGAGAAGGAGGACAACGCCGCGCACCGCAAGGTCCGCGCCCGCGTAGAGCACGTGATCGGCCGGATGAAGAACTACAAGATCCTTCGTGACTGCCGGCAACGCGGCGACGGCCTCCATCACGCCGTCCAGGCCGGCGCCCGCATGCACAACCTCGCCCTCGCCGCATGACCGGATGCGTCAACAGTCCAGATCAGGCTGCCTGTTCACGGCCTTCTGCAACACGCTTTGAGAGGGGAGAGCCGGCGTGACATATCCCGAACGGCGCGCGAATTCGCTCAGCCCCAGCCGTTCCCGCTTCCCGAGGGAGAAGGCGAGGGTCCGGGTGAAGAAGTCCTGCAGCATCGGGGCGGTGAAGGGCTCCCAGACGGCCACCCGGTCGGCAAGCTCGCGGGACTCACTCCGCGCGAGGCCGCGCGCGGCCAGCAGACTGCGGTGCACCATGCCGACGATGTCCGGCCGCCGCGCCGCTGTCTCCTTCCGTACCGCCCACACGGCCAGTACGAAAGGCAGCCCTGACCAGCGTCTCCACAGCTCACCCAGGTCGTACGCCCGAACGCCGGGAGAGACGGGCCGGTTCATCGTCGCCGCCAGGGCGGCGTCCCCGGTCACAACGGCGGCATCGGCAGAATCCAGCATGACCTCAAGATCAGGCGGCCGCGTCACATACCTCGGAGTGACCCCGTAGTGCTGCTCCAACAGCAGCCGGGACATCTGTGCGGAGGTGGGACTGGTCGTGGCGAGTGCGACCGTGCGGCAATCCAGCGCGCTCAGCGGCACTTTCGTGACGATCGCACAGGACTGGATCGGCCCGTCACTTCCGACGGCGATGTCGGGCAGCATCACGAGGTCATCGCTGTGCCGCAGATACTCGACCAATGAGATCGAGCTGACGTCCAGGTCGCCGGAGAGCAACCGTTCCGTCAGCCGGTCGGGTGTGTCCTGGACAAGGTCGATGTCCAACAGGGCGGTGCTCCGCGCCAAGCCCCAGTACAGGGGCGTGCATGTCAGGAATGCACTGCGCCCGACCCGCGGTCGCCTCGTCGGTTGACGGATCTGGCTGGAGGACGTCATGCAGATCATCTTAAGTCCCGCTCCGAACGCCCGGCGGCGGTCTTCCTGCACCCCGGCTGCTAGTGCCCCGCACGTGCTGGACCGGTGTGTGGCCGAGGGCCGCAACGCCGCGAGGGCCAGCAGCGCCGCGGGCAGGGCGACGCCCGCCGTCAGCGCGATCACAACCGTCGACTTCTTCGTTCGTGGTGGCGGTCACAAGAACGCCGGCCGACGCCGCTCTTCGCTGCGGCGTACACACCGGGTTGAGCGAAGGCATCCGTCCGACGCCCACGTGACCGCCACCACGAACAGAGGATCGTCTGCCGCTCTACGAGAAGGCACCACGTGCCCGGGTGGGCGCAGGCATGACGAACCTGCCGTTCGAACAGTCCCGGGCCTCCTTCATCCGACTCTGACTGTGTGCGGCAATCGGCCCGAGCAGCTCGGCAGCCACGGGTCCTGGGTATGCCCCGCGGGACGGCGGCGGTCGCCGGCCGTCACGCCGCGGAACGCGTGTCTAGGAACGCAGGGTCCCGGCGGTCTCGATGAGCAGTTCTGCGATGGCCTTGGCTGACGGTGTCGGTGGATTGTCGCGCAGCCGGGTGAGCAGGATGCGGCGAACGGGGGCCGAGGGGCCCAGGTCGATGGTGGTGACATCGTCCCGCAGGCTGGCCAGGGCGAACCTGGGGGCGAGCGTGATGCCCAGGCCGACCGCCGCCATGGCCTGGGCTTCCTGGTAGTCGTGTGCCCGGTAGGCGATCTTCGGCTCGAAGCCGGCGGCACGGCAGCTACGGGTGAGCAGCTCGGCGACCGGGTGATCGCCCCGGACGATCCAGTTCTCCTCGGCCAGCTCCTCAAAACCGGCGGAGTGCCGGGCGGTGAGCGGGTGGCTGGTGGCGACGACCAGGCAGGTGTGGTCGTCCAGCAGATGGGTGACATCGAGGTTGGTCTCGTCCAGGCGCCGCCACGGGTAGTCCCACATCAAGGAAAGCTCGATCTCCCGGCTCTCGAGGAGGTCCATCAGGCCGGCGTTGCGGTCGCTGTGCACGGCCAGCTCAACCTGCGGGTACCGGGTGCGAAAGGCGGGCACGACGCGGGGCAGCAGGGATGCGGCGATGGTGGGGAAGGTACCGATGTGCAAGGTCCCGCTGTGCAGGCCCGCGATGTCATCGAGGGATCGGCGTGCGGCTCGCAACTGGCGATCGATCCGTGCGGCATGCTCGGCCAGAGTGCGGCCGGCCTCGGTGAGCGTGACGCCCCGGGGGTGCCGCGCGATCAGCGGCTGCCCGGCCTCCGCTTCCAGCCTGCTGATCTGCTGGGACACCGCCGAGGGCGTATAGCTCAGGGCGATCGAGGCCGCCGTGATGGAGCCCCGGCGAGCCACCTCGGCCAGCACCAGCATGCGGCGTACATCGAGGCTCATCGCGACCGCCTTAAGCATTTGTGAAAGCAGCTTCAATTTCTTTCGATTGTACTGATGGCGCTGCTGGCGCATCGTCGTACTGCCCGGCGGGCGGGCCGCGCAGCCGTCAACCCGCCCGCCGGGCCCTGGTGAAAGAGATTCAAGCTGCGGTCGCGTACGCACACAGTCCCTGATCCGTACGCCCCAGCCCCGAAAGGATCTCCGATCCGGGCATCTGCTGTCCGAACCCATGGGAGTACACATGACCGAGCAGTGGGACGTCGTCGTGGTCGGCGGCGGGAACGCCGGCTTCAGCGCGGCTCAGTCCGCCCGACAGCAGGGAGCACGGGTGCTGCTGCTGGAGAAGGCCCCCCGCCAGTGGGCCGGAGGCAACTCCTACTTCACTGCCGGGGCGATGCGCACCAGCCACGGCGGGCTCACCGACCTCACCTCGCTGGTCGAGCCACTTCCCGGGGGCCGTGCAGGACGCGTCGACCTCGCCCCCTACACCGAGGACGACTTTCTCGCCGACCTGACCCGGGTGACCCAGGGAAGGACCGATCCCGAACTCGCCCGGATCCTGGTCGGTGAATCCCGCGAGACGATGACCTGGCTGCGCAGCCTCGGCCTGCGATTCGAGCTCATGTTCCACCGGCAGGCTTACGAGGTGGACGGGCGCTACCGGTTCTGGGGCGGACTGGCCGTCGGCGTGGTCGGCGGGGGCAAAGGAATGATCGACCAGCACCTTGCCGCCGCCGATCGCAGCGGCATCGAAGTCCGCTTCGACAGCCCCGTCACCGGCCTGGCCACCGCAGCCGACGGCTCCGTTGGCGGCGTGATGGTCGCCGACGGGCAGCGCATCGATGCCGACGGCGTGGTACTCACCAGCGGCGGCTTCGAGGCCAACCCGCAGATGCGGGCCGGCTACCTGGGCGCGGGCTGGGACCTGGCCCTGGTGCGCGGAACCCCGTACAACACCGGCGAGGGCATCCGCATGGCCCTGGCGGCCGGCGCGCAACCCTACGGCCACTGGAGCGGCTGCCACGCGGTGGCCTGGGACAGCCAAGCCCGAGCGACCGGCGACCGGGAGCTGACCAACCAACTCACCCGCGGCGGCTACCCGTTCGGCATCGTGGTCAACGCCGAGGGCCGCCGGTTCGTCGACGAGGGAGCGGACTTCCGCAACTACACCTACGCCAAGTACGGTGCCGAGATCCTCAAGCAACCGGCAGGCGTCGCCTACCAGCTCTTCGACGCGACGTCCGCGCCGCTGCTGCGCCCCGAGGAGTACGCCTCGGCGGGCATCACCAGGGTGGAGTCCGACACCGTGGAGGGCCTGGCCAAGGAACTCGGCATGGACGAGGGCCGGCTGGCGGAGACGGTTGAGCGGTTCAACGCCGCCGTTGTCCCCGGTCGCTTCGACCCGACGGTCAAGGACGGCTGCCGGACCGAGGGCATCACCCCTCCCAAGTCCAACTGGGCCCAGCCGCTGACCACTCCTCCGTACGTCGCCTTCCCGGTGACCTGCGGCATCACCTTCACCTTCGGCGGGCTGCGGATCGACGCCGACGCGCGGGTGCTGGACCTGAGCGGCCGCCCCGTCCCTGGGCTGTACGCGGCCGGCGAACTCGTCGGCGGGCTCTTCTGGTTCAACTACCCTGGAGGCTCCGGCCTCACCGCCGGTTCGGTGCTCGGCAGGCGCGCCGGGCGCTCAGCAGCCGCCGCCAGGCGTTGACGGCGACGCCGCAACGGGTTGAATCACACGGTGTGTGGTAGATGCCGTGACCGCCTGCTTCGTCGATGAATTCGGCCCGCGCGCCCCAGCGGTTGCTGACGCACGGCTGTGGTGATGACGCACGAAGCCTTCCGAGGGGCCTGGATTCGTCCTTGAAAGCGCCTCTGAGCTGCATGTTTCCCGGGTGGGGTCAGACTGCATACCTTCCCGATGACGCGTCACCCGGAGTGCGTGGCGATCCATGAGTCGACCGCCAAGGCCCCTGACCTGCGGTTTGGGGAATTGTCCCTCGGTTCGACGACCTACTTCGGGAGTTGCCACGGGTGGACGTGGAGGGCATGCCTGAGCTGCGGTTTCCGGAGCTCCGAGTGGACGTCAAGTCCGATTCTGGTAGGGCCTCGTCCGGGCTCGGTGGGGAAGCCTTGACGAAGGAGGCGTCCGAGGCGAGCGCGGGTGACGTTGACCGATGCCTCGTCGATGGGCATGCCGAGGAGTTCGTACAGCTCACGGACCTGGCGGCCACCCGGCAAGTCATCGCCGAACTCGCACCGTCCCAAGAAGACTCCGATCGAGCACGGCCTGCTGCCGCTCGTTGAGGCCCCTGCGCATACGGTGCTCCCGTGGTTCCCTGGGCGTGCTGCCCCGGACACAATGCCCGTCGCTTTCGCAGGAATTCCGGGTGTCACGAGAGTACCTTCGTTCGGATGAGGCGTCCTGTGCGGCCCATTTACAGGTAGAACAGCTCCTCCTGGTGGTTCTCGACGATGTCGCGCCGCAGGATAGAAGAGACTGAGCGGCATGAACGTCCTGGGTCGTTTGGCGAGGCTGCCGACGAAGCAGTGAACGACGTGGTCCGGTGCGAGCATCCGGGTGAACCAGCGCTCGCGCAGCTCGCTTTCAGCACGTCGACGACAAGGCCGGCGGTGGTGGTCGGCCATCGAGTAGCGATGATCCATCGGGTAGCAGACCCCTGCTCATCTCAACCGTGCTGGATTCGTGCTGGGAAGGACGAGAGCGCCCGTGCTGGGGCTTGCACTGTCCAGATTCCCGCGGCGGCAGGAAGCGCGCCGGCGAACGGCCTCCGCACCCCTTTCGTGACCGTGAGGTCGAAGTGGATCAGCCGCCACCCGGCGTTTTCGGGTCCCCTGGCCTCATGCCTCCTCGGCGCCCTGGGGCCGGCATTGAGCCGTACTGGCTGCGCAGGCGGGCCTTGAGGATCTTGCCGGTGGCGTTGCGGGGCAGGGTGTCGACGAGGACGACCGATTTGGGGAGCTTGTACTTGGCGAGTCGGCCGGACAGGGAGTTCATGATGTCGTCGGGCGACACCTCGGCGCCCGCGCGGGGCACGACCAGCGCTCTGCCGACCTCGCCCCATCGTTCGTCGGGTACGCCGATCACCGCGCATTCGGCGACCGCGGGATGCTGGTGGAGGAGTTGCTCGACCTCGGCGGGGTAGACGTTCTCCCCGCCGGAGATGTACATGTCCTTGATCCGGTCGACGATCGTGACGTACCCCTCCTCGTCGACGGTGGCCGCATCTCCGGAGCGGAACCAACTTCCGTCCACGAAGGCGTCCTTGGTCGCTTCGGGCCACTGCCAGTAGCCCTTCATCACGTTGGGGCCCTCGATGATCACCTCGCCGACCTCGCCCGGTGCGACATCGGTGAGGTCGGGCCGCACCACGCGTACGTCGGTGAAGAAGCAGGGCGTGCCGGCCGAGCCGGCCTTGCGGATGCTGTCCCGTGCGCGCAGGCCCAGTGCGGCGGGGGCGGTCTCGGTCAGGCCGTACGCCTGGAGGAAGGTCAGGCCACGGTCCTGGTAGGTGTGGATGAGGGCCTTGGGGACGGGTGCCGCCGCGCACTGCAGGATCCGGACCGACGACAGGTCGGCCGTCGCCCACCGCGACGACCGGGCCATGGCCTGGTACATCGCGGGCACGCCGAACATCCTCGTCACCCGGTGCTCGGCGATGACGTCGAGCACCCGGTCCGGGTCGAAGCCGCGCATCAGCACCGACGTCCCCCCTTTGAGGAAGCCCGGCAGGAAGACGGTGTTGAGGGCGGCGGTGTGGAACATCGGTGCCACCACCAGAGCGACGTCGTCGGAGGCGATGTCCCCGTCCAGCAGCATGTTGAAGCAGTTCCAGGCGATGTTGGCGTGAGTCAGCATGACGCCCTTGGGACGGCCGCTGGTGCCGGAGGTGTACTGGATCATGCACACCTCGTCGAGGCCGACCGTCTCGTCCAGGGGGTCGTCGGGTGTGTTCGCCAGCAGCTCCTCGTACGCGCTGCCCAGCTCGACGTAGTGCTTCACCTCCACGTCGTCCCTCAACGCGTCCACGACATCGGTGAGTTCGGCGGCGTACAGCAGTACCGCCGCCCCCGCGTCCCTCAGGATGAAAGCCAACTCGGGTGCCGCGAGGCGGGTGTTGAGCGGTACGAAGACGGCGCCCAGCGCGTTCGCGGCGAACAGGGTCTCCGCCAGGGCCGGGTGGTTCGCGCCCAGGTAGGCCACCCGGTCGCCGTGGCCGACCCCCAGGGCACGCAGGGCATGAGCGAGCCGCGTCACGCGCGCGGCCAGCTCTGCGTAGGACAGGGATCCACCGTCGTGCACGACGGCGGTGGCCTCCGGTGCCATGCGGGCGCGCCGCGCGGGCCACGAGCCGAGCCCTTGATCGCGCATGGTGCGTCTTTCCTCTCTCAGATCTCTCAGAGCCAGTCGGGCCATGTGTAGTCGGCCGAGTCGTCGTGGTCCCGGCGGGGCGGCAACGGGGCGAGCCGCCCCCGGGAGAAGACGAGCGGCGAGACGCCGGTCTTCTCCACCCCGAGTTCCCGTACGCGGCCGAGGACGAAGTAGTGGTCGCCGAGGGTCCACACGTCGGCGATGTCGCAGTCGATCCAGGCGGCGACGCCCGCCAGGACGGGGCTGCCCGAGGGCGCGCCGCGCCACGGGTGGCGGTCGAAGACGTCGGGTGCCTTGGCGCTGACATCCCGGCACAGGCTCTCCTGGCCGGCGGCCAGCACGTTCACGCAGAAGGAGCCGCCGGCCATGATCCTCGGCCAGGTCGTGGAGGAGCGGCCGGGGAAGAACGCGACGAGCGGGGGATCGAGGGACACCGAGGTGAACGAGCCGATGACCATGCCGACCGGGGTGCCGTCGGGTTCCTTCGCGGTGACCACCGTGACACCGGTCGGGTAGTGGCCGAGCACGTGCCGGAACCGGCCGGGGTCGTCCGCCGGGCCGCCGCCGGGCGTCGTCGCGGCGGACGTCGACCGGTTCACGCCGGGTTCTCCACGCCGAGCAGAGAGCGGGCGTATCCCGTGGCAAACCAGCTGTGCTGGGCGTTGACGTGCGTCTTGTACGTGGCGACGTCGCGCAGGTACCGCTGCATGCGCTGGCCGTTCGCCAGCGCGCTGGAGCCGCTGGCCGAGGCCAGCATCTCGACGGCCTGGCAGGCGAGTTGGCCGGACTGCCGGGCCGTGAGGGACAGGGCCTGGTCGTCCAGGTAGGAGAAGGGCTCGCCCCCTGCCAGGCCCCGGGCCGCGTAGGCGGTGTAGTCGTCGGCGACCGACAGGATGATCCGCTGCGCGCTGTCGGCCAGGGCCGTGGCCAGGCCGAGGTTGCGCTGGTGTTCCGGATCGTGGCTGCGCGGCCTGAAGGGCGGCAGCGGGCTCTTCTTGGTGGTGATGATCCGCTGGTACTCGTCGATCGCGGCCCAGGCGGTGCCCGCCACGATCGAACACAGCTGGATGTTGAAGAACGTCATCAGCCGGCCCGCGTACATCGGGTTGCCGTGCAGTTCCACCCCCGGCCCGTCGGTGGCGTCGTTCGCCGCGACGTAGGTCCTGGACACGTACTCGTACGGTACGAGGACGTCCTCGGCCACGACGCTGTTGGAGCCGCTGCCGCGGAAGCCCAGGATCTCGCCCCAGTTGTCGAGCATCCGCCAGCCGGAGGGCACGAGCACCAGGCCCGGCGTGGGCATGCCGCCCTCCTCGTCGATGATGAGCACGCCACCCAGGAAGTGCGTGGAGACGTTGACTCCGGAGGCGTAGTCCCAGCGGCCGTTGACCAGGTACCCGTCGGGGGTCCTCGTCGCGGTGGCGCTCGGGGCCATCGGCAGCGGAGCCCGGAAGTCACCGTCCGGCCCGAACACCTCGCGCTGGGTGCTCTCGGGGAAGCGGCCGGCCACCACCAGGCTGTGGGAGGCGGCCAGACACAGGTTCCAGCCGCTGGACGGGCAGCCGCGGGCCACCTCTGTGACCATCCGGGAGTAGGTCCGCAGGCCGAACTCGTAACCGCCGAAGCGGCGTGGCTGGAGGGACCGGTAGAGACCCGCCTCCAGGAACGCCTTGTGCGTGTCCTCGGAGATACCGGTCCCTTGTTCGGTCTCGTCCTGATGATCACGTAGCCAGGCCCTCATGCCGGCGGCCCGGCGCACCAGTTCCTCCGGTGTCAGATCCGGCTCCGGCTGCGGAATCTCGATGATTATCTCGGCTGCCTCGGTTGTCTCGGACAATTCGCACCCCATCCGCTGTTGTTCTGGGTCGGCCTGAAGGGAGTGTTGGCGGCGCGGCGAAGGACCGTCCAATGCCGGTGGCTGTGGGCTTGATGAGTGCCGTGCATCACACCAGGTCGGAGGGGGTGACGGGAATGCCGCACATTTCTGCCTGGTGACGTGCGGGGAAGCGCGCTGTAACCTGGCGCGGACCACAACGCCGTGGACCTCGCCTTTCTGGAGGGCTGAGTGGAACTCCGGAACTTGCGCCATTTCTCGGCGCTCGCCGAGACCTTGAATTACCGGGTCGCCGCCGAGCGTCTGCACCTCACCCAGCCCGCGCTGACGCGCTCGATCGCCGCCCTCGAGCGTGAGCTGGGCGTCCAGCTGTTCGACCGCGACAAACGGCATGTGGCGCTCACCGCCGACGGCGCGGAACTGCTCGAACGGGCGGGCGAGGTGCTGGCCGACGCCGACCGGCTCGCCGCCGCCGCAGACACCATCAGGGCCAGGCGACGGGACGAGGTGCGGGTCGCGCTCTACGGGGTGGCTCTTGCGGAGCTGACGCATCCGGTCATCGAGGCGTTCCGCGAGCGGTATCCCAGAGCCACGATCCGGGTGCACGAAGCGGACTTCCACCAGGGGCAAGCCCCGCTGCTGGCCGGCGAGTGCGACGTGGCGCTGCTGTGTCTGAACGTCGACATGCCGGGCCTGACACGCGTACCGATCTTCACCGAGCCCGTTTCCCTCGCGCTGTGGAAGGGGCATCCGCTGGCCTCGGCCGCCGCGGTGGACATGACCGAGGTCTACGACCAGCCCTGGGTCACCCCCCACCCGGGCGACGACTTGTGGGTGGGGGGACGCCACGGGGACCACGAGGCCCCGACGGTCGGCTCCCACGCCCGCTCGGCCCTGGACATGGCCTCGAAGATCGCCTACCAGCACATGGTGGGACTGATGCCCTTGTCGGGCGCCCGGATGTTCCCGCCACACCCGGGAGTGGAGGCCGTCGCTCCGAAAGAGCCCCTCGGCGCGGTGGCCGCGGTCGCCTATCCGGAGACGGGCCACTCGCCCGCCGCCCCGGCGTTCGCCGAGGTCGCACGCCGGGTGGCCCGACGCGCGACCGGCGTTCCGTACGCCGAACTCGCCCAGTAGAAGCGGTCAGCTCCCGTACGGCGGCTCGCCCGCCCAGGCCGCGTGCAGCACGGCGCGCAGCTCGTCGGCGGAGGCCGGGCGGGGATTCGCGTACGGCGCCCCGAGAGCGACGTCGACCGCACGGTCCACGTCGGCGGCGGTCAGGCCCAGGTCGGCGAGCGATCGCGGGATGCCCAGCCGCTCGCCCAGCTCGTGCAACTCCCGTACCGGATCCGGGACATCGAGCGCCCGGCGCAGCGCCGCCAGCGCCTCGGGAACCGCCGGCGCGTTGAACGCCAGCACATGGGGCAGGACGACGGCGTGTGTCTCGGCGTGCGGCAGGTCGAAGGTGCCGCCGAGCACATGGCAGAGCTTGTGGTGCAGCCCCATGGTGGTCGCGCCGAGACAGGCACCGCACAGCCACGCCCCGTACAGCGCGCGGCTGCGCGCGTCATGCCCCGAGGGGTCGGCGACGATCTCGGGAAGGGCCGCGGCCAGCGCCCGCACACCCTCCTGCGCCATGAGGGAGACGATCGGAGTGGAGTCCGGGGCGTACAGAGCCTCGACGGCGTGCGCGATCGCGTTCATGCCGCTCGTCGCGGACCCCACGGGCGGCATGGTGAGCGTGAGCAGCGGGTCGTACACGACGCTGCGCGGCAACACCTTCGGGTCGCGCCCGGTGCGTTTGACCGCGCCCTCGGTCAGGCCCCAGACGGGTGTCATCTCCGATCCGGCGTACGTCGTCGGGACGGCGACGATCGGCAGGCCGGTCCTGAGCGCGACGGCCTTGGCCAGGCCGGTCACGGAACCCCCGCCGACCGCCACGCAGCCGTCGGCCCTGGCTTCGCGAGCCGCCTCGACGGCCAGGTCGGCGACCTCCACCGGGACGTGCGTCACCGCCCCTGCGTGCAGCCCGGCGCAGGCGTCGCCGAGAGACGCGGCGACGGCACGGGCCGTGTCCAGGCCATGGTCGTCGCACAGCACGAGGACGCGGCGCAGGCCGAGAAGCGCGACCTCGTCGGGCACCGCGTCCGGGACGGCACCCGACCGGAAGAGGACGCGCATCGGCTGTACCTGGTGGGTGAAGTCCAGGGCCTCGCCCTTCACAGGATCACCGGTTGCAGCACGATGTCGAAGCGTGCCCGGCGGAAGGGGTTGGCCAGGCCCAACTCCGCGGCCTCCGCGGGGGAGTCCACCTCGACGAACTCCTCGACCAGGCTCTCCTTCACGGCGAAGACGGCGTCCGACTCCAGATAGTCGCTGCCCGCCACGAAGATGTGCGTCGTCACCGGGCTGTACCCCTCGGCGCCCACGATGAAGTGGACATGGGCCGGACGGTAGGGGTGACGGCCGGTCGCCTCCAGCAGCGAGCCGACCGGCCCGTCCGTCGGAATGGGATACGGGCTCGGAACGCACGAGCGGAACCAGAACCGCCCCTCCGCGTCCGCTGTGAACAGCCCGCGCCCATTGCCCGGCGGCTGCTTCTCCGGCTGCTGGACGTCGTAGAAGCCCTGGTCGTCGGCCTGCCACACGTCCAGCGTCGCACCGGGCAGCGGGGTGCCGTCGACGGAGACGACCCGTCCGCTGATCACACACGGCTCGCTGCCGCCGACCAGATCGATGTTCGCCCCGAGTTCACGGACCGGGGACTCGGTCATGTGGAAGGGGCCGAGCACCGTCGAGTCGGTCGCGGCGGCCGCCTTGTGGTCGTTGATCGTCTCGACGAGCATCGACACACCCAGGACGTCCGACAGCAGGATGAACTCCTGCCGGGTGTCGTCGCACATGTGCCCGGTTGCGGTGAGGAAGTCGATCGCCCGCTCCCACTCGGCCTGGGTCGGCTCGATGTCCCGTACGAAATCGTGCAGGTGACGCGTCAGGGAGGCCAGCACCTCGCGCAGTCGGGGTTCGGAGGTGTGGGCGAAGCTTTCCAGCACCGCCGCCGTCGTCTCGGTCTCCGCGGGCTTCGCGGTCTTCGCCGTGAGGTCCATGGCCGCTCAGCCCCGCCCGAGGATCTGCCGCAGCGCGTCCCGCAGTGCGGCCGTGACGTCACCGGTGGCGTCCTGGCGGCGGAAGGCCACGTGGTTGTCCGGCCGCACCAGCAGCGCGCCCGAGTCGCCGATCTCCCGCAGCCGGGCCCAGTCCCCGTACGGGTCCTCGTGCTCCTGGCCGGGTCCGATGACCGCCGTGGCGATCTCCAGGCCGAACTCCTTGCCGAGGATGCGGGCGGCCTCCGTCCAGGGCTCGCCGCCGATGCCGGTGATCAGGGTGAACCGGCCGTTCCCGCCCAGGTCCAGGGTGGACAGATTGCGGGTGCCCGCGGAGAGCCAGGCGTGCGGGAGCTTGGCGCCGGGGCGGGTGCTCGGCTGGAAGTGCAGCTCGGGGTCGCGTGCGAAGCCGGGGTCCTCGGTGCCGTCCGGGACGATCGCGGCGGAGGTGTAGCGCTGGTTGAGGTCCACGCCGTGGGCGTTGAACTCGTATGCCTTGAAGGCGATCGTCTCCCGCAGCCGCGCCCGCTGCTCCTCGGCCTCCGTAGTGGCGTCCTTGCGGGCGGCGATGTTCCGCCACAGCTGCTCGGGGGTCTGCGGCGCCAGGCCGCCGAGCGCCTCGAAGACGGGTGCCGTTTCACCGATGGACTGGTTGGCCCGGGTGACGACCTGCTTGCCGACCGGTGCCCGCTCGTCACTGTAGGTGTCCAGCAGGGACGGGGACGCGGTGCCGTCCAGGACGAGCTTCAGCTTCCACGCCAGGTTGTAGGAGTCCTGGATGGAGGTGTTGGAGCCCAGCCCGTTGGACGGTGGGTGCCGGTGGCAGGCGTCGCCCGCGCAGAACACCCGGCCGTTGGAGTACGTCTCGGCGTACATCTCGTTGACCGTCCACGCGGAGGACGACTTGATGGTCACCGGGATCTCGTCGTCGCCGATCAGCTTGCGGACGACGGACAGGGCGTATTCCTCGGTGAGGTCCGGCGGCCCGGCGTCGACGTCGTAGCCCCACACGATCAGCCACTCGTTCCACGTCCGTACGCAGCGCACCAGGCCGGCGCCGATGCCGCCCACGGTCGCGCCGGGCGCCAGCACCCAGTAGAGGGTGGCCGGTCGGTGCGCCACGTATTTGCTGAGGTCCGCGTCGAAGACGATGTTGATGCTGCCGGCCACGCCCATCTGGCCGCCCATCGGCAGTCCGGCGTCCTCGGCCACCTTGCTGCGGCCGCCGTCCGCGCCGATCAGGTACTTGGCGCGGATGGTGTACGTGTCGCCGCGCAGCCGGTCGCGGACCGTGGCGGTCACGCCGTCGGCGTCCTGCTCGTGCGACAAATACTCGGTGCCGAACCGCAGTTGGCTTCCGCGCGCTATGGCCGCGTTCACGAGCACCGGCTCCATGAGGTGCTGCGGCATGTCGCACATGCGGGTGGGGCTCGCCAGCTCGTGCGCAGCCTGCACGAGCGGTTCGTTGCCCCAGGACCTCAGCCGGCCGAGCTCCTCGCCCGCGATGGCGGTGCAGAAGACGGTGTTGCCCATCAGATGCTGCGGGGTGGCCTGGGCGATCACATCCTCTTCGACACCCAGGTCACGCAGCACTTCCATGGTCCGCTGGTTGGTGATGTGCGCCCGGGGCGTGTCCGCGAGGCGTGAGTAGCGGGTGACCATGACGTTCGGCACGCCATAGGTGCTCAGTGCCAGTGCGGCGCTCGCTCCCGCGGGCCCGCTTCCCACGATGAGCACATCGGTCTCGACGGTCGGCACGGTCGGCACGGTTGTCATCGGGACGTTTCCTCCACATCGGCCAGTCGCTTGTTCAGCCAGGTCATCAGTGCCTCGGCCACGTCGTCGGAGTTCTTCTCGCCCATGGGCAGGTGACCGTTGCCCGTGAGCCCCAGGTCCGCCAGGCGCAGCAACTCGGCGTCCGCACCGGCCTGGGCGAGGTAGTCGGCGACACCGTGCTGGAACGGCGCGAACGGCGAGGTGTCGGCCGCGACCACGGCGATCGGGAAGCCCTGGAGCCCTGGCAGGGATCGCACGGGGCCGGCCTGTTCGTCCTGGACGAGGCAGTCCTGCAGCCCGTCGCCCCCGGCCTCGCGCAGCCGGAGGCGCAGTTCCTCCGGGGTCCGCGCCGGCGGCTCGTAAGTGATCGGGGCCGCGGTGAGCCCCCACTCCAGCTTTCCGAGGCCGGGCAGTTCGATGAACGGCGGTCCTATCGGCTCGATGGAGACGACGGCCTTCACCAGTCCGGGCCGGGCATCGGCGACCAGCCAGCCGAACGGCGCCCCCATGGAGTGGGTGATCAGCACGGCCGGTCCGATCCGGTCCAGCAACTCGGCCCCGCAGCGCCGCATCTGCTCCTCGTTCTCGGCGAAGGTGGGCAGCGTCGGGCCCTGGCTCGCCATCAACTGGTCCAGCGCGGAGTCGTCGCCGACCTCGCCGCTGCCGGGCCACTGGCTGCCAGGTCGTCCTGCCCCGTCGCAGAACAGCCAGCGGATGAACTCGTACGTCGGCGCCGCGCCCTCGATGGGCCCGAGGACATCGGGGTGGTACGGGGAGCGCCCGTGACCTGGACGGTCGACCACGTACACGGCGTAACCGGCCTGGAGGAACCGGGTGGCCCAGCCGGGGCGCCCGTCCGGCGTCGACAGGTAGTCCGTGCCTTGGCCGCCGCCCCCGTGGACCATCACCACGGGCAGCGGATGCCGGAGATCGGCCGGGATCTGGTACTGGATGTACATCGCGGCCTCGGCGGCGGTCCCGGCCTCGGTCGGCTTGCGCCCGACACCGACCCAGAACGCGCCTTGCTCGCTGATCGTCAACGGCGAGGCGGCACGGGCCGGCTCGGCGGTTCCGGGTGGTGGGGAGCTGGTCATCGGCGAACCTCCGTCACGGCGTCTGCGCCCATGCCCAGCACTATTGGTGACCGGCTCCGGGGCGGTCCAATGCCGGTTGGGGACGTCGTGATGCATGGCGCTCATCAGCGTCCCCGAGGGCGGGTACTTCACCGGGAAGGTGGGCGTGGCAGCGAGGGTGACCAGGGCGTCGGTGCAGAGCGCGGCCTCCAGCTGCTCCACGACCGGCAGTTTGTGCTGCGGGTCGCGGTCGGAGAGGCCGGTCAGGTGGAAGCTGCCGGTGCCGACCCAATCGCTCGCGACGTCGTCGACTCGGCGAGACAACACGACCGAGCCGCGAGAGGCAGACCTGGAGCAGGACTACCCGCCCTCGCACCCCCGGCAAGTGGAAGCGGTACGCGCCATCGCCGCCAAGTACCAGTTCGACCTCACCGGCGGCCGGCTCCGCGCCCGCACCCCCGACGATCGGGCTTGAGTTGAACGGGGCGGGGCTAATCGACCAGGTCCAGTGCGGCCCCGACGATGCTTTCGGTGTCAAGGTGGTGGTATCGGTAGACCTCGTCCAAGGAGCCGGACTGCCCGAAGCGGGTGACGCCAAGTGCTGTGGTCGGGACCTGGTTGATCGTGGCGAGGAAGGCCAGCGAGTGCGGGTGACCGTCCAGGATCGTGACCAGGGGTGTCGCCCTGTCGGCGGGAAACACCTCGTCAAGGATCCAGTGGTCGGCCGGGTCCTGGCCCTGGCGGGCACGCACGGCGCGGTAGAGGAGGTCGGGGCTGGTGATGCAGATGACGTCAGCCCGGATGCCGCTCTGGTCAAGGCGGTCGGCGGCCGCGAGGGCCTCCGGCACGAGGGCGCCCATGACGGCGAGGGCCACCACCGGGTCGTCTGTGCGCCGCAGAGCGTAGGCCCCGCCTACGACCTGCCGTCGGCGGATTTCCCGGGCGGCAGGATCGACCGGGACGGCGGCGAGGCCCTGATCGATCGGGCGGGTGGACAGTCGCAGATAGGCCGATGTGCCATCCGGCTTCCCAAGGCGTCCGAGACTGGCCAGCAGGGTCCATTCGGTGTCGATGACGAAGGCCGGTTCGTAGGTCACGCAGTCGGGCTGTTCGATGCCGATCGAGGGAGTCTTGATCGATTGGTGGGCGCCGCCTTCCGGGGCGAGGGTCACCCCGGAAGGGGTGCCGACCAGAATGGACTGTCCCCCGGCGTAGATGCCGTACGACCACGGCTCCAGGGCGCGTTCGACGAACGGGTCGTAGAGCACGCCGATCGGCAGCAGGGGCTGGCCCCACCGGCTCCAGGCCGCGCCGAGCTCACCGATGAGGCCGACCAGGTTGACCTCGGCGATGCCCAGCTCGATGTGCTGTCCGCTGGGCTTTTCCCGCCAGTGCAGGATCGTTTCGCGGTCGTCGGCGAACCAGTCGGTCCGCTCGGTGGCCGACCAGACACCGACCTTGTTGACCCACCCACCGAGATTCGTCGATGAGCTGACGTCGGGGCTCACCGTGACTATGCGCCGCGCGACATCGGGTGCCTGGCGGCTGAGGTCGAGCAGTGTCCGACCGAGCGCGGCCTGGGTGGTGGCCTTTGTGGACGTGGGTGTGCGGCCAAGGTCGAGCGGCAGAGTCTGCGGCGGGGCCAGGGAGACTTCCTCCCGTCGCAGGCGCTGTGCGGTCTCGCGGCAGAGCTCCGCCACAAGGCTGCCCGCGGGTGGCGGCCTCCACGGATCGTCCACATCAGCCCCGACCCGGTCCGCCAGCTGACTGATCTGGTTCCCGGTCAGCAGCGCGGAGTGGTTCTGAGGGTGGCCCTGCATGGGCAGGCCGTAGCCTTTGACGGTGTAGGCGAGGATCACGGTGGGCCGTGTGTCGTCGATCGCACCGAATGCCGCGTCGAGCCCGTCAAGATCATGGCCGCCGAGGTTGGCCAGGGCCCTGACCAAGCTCTCGTCGTCCAGTCTGGTGATCAGCTTGGTGATACCGGCCGCATCGGGGCCGGTGCCGGGCAGCCGACGGCGTACCTCGTCGGCGTCGCAGCGCAGCAGGCGCTGGAATTCCGGGTTGCTCATATCGTCGATACGCCGGCGAAGGGCATCTCCGCCCGGCTGCCGGAAGAGTTCTTCGAGGACTTTTCCGTACTTCAGCTCTATCACCTGCCAGCCGGCAGCGCTGAAGAGCCCACGGAGTCGGTCTGCGGCCAGGTGCGGGACGACCCTGTCCAGCGACTGGCGGTTGAGGTCGACAATCCACACGATCTCGCCCAGGTCGGAGACGGCAGGGTCCAGCACGGCCTCCCACACTGCTCCCTCGTCGAGTTCGGCGTCGCCGACCAGCGAGTACTGCCGGCCGGTGCCGGCTCCGCCGAAGGAACACTCCACATAGCGGCGGGTCATCGCGCCCCATATCGGCGCGGTCGCGCCGATGCCCACGGAGCCGGTGGAGTAGTCCACCGGGTCAGGGTCCTTCGCGCGGCTCGGGTAGCTCTGCAGCCCGCCGAACTCGCGCAGCCGAGAGAGGTAGGACCTGTCGAGGCTGCCGAGCAGGTAGTTGATCGCGTGCAGGACGGGCGAGGCGTGCGGCTTGACCGAAACCCGGTCGCCGGCGCGTAGATGCCTGAACCACAAGACGGTCATCAGCGACACCATCGAGGCCGACGACGCCTGGTGTCCGCCCACCTTCAGGCCCGACGTGTTGGGGCGGACGCGATTGGCATGGTCGATGATCGCGGTCGACAACCACAGAACCCGGTTCTCGACCTCGCGGAGTACGGCGAGGTCCTCGGAGATTGTGGTCTGGCCGAGTGGGGGGCTCGTCATTGTTGCCGTCCTTGACTTCGGTGTGAAACACGAACCATGAGAGTGCGCTTCCGCTCTCACATCTGCGGGGTGAGAAGCCATCGAGAAGGCTGCCTGGACCGAGACGGTCTGGGAGCCGTGAGCGGGAGCGATGCGCGAGGACCCACCGCTGTGAGCAAGGGTGCGCCCGCACCTTGCGAGGGTTCTTACAGCGTGTGACGGCGGCCGCCGGTAGCGGTGCCCAGGGGGAGGGAATGGTGCCAGAGGGTGTGTTTACAAGGAGGTCCTCGGTCATTGAGGCACCTTCACAGCGTTGTCTTATTCGATGTTCGGGCTACTCACTGCTGGCACGACGGAGTCTGCTCCCAGTTGGCGAGCAATAGCCGGATCGGGCTTCCAGTACGGCTGCCAATGGTCGCGCAGGAACCGGTTCAGCTCCGGCGTCGCCTGCCCGGCCGTGCCGGTGGTGCGCCAGGCGACGTGGCCGTCCGGCCGTACCAGAACCGCGCCGTGTCGGCCGACCTCGAACAGCTCCACGAGCGTCCCCTCCTCGGCCGGGGACGCCGCGACCAGGCCGACGACGCGCACCGGGAGCGGGCAGTCGGCAGGTCGCTCCCGCAGTGCGCGCTCCCATGCCCCGGGATCCGGTGTGACGAGGGCCAGTCCATCGTGCGGGAGCAGGTCGTGGACCGGGCGCGGGGTGTCCTCGTGCTGGACGACGGCGTGGGGGAGGCGGGCGCCGGGACGGGTGGTGGGGCGGTAGGTGACCACGTCGCCACCACCTGGCGGAGGGGTTTCGGCGTGGATGAGCGGACCGTCGTAGGTGTAGCCGAACTCGAGCCCGGTGGAGACGAAGTGCTCGAGCTGGTCAGGGATGGCGGCGGCGATGTGTGCCCGGACTCGCCGGCCGCGGGGGGTACTCGCGAGCAGCACTCCGGTGCGCTTGAGCTGGAGCGGGGTGAGGCGGTCGCAGGCCCAGCCCAGCGCGCGAGGGGGCACCCGGGACAACAGCGGGTGGGCGAGGGCCTCGGTGGTCTGCCGCACCGCGCGGTTGGTGATTCCCACGGGCGCGGTCACCTCGTCGAGGAGGAAGTGGTTGGCGACACTCTGCTCGGCGAAGCGTTCGACGACGGGTCTGCGCTCGGACTCGTATGTGTCGAGCAGGACGTCGTCGGCGCCTCCACGGAGCACCGCGGCGATCTTCCAGGCGAGGTTGTGGGCGTCCTGCACACCGCTGTTGAGGCCGAAACCGCCCGTGTGCGGGAAACGGTGCGCCGCGTCGCCGGCGAGGAGCAGGCGCCCCTGCCGGAAGGCGCGGGCCGTCTGGGAGGTCATCTTCCACGTGCCCGTGGACCGGATGGTGACCTCGGTGCTGCCCAGCACCCGCGGGAGTGCCCGTTCCCAATAGCGCCGGCTGTCCCTGGCGATTTCCTGTTCCGGGTGTAGGTAGGCGGTCATCAGGATGTAGTCGTCGTTCGCGTGGGCGATCATGACGCCGCAGAAGTCGGGCTGGTAGATCCAGCTGAGCAGCGGGCGGACCGTGCCGGGCGGGTGCAGTTCGGGGGCGTGGAAGAAGACGCTGCCCATGTTCGCCAGGACCGGGCCCTGCAGCGGAATGCCGGCGCTGTCCCGGACCATGCTGTTGGCGCCGTCGGCGGCGACCAGGTAGGCGGCATCGAGTGCCTGCGTGGCGCGCTCGGTGTGCACGGCGATCCGGTCGGCGCCCGCCTCGATCGCGCTGACCGCGGTGCCGGGGCGGAAGTCGACGAGCGGCTCGCGATCCAGCGCCGCCCAGAGCACGGGCATGAGCTGGTGCTGTCCGATGTGGGCGATCAGGAAAGGGCTGTGCGCCTGGAGGTCGGTAAGACGGTCGGGGTCCGACAGCAGGTCGATCTCGCCGAGCGACTCGGTGAGCCGTGAGCACCAGCGGATGATGTTGATCGTGTCTGTGGGCGGCGCCAGCGCGGTGATCTCCGTGGCAAGCCGGGGTGACGTGTGGTGCCAGATCTCGAGTGAGCGGGCGTTGATGATGTGGGCCGCAGGGTGCATCAGGGGCTGCTCGCGGCGTTCGAGCACCGTGCTGGGAATACCGTGTCGGGCCAGCAGTAGTGCGAGGGTGCTTCCCGTCGGGCCTGCGCCCGCGATCACGACCGGTGCGGTGCGCATGGCCTAGAGAGTCTTCCAGGTGATCGCCCGCCTGTTGGCCCGTGGTGTGGTGCCGCGCGGGGTGCCCGCGCCGGGCCGGAGCAGCTCGGCCGGGTCGTCGCCGCGGCGCAGCCGCTCGAGCAGGTAGTCCGGGTCGAACTCGGTGCCGATCGGGTTGGCGGCGAACTCCTTGCTGCCGAAGAAGGCGGCAGTGGCCTCAGTGGTGGGGAAGTTGTCCACCTGGAACTCCAGGCGGATGCCGTCGGGGTCCTCGTAGTACAGCGAGGTGGTCGGCCCGTGGTTGATGGCCCAGACCGGGCGGATGCCCGCCTGCTTGAGTCGCTCGTAGGTGGTGAGCAGGTGTTCGAGCGAGGCGAACTGGACGGCGAGGTGGTCGATCCCGTACACCTTGCGCCGCAGCCGTGCCAGCGGGAAGAGGTAGCGCAGGACAGACGGCACCGTGACCAGCGCCAGCCGGTGATGCTCGTGGTCCCAGCTGAGGAATGTGACCTGCCGGCCCTCGTGCACCACGCGGGCGCCGAAGACCACGCGATACCACGTGATCATCTCGTCGCGGCGGGCGGTCTTGACGACCCAGTGCGCGACGAAGGCCGGCGCGGTGTCGCTCGCGTTCGTGGGCCTGTGGGTGCCGGCTTCTTTGGCGGCTTCCATGATCGGTCCTTTCAGGATGTGGTGATGGTGGTGTGCTGGCGGCCGAGGTTGATGGAGCCGTCGGGGCTGCGAATGCTCGCGGTCACGAGGTCACCGGGCTGGAGGTAGGGCTTGCGGAGGTTGGAGCGGATGAACATCCGCCAGAGCCTGTCCTCGGATAGCAGCGCCGTGGCCAGGCGGCGGACCAGCGCCGGCGGGGTGGTCGCGGTACAGCCGTGGGGGGTGCCGGTGAGCAGCAGGTCTCCGGGACTGAGGTCGCAGAACGTGGTCAGCTCGGTGAGAGTCTCAGCGGGCCGGTAGAGCAGGTTGCGGGTGCTGTCGTGCTGGCGGAGCTCGCCGTTGACCTCCAGGCGCAGTTCCAGGTCGTCCAGGAGCGGGAACTCGCCCGGATCCGGGACCGCGAGATAGGGCCCGACCGGGCAGAACCCGCGGTAGCTCTTGCCCTTGAGGTACTGGCCCTGCGGGAGCTGGACGTCGCGGGCGGAGAGGTCGTCGGCGATGGTGATGCCGAAGACGTACTCGTGGAGATTCTCGGCGGTGACGGTCTCCGGCTGGGTGACCTGCTTGCGCAGCACCAGGGCGAGCTCGATCTCGTGGTCGAGCAGCCGCACGTGGGGCGGCCGGGTGACGGGTGTGTCGGGACCGGTGACCGTGGCGTCCGTCTTGTCGAAGAACAGGTTGAAGGGCCGCGCGTCGGGATCCATCCCGGACTCGATCGCGTGCTGCCGGTAATTGGCGCCCTGGCACAGGACGCGGCAGGGCGTGGTCACCGGGGACAGCAGCTCCACCGACTCGGTCGGCACTCGGGCAGGTCGCTCAACGGCCAACCGCCAGTCGTCGGCGCCGTCACGGATGAGGTCCGCGGTCGAGGCGTAGCTGCCGGCCAGCGGCGACAGGCCACCGTCGGCGACGGTCGCCCACCGGATCTCGTCGTCGAGGCGGTAGCGGGCGAGGTGGATCACCATGCGCGTTCCTTCGCGGGGCGGCAGCAGACCAGCAAGGCCGGCGCCGGTGCGAGCGATCGCGGCCAGTAGCCGAAGTACATGCCGACAGTTCAGCGGACACAGCCGTCGAGGCGCTTGGCTCGTGGTGCAAACCGGCCTGCCGCCGATGGACCGAAGTCCAAAGGGGCCGTCAGCGCCGTCAGCGTGGGGTGGTCTGTTCGCTCAACACGAGGTCGCCGAACTCCTCCGCGAGCGCCAGCGCAACCTGAAGGTGCATCCGCCGGACCTTGATCTCCCGGCCCCGCAGCTGCTCGGCCCGCTGGATGCGGTACGCAACCGTGTTACGCGCGACGTGCAGCAGCTCAGCCGTCGTGTTCAGGCTTCGTTCCGTGTCCAGGTAGCACTTGAGGGTGGTGCGCAGGGTGGTGGCAGGCTCCCCGGATCCGGCGAGTCCACCCAATTCACGGTGCACGAACCGGCGCGCCTCATCGAGATGCGTGCTGAGCATGGCGATCACGTCGAGTTCGGCGTAGTCGAACAGCCACCGGTCGGTGCGGGACAGCATCCCGACCCGGACGGCATCGAGGGCCTGACCGTGACTGAACGCGAACCCCTCGGCGCCGGACTCGGGCAGCCCGGCCGCTACCCGAATCCCGCACCGGGGCGTGCCCGTCGACGTCGGCGGCGTCACCGAGGCACCGTGGACACTGGACCCCCACGCCCACACCCGTTGCCGTCCGACAGGCAGGATCAAGGTGCCCGTCGCTCCGCCCGCCCGCAGCAGCTGCTCGGCGCGCTCTGCCAACCGGCCGGGATCGGCCTGTTCGAGGTCGTCAGTCCACACCACCAAGGCGGTGTGCCGGCGGGTGAGGTCGTAGCCCAGGACGCGGTGCGCATGATCGGCAGCGACTGGCTTTCCGTCGAGGATGTCCTGCACCAGCTCCATGCGCACGGCGGCCGAACTGGTCACCCAGGCGGCATGCGCCCGGGAGAACTCGCGAGTCATCTCGGCGGACAGCTGGTTGACGATCGCGAACAGCACCTCCGAGACATGCGCCACCGCCGCGAACCGGTCGGAGGCAGGCAGGTGTCGTTCGGCCTCGGCCAGGAGCACCCTTACGGCGTAGGCATGTCCGAGCTGGACGCTTTGCAACAGGTGCTCGACACCGACTCCCCGGCCCACAGCCTCCACAGCGCCCGTGAGTGCTTCCGCCGGAGGCTCCGGCGTGACCTCGGTGTTCTCGGCCAGCGCAGCCACGATGCTCAACGCGACGGCCTCACATCCCTTCCGCAGCTCCTGCACGAGGCCGTCCACGCCAAGCTGCGGGATCTGCGTGGTCACGTGATCAGTCATGCCCTGGGCAAGTTCGACGGCCCAGGCCACCGGATCCGCGCCGACCCGGTCGACAAGCCGGTTGACCTGGGCCGAGGGCAGAACCGACCGGGACAGCACACTCCGGCCGCGCGGCGCGAGCTCACGAATCCATCCGCCCATGTTGTCCACTGGCCCGCGCCACCTCCGTCCGGGACCGAAGCGCAGCGACCAGTCCGTGCCGCCGAGCGCACCCTCAGTCATCAAGTACAGCAGACACCAGACATGAAGCGCTCCGGGTCTGATGGAGGCTCGATTCCCACCGCCGCCCGCTCAGCAGGAGCCAGGCGCAGACGAAGCCGGACCCGAGCCTGGCACTCACGAGAAAGCGCTGGTGGACGAGCGGGCCGACGGTCGTCATGGCAAACGTCTCGGCTGTGACGTCGTCGCGCAGGCGCCCCCGTCGACGGCTTGTTTCACATCGCGATCCGGTCCGGTGGGACCGGCGGACGACCGGCAGCGCGGCGCACTGACTGACCGTCTCCTCGCTCAAGATCACCGTGGTCGTAACGCGCGGGGACTTCCGCTTGACACGGCCACCACATCGGTAACAGTGTCGCGCGAGCGTGCTCGGCCCAGGCCGCGGGCATCTCAGCCGGAGCCGACTCATCCGCGATGGGCTGGTGCGGCGGGGCGGTCGGCGGCCGCCGCCTGCGCTCGGGTTATCTCGCGGGCCTGGGCGACCCGCCGCTTCTTTCCGGCCTTCTTCTTGGCCTGGCTGGGCCATTGGTCGACGGGGGTGACCGAGCCGAGGATCTCGAGCAGATGTTCCAAGAGTTCGCTCTCGGAGTGGATCCTGATGTTGTTTGCTTTCACGCGTGTCAGGAGGGCGTCGGCGGTCTTGTCCGAGAACGCGGGGATCTCACCTTCGGGCGGCAGCCCTCGCCAGCGCAGGATGTGCCAGGTCTCGTGGTCGGCAGGGTCCTGGAAGAACACCTGCCTGCGGTCCCTTCGGTCACTGCGGACTACCCACGTGCCCGCGTGTTTGCCGCCTCGAGCGGAAGGGTGCAGGAAGCGCGGCTCGTCGAGGACCGGGTGGTGATACCAATGCCCGAGGATCTTCACTCCCCGTCGCGGATGGATCTTCACGTGGTGCTTGCGTAGAACCTTGTAGTAGAAGCTCGGTTCGGGAAAGTCCAGGTCGAAGCCGCCCTGTTCCATGGCCGCGGCGAACAGGGTGTTGGGGCTGTGGTCCTCACCCGGTGCCCAGCTGGGGGCGTATTCGCCTAATTTGCGGTTCTGCCAGATCTGGACGATCCAGGTGGCGATGATGTGCTCGGCCTGCGCGAGCGTGAGGCTCGCGTCGCGTTCGGGGTCGGCCCCGCGGTCCGCGACGTCGCCGCCGGTGAAACCCAGCAGGTGCTCGAAGAGCATGGTCTGGATGGTGAGGAACTGGCGCTCGACCGCGTACTTGTCGGTCTGCCGCAGGACGCGAGCAGGCAGGATCCGGCAGCCGATCTCCCTTTCGGCTTCTACCAGGTGGTGGTTCTTGTAGGGGCCGCCGTGGTCGGTGGTGACCGTCTCCGGGGCGAAGAACGGCAGCGCGGCGACCCGGTGCCCGGTGAACTCGGCGATCACCTCTGCCGGGACCCCTGCGTAGGGCCATTCCATGTCCTCGCCCCAGCCGTCCCGCATCGGAAGCGGCAGCATCACGTCCCGCAGCAGCATCGCGATGTCGACCGAGGTGTCGGACTGGAGTGTGAGCCTGAAGGCCGGCAGTCCGTGCGTGTAGAGATCGAGTGCGAGGGTCAGTGTCGAGTTGATCGCGTCGCCGAACACGGTCTCGCGCAGCTTGACCGGCATGGGGGTCGAGTCCAGCACCAGAACCTGGCCCGGGCGGTGGACAACCATCCGGCCGGAGACACCGGCCTCCGCCGCGGCTTCGGCCGTCCGTCCGTAACGCGGTCGGGCTCCGTCGGGCGCGAACCACTCCTTCCAGACGGCCGCGAACGTCCAGCGGGAAGGGATCTTCTCGGTGGGAAACGTCGGGAACCGCTCACTCATGTACCGGTGCATCAACCGGTACTTGGCCGCCTGGCTCAGGCGGGCGCGTGGGCCGCACTCGGCCTTGACCGCGAAGATCGCCTCCCGGACCTCCTCCGTGATGCTGCGGTGCCCGCTGCGTCGCCGTGTCCAGCGCCCGTCCGCGCAGGCCAGCAAGAGACTCTCGCCCGCTAGTCCGGACAGACGTACGAGCGTCCGGTAGCTGAGGTGCTGTAGACCGCACCGGACCGCTTCCGGACGGGGCATAGCCTCCATCTCCGCAGCCTTCGTGTACCGACGCTGGGTCGGCGTCGTGCGGTCAGGGTCGTAGGCCGGCCGGGGCTCACCCTGCAGGGCCCGAGCCGGGTGGCCCTCCCGGAACCCCGTCTCGGCTTCCAGCACGTGCGCAGCACGCAGCCGGGCCTGCTCCAACTGGTCCCTGGTCAGGTCGGCGAGTGTCCTCGGCTGCCGGGCGACCGGCGGCGGGCGCCTCGATTCGACTGCGGGAAGAAGCTGCAGGTCAGCATGGTTGATGAGCCAGCGGAACGAGCGGGTCTCCGCGCGGCCGTCGTCATCGACGAGGGCGAGTCGGCCGAGCTGGGCGTGGACGTCTTCGATCGTCCACTCGACGCCATTGAGCGCGATCCGCCTGCCCGCCGCGATCTGCAAGAACCCCCTCGCTGCCATCACACCGCCCAGATCAGTGAGCTGTTGCGCAAGGGACTGCCCAGGTCAATGCCGAGCTCGCGTTGCCGGAGCAGCCGGACGATGTTCGCCCGGCCAACGGAAGGCACGCTGGTCGCGTCCGCGAGTTCTGAGAATGGCATCACTCGCCTGTCCTTGCCGCCGATAGCGGTGAGCAACTGGTCCCGCATGCCCAGCAGATCCCTCGTCGGTCGGCGGCGCGAGGACAGGTGATCAAGGACGCTCCAGACATGCGGGCGCCAACCCGCGACCACCGAATACCGCCACCCGCAGGCCGCTGCCACCTCCCTGGACGCCGAGAACTTCAGCGCGTCGGCATCCTTGACCAGATCAATCGGGCGGACGTCCAGCGGCCACATCCCTCCACCGAACACGGCCAGGTGGTCCGGGATGTGCCAGGACTGCCCGCCGACGTGCTCAAAGTCCAGCCGGAACGGCTGCGACAGCACCTCCGATGCGCCCAGGAAGTCCAACGCGACCAGCAGCCGCATTTCCTTCAGCGACTCAAAGCCATGCTTCCCGCCCGTTGACGTCATCATCTCGAGTCCGGGGCGATGTCCCTGCTTCGCCCGCCACGTGAACCCTCGCATCGGCCGGGACAACAGCACCGGCACGTGAGCCATATCCCGGATCGGCCAGCAGACATCGTCGGCGCCTATCCGCCACGTCGAGCTCCACCGACGAGTCCAGTCGTCCCGAGACGCAGTCGATCCCGGAACCTGGCGTCCCCGTCGTACGCCGTGACAAGCTGGTCCAGATGACTTGAATCCGACGGGATCTTCGCTCGCCCTGCCTCGTCCATTCATCCATGGAAGCACCACGCGACCGGTGATCGGGGCGTTTCTTGTGTACTGCCCGCAACACAGTGTGACGGCCCCAAGATTTGCCAACTTGCGTGCCCCGTGTGCCAACTAAAATTCTCGGTCACAGCGGGGAACGGCGCCGGCGTCACCGCATACATTGCATAAAAGTGCAGCGGAACGTATAGTCATGCCATCTGGAGGAGGATGGACATGGCGGTACGTGCGGCGGTGGCCGGAGCGAGCGGATACGCGGGCGGAGAGGTCCTGCGGCTGCTCCTCGCGCACCCCGAGGTCGAGATCGGCACCCTGACCGGCAACTCCAACGCGGGCCAGCGCCTCGGCGCGCTCCAGCCGCACCTGCTGCCGCTGGCCGACCGCGTGCTCGCGGAGACGACCCCCGAGACCCTCGCCGGGCACGACGTCGTCTTCCTCGCGCTGCCCCACGGCCAGTCCGCCGCCGTCGCCGAGCAGCTCGGCCCGGAGGTCCTCGTCGTCGACATGGGCGCCGACTTCCGCCTGCAGGACCCGGCCGACTGGGAGCGCTTCTACGGATCCCCGCACGCCGGCACCTGGCCCTACGGCCTCCCCGAACTGCCGGGTGCCCGCGCCGCGCTGGAGGGGTCCAAGCGCATCGCGGTACCCGGTTGCTACCCCACCGCCGTCTCCCTCGCCCTGTACCCGGCCTACGCCGCGCAGCTCGCCGAGCCCGAGGCGCTGATCGTCGCCGCCTCCGGCACCTCCGGCGCGGGCAAGGCGCCCAAGCCGCACCTGCTGGGCAGCGAGGTCATGGGCTCCATGACGCCGTACGGCGTCGGCGGCGGCCACCGGCACACCCCGGAGATGATCCAGAACCTGAGCGCGGCGGCAGGGGAGCGGGTCGCCGTCTCCTTCACGCCGACGCTCGCGCCGATGTCCAGGGGCATCCTCGCCACCTGCAGCGCCGCGGCGAAGGACGGCGTGGGCGCCGAGTCCGTCCGCGCCGCCTACGAGAAGGCCTACGCCGACGAGCCCTTCGTCCACCTGCTCCCCGAGGGCCAGTGGCCCGCCACGGCGTCCGTCCACGGTTCCAACGCCGTTCAGGTGCAGGTCGCGTTCGACGAGGCCGTCGGCCGCATCATCGCGATCAGCGCCATCGACAACCTGACCAAGGGCACCGCCGGCGGTGCCGTCCAGAGCATGAACCTCGCCCTGGGTCTCGCCGAGACCACCGGGCTGACCACGATCGGAGTTGCGCCGTGAGCGTGACGGCAGCGAAGGGATTCACGGCGGCGGGCATCGCCGCCGGGATCAAGGAGAACGGCAACCCGGACCTGGCCCTCGTGGTCAACACCGGGCCCCGCCGCGCCGCCGCGGGCGTCTTCACCTCCAACCGTGTGAAGGCCGCGCCGGTGCTCTGGTCCGAGCAGGTGCTCAAGAGCGGCCAGGTCTCGGCCGTCGTCCTCAACTCCGGCGGCGCCAACGCCTGTACGGGTCCCAAGGGCTTCCAGGACACCCACGCGACCGCCGAGAAGGTCGCCGAGGTGCTCGGGCGCGGCGCCATCGAGGTCGCGGTCTGCTCGACCGGTCTGATCGGCGTGCTGCTGCCCATGGACAAGCTGCTGCCGGGTGTGGAGACCGCCGCCGCGCAGCTGTCCGAGCACGGCGGCGAGAAGGCCGCCATCGCCATCAAGACCACCGACACCGTGCACAAGACCTCCGTCGCCACGAAGGACGGCTGGACCGTCGGCGGCATGGCCAAGGGCGCGGGCATGCTCGCCCCCGGCCTCGCCACCATGCTGGTCGTGCTCACCACGGACGCGGTCGTCGGGAGCGAGGACCTGGACAAGGCGCTGCGGGCCGCGACCCGTACCACCTTCGACCGCGTCGACTCCGACGGCTGCATGTCCACCAACGACACCGTGCTGCTGCTCGCCTCCGGTTCGGCCGACGTCACCCCGGAGTACGCGGAGTTCGCCGAGGCCGTCCGCGCCGTCTGCGACGACCTCGGCCAGCAGCTGATCCGGGACGCCGAGGGCGCCAGCAAGGACATCAAGGTCGAGGTGGTCAACGCCGCCTCCGAGGACGACGCCGTCGAGGTGGGCCGGTCCATCGCCCGCAACAACCTCCTCAAGTGCGCCATCCACGGCGAGGACCCCAACTGGGGCCGCGTGCTCTCCGCGATCGGCACCACCAAGGCCGCCTTCGACCCCGACCAGCTCAACGTCGCCATCAACGGCGTCTGGGTGTGCAAGAACGGCGGGGTGGGCGAGGACCGCGAGAAGGTCGACATGCGCTACCGCGAGGTGCACATCGTCGCCGACCTCGCCGCGGGCGCCGAGACCGCGACGATCTGGACCAACGACCTGACCGCCGACTACGTCCACGAGAACAGCGCTTATTCGTCATGAGCACTACGCGTAAGCACACCGCGCTGCCCAAGGCGCAGACCCTCATCGAGGCGCTGCCCTGGCTGGTCCGTCACAACGGCAGGACCGTCGTGATCAAGTTCGGCGGCAACGCCATGATCGACGAGGACCTGAAGGCCGCCTTCGCCAAGGACGTCGTCTTCCTGCACCACGCCGGCCTCAAGCCGGTCGTCGTGCACGGCGGCGGCCCGCAGATCAGCGCCGCCCTCGACAGGCACGGCATCGTCAGCGAGTTCAAGGCCGGGCTGCGGGTCACCACCGAGGACGCCATGGACGTCGTACGGATGGTGCTCGCCGGGCAGGTCCAGCGCGAGCTGGTCAACCTGCTCAACCAGCACGGGCCGCTCGCCGTCGGACTGACCGGCGAGGACGCCCACACCATCACCGCGACCAAGCACCGGCCCACGATCGACGGCGAGTTGATCGACATCGGGCGGGTCGGCGAGATCACCGCGATCGACACGGGCGCGATCGAGGCCCTGCTCGCCGACGGCCGGATCCCGGTCGTCTCCTCCATCGCCCGCAGTCAGGACGACGGACATGTCTACAACGTCAATGCTGATACGGCGGCTGCGGCACTCGCTGCTGCTCTGGGCGCCGAAACCCTCATGGTCCTCACCGACGTCGAGGGCCTCTACGAGGACTGGCCGAACTCCGACGAGGTGATCAGCCGTCTCACCGCTTCCCAACTGGAGAAGCTGCTGCCGGAGTTGAGCGCCGGCATGGTGCCGAAGATGGAGGGCTGCCTGCACGCCGTGCGCAACGGCGTGCAGACCGCCCGGGTCATCGACGGCCGGGTCCAGCACTCGATCCTGTTGGAGATCTTCACGGACGAAGGCATCGGCACGATGGTCGTGCCGGACGCGGAGGGGGACTCATGAGCAATCAGGAACTGACCACGCGCTGGCAGGGCGCGCTCATGAACAACTACGGCACCCCGCGCCTGCCCCTCGTCCGCGGCGAGGGCCTCAAGGTCTGGGACACCGACGGCCGGGAGTACCTCGACTTCGTCGGCGGCATCGCCACCAACGCGCTCGGCCACGCCCACCCGGCGATCGTCGAGGCCGTGAGCAGCCAGATCGCCTCCCTCGGCCACATCTCCAACTTCTTCATGGCCGAGCCCACCGTCGCCCTCGCCGAGCGGCTGATCCAGCTCTTCGGCCGGGAGGGCAGGGTCTTCTTCTGCAACTCGGGCGCCGAGGCCAACGAGGCCGCCTTCAAGATCGGCCGGCTGACCGGGCGGACCCACATGGTCGCCACCGAGGGCGGCTTCCACGGCCGGACGATGGGCGCCCTCGCGCTCACCGGCCAGCCCGCCAAGCAGGACCCGTTCCGCCCCCTGCCCCCCGACGTCACCCACGTGCCCTACGGCGACGCGCAGGCCCTGGCCGCCGCGGTCACCGAGGACACCGCCCTGGTGATCATCGAGCCGGTCCAGGGCGAGAACGGTGTCGTCGTACCCCCGCCCGGCTACCTCAAGGCGGCCCGCGCGATCACCGCCGCCACCGGCGCGCTGCTCGTCCTCGACGAGGTGCAGACCGGCACCGGCCGCACCGGCACCTGGTTCGCCTACCAGGCCCACGAGGGCGTACTGCCCGATGTCGTCACCCTCGCCAAGCAGCTCGGCGGCGGTCTGCCGCTCGGCGCGACCGTGGCCTTCGGCCGGGCCGCCGAACTGCTCCAGCCCGGCCACCACGGCACCACCTTCGGCGGCAACCCGGTCGCCTGCGCCGCAGGCCTCGCCGTCCTCGACACCATCGAGAACGAGGGGTTGCTGGAGAACGTCAAGCGGCAGAGCGAGAGGTTGCGGGACGGGATCGAGGGTCTCGGCCACGGGTTGATCGATTATGTCCGGGGTGCGGGCCTCCTCCTGGGTATCGTGCTCACCGAGCCCCTGGCGGCGCAGGTCCAGCAGGCGGCTCAGGAGGCCGGGTTCCTGGTGAACGCGCCCGCTCCCGACGTCGTACGGCTGATGCCCCCGCTGAACCTCCGCGACGCCGAGACGGACGCGCTGCTCAGTGCCCTGCCCGGCATCCTCGACGCAGCGAGCGGGGACGGACGATCCGGAGAATGAGACGACGATGAGCCAGGCGCAGGAGTTCGACCAGTCCGGCGGGACGGGGGCTGCGGTGCCGCAGACCCGGACCGCCCGGCACCGCCGGATCGTGGACATTCTCAACCGGCAGCCGGTGCGCTCGCAGAGCCAGCTCGCCAAGCTGCTGGCCGACGACGGGCTCACGGTCACCCAGGCGACGCTCTCCCGGGACCTCGACGAGCTGAACGCGGTGAAGATCCGCAACACCGACGGCGAGCTCATCTACGCGGTCCCGAGCGAGGGCGGCTTCCGCACCCCGCGCGCGCCGCTGGGGGAGTCGGCGAAGGAGGAGCGGATGCGCCGCCTCTCCCAGGAACTCCTGATCTCGGCGGAGGCGTCGGCGAACCTGGTCGTGCTGCGCACCCCGCCCGGCGCCGCCCAGTTCCTCGCCTCGGCGATCGACCAGGCGGAGCTGCACGACATCCTGGGCACCATCGCCGGGGACGACACCCTGCTGCTCATCAGCCGGGAGCCGACCGGCGGGCAGGCCCTCGCGGACCATCTGCTGCGCCTGGCCCAGAACGGCCACTGACCCGCGTGCGGGGCCCGGCCCGCCGACGGAGAATGGGTATGTGATCTTCCGCGGCGGGCGGGAAGGCGGGCGGGCAATCCCCTGGCGGCCGTCGAACGTATACAGAGGTGTGTCGGGTTTCCGGTTCCCCGTCGGCCGCCTCCCGGACGAGGCGCTGCTGTCCGGGCTGGCCACCGGGGATCCGGAGCTCGCCGAGATCTTCGTACGGAGATTCCAGCATCGGGTCTTCGGCGTCGCCATGGCCGTCACCGGCGACCAGCAGCTCGCCGAGGACATCGCCCAGCAGACCTTCGAGCGCGCCTGGCGGCACGCCCAGATCTACGACTCGCGCCGCGGCTCGGTCGCCACCTGGCTGACCACCATCGCGCACAACCTCGCCGTCGACGCCGTCCGCGCCCGGCGGACGGAACCGATGGCACCCGAGGACCTCGACCCGCTGCTCGACGCCGTCACCGAGACCCCCGAGCGGTGGGCCCTGGCCGAGGAGGCCTCCTCCCAGCTCCGGACCGCACTGGCACGGCTGCCCAGGGAGCAGGCCAGGGCCCTGATGATGGCCGGCATCTACGGCATGACGGCCCAGCAGATCGCCGAGGCGGAGCAGATCCCGCTGGGCACCGCGAAGACCCGGATCCGAGCGGCGATGGCGAAACTCCGCACCGCACTCACGTCTCCGAAGCGGGGCGACCATGTCCAGTGACGCGCACTGCGAGAAGCTGCGGGAGGTCGGCGCCGAGCTGGCGCTGGGCGTCCTGCCCGGCCGTGAGCGGGCCGAGGCCGTCGCCCACCTGGACGGATGCGCGGACTGCCGGGAGTACGTCCGGCAACTGACCGGGATCGGCGACCGGTTGATCGGCCTGCTGCCGGACGCCGAACCCCCGCCCGGCTTCGAGACCCGGGTGGCGCGCAGCCTGGTCCAGCAGGCGGCCGGGACCGAAGGACAGCGGCCCGCCCGCACCGCCCCGCGCGACTGGCGCGGTCCCGCCCGGCGGGCCCGGCTGCGGCTCGCCGCCCTCGCCACCGCCCTCGCCGTCGCGGTCGGCTTCGCCGGCTGGGCGATCGGCACCGCCGTGGAGGGGGCCGTCACCGCCTCGTCGCCCGCCGGCGAGTCCGAGCCCGTGCTGGTCGGGGACATGATCCCGGCCGGGGGCGGACAGCCCGTCGGCGAGGTCTACGCCCACCCCGGCAGCCCCGCCTGGATCTTCATGTCCGTCGCCCTCACCGGCACCCCCTACAACGGCAGGGCCACCTGCCTCCTGGAACGCGCCGACGGCAGCACCACCCGCGTCGGCGACTTCCCGCTGCGCGACGGACGCGGCAACTGGGGCGTCGCCGTCCCCGTCGACCTCACCCGCTACAGCGGCGCCCGCCTGGCCGCCGCCGACGGCACCGTCCTCGCCACCGCCCAGCTGCAGAAGGGCAAGGTGGTGACCCCGGAGGGGTGAGCCGCCCGGGGCGGCGGGGGAGCGGCGTCGCTCAGGACAGCACCGCGCCCGCGTTCAGCCGGTGCAGCCGGGCGTACGGCCCCTCGCGCCCGAGCAGGTCCGCGTGCGCGCCGTCCTCGACGACCCGGCCGTGGTCGAGCACCACGATCCGGGTGGCGTCGCGGACGGTCAGCAGGTTGTGGGAGATGACGACCGTCGTCCGCCCGGCCATCAGCCGGCGCAGCGGATCCATGATCCGCCGCCCCGAGCGGACGTCGAGCCCGGTGGTCGGCTCGTCCAGCAGGAGCACCGGCGCGTCCCGGATCATCGCCCGCGCGATCGCCAGCCGCTGGCACTGTCCCCCGGAGAGCGTCCGGCCGCGCTGGCCGACCAGCGTGTCGTAGCCCTCTGGGAGCCGCTCGACGAACTCGTGCGCGTCCGCGGCACGCGCCGCCGCGACGATCTCCGCCTCCGTGGCCGCCGGCCGCCCGTAGGCGATGTTCTCCCGCACGGTGCCGTGGAAGACGAGCGTCTCCTGGAGCACCACCGCGACGTTCTCCCGCACGTCGGAGAGGGCCAGCTCGCGCAGATCGGTCCCGTCCAGGCGGACCGCGCCCCGGTCGGGGTCGTAGAACCGCAACTGGAGCTTCGCCACCGTGGACTTGCCCGCCCCGCTCGCCCCGACCAGCGCCAGCCTCTCCCCGGGCGCCACCCGGAAGGACACGTCCGACAGCGCCCAGGCCGCCGTACCGGGATAGCGGAACCACACCCCGTCGAACTCCACGGCGCCGCGCGCCCGCCGGATCCGCCGCGCCCCCGCCGCCTCGGTCACCTGGGGCCGCTGGTCGAGCAGTTCGATGATCCGTTCCGCCGAGGCGGAGGCCGCGTAGAAGGTGGTGCCGAGCCCGGACAGACCGTGCACCGGGCTGTACAGCTTGCCGATCAGCGCGAGGAACACCAGCAGACCGCCGAGGCTCAGCTGGCCCTGGGCCAGCTTCCAGGTGCCCAGACCCAGCACCGCGAGACCGCCCGCGACCTCGATGAACTCCACGACCGGCCCGTACACGGCCCGGATCCGCGCCGAGGCCATCGCCGCCCGGAACCTGCCGAGGCTCTCCTGTTCGAACCGGCGTGCCTCCCAGCCCTGCCGGTTGTACGCCTGCACCAGTGCCACGTTGCCGAGCGACTCCTCGGCGATCGCACTGAGCGAGCCGCTGCGCCGCCTGCGCTCCCGCGAGACCTCCTTGACCAGCCGCGAGAAGTGCCGGGCGGAGCCCCAGAACAACGGGACGACGAGGAGGGAGAGCAGAGTCAGGTCCCGGCTCAGGGAGAACAGCAGGCCGAGGAAGACGCCGAGGCGGATCACGTAGTAGAGGGCGTCGGCGACCCCGGACAACAGGAAGGCCTCCACCGCGTCGACATCGCCCGTGACCCGGGACAGCACGTCCCCGAGCCGCCGCCGCTCGAAGAAGCCGAGCGAGAGCCCCTGGACATGCCGGAACACGTCGGAGCGCAGCGCGAGCAGGAAGTGTTCGCCGACCCAGGTGGAGGTCACGTCGTCGGCGTAGCGGAGTCCGCCGGAGCAGACGACGAGGCCCAGATAGGCGGGCGCGATCCATACGAAGGGCCGCAGCTCCCGGGTGACGAGGACGTCATCGACGACGATCTTGAAGAGCCAGAGTTCGGCGGCGTCGACGGCGGGGGAGGTCAGGCTCAGCAGGACGAGCGGCACGAGCCAGCGGCGGCCGCCGCGGGTGTACGGCCAGAACCGGCGGAACACCTCGCGCGGCGACACGGGGGGTGCGGCCGCGACCACGGCGTCAGGACGGAGCGGGCCGGCTCCCCCGGGGGTCGGCCCGCTCGGCCTTCCGATGCGGTCAGTAGCGGCCGTGTCCGTGGCCGTGGTGGTCGCCGTGGTCATGACGGTGGTCGTCGTGGTCGTGACGGTGGCCGTGGTGGTCGTCGTGGTCGCCGTGTCCGTGGCCGTGGTGGTGGTCGTCGTGGTCATGACGGTGGTCGGCCGGCATGAGGTTGCTGAAGATGGCCATGTCGTTCCTCCTGAAACTTGCTTCACAGGGGGTACGGCCGAGGAGGGAGTTTGGATGGCCTTCTGCGGGATGAATCGGAAAAACTTCGCGTTCTGGGTCGGGTGTGGGCGAGTGGGGGCTGGTCGCGCCCACGCGGCGGAGCCGCACACCGATACAGCCCCGCGCCCCTGACGGGGCACGTCGTAGCTGCGGGCATGCGTGCCTCCCCCAGTGCCTCAAGGGCCTGGGAGGTGCCCGCATGGGGCGGCACGGGTGGGCGATGGGGAGGCACCCTGCCGGCGCCGGTAGGCGAAACCCCGCCCTCAGCCCAGACGCGCGGCCAAGCCTCCAGTGCACCGCACCTCGTCCCCAGCCGTGATCAGCAACCCCTCCACCCCCGGCAGCGACTCCAGCCAGGACAGCCCCTCCCGCGACCCCATCGCGAACGCCGCCGTGGCCCAGCAGTCCACCCACGTGAGGCGTGGACCCACCACCGTCACCGCCACCAGGTCCGTGACCGCCGACTTCCCCGTGCGGGGGTCGACGATGTGGGCGCCCCGCTCGGCCGTGCCCGACGTGGCCACCGCCAGTTCCGCAACGCCCGCCGCCGAGATGACCGCGGCCAGTCCGCCCGGCCGCAGCGGATCGGCGATGCCGACTCGCCAGGCGCGGGTCGGCTCGGGCGCGCCGTACATCTGGACGTCGCCGCCGCCGTTGACGCTGACGCCGGTGACCCCGGGCAGCAGGGAGAGCGACCGTGCCGCCCGCTCGGCGGACCAGCCCTTCACGATCCCGGTGGGGTCGAGCCGGCCCCGGTAGCGCGTGCTGAACCAGCCGTCGCTCACCCGCTCCGCCTCGGCGGCCAGCTCCAGCACCTCGGCCACCTCGGGATCGCAGGCGTCGACCCCGATCTCCTCCCGCGCCAGCTGGGACACCTGGCTGTCCTCGCGGTAGGTGCTGAACACCTCGTCGACCCGGTGCAGCCCGGCGACCGCCTCGTCGAGGGCCGCCCGTACCGCGTCCGGATCCCCGCCGCGGACGTCAAAGGAGAAGACAGTCCCCATGACCTCTTCCGCATGACGTACCGCGGCGGGAGCTTCCGCGGACTCCGCCACGGCCTCAGCCACCGGCCTGGTCCAGCGCCGACTGCAGGGACTGCTTGTAGCCGGTGCTGGTGTAGGTCGCTCCGGAGACGGAGTCGATGGTGGCGTTGCCGGCCGCCACCGCCTCCTGGTTGAGCTTCGGGACGGACAGCGCGGTCTTCTGGTCGCTGGTGCCGCCGCTGGGCGCCTGCACGGCCTCGGCCTTGGTGATCTTCCCGCCAGAGACCGTGATGCGGACCTGGACCGGCCCGTACTGGGTCTGCGCGACCTGTCCGGTCAGCACCTTGGCCTGCGCCTGCGCGGACCCGGAGGAGGAGCCTGAGGACCCGGAGGAGGACGAGGAGCCGGACGGCGAGGACGCGGCCGCCTCCTTCATCTTGTCCAGCGCCGACTGCAGGGACTGCTTGTAGCCGGTGCTGGTGTAGGTCGCCCCGGAGACGGAGTCGATGTTCGCGCTCTGCGCCGCCACCGTCTCCTTGTTGAGCTGGGGCACCGACAGCGCGGTCTTCTGGTCGCTGGTGCCGCCCTTGGGCGCCTGGACCGCCTCGGCCTGGGTGATCTTGCCGTTGGCCACGGTCAGCCGGACCTGCACGACCCCGTACTGCGTCTGGGTCGCGTCGCCGGTGACCGTCGTGGCCCCGGCGGCCCCGGTGCCGCCCTGCGGCGACTCCTGCCCGGCCGCCGCGGCCGACGGGGCCGCGCCCGCCGCCGACGCGGACGTGGGGTCCGACGACGGCTTCAGCGACAGCAGCAGCACGACGGCGGACACGGTTCCCGCGGTGGCCAGCACCACACGCCTGAGGGGGTGACTCTTCCTCATCGTTCCAGAACTCCCGATTCCCCTGGATTCCCGTCGCTCACATCTCGAACGACTCGTGATGGATGCGGCGGGCGGGAACCCCCGCGCCGCGCAGCGCTTCGTACACTCCCTGCGCGAACCCGGGCGGGCCGCACATGAAGACGTCGTGGTTGTCGATGTCCGGGATCTTCCGCTGGAGGTTCTCCGCGGAGATGTCGGGACGCTCGCCCTCCGGGCTGTTGACCGCGTACATCAGCCGCGCCCCGCGCTCGTTGGCGATCTTCGCGAGCTCGTCCCAGAGGGCCAGGTCCTGCGTGGTGTTGGCCCGGTAGAGCAGGGTCAGGTCGCCCGCGGCGCCGGGCAGCGTCTCGAACAGCGCCCGCATGGGCGTGATCCCCACGCCGCCCGCCACCAGCAGGACCTTGCCGCGGCTGCGCCGGGACGCGGTCATCGCCCCGTACGGCCCTTCGGCCCACACCTTGGTCCCGGGCCGTAGTTCGCGCAGCCGCGCGCTGTGGTCGCCGATCGCCTTGACGGTGATCCGCAACATGTCGGGGCGGGGGGCCGCCGACAGGGAGTACGGGTGCGAGCTGAACCGCATCCCGGGCGCCAGGAACCGCCAGCGGAAGAACTGGCCGGCCTCCGCGCCCATCCGGTGCAGCTTGCGCCCGCCGATCAGCACCGACACGATGCCCGGCGTCTCCTCGATGACCGCCTCGACCCGCATCCGGTGCCGCAGGTTCAGCCGGATCGGGGTGAGGATCCGGTACCAGACCACCAGCGCGGTGACGGCGCCGTACAACCCGTACCAGAAGGTCTTGGCGATCGGGGTGAGCGCGAAGTCGTTGCCGGTGGTGATCTGGTGCCAGAACGTCAGGAACACCGCCGCGTACGTCAGCAGGTGCACGTGGTACCAGGTGTCGTACGGCAGCCTGCGGCGGACCGGGCCGATCGAGGTCAGGCCGATGACCACGAACAGACCGGTGCCGATGGCCGCCTTGCCCATGTCGGGCAGCTGGTTCACGGAGTCGATGGTCTGCTGGACGATGTCGTTCAGCGTCTTGCCGGCCTGCAGCGCGTACCCCCACATGATGAGGAACACGTGCGCGAAGACCAGGCAGAGGGTGTAGCGGCCGCTCATCGCGTGCCAGCGGGCGACGCGGTCGGAGCCGACCCGGCGCTCCAGCGCGGGCACCCGGGCCATCTGCAGCACGACGAGTGCCATCAGATAGCCGGCCAGCAGGCCCGTGATACGGCCCGCGTTGAGGATCTTGCCGTTCTGGTCGGCGATGGACGGGGTGTTGTGCCACCACAGCCAGAGCACGGCCGCTGCGCCCGCCCATACGGCGAGCAGCAGCGGGACGGCCGGGGAGCGGCGCGGGCGGATGCGGCGCATCGTCTGGCGGCGGGCGGCACGTCCGCCTGCGAGTGTGGTGGTCACGGTTCCTCCGTGGGGACTTGACCCTTGGCCCACAGATACGTGCCGCACAGCCTGAGCGTTCAGAGACCCGCGGAGTCCAGTGCCGACTGGAGTGACTGCTGGTAACCCTGGCTGGTGTAGGTGGCCCCGGAGACGGTGTCGATGCTCGCGCTCTGCGCCGCCAGCGCCTCGCTGCGCAGCTGCGGCAGGGCGTAGCTGTTGATCTCCTGGTCCCGGGGGTTGTCCTGCGGGTACTGGACGGCCGTCACGTCCGTGATCTTGCCGCTCTTGATGGTCACCCGCACCTGCACCGGACCCCAGCGGGTCTGCACGGTGTCCCCGGTGACGGTCTTGGTACCGGTGCTCTTGGTGCTTCCGCCGGTGCCGCTCGACGCCTCCGGTGCGGCGCTCGCGCTGCTGGACGGCGCCGGGGCCACCGAGTCCGTGACCACGGTCGGGCCGGTGTGCGGCTTCAGCGCCAGCAGCAGCACGATCCCGGAGACGGTCGTGGCACTCGCCAGCAGGACGCGGCGCAGCGGACGGTTCTTGTTCAGTGCGTGCACAACGGGGCCCTCACAGCTCGAACGACTCGTGGTGGATACGGCGGTCCGGCACCCCGGCGGCCCGCAGCGCGCCGTACAGCTCCTGGGCGAAGCCGTGCGGGCCGCAGATGTACACGTCGTGCCCGGCGAGGCCGGGGAAGGTCGCCCGCAGCGCGTCTGCCGAGAGGTCGGGGCGCTCGCCGCGCGGCCCGTTGAGGGCGTACAGCACCCGGGCCCCGCGCCAGCGCGCTATCGCCTCCAGCTCGCCGCCGAGCGCCAGGTCCTCGGCGGTACGGGCCCGGTAGAGCAGCGTGACCTCGCCGGGCAGGGTCTCGAAGAGGGCCCGCAGCGGGGTGACCCCGACACCGGCCGCGATCAGCAGCGAGCGGTGGCTGGTGGCCTTGTCGGCGGTGAGCGAGCCGTAGGGGCCCTCCGCCCACACCCGGGTGCCGGGCCGTAGCAGCGACACGGCCGCGCTGTGGTCACCGAGCGCCTTGACCGTGATCCGCAGCAGATCGCCACGCGGCGGCGCCGACAGGGAGTACGGCGTCGACGTCCAGCCCATCCCGTCGCCGCCGAAGAACCGCCAGCGGAAGAACTGCCCGGCGCGCGCGCCCAGTTCGCCGATCCGCCGCCCGCGCACCACGACCGAGTACACGCCCGGCGCCTCCTGCTGCACGGAGTCCACCCGCAGCCGGTGCCGCAGGTTGAGCCGTACCGGAGCCAGCACCCGGAACCACAGCACGAGGGCCGCGACCCCCAGGTACAGCGCGTACCAGAAGGCGGTGGCGACCGGCTTGCCGTTGAGGTCGTTGCCGAGCGCCAGTTGGTGGCCGAAGGCGAGGAAGACCGCCGCGTAGGTCAGGAGGTGGACGTAGTACCAGAACTCGTAGCCGGTACGACGGCGCACCGCGCGCACCGAGGTGACGCCCACCGCGAAGAGGATCAGCGTGCCGGCGGTGGCCTTGAGCATCTCCGGGTAGTGCAGGACGACGTCGACCGTCTCGTGGACGAGCGAGGCGTGGTCCTGGGCCGCGTACCCGGAGAGGATCAGCACGACGTGCGCGACCAGCAGGCAGACCGTGTACCGCCCGGCCATCGCGTGCCACCGCGCGACCCGGTCGGAGCCGACCCGGACCTCCAGCAGCGGCACCCGGGCCATCAGGCCGACCAGCACCGCACAGGAGTACCCGCACAGCAGCCCCGCGATCCGCCCGGCCCCGGTCAGCCAGCCCGCCGCGCCGACGACCGAGCCGGTGTCCGACCACCACAGCAGGAGCACCGCCGCCGCGCCGGCCCACAGCACGGCGAGCACGGCACCCGCGGGGGAGCGGGGCGTGGGCACGGCGGGCACGGCGGGGGCCGTACGCCGTTCGTCCACGGTCGTCATGAGTCGCGTCCTTTCTCCGTCCGGTGCCGCCACTGTGCAGCCCGAACTTCTGAGCGACCTCTCAGTGGCCGCCGGCTCAGCCGACTCAGAGCAAACTCAGAGGACCGGGAGTCACCCCTCTTCACCCGGACGAGCGATGCTGGTAGACGCGATGAACACGACCCGCTCCGGCCGCCCGGCCCTCACCCGCCCCGACGGCACCCCGCTCCGCGTCCTCGTCGTCGACGACGACCCCGACCTCGCGGAGGTGCTCACCGGCGCCCTGCGCTACGAGGGCTGGCAGGTCCGCGCGGCCGGTGACGGCGCCACCGCGCTCACGACGGCACGCGAGCTGCTGCCGGACGCGGTCGTCCTCGACGTGATGCTCCCCGACACCGACGGCTTCGCCGTGCTCCGCTCCCTGCACCAGGTCAAGCCGGACGTCTGTGTGCTCTTCCTCACCGCGAGGGACGCCGTCGAGGACCGGATCGCCGGCATCACCGCGGGCGGCGACGACTACGTCACCAAGCCCTTCAGCCTGGAGGAGGTCGTCGCCCGGCTGCGCGGCCTGCTGCGCCGGGCCGGCATGGCCCGCCAGCAGGAGGACGGCCCCCGGCTCACGGTCGGCGACCTCACCATGGACGAGGAGGCCCGCGAGGTCACCCGGGCCGGCGAACTGATCGAACTCTCCCCGACCGAGTTCGAACTCCTCCGCTTCCTGATGCGCAACCCGCGCCGCGTCCTCAGCAAGGCCCAGATCCTCGACCGCGTCTGGTCGTACGACTTCGGGGGCCGCGCCCACGTCGTCGAGCTGTACATCTCCTACCTGCGCAAGAAGGTGGACGCCGGCCGCGAGCCCATGATCCACACAGTGCGCGGCGCGGGTTACGTCCTCAAGCCGGTGACCAGGTGAATCCCCTACGACGACGCAGGCCGCGGCTACGGCACCTGCCCTGCCCCCGCATCCCCCGCCCCCGCATCCCCCGCACCCTCCGCGCCCGCCTCACCGCGGGCCTGGTGGTGCTGCTGGCGGTGAGCTGCGCGGCCGTGGGCGTCGCGGCGGTGGTCGAGCTGAACGGCTTCCTCACCGGCCGCCTGGACCAGCAGCTCCAGCAGAGCGGCCCGAGCTTTCCGCAGTCCCTCGAACACGACAGGTACAAGCCCAGCGACCGGGACGGCGACGAGCACGGCGACACCCGCCGCCAGGCCTCCGGCACCTTCGGCGCGCGCCTCCTGAACGGCCGGATCACCAACGCGGCCCTGATCCCGGCCGACGACGATCCCGACCTGACCGTCGGCCTCACCGCACACGACCGCGCGGTCCTGGCCGAGCTGCCGGTGGACGGCCAGGGGCACTCGGTCCGCCTGAAGTCGATCGGCGACTACCGGCTCGTGGCCTGGACCGGCCTCGACGGCGACGTCCTGATCACCGGTCTGCCCCTGGAGCCGGTACGGGCCACCGTGCACCGCCTGGAACTGGTCGCTGCCGCGGTCTTCGGCCTCGCCCTGGCCGTCGCCGGGGTGGCCGGTGCCCTCTGGGTCCGCTGGTCCCTGCGTCCCCTCAGCCGCGTCGCCGCGACCGCCACCCGGGTCAGCGAACTCCCGCTCGCCAGCGGTGAGGTGGCCCTGCCGCCGCGCGCCCCCGACACGGACCCCCGCAGCGAGGTCGGCCAGGTGGCCACCGCCTTCAACCGCATGCTGGGCCATGTCGAGGACGCGCTCACCAAGCGCCACGCCAGCGAGGAACGCCTGCGCAGCTTCGCGGCCGACGCCAGCCACGAACTGCGCACCCCGGTCGCCTCGGTCCGCGGCCACGCGGAACTGGCCCTCCTCCACCCCGGCCCGGTACCCCCCGAGGTCACCCGGGCCCTGGAACGCATCGCCGCCGAGTCCTCCCGGATGGGCGAGATGGTCGACGACCTCCTCCTGCTGGCCCGCCTGGACGCAGGCCGCCCCCTGGAGGCCCAGCAGGTCGACCTCACCCACCTGATCCTCGACGCGGTCACCGACGCCCGCGCCGCAGGCCCCGACCACCGCTGGACCCTCGACCTCCCCGAGGACCCGGTCACGGTCACCGGCGACACCCACCGCCTCCAACAGGTACTGGCCAACCTCCTGGCCAACGCCCGCCTGCACACACCGGCCGGCACGAAGGTCACGGTGCTGCTGGAGGCGGAGGACGGCTCGGCGATCGTGCGCGTCCACGACGACGGCCCCGGCATCCCGCCGGACATCCAGCCAGGCGTCTTCGAACGCTTCACCCGAGCCGAACACCGCCGCCGCGCAGACGCCCCCGGCGGCGGAGCGGGCCTCGGCCTGTCGATCGTGGCGGCGGTGGTGGAGGCACATGGGGGAACGGTGACGCTGGAGAGCCGCCCGGGCTCAACGACGTTCACCGTGGAACTTCCGCTCGGGTCACCCACCTAGGGGCGCGAGGCTGTATCGACTTGCGGCTACCGCCGCGTGGGCGCGATCAGCCACGCACAACCGTTACTCGCCATCGCACCGCACTCCCCACGGCGAACCGCATTCTCACTCAATACCGGGTAAGAGCCGTATCCCCGCCCACCGTCCCGATGGCCATATGCGGCGCCTTCCCAGGATCCGCCCACTGCAGAATCCGCCGCATCGCATCCTCCGGCACCGACACACACCCCGCCGTGGCCCCCGCCCCATTGACATGCAGAAAGATCCCGGCCCCCCGCCCCCGCACCGGCTGCGCGTAGTTGAACCCGATCACCAGCGCGTACGCGTACTGCGTCCCGTACGACGACAGCTTCTCCGCCTGAGCGGCGCGGCAGTCGGACGGCAGCGGTTCCACCCAACGGTTGTAAGAGGCGGAGTCGTTGTCCTGGCACCACCACGAATTCGCCGTCACCGCCCGGTACATGACCGAGGTCCCCGTCGGCGCCGCCTGGATGCCGAACCCGAACGGAAGGTCGTACAACCCCGTAGGGGTCGTGTTCGTACCCTGCTGCCGCCGGGCCCCCTCGACCAGCCCCTTCGCCCCGAACCGCGCGTCGGCGGACCCCACCTTCGCCCACTCCCCTCCCCGCCGTTCCCACCACGTCAGCGTCCCCGACGTCGAGTTCAGCGCGGACGCCTCCGCCGTGATCAGCTGGCTGCCGCCACCCGTGTCGGCCATCCGGGCGGGCAGCGGCGAGGTGTCCCCGTCCCCCGGTGCCGCGCCGAGCAGCAGCAGGGACGCGGACACAAGGGCGACGACGAAGCCTGGGCGCATGGCTCAGACGGTAGAGGGCGGCAGCGGCAACGGCAGCCCGGGTAGGCCATCCAGGCTCACCGCGATGTGCTCCTTGCGCTCGAAGTACGCGCTCAGCGACGCGTCGTCCTCACGCGCGAACCGCTTCCCGTGCAGCTCGCGGTCGGACTCGTACGCCATGTAGGGGACCGCGTAGCCGCAGCTGTCGCGGATGAGTTCGGCGTGTACGACGATGATCGCGCGCAGTCCGTGCAGGGTCGGGTCGATGTCCGGGAAACGGGTGAGGAGTTCCGCGAAGCGCGGGTCGTCGCGGAAGACCGCCTCACCCCGCCCGTGCACCCGCACGATGTTCGGCGGGCCCTGGAAGGCACACCACATCAGGGTGATACGGCCGTTCTCTCGAAGATGCGCGATGGTCTCGGCGTTGGAGCCGGCGAAGTCCAGGTAGGCGAGGGTGAGTTCGTCGAGTACGACGAAGGAGCCCTGGAGGCCCTTGGGGGAGAGGTTGACCGTGCCGTCGCCCGCGAGCGGGGCGGTGGCGGTGAAGAAGAGGGGCTGTTCCTCGATGAACGTGCGGAGCCTGCCGTCGATGCGCTCATAGGTCTTTCCCATGCCTCGGAATTGTCCGCGCGATTACTTCACGCGTCTAAGGAATTCCGGGATACGGACGGGGGAGGGCGGGACGGGCCAGGAAAGGCCAGGCCTCACTGTGGCCGCCCCGGCCGGCGCTGTACACGGGGCGGCCACAGCTGCCTGTCACGTCACTTGGTGAGCGTGCAGGCGGCCAGGGAGTCGAGGCCGGTCGGCTTGGCCGACGTCCGGCCGATCGCGATGGCGATCCGGTCGATCGTCGACTTCCGCTTGTCCGCCAGCGGGCCGAGGATCGCGTTCTGCACGAAGTTCGGGCCGCCCTGTCCGACGGTCGTCTGGAGCCGCTTGTTGGCCTCGTCGATCTGAGTCTGGAGGAGCGTGAGGTTGCGGGCGACCTCGGCCTGCGCGGAGGCGGGGATCGCCGGCAGCTTGGAGGCGACGTCCGGGCAGGTGATCGTGCCCACCGCGCTGCTGCCCGCGTTACCGGTGCTGCCCGTCGACTGCTGCTGGGTCGCCGCCGTGCTCGGCGTGGCGGAGGCGGAGGCCGCGCCGGTCGCGGTCCCGCTGCCGGTGTTCGTGTTGGTCCCGCTCGCGTTCAGGGCGCACGGAGCCAGCGAGTCCAGGCCCGTCGGCTTGGCGGCCGTCCGGCCGATCGCGGTCGCGATCCGGTTGATGGTCGCGACGCGCTTGTCCTTGAGGGGACCGAGGATCGCGTTGTTCACGAAGTTCGGCCCACCCTGGCCCACGGTGTCGACCAGCCGCTTGTTGGCCTCCTGGATCTGCGTCTGCAGGAGCGTGAGGTTTCTGTCGACCTCGGCCTTCGCGGTCGCGGGGATCGCCGGCAGCTGGGAGGCCACGTCCGGGCAGGTGATCGTGCCGGGCGAGGCGGCGAGGGTGCGGGCATTGCTGGTGTCGCTGCTCTTGTCCGGTGTTCCGGCGAGGGCGGAACCGGCGATGACCGCACCGGACAGCGCCACGGCGGCAGCGCCGCCGATGAACACGACACGACGCTTGTTGTACTTCGGAAGAGCCCTGGACATGCGGATGCCTCACTTGGGTCAGAGGTGGGTTTACAAACGCGGCGCCAGCGTTCAGGCATGGGTACGAGTAAGCGGTTTCGTTTGTTCAAACCTTTTTCACATCGGTCCGCCGAACCCGGCCGGATTGACGAATCATGCAGAGCTCTGCATACTCATGCATAGCAAGCGGATGTACGGGAGGAGGGACCCATGACCGAGCGCGTCGTGCTCGCCTACTCGGGCGGGCTGGACACCTCCGTCGCCATCGGCTGGATCGCCGAGGAGACGGATGCCGAGGTCATCGCCGTCGCGGTGGACGTCGGCCAGGGCGGCGAGGACCTGGACGTCATCCGCAAGCGCGCCCTCGCCTGCGGCGCGGTCGAGGCCGAGGTCGCCGACGCCAGGGACGAGTTCGCCGAGGAGTACTGCCTCCCGGCGATCAGGGCGAACGCCCTCTACATGGACCGCTACCCGCTGGTCTCCGCCCTCTCCCGACCGGCGATCGTCAAGCACCTGGTCGCCGCCGCCCGCAAGCACGGCGCCACGACGGTCGCCCACGGCTGCACCGGCAAGGGCAACGACCAGGTCCGCTTCGAGGCCGGCATCGTGGCCCTCGCCCCCGACCTCAAGTGCATCGCCCCGGTCCGCGACTACGCGATGACCCGCGACAAGGCGATCGCCTTCTGCGAGGCGAAGAGCCTCCCGATCGCCACCACCAAGAAGTCCCCGTACTCCATCGACCAGAACGTCTTCGGCCGCGCCGTCGAGACCGGCTTCCTGGAAGACATCTGGAACGGCCCGATCGAGGACATCTACGAGTACACGCAGAACCCGGCCACCCCGCGCGAGGCCGACGAGGTGATCATCACCTTCAAGGAGGGCGCCCCGGTCGCGCTCGACGGCCGCCCCGTCACCGTTCTCCAGGCGATCCAGGAGCTCAACGAGCGCGCCGGCGCCCAGGGCGTCGGCCGGATCGACATGGTCGAGGACCGCCTGGTCGGCATCAAGTCCCGCGAGGTGTACGAGGCCCCCGGCGCGATCGCCCTCATCACGGCCCACCAGGAGTTGGAGAACGTCACCGTCGAGCGCGAACTCGCCCGCTACAAGCGTCAGGTGGAGCAGCGCTGGGGCGAACTCGTCTACGACGGCCAGTGGTTCTCCCCGCTCAAGCGCGCCCTGGACGGCTTCGTCAACGAGGCGAACCAGCACGTCACCGGAGACATCCGGATGACGCTCCACGGCGGCCGCGCGGTGGTCACCGGCCGCCGCTCCGCGTCCTCCCTCTACGACTTCAACCTCGCCACCTACGACACCGGCGACACCTTCGACCAGGCCGCGGCCAAGGGCTTCGTCGACATCTACAGCCTGTCGTCGAAGATCGCGGCCAAACGGGACCTGTCCTGAGCAGTAGCGTGACGACCGCCTCCCCGTTCATGGCCGGGGAGGCGGTGCCACATCCGGATCTCTTCTAGGAGCAACGCAAGTGAGCAGCAACAGCGGTGACGTACGGCTCTGGGGCGGCCGTTTCGCCGACGGTCCCGCCGAGGCCCTGGCGAAGCTGTCCGCGTCCGTCCACTTCGACTGGCGGCTGGCGCCCTACGACATTGCCGGTTCGCGTGCCCACGCACGCGTGCTGCACAAGGCGGGCCTGCTCACCGCGGACGAACTCCAGCGCATGATCGCGGGCCTCGACCAGCTCGAGGCCGACGTCGCCGACGGCTCCTTCGTGGGCACGATCGCCGACGAGGACGTGCACACCGCCCTGGAGCGTGGCCTCCTCGAACGCCTCGGACCCGACCTCGGCGGCAAGCTCCGCGCCGGCCGCTCCCGCAACGACCAGGTCGCCACCCTCTTCCGGATGTACCTCCGGGACCACGCCCGCACCATCGGCGGCCTGATCGCCGACCTCCAGGACGCCCTGGTCGGCCTCGCGGAGGCCCACCCGGACGTGGCGATGCCCGGCCGCACCCACCTCCAGCACGCCCAGCCGGTCCTCTTCGCCCACCACGTCCTGGCCCACGTCCAGTCCCTGTCCCGGGACGCGGAGCGGCTGCGCCAGTGGGACGAGCGCACGGCCGTCTCCCCGTACGGCTCCGGCGCCCTCGCGGGCTCCTCGCTCGGCCTGGACCCGGAGGCGGTGGCGAAGGACCTCGGCTTCGAGCACGGCAGCTCCGCGAACTCCATCGACGGCACGGCCTCCCGTGACTTCGTCGCCGAGTTCGCCTTCATCACCGCGATGATCGGCGTGAACCTCTCCCGGATCGCCGAGGAGGTCATCATCTGGAACACGAAGGAGTTCTCCTTCGTGACGCTGCACGACGCGTTCTCCACCGGCTCGTCGATCATGCCCCAGAAGAAGAACCCCGACATCGCGGAGCTGGCGCGCGGCAAGTCCGGCCGCCTGATCGGCAACCTCACCGGCCTCATGGCCACCCTCAAGGCCCTGCCCCTCGCCTACAACCGCGACCTCCAGGAGGACAAGGAGCCGGTCTTCGACTCCTGCGACCAGCTGGAAGTCCTGCTCCCCGCCTTCACCGGCATGATGGCCACCCTCACCGTCAACCGCGAGCGCATGGAGGAACTGGCCCCGGCCGGCTTCTCCCTCGCCACCGACATCGCCGAGTGGCTGGTCAAGCAGGGCGTTCCGTTCCGGGTGGCCCACGAGGTGGCCGGCGAGTGCGTCAAGGCGGCAGAGGCCGAGAACAAGGAACTCGACCAGCTGACCGACGACCAGTTCGCCAAGATCTCCGCCCACCTGACCCCCGAGGTCCGCTCGGTCCTCAACGTCCCCGGCGCCCTCGCCTCCCGCAACGGCCGCGGCGGCACGGCCCCGAGCGCGGTCGCCGTCCAACTGGCCGAGGTCAAGGCGAACCTGGCGGCCCAGCACCAATGGGCGGAAGCCAAGAAGCAGGCGTAAGGGCAGCGCCCCGCCAGGGGCGCGGGGCGTAGTCGATATGCGGCTCCGCCGCGTGGGCGCGACCAGCCCCCACGCACCCGCACCCGCACCGAACCCCCCGAGCTGAACGGCGACCCAAAGGTCATCGCGGGTTACGTTGGTCGAAGCCCTGTCCAAGGCCGACCGAAACGGAGCCCGCGATGCCTTTCGCCCGACTGGCAACAGCAACAACCCCCACCTGCCACATCGGCCTCGGTCTCGCCGCAGTCGGCCGCCCCGGCTACATCAACCTCAACCGCGACGAGGACCTCGGAGAGAACCGCACCGTAGAAGCCCTCCGCACCCGCACCCACGAACTCCTCGACGCCGCCTACGCCCAGGGCGTCCGCTACTTCGACGTGGCCCGCTCCTACGGCCGCTCCGAGGAGTTCCTCGCCGACTGGCTGACCGCCCACCCCGACCTCACCGACGTGGTCGTCGGCAGCAAGTGGGGCTACACCTACACCGCCGACTGGACCACGGACGCCGAGAAGCACGAGGTCAAGGACCACAGCCTCGCGACCTACGACCGCCAGCGCGCCGAGTCCGCCGCACTCCTCGGCGACCGCCTCGACCTCTACCAGATCCACTCGGTGACCCCGGACAGCCCCGCCCTCACCGACAAGGAACTCCACGCCCGCCTCGCCGAAGCGGCGGCGACCGGCCTCAGCATCGGCTTCTCCACCAGCGGCCCGGCCCAGGCGGACGCGATCCGCGCGGCCCTCGCCATCACGGTCGACGGCGAGCCCCTCTTCCGTACCGTCCAGTCGACGTACAACGCCCTGGAGACCTCGGCGGGCCCCGCCCTCGCCGAGGCGCACGACGCCGGACTGACGGTGATCGTGAAGGAAGGGATGGCCAACGGCCGGCTGGCCGCCCCGCACGCCCCCGACGCCCTGCGGGCCGTGGCCGAGCAGACCGGCCTGGGCTGCGACGCCGTCGCCCTCGCCGTCGTCCTCCGTCAGCCCTGGGCCGGAGTCGTCCTCTCCGGCGCGGCGACCCTCACCCAGCTCGCCTCCAACCTGCACGCGGCCGCGGTCGACCTCGACGCGGACCAGCTGACCCGCCTGGCCACCCTGACCGAGGCCCCGCAGACCTACTGGGAGCGCCGCGGCAGCCTGCCCTGGCACTGACCCGAAACCGGACCTGACCCACCCCCTCTGAATCACGCATGCCCATCGTGAGACAAAGATGTCTCACATGGGCTACTCTTGTCTCATGGCCCTCGACCGTGACCACGTCCTCCGCAGCGCGGCCGCGTTGCTGACCCGCAAATCCACCGCGACCATGGACGAGGTGGCCAAGGCCGCCGGGATCAGCCGGGCCACCCTGCACCGGCACTTCGCCGGTCGGGACGCGCTCGTCCGCGCGCTGGAGGCGCTCGGTATCGAGGAGTGCGAGGCGGCCCTGGACGCGGCCCGGCTGGACGAGGGCCCGGCGGTCGACGCCGTGCATCGCCTGGTCCGCGAGATCGAACCGGCCGCCGCCCTGCTGGCCTTCCTTTACACCGAGAACCAGCTGTTCGAGGGCGACGGACAGAACCAGGGCTGGGCCAGGATCGACGACCGTATCGCGGCGCTCTTCCGGCGCGGCCAGCGCGACGGCGAGTTCCGTATCGATCTCACGCCCGCCTGGCTCACCGAGGCGCTGTACGGCCTGCTGGCCTCCGGTGCCTGGGCGGTCTCCGAAGGCCGCGTCGCCCCCAAGGACTTCACCTACATGATCGTCGAGCTGCTGCTCGGCGGCGCACGAAGAAGAGAGGAATCATGAGCAGCACCCTGCAGCCGGCGCGTGTCGCGAAGGCGGAGGAGAAGCGCCCGGGCCGCTGGCTCGCGCTCTCCGTCCTCGTGCTCGCCGTGCTGCTGGTGGCCGTCGACGCGACCGTCCTCGGCCTCGCGACCCCCTACATCAGCGAAGACCTCCAGCCCACGGGCACCCAGCTGCTCTGGATCGGTGACGTCTACTCGTTCGTCATCGCCGGTCTGCTGGTCTCCATGGGCAGCCTCGGCGACCGCATCGGCCGCAAGCGGATCCTGCTTGTCGGCGCGACGGCGTTCGGCGCGATATCCGTCCTGAACGCCTATGCGACGACCCCCGGCATGATGATCGCGGCCCGCGCCCTGCTGGGCGTCGCGGGCGCGACCCTGATGCCCGCCACCCTCGCCCTGATCCGCAACCTCTTCCACGACCCGCGCGAACGCAGCCTCGCCGTCGGCATCTGGGGCGCCACCGCCTCCGCCGGTACGGCCGTCGGCCCGATCGTGGGCGGTTTCCTGCTCGAACACTTCTGGTGGGGTTCGGTCTTCCTCATCAACCTGCCGGTGATGGTGGTCCTGGTCCTCGTCGGCATCAGGACGCTCCCCGAGTCCCGCAACCCGGACCCCGGCCCCTGGGACCTGATCAGCGTCGTCCTGTCGCTGGTCGGCATGATCGCGGTCGTGTACGCGGTGAAGGAGGCCGCCGCCCACGGCCTCACCGGAGTGACCGCGGCCGCCGCCCTGCTCGGCGCCGCCGCCCTCTACGGGTTCGTCCGCCGTCAGCTCACCATGCCCAAGCCCCTGTTGGACATGCGCCTGTTCCGCGAGCGCGGCTTCAGCGGAGCGGTCCTGGCCGACCTGCTGACCGTGCTCGGCATGTCCGGCCTGGTGTTCTTCCTCTCGCAGTACCTGCAACTGGTCCAGGGCAGGCCCCCGTTCGAGGCGGGTCTGGCCGAACTCCCCGCCGCCGTGGGCGCGGTGGCGGCCGGGCTGGTGGCCGGCCGGGCGGCCCGCCGCTACTCGGTGCGGGCGGTGGTCTCCGGCGGCCTGGCGGCCGTCGGCGTGGCCCTCGCGGCGCTGACCACCCTCTCCCAGTCCACCGGCTACCCGATCCTCGGCGCCGCCCTCCTGGTGGTCGGCGTCGGCGCGGGCTTCTCCTTCACGGTCACGGCGGACGTCATCCTCTCCAGCGTCCCCAAGGACCAGGCGGGCGCCGCCTCGGCGGTCTCCGAGACGGCGTACGAACTGGGCGCGGCCCTGGGCATCGCCCTGCTCGGCTCGATCGTGATGGGCGTCTACCGCGACTTCACGGCCCCGCCGGGCACCCCGGCCGCCTCCCACGAATCCCTGGGCGCCGCGCTGGAGGCCTCCAGAACCATGCCCACCCCCACGGCGACCGACATGCTGACCGCAGCCCGCGACTCCTTCGTCCACGGCCTCCACCTGGCCTCAGGCGCAGGCGCCGCAGTCCTCCTGGCCACGGCGGTGGCAGCGTGGTTCCTGCTCAAGGGACAGAAACTGGAAAGCGCCGCGTAGGCGCAACCCCCTGGGGGCGCGGGGCGTAGTCGATATGCGGCTCCGCCGCGTGGGCGCGACCAGCCCCCACCCACCCGCGCCCGAAAAACCCACCGACCCCACCCACCCCCCACTCACTTCTTATAGCCCAGCACCGTCATCATCCCGCTCTCCGAGTGGTACTGGTTGTGACAGTGCAGCATCCACAACCCCGGATTGTCGGCATCGAAGTCCAGCACCAGCTTCCGATGCGGCAACACGATCGTCGTGTCCTTCCGCGCCCCCTCCGAGTTCAGCCCGGTCACCGCGAACGTATGCCCGTGCAGATGCATCGGATGCCACATGTCCGTCGCGTTGATGAGCGTCAGCCGCACCCGCTCACCGGCCCGCACGGCATGCCGCTGCCGCACGTCGTACGGCTTGTGGTCGAACCCCCAGTCGTACTTCTCCATCGTGCCCGTGATCCTGATCCGCAGCTCACGGTCGGGCTTCCGGTCGCCCATGGCGACGGACTCGGCCGGCACCAGCCGCCGCGCCGGCACGCACTCACGGTCCAGTTCGTTCGGGCGGGCATCCGGCGCCGGAAGGTTTCTTCCCTTGTCGGTCCGGAGCAGCGCGAGCGCCTTGCCCTTCTTGCCCTCGGCCAGTGCGACGAAGGGGAAGACGCCGTCCTTGGCGGTGACGAGCACGTCGTACCGCTCGGCCATGCCGACCAGCAGGGCGTCCGTCCGCTGGTGCTGCACGGGATAGCCGTCGGTGTGGGTGACGGTCATGTCGTGGCCGCCGAGCGCGACCCGGAAGGCCGTCTCGGAGCCCGCGTTGATGATGCGGATCCGGATCCGGTCGCCCGGCTTGCAGCGGAAGACGGACGGGTCGGTGCGCAGCCGCCCGTTGGCCAGGTAGTGCGGGTAGGCGACGTTGCCGCCCTCCCCGTGCAGCATGCTGCTGTGGGAGTCCCGCAGCACCCGGTCGGGGCCCAACGACGTCTTGGACTTCGACGGCGCCATGGACGCGTGCTTCGATCCGTGGGGGCTCGGGCTGCCGCGGCCGGGACCCATGCCCATTCCCTCCATGTCCATGCCCATGGAGCCGCCCGGCTTGAGCTGCTGGATCACCTGTTCGGGGTTGGAGCCGTCGATGCCGTCGACCCAGTCGTCCAGGACGACGATCCACTCCTTGTCGTAGGAGAGGGGCTCCCTCGGGTCGTCGACGATGAACGGCGCGTACAGGGCACGGTCGGGCTGCATGCCGACGTGGGAGTGGAACAGGTACGTGCCCGGGTGGGCCGCGACGAAGCGGTAGATGAAGTCCGCCCCCGCCTCGATGGGCGGCTGCGTCAGGTCCGGGGCACCGTCCATGTCGCAGCGCAGCCGCACCCCGTGGGCGTGCAGCGTGGTCTTGTCGGGCAGCCGGTTTTTGACGGTCAGACTGAGCACGTCACCTGCGGTGACCCGGACCAGCGGACCCGGGACCGACTCGTTGTACGCCCAGCTGCGCACCGACCGCCCGCCCAGGTCCAGCATGCTCGGCGCGGCCGTGAAACCGACCATGCGGACCGGGCCGGACCCCCGCTTCCGCTCGGCCGCGAGAACCTCCGGGTCCGACGGGTTGACGAACCCCCGAGGCCCCTGGGGTACGAACGCTCCGATGCCGGCCGTGTGCTGCGGGCCGGAGCGGGGTTCTGAGCCGGAGTCGGAACAGGACGCGAGAAGTCCCGCGCCTGCGGCAGCGAACGGAGCACGGAGCAGGGTACGCCGAGAAGGTGTCTGCATGTCTGAATAAGACATGCTGTGTGCTCATATGGCCGGTAAATACGGAGGAACGATCGAAGTGTCGGGCCAGATTCCACCGCCAGGCGGACGGCAGGCGCACCGGGGCGGATATCAGGCGGATGGCAGACAGAAGGGCACGGACCACAGGTCCGTGCCCTTGCGCCGAAAGAGTGTGCCGGACGGCCTCCGCCGTCAGGCGGCCTTCGCCTTCGTGGCGTACATGTCCACGTACTCCTGCCCGGACAGCCGCATGACCTCGGCCATCACCGAGTCGGTCACGGCCCGCAGCACATAGCGGTCCCGGTCCATCCCCTCGTAACGGGAGAACTCCATGGCCTCGCCGAACCGGACGGTGACCTTGCCGGGCCGCGGGATGCCCGCGCCGCCCGGCTGCAGCTTGTCCGTGCCGATCATCGCGAAGGGGACCACCGGCGCGCCGGTCATCAGCGTCAGCCGCGCGATACCGGTACGGCCGCGGTACAGCCGGCCGTCGGGGGAGCGGGTGCCCTCCGGGTAGATCCCGAAGATCTTGCCCTCCTCCAGGATCCGCCGCCCGGTCATCAGCGCCGCGACACCGCCGTTCGCGCCGTCCCGGTCCACCGGGATCATGCCGACGCCGGTGAAGAACCAGGCCATCAGCCGCCCCTTGAGGCCCTTTCCGGTGACGTACTCGTCCTTGCCGATGAAGAACACCTGCCGCTTGGTGACCAGCGGCAGCACGATCGAGTCGATGAAGGTCAGATGGTTCCCGGCGAGGATGACCGGACCGTCCCCCGGGATGTGCTCCACGCCCTCCACCTGGGGGCGGAACATCAGGCGCATGATCGGTCCGAGCACTGCCTTGATGAGCGCGAAGCGGGACAACGGGTCCTCCGATGTCGAGGGGCGGTATGAGTCTGTGCAGGTGAGGACATTACTCGCGGCTGTGTGGGAAGCGCACATCGGGTACGGCCGGTTCACCGAGGTCTTACGCACTGTTGACGCTGGTTTACCTGCGGTGGCGCGCAGAAGACGGTTCGTAACGGGCTCGCGACGATGTGACCGAGATCGCCGACGGTCCGTCATCACTCGCCGTCCATCAGCCATACGGCGTCACCCGACCGTTGGGTCGGTGGTCTCCCTTCGGTCACGTCGGCACCCCTACGATCAGCCGGCATCAGAGGGTGAAGGTCAGGAGAGCGCTCATGGACACCCACGACTCGAACGAGCGGACGCCGCTGAACGGCACGACCGGACGGCGGGCGCTGCTCGGCGCCGCGGTCCTCGGCGCCGGCGGCGCGGTCCTCGGACTGCCCGGTGCCGCGCGGGCGGCCGAGGCCAAGCAGGCCGGTTACGGCAGCGGTGGCCTGAAGAGCCTCCCCAAGCCGACGATCATCGGTCACCGGGGCGCCAGCGGCTACCGCCCGGAGCACACCTTCGGCTCGTACAACCTGGCTCTGGACCTCGGCGCCGACATCGTCGAGGCCGGCGACCTGGTCCCCACCAAGGACGGTCACCTGGTCTGCCGTCACGAGCCGGAGATCGGCGGCACCACGAACGTCGCCGACCACCCCGAGTTCGCCGACCGCAAGACCACCAAGACGCTGGACGGCGTCCCCACCACCGGCTGGTTCACCGAGGACTTCACGCTCGCCGAGCTGAAGACGCTCCGTGCGATCGAGCGCATCCCGGCCAACCGCCCGCACAACACGCTCTACAACGGCCGCTGGGAGATCCCCACCTTCGAGGAAGTCCTCAAGTGGCAGGACGAGCAGACCCGCAAGCGCGGCAAGCAGGTCTGGATCTACCCCGAGACCAAGCACCCCACCTACTTCCGCCGGCTGGGCCTCGGCCTGGAGGAGCGGGTCGCCAAGCTGCTGCGCAAGTACGGCAAGGACAAGCGGAACTCGCCGGTCATCCTGCAGTCCTTCGAGCCGTCCAGCATCCAGCGCCTGAACACGCTGGTCGACAACCCGCTGGTGGTCCTGCTCTCCGGCGCGACCACCCAGCCCTACGACTTCGTCGCGACCGGTGACCCGCGCACCGTCGCCGACCTGATCACGCCCAAGGGCCTCCGGGAGATTGCCGGCTACGCGCAGGGCATCGGCCCGACCCTGGACCTGATCATCCCGAAGGACGCGAGCGGCAACTTCACCACGCCGAGCACGCTGGTCGCGGACGCGCACAAGGTGGGCCTGATCCTGCACCCCTACACCATGCGCAACGAGAACCCCTTCCTGCCGCCGGCCTTCCGCAAGGGCACCGACGTGGACGCCTACGGCGACCCCTTCGGCGTCTTCAAGACGTACTTCGCCACCGGCATCGACGGTGTCTTCTCGGACAACGCCGACACCGCCGTCCTGGCCCGCGCCGACTTCGTCAACGGCTGAGCCCCCGCACCCCGTTCGGGGTGTCTCCCGGCCGCCCCGGCAACCTGCCCCGGGGCGGCCGCGTCGTTCCGCATATGACGTACGACCTGGTCACCGCGCTGCGCCCGCTGCTCACCGCGGAGGCCTCCGCAGAGGCGTACGCCTCGGGAAGCGACCCCGGCGACCTGGAGCAGACCGTCTGGCTCCGCCTCCTGGAGCGCCTGCAGACCCACGGTCCGCCGAGCGCCCCCGAGGACTGGCTGCGCCGGGCCGTCCGCGCCGAGTCCCGCCGCACCCGCCGTACCACCCGCCTGGAACGCCCCTACGGCACCGAACCCGCCGACACCACCACCCCCACCCCCGAACAACGCGTCCTCGCCACCGCCGGCCACCGGGCCCTGCGCGAGGCGGTCGCCCGGCTCCCCGGCCGCTGCCCCCGCCTGCTCCAGGCCCTGCTCTCCCCGAAGGACCTCACATACCGGGAGATCGCGGGGGAGTTGGGTATCTCACAGGGCAGTCTGGGACCGGAACGTTCCAGATGTCTGGGATGTCTGCGCCGATTGTTGACGCCGGAGGTTGCGTCCCGCGAAGTGCGGGGATAGGAGTGAGAACGACAGGCGATCAGGTGAGCGGGAGGCGTGCGCACATGGGCATGAGCGTGACCATCTCGGTGGCGACCGAGCAGGATGCAGAGCAGATCTTCAGGCTCCAGTACCTGTGCTTCCAGAGTGAGGCAGCGCTGTACGGCAACTACCGCATCGACCCGCTCGTCCAGAGCCTCGACTCGGTCCGCCAGGAACTCGCCACCGACTGCGTCTTCGTCGCCCGGCTCGGCGAGGAGGTCGTCGGCTCGGTCCGCGGCTCGGTCACCGAGGACGGCGCCGCCGCCATCGGCAAACTCTGCGTCCACCCCCGTCTTCAGGGCCACGGCATCGGCGCACGCCTGCTCCGCGCGGCCGAAGCGGCCCTTGAGGAAGAGCGAGGCGCCAAGAAGTTCCGCCTCTTCACCGGCCACCGCAGCGAGGGCAACCTCAGGCTCTACCGCCGCGTCGGCTACGAAACGGTAGGCACCTCGAAGGGCGCCGACGGCGTCCCGATGATCGTCCTGGAGAAGCCGGCCAGCACCTACGCGACCACGGCCTGACTTTTCAACGCCCCGAACCGGAGCGCCCCGTAAGGGGCGCGGGGCTGTGTTTGATTTGCGGCTGCCGCCGCGTGGGCGCGACCGGCCACGAACCACCCGCAGTCGCGCACGTTCCTCAGGCCGCTTCGCCCTTGGCGCCCTTCCGCAACCAGTACAACGCGGAGATCGGCAACAGCACGGGAATGAACACGTACCCCATCCCGTAGTCCGACCACACGGTCGCGTCCGGGAACGCGGAAGAGTCGACAAGGGTCCACGTCCCCACGATCAACACCCCCGCAAGCTCGGCGGCACAGCACACCTGCGCCACCCTCCGCGCCGTCTCGCCACCCCGCACCAACGTGTACGTGATGAACCCGTACACCACCCCCGCGACCGCCGACAACGAGTACGCCAGCGGCGCCCGGTCGAACTCGGTCGCGATCTGGTACGCGGACCGCGACACCGCCCCGACGACCATCACCCCGTAGAACCAGACCAGCAGCGTCCCCGGTCCGCTCGTCAGCCGCTTCGGCTTCTCCTCCACGGTGGTCATCTCACGCTCCCCAGATGTCATAGAGCCGCACCTCCAGCACGGCCAGCACCACACCACCCGCGGCGACCGTCACCGATCCCCACCGGGTCCGCTCGGCGAGCGACATGAACCCCGCCGCCGGCACACACGCGAACGCCCCCAGCAGATACGCCACGAAGATCGTCGTCCCCTGGTCCGGCTTCTCGCCCCGCGCCAGCAGCACGATCCCGGCCACCAGCTGGATCAACGCCAGCACCGACACCACGGCCATCCCGATGAAGTGCCAGTCCTTCGTCGGCTGGTCCCGGTACGCGGCCCACCCGCACCACGCGGCGAGCAGCAGCGCGGCGACTCCGGTCACCAGCAGCAGGGCATTGAGCATGCCGTGACCTTATTACGGCCGAAACGGCCCGATGCCGTCGCCCCTGCCGTACGCCGTAGGGTCTAGACCATGACGATCCACGCACAAGCCCTGCTCTTCGACAACGACGGCACCCTGGTCTCCTCCCTCGACTCCGTGGACCGCTGCTGGACCCGCTGGGCGGGGGAGTACGGCATCACCCCCGAGGACTTCGCCCGTGTCGAACTGCACGGCCGCCCCGCCGTCGAGATCGTCGCCGACCTGCTGCCCGCCCACCTGGTCGCGGAGGCCGTGGCCCGCGTCGAACAACTCGAAGTGGACGACGTCCCCAACGGCGGCGTCCAGCTGCTGCCCGGCACCGCCGCCCTCCTCGACTCGCTGCCCGCCGACCGCTGGGCCGTCGTCACCTCCGCCACCCGCCGCCTGGCCGAGGCCCGTCTGGAGGCGGTCGGGATACGGCCGAAGACCCTGATCGCCGCCGACGACATCACCCGCGGCAAGCCCGACCCCGAGCCCTACCTCCTCGCCGCCCGCCAACTGGGCGTCGACCCGGCCCGCTGCGTGGTCTTCGAGGATGCCCCCGCCGGACTCCGGGCGGGCCGCGCCGCCGGGATGACCACCGTGGCGTTGGCCACAACCCACCGCGCCGAGGAGCTGCGCGCCGACCTCGTCGTCGAGAACCTGTCGGCCTTGTCCGTGCTGGTCACCGACCACGCCTTCGAGATCTCCGTGCGCCGGTGACGGCTGTCCGCCGCCGTCCAGGATGCGGACAGCGGCGGTCTGTCAGGACCGTAGGTCTGGTTTACTGATCGCATGACCACGACGAGCGACCGCACCCCTGCGACCGAGGCGACCATGACGCCCGGTGCTCGTTGTATGTGTCGAATGTGCGCCTTCTAGAGGGCCCCCGCACCACCCCAGAGCTCGCGCCCCGAAGCGAGACAGGTGGCATGTCCGTACGACGCCACGACGCGTGTATGTGACACCAGCCGCCCCCGCGCACATGTTCTCCCCGGTTCAGCGCCTTCGCGAGAACCGTGCCGCGTCCCTGAACGAACGCATCCGTGCGCCCGGGCACACCCACGCCCGCGCACTCGACAGTGACGGAAACCCACGTGATCACCACAACGGGCCTGACGAAGATTTATCGGGCCGACCGCTCGCGCGGCCGCGAGGTCACCGCCCTCGACGGCGTCGATCTCCATGTCCGCGAGGGCGAGGTGTACGGCGTCATCGGCCAGTCCGGCGCCGGCAAGTCCTCGCTCATCCGCTGCGTCAACCTGCTGGAGCGCCCCACCGCCGGCACCGTGACGGTCGACGGACGGGACCTCACCGCCCTGGCCGGGCGCGGTCCCCGGGCCGGCAGGGAACTGCGCCAGGCGCGCAGCCGGATCGGCATGGTCTTCCAGCACTTCAACCTGCTGTCCTCCCGGACCGTCCAGGACAACGTCGAGCTGCCGCTCGAAATCCTCGGCACGTCCGGGAAGGAACGTTCCCGCAAGGCGCTGGAGCTGCTCGACCTCGTCGGGCTCGCCGACAAGGCCAAGGCCTACCCGGCCCAGCTCTCCGGCGGCCAGAAGCAGCGCGTCGGCATCGCCCGCGCCCTCGCCGGCGACCCCAAGGTGCTGCTCTCCGACGAGGCCACCAGCGCCCTCGACCCGGAGACCACCCGCTCCATCCTCCAGCTGCTGCGCGACCTGAACCGGCAGCTGGGCCTCACCGTCCTGCTCATCACGCACGAGATGGACGTCGTGAAGACCATCTGCGACTCGGCGGCCCTCATGGAGAAGGGGCGCATCGTCGAGTCCGGGACCGTCAGCGAGCTGCTCGCGACCCCGGGCTCCGAGCTGGCCGCCGCGCTCTTCCCGGTCGGCGGCGAGGCCTCCGGCGCGGACCGCACCGTCCTCGACGTCACCTTCCACGGCGAGGCCGCCACCCAGCCGGTCGTCTCCCAGCTCTCCCGCACCTACAACATCGACATATCGATCCTCGGCGCGGCCATCGACACCGTCGGTGGCCTGCAGATCGGCCGGATGCGCATCGAACTGCCCGGCTGCTACGAGGACAACGTGGTGCCCATCGGCTTCCTGCGCGAACAGGGCCTGCAGATCGACGTCCTGGGCCAGGAGCCCGTGCTGGTGAAGGAAGGTGCCAAGTGAGCCGGACTGATTGGTCTGCGATGCAGCCGCTGCTGTCCCAGGCGTGTTGGGACACCCTCTACATGGTCGGCTGGTCCACGCTGATCGCCGTCGTCGCCGGACTCCCGCTCGGCGTCCTGCTCGTCCTCACCGACCGCGGCGGCCTGCTGCAGAACGTGCTGGCCAACAAGGTCATCGGGCAGATCGTGAACATCGCCCGCTCGATGCCGTTCATCATCCTGATGGTGGCGCTGATGAGCTTCACCCGCTGGATCACCGGGACGACCATCGGCCGTGAGGCCGCCATCGTGCCGCTCGCGATCGGCGCCATCCCGTTCTTCGCGCGTCTGGTCGAGACGGCTGTCCGCGAAGTGGACGGCGGGCTCGTCGAGGCCGTGCAGTCGATGGGCGGCAACACCTGGACCGTCGTACGCAAGGTCCTCGTCCCCGAATCGCTGCCCTCGCTCATCTCCTCCACCACGACCACGGTCGTCGCGCTCATCGGCTACTCCGCCATGGCCGGCACGGTCGGCGCCGGCGGCCTCGGCGACATCGCCATCCGCTACGGCTACCAGCGCTTCGAGACCGAACTGATGTGGATCACGGTGGCCATCCTCGCCGTCGTCATCTCGGTCATCCAGTTCGCCGGCGACTACGCCGCCCGCTCGCTGCACCGCCGGGGCGGACAGTCCGGTCCGGCCCCGAGGCTGCGGCTGCTCAAGGCATCCACCGCGACGAGCAAGACCGTCTGAGCCACGCTCCCGAGAACTCCCCCGCACCACCCATCGCGGGGTCGCTCCACCCTTAAGGAAAGGCACTTTTCGTGCGTAACACCGCCAAGCTCACCACCGCCGTCCTCGCCGCCGGAGCCCTCACCTTCGGGCTCACCGCCTGCGGCTCGGACAAGGACTCCGCCTCCGGCTCGGCCGACTACAGCGGCCCGCTGGTCGTCGCCGCGAGCCCGACCCCGCACGCCGAGATCCTGGACTACGTCAAGGACAACCTGGCGAAGAAGGCCGGACTCGACCTGGAGGTCAAGGAGTTCACCGACTACATCACGCCCAACACGGCGACCGAGGACGGCTCGGTGGACGCCAACTACTTCCAGAACCAGCCGTACCTCGACGACTTCAACAAGAAGCGCGGCACCCACATCGTGCCCGTCGTCACGGTGCACCTGGAGCCGCTCGGCCTCTACTCCCACAAGGTGAAGAGCGCCGACGCGCTGAAGAGCGGTGCGACGATCGCCGTCCCCAACGACGCCGTGAACGAGGCGCGTGCCCTCAAGCTGCTCGCCGAGGGCGGCCTCATCACCCTCAAGGACGGCGCCGGCAGCGAGGCGACCCCGCAGGACATCGCCAAGAACCCGAAGAACCTCACGTTCAAGGAGGTCGAGGCGGCCCAGACCGCGCGCTCCCTGGACGACGTGGACGCCGCGGTGATCAACGGCAACTACGCCATCTCGGCCGGCATCAAGCCCGCCAAGGACGCCCTCGTCCTGGAGTCCGCGAAGAACAGCCCCTACGGCAACTTCCTCGCGGTGAAGAAGGGCAACGAGAAGGACCCGCGCGTCAAGAAGCTCGCGAAGCTCCTCACCTCGCCCGAGGTCAAGAAGTTCATCGAGGACAAGTACCAGGGCTCGGTCATCCCGTCCTTCTGATCCCTCTGATCCTTCCGGCGGCACGTATACGGCGTATCGCCACGCACGGGGTCCACTCGGTCACCACGGGTGGACCCCGTCGTGCGGTTCGGTGGTTTCATGCTGCATGCTGGGCAGTTCGCGGGTCCATAAGGTCTGGGCCCAGAAGGATTTCCGAAGGTTACGGAGCGGCGCATGACTAGCACCTTCCCCAACATCTCCATCAGCACGGAGCGGTTGGTGCTGCGTCCCCTCGACGAGGACGACGTGCCCGCCCTGGCCGAGATGATGAACGACGAGCAGGTCGGGGCCTGGACCGACGTACCGCAGCCGTTCACCGAGGACGGCGCCCGGCGCTGGATCGGCGAGTACGCGCCCGCCGAACGCACCGCCGGCCGGGGCCTCGACCTCGCGGTCACCGAGTTCCTCACCCAGCGGCTGGTCGGCATCATCCAGCTCACCAAGACCAACTGGCACGTCCGCTCGACCGAGTTGTCGTACATCGTCGCCCCCTGGGCCCGCGGCGAGGGCTACGCCTCCGAGGCCGCGCTCGCCACCGCCCGGTGGCTCTTCGGCGACCAGAAGCTGGAACGCATCGAGATCCGCACCGCCGCCGACAACACCGCCTCACAGCAGGTCGCCCAGAAGATCGGCTGTATCAGCGAGGGCGTGCTGCGCAACGCCTGCATAGTCCACGTCCGCACCGAGGACGGCACCTGGGCGGACGCGCGCACCGACTACATCGTGTGGAGCCTGCTGCCCGAGGACCTGGACGGCGCGGGCGAGGAACTCGCCGAGAGCGGCGGCTTCACCTCCTGGAACTGACGCGACGGGACTCGCCCGCCGCGCTCCGGACACCTCCACCAGGTACTCTCACGGAGCCCGCCCCCTGGGCCCCGACCCTGACGGCCTGCGAAAACCCTGGAGACTGACGACGATGGCCGACCGGGTCACGGTGATCGGCTGGGACGGCTCGCCCCTGACCGCGGCGGCACGCGGCGCCCTGGGAGCCGCCACCCTCGTCGCGGGCGCCGCCCACCATCTCGCCCTGCCCGAGGTGCCGCCCCGCGCCGAACGCATCCGCCTCGGCAGCGTCGCCCTCGCCGCCCGCCGCATCGCCGGCCACCGCGGCACCGCCGTGGTGCTCGCCGACGGCGACCCCGGCTTCTTCGGTGTCGTACGGACCCTGCGCGCGCCCGAGTTCGGCCTGGAGGTCGAGGTCGTCCCCGCCGTCTCCTCGGTGGCCGCCGCCTTCGCCCGCGCCGGCATGCCCTGGGACGACGCACAGGTGGTCGTCGCACACCGGCGCACCCTGCGACGCGCGGTGAATGTGTGCCGCGCCCACACCAAGGTCGCCGTCCTCACCTCGCCCGGCGCCGGACCCGCCGAACTCGGCCTGCTGATGGAGGGCGTCCACCGCACCTTCGTCATCTGCGAGGAACTCGGCACCGACCGCGAGCAGGTCCACATCGTCAGCTCCGACAAGGCCGCCGACCGCGCCTGGCGCGACCCCAACGTCGTCATCGTCATCGGCGGACCGGCCGGACCGGTGGCGGCGGCCGAGGGCGGCGGGTGGATCGCCGGCCGGGACCCGTCGGCCGGCCCGCGCGGCTGGGTGCAGCCCGACACGGAGTACGGCGACGGAGTCGCGCTCGGCGAAGGGGAAACGGATCTGCTCCGGGCCGCCCAACTCGCCCGGCTGGGGCCCCGGGTCGGCGACCTCGTCTGGGACATCGGCTGCGGCAGCGGGGCGTTCGCCACCGAGGCCGCGCGCGCCGGAGCCGCCGTCATCGCCGTCGACCGGGACCTCGCGGCCTGCGTCCGCAGCGAGACGGCCGCCCGGAAGTTCGGCGTCCAGCTCCAGATCGTGCACGGCGGCGCGCCCCACGTGCTGGAGAACCTGCCCGAACCCGACGTGGTCCGGGTCGGCGGCGGGGGAGCGGCCGTCGTCACCGCGGTCGCCGACCGGCGCCCGCAGCGCATCGTCACCCACGCCGCGACCCGCGACGCGGCCGAACGCATCGGCCGCGACCTGACCGAGCACGGATACCAGGTCGAGTGCGCCCTGCTGCAGTCCGTCGAACTCGACACCCGGGCCTGGACGGAGACGGAACGGAACGTCGCGTTCCTGCTCAGCGGCGTCCTTCCTGAGCGTGCCCCGTGATCCTGTTGTCATACTGCGCGCGGTAGGCTGGCCGATCGCTGCACCGCACCGGTGGCCCGGAAATTCGTTCGTCAATGTCCGGAAAACACGCCCCTTTTGGGGCGGGTGTGGTACGGCAGAACCGGGGACGCGCAACGTGGCGCAGTCCACAGCGGGCTGTCGCGGATCACGCTGTCGCGACGGTCGAACGGCCGGGACAATGCCACTGAGTGGCTTTGTCGCCTTTTCCGGCGGGTCGTTCGTGCCGCTGGGCACGCACGCTCGTTCTTCACTGTGGGGCGGTCGGTGCGCCGCCCCGGGTGAGCTGGTCGTAGAAGGCACTAACCGATGGGCGAGGGGTACGCATGACGGACACCGGCCAGGTCCCGGGCGAGGGACTGCCGGAGAGCGCAGGCATGGTGGAACAGCCGGGCGTTTCCGCGCACGGCGCGTACACCTACCTCTCCGAGTCGCCCGCCGAGGACGAAGAACTGCTGCTCCCGGGCGCCCAGGGCGCCTGGGGCAACGAAGTGCCGCCGCCGCCGCCGGAACCGGTCGTGGAGGCCGTCCACGAGCCCGGCCCGCACGAGACGGCGGGCCGCGACAGCGGCTCGGTCGACCTCACCGGCGTCCGGCTGCCCAGCTCGGTCCCCGCGTCCCCGATCCTCTCGGTGCCGCACGACCCGGCAGCCGCCCCGGCCCCGCGCCGCCCGCTCCATCTCGGCCCGCCGATCCCGGACACCTCCACCAGCCCGGTCCGCTCCCTGGCCGACCGCGGCCCGGCGGGCGTACCGGTACGGCAGCCGGGCCCGCCGACGTCCGGCGGCCCCGAGTACCTCGACGCCCAGCCGCTGCGCGAGGCCGTACCGCAGGCCGCCGCGCCCTGGGGCGCGGCGCAGACGGTCCCGCAAGCCGTCCCGCAGGCCGCTCCGGTGGCACAGGTGGGCGCGCAGGCCCCGGCTGCCGAAACGGTTGTTCCAGTGGCGGAGACCGTGTCCTCCGTCGCTCCCGTCGCTCCTGCCGTGCCGGCCGCCCCTGCCGTCCCGGCAGCTCCCGCCGTTCTGGTGCCGGAGCCCGCGGTGGCCCAGCAGGTCCTGACTCCCGCCCCGTCCGGCGTCGCCCACGCGACCGTCGCCCGGCTCGCCGCGGAGGCGGGCGACGCGGGTGTGGCGGCGGAGCCGCAGATGGCGGCGGGCGCGGCCGAGGTGTCGGCCGCCGCCGGTGCGCCGCCCGAGAGCGGGTACGGCCCGGAGGGCGCGGCCCAGCCGGTCGACGGGAGCGTTCCGGTTCCCGTGGCCGAGCCGGTGGCGCCGCAGGCCGTGGCCGCACCGGAGCCGGTACCGGCCGCGGTCGTTCCCCCGATTCCGCAGGCGCCGGTACCCGTACAGGTGCCCGGTGACGGGGCGGCTGCCGTTGAGCCCGTCGTGCCGGAAGCCGTGGCCGTGGTGGAGGAGACCGGTCAGCTCATGGAGCCCGTGGTTCCGGAGCCGGTCGCCGAAACGGTGTCCGTGGCCGCCGAGGCCGTCGCCGCCGAGCCGCCGCAGCCCGTGCCGCCGGTTGCGCCGGAGCTGCCGGTTGCGCCGGAGCCGCAGGTCGAGGAGCCCGTCGTACCCGAGCAGGCCGTTGAGCCCGTCCCGGCGCCGGAGACCGTGGCAGCAACGCCCGTCCCGGCGCCGGAGACCGTGGCAGCAACGCCCGTCCCGGTCCCGGAGGCCGTCGTGGCCGAGCCCGCCCGGCCGGTGGTGGCCGCACCGCCCGCGCCGGTGCCGTCCGAGGGGGCCGTCATCGAGGAATCCGCCCCGCCGGTCCCCGAGCCCGTCGCCGAGGCCCCGCAGCCGCCGGAGCCCGTCGCTCCCGTCGCTCCCGTGGCCCAGGAGGCCGAGGAACCCGTGCCGTTCGCCCCGGAGCCGGTGGGCACCGAGGCCCCCGCCGAGGTCGTCGTACCCCTTGCCGAGGCGCAGCCCGTCCCGCAGGTCGAGGTGCCCCTCGCCGGTCCCCAGACGCAGGGCGCCCCGGCCGAGGAGGCCCCGGCGGCCCCGGAGCCGCAGGCCGCGGCCGTCCCGGCGGAGCCGGTGCCGGACCAGCCCCTCGGCGAGTTCGTCGCCGTCGACGGCCAGGTGCCGACCACCCCGCACCTCGCCCCGACCCCGCCGCACCCCCTGGTCCTCCCCGCGCAGGACCAGGGCGAGCCGGCGCCGGAACCGGCCGCGACCGTCCCCGCCCCCCGCGAGGCCGAGCCCGGACCCGTGGCGGAGCCCCACCCCGACGTCGTACAGCAAGCGGAGGACCTGGAGACCAGGGTCGCCGACCAGGAAGAGAGCACGGCCCCCGTGGCAGAAGCACGACAGTCCACCGGCCCGGCCGCGCCCGCCTACGACGACGCCGAGCGCGAGGCCGTCCTCAAGGTCATGCGCGAACGCCGTGACATCCGCAACGGCTTCCGCAGCGACCCCATCCCGCACGAGGTGCTGCTGCGCGTCCTGGAGGCCGCCCACACCGCGCCCTCCGTCGGTCACTCCCAGCCCTGGGACTTCGTCGTCATCCGCTCGGCCGACACCCGCCGCTCGATGCACGAACTGGCCATGCGCCAGCGTGACGCCTACGCCAAGTCCCTTCCCAAGGGCCGCGCGAAGCAGTTCAAGGAACTGAAGATCGAGGCCATCCTCGACACCCCGGTCAACATCGTCGTCACCGCCGACCCCACCCGCGGCGGCCGCCACACCCTCGGCCGGCACACCCAGCCGCAGATGGCGCCCTACTCGGCCGCGCTCGCCGTCGAGAACCTCTGGCTCGCCGCCCGCGCCGAGGGCCTCGGCGTCGGCTGGGTCAGCTTCTTCGACGAGCGGGAGATGGTCCGCGCACTCGGGCTGCCCGAGCACCTCGAAGTCATCGCCTACCTGTGCGTCGGCTACGTCGACGAGTTCCCGGACGAGCCCGAGCTGATGCAGGCCGGCTGGTCCAAGCGCCGCCCGCTGTCCTGGGTCGTCCACGAGGAGACGTACGGCCGCCGCGCGCTGCCCGGCGAGGACCCGCACGACCTGCTCGCCGAGACCGTCGCCAGCGTCCGCCCGCTGGACGCCAAGGCGCTCGGCGAGGCCTGGGAGCGCCAGAAGCGGATGACCAAGCCCGCCGGTGCGCTCGGCATGCTGGAGATCATCTCCGCCCAGCTGTCCGGCCTGTCCCGGCAGTGCCCGCCGCCGATCCCGGAGCCCGCGGCCGTCGCGATCTTCGCCGGCGACCACGGGGTGCACGCCCAGGGCGTCACCCCCTGGCCGCAGGAGGTCACCGCCCAGATGGTGGCCAACTTCCTCGGCGGGGGAGCGGTCTGCAACGCGTTCGCCGGCCAGGTGGGCGCCGAGGTGTGCGTGGTGGACGTCGGCGTGGCGACCGACCTCCCGGCCACGCCGGGTCTCCTCCCGCGCAAGGTCCGTGCCGGTACGTCCGACATGACGACCGGTCCCGCGATGACCCGCGAGGAGGCCAAGCAGGCCATCGAGGTCGGCATCGAGACCGCCCGCGACCTGGTGGCGGCCGGCAACAAGGCGCTGCTGACCGGCGAGATGGGCATCGCGAACACGACGGCGTCCGCCGCGCTCATCTCCGTCTTCACCGGCGCCGACCCCTCCGAGGTCACCGGCCGCGGCACCGGCATCAACGACGAGACCCTCGCCCGCAAGACCGAGGTCGTCCGCCGCGCCCTGGAACTCCACCAGCCCGACCCGGCCGACCCGATCGGTGTCCTCGCGGCCGTCGGCGGCTTCGAACACGCGGCGATGGTGGGCCTGTTGCTGGGCGGCGCGTCCCTGCGTACCCCGGTGATCCTGGACGGCGTCAGCGCCGGCGCCGCCGCCCTGGTGGCCCGCGCCATCGCCCCCGAGGTCCTCGCCGCCTGCATCGCCGGCCACCGCAGCGCGGAACCGGGCCATGTGGCAGCCCTCAACAAGCTGGGCCTGCGCCCCCTGGTCGACCTCGACCTCCGCCTGGGCGAGGGCACGGGCGCCCTGCTGGCCCTCCCGCTGGTCCAGAGCACGGCGAGGGCCATGCACGAGGTGGCCACGTTCGACTCGGCGGGCGTGACGGAGAAGTAGCGCGAGTCGACAGAGAAGTAGCGGGAGCCACGGAGAGGCAAGGGGACTACAGCTCCGGGTTCCTACGGCAGCTGGCCGGTGGTTGTGGGCAGGCGTTCCGCCCCCGGTGCCTTAAGGGCCTGGGGGACCCCCATGGCGGAACGGGTGGGCACAACCACCCACCGCCGTGCACCCGGCAGGCAACGCCCAGCCACCGGGCACCTGACCCGCCGAAACCCCGCCCCGCTTAAAATGCCCACGTCAGGGCTATCGCACCGCCGCCTCAAGAGGAGCCGCACCTCATGGCCGAACACCCCGCCTACCCCGTAGGCCTCCGCCTCACCGGCCGCAAGGTGGTCGTCCTCGGCGGCGGCCAGGTAGCCCAGCGCCGTCTCCCCGCCCTCATCGCGGCGGGCGCCGAGATCACCCTCGTATCGCCCGAAGCGACCCCCTCGGTCGAGGCGATGGCGGACACCGGAGAGATCACCTGGACCAGGCGGCCGTACCAGGACGGCGACCTCACCGACGCCTGGTACGCCCTCATCGCCACCAGCGACCCCGACGCCAACACCGCCGCCTCCGCGGAAGCGGACCGGCACCGCGTCTGGTGCGTGCGCTCCGACGACGCGGACCAGGCCACCGCCTGGACCCCCGCGACCGGCCACAGCGAGGGCGTCACGGTCGCCGTCCTCACCACTGACGCGCGGGGCCGCGACCCCCGTCACACCGCCGCCATCCGGGACGCGGTCGTCGAGGGCCTCCGTGACGGCACCCTCGTCGCCCCGCACCACCGCACCCGCACCCCCGGCGTCGCCCTGGTCGGCGGCGGCCCCGGCGACCCCGACCTGATCACGGTCCGCGGCCGTCGCCTGCTGGCCGAGGCCGACGTCGTCATCGCCGACCGCCTCGGCCCCCGCGACCTCCTCGCCGAACTCCCGCCGCACGTCGAGGTGATCGACGCGGCGAAGATCCCGTACGGCCGCTACATGGCCCAGGAGGCCATCAACAACGCCCTGATCGAGCACGCGAAGCAGGGCAAGTCGGTCGTACGACTGAAGGGCGGCGACCCCTACGTCTTCGGCCGGGGCATGGAGGAGGTCCAGGCGCTCGCCGAGGCCGGGATCCCCTGCACGGTCGTGCCCGGCATCTCCAGCTCGATCTCGGTACCGTCCGCCGCCGGTATCCCGGTCACCCACCGGGGGGTCGCACACGAGTTCACCGTGGTCAGCGGCCATGTAGCACCGGACGACGAGCGCTCGCTGGCCGACTGGCCGTCCCTCGCGAAACTCACCGGGACCCTCGTCGTCCTCATGGGCGTCGACAAGATCGGGAAGATCGCCGAGACGCTCGTCGCCCACGGCAAGTCCCCGGAGACGCCCGTCGCCCTCGTCCAGGAGGGCACGACGGCCGCTCAACGCCGGGTCGACGCGACCCTCGCCACCGTGGCGGAGGTGGTCCGCGCACAGGAGGTGAAGCCTCCGGCGGTCATCGTGATCGGCGAGGTCGTGAACGTCGGCCCGCACCCGGCGGCCTGAAAGGGCACCGGCTCGGGCATCGACGTAACCCCGGGTAACACAACCCGTTCCAGACCATTGGCACCCCACCCAGGACAAGGCAGTATCACCCTGTGGCCGATCTCATCACCGTTGAGGATCCCGACGACCCGCGCCTCCGTGACTACACGGGCCTGACCGACGTCGAGTTGCGCCGCAAGCGCGAACCGGCCGAGGGCCTGTTCATCGCCGAGGGCGAGAAGGTCATCCGCAGGGCGAAGGACGCGGGCTACGAGATGCGTTCGATGCTGCTGTCCGCCAAGTGGGTCGACGTCATGCGCGATGTCATCGACGAACTCCCGGCCCCCGTCTACGCGGTCAGCCCGGAGCTCGCCGAGAAGGTCACCGGCTACCACGTGCACCGCGGCGCGCTCGCCTCCATGCAGCGCAAGCCGCTGCCCACGGCGACCGAACTGCTGCGCACCACCCGCCGGGTCGTCGTCATGGAGTCGGTCAACGACCACACCAACATCGGCGCGATCTTCCGCTCGGCCGCCGCTCTCGGCATGGACGCGGTGCTGCTCTCACCCGACTGCGCCGACCCGCTCTACCGCCGCAGCGTGAAGGTCTCGATGGGCGCGGTCTTCTCCGTGCCGTACGCCCGTCTCGACACCTGGCCCAAGGGGCTGGACTCGGTCCGCGAGGCCGGGTTCACGCTGCTCGCCCTCACCCCGGACGAGAAGGCCCGCAGCCTCGACGAGGCCGCCCCGCACCGGATGGACAGGGTGGCGCTCATGCTCGGCGCGGAGGGCGACGGCCTCTCCACCCAGGCCCTGGTCGCCGCCGACGAATGGGTGCGCATCCCGATGTCCCACGGCGTCGACTCCCTCAACGTGGGCGCGGCCGCCGCGGTCGCCTTCTACGCGGTGACCGCCGGCCGCCCCGAGGCGTAGGGCCCGCTACTCCCGCAGGGCCACGGTCTTCGCGGGTGCGGCACCACCGGACACGGCGCCACCGGGTTCGACACCCATCCCGTGCGCCGGTCCGGAACAGCCCTGGGCCAGCGCGATGCCCAGCGCCACCAGCAGGGTCACCACGACGAACACGAACAGCCGCTGGCGCAGCAGCCGCGGATTGGCAGGCCGCCGTCCGGTACCCGTGGGACGCGGCGCCGGACGCCCGCCACCAGCGCGCGAGGCGGTCCGGTTGCCGTTCCCGGTCCGGTTGCCGTTGCCGTGCGGAGCGGGCGTGGGGCGTACACCGCCCGGCCGTGACGGCACACCGCCGTTCACCCGCGGACCGCTGCCGCCCCGCGAGGGCGGGTTGGTGCCGCGTACCGGCGTGCCCTGCGTCCGCCGCTGGGTGCGCTGCGGCTCGGGGTAGGTCTCGGCGAGCCGCCCGGTGGGTCGGTCCGCCTCCGCGGCCCGCGGCGCCGGCGGCCGCACGGCGGGCAGCCCCTGCGCCTCGCGCGCGGCGATCTCCTTCAGCCGGAGCGAGAGCTGCAGCGTGCTCGGCCGCTCCTCCGGGTCCTTCGCCAGGCAGGCCCGCACCAGCGGCGCGAGCGCGTCCGGTACGCCGTGCAGGTGCGGCTCCTCGTGGACCACGCGGTAGAGCATCACCTCGGAACTGCCGTGCCCGAAGGGCGAGTCACCGGTCGAGGCGTACGCCAGGGTCGCGCCGAGCGAGAACACGTCCGTGGCCGGCGTGACCGCGGCCCCGCGCACCTGCTCGGGGGCGAGGAAGCCGGGGGAGCCCACCGCCGTACCGACGTGGGTGAGCGTGGAGGCCCCGGTGGCCCAGGCGATGCCGAAGTCGATGATCCGCGGGCCCTTGGGGGACAGCAGGATGTTGGACGGCTTGAGATCCCGGTGGACGACCCCGGCCTCGTGCACCGCGACCAGCCCCTCGGACAACGCGGCCCCGACCGCCGCGGCCTCGGCCGCGTGCAGCGGGCCCTCGTCGGCGACCTTGTCGTGCAGCGAGGGCCCGGGCACGTACTGGGTGGCGAACCACGGCCGCTCGGCCTCCAGGTCCGCCGCGACCAGCCGTGCCGTGCAACCACCCCTGATCCGGCGGGCCGCCGAGACCTCGCGGGCGAAACGCGACCGGAACTCCTGGTCCTCCGCCAGATCGGGCCGGATCACCTTCAGCGCGACCCGCTGCCCCTTCTTGTCGGAGCCGAGGTAGACCACGCCCATGCCACCGGCGCCGAGCCTTCTGTGAAGCCTGAACGAGCCGACGACGCGCGGGTCCTCGCGCCTCAGGCGCATCATCGCCATGTTCATCCCCGCTGCCCGGTCCGTTTGACGTGGCACAGCTTACGTTTACCGGGCCGCCCGTGCGCAGAGGCCGCGCCCTCTCGGCCCGATGGATTGTCAGTGCCGGGTGCGAGACTTGAGGAGTGGTCAGGAAGGCGCCGTATTCGGCGCCTTTGAGCACCCGTCTGCTCCAACAAGCCGTCACAGAAGGGGGATTGAAGCTGTGAAGGGTGACCGAGTGGAGATAGTCGTCGACGCCGGTGACACGACCCGCACGTACGAGGTGGTGGCGAGCAGGGCGGGCCGCCGGGTGGAGACGGCGGTACGGCGAGGGGTGGTGGAAGTGAGCGAAGTCACGCGAAACGGGACCGTCGTCCGTACCGCCCGCTTCATGGCCACCCGGGTCCTGGCCCTCGTCGAGCAGCCGGTGCCCCGTGAGGACAGCTCGGAAAAACAGGGAAGGACCGGGCACCCCCTCGGGGAAGACCCCGAGACGTAGGACGAGACCGGGCCACCGTCTCCACCCAGGGGAGTAGACCGCAGGTCATGGCTCATCCTCTCGGAGGCCCGCGATTCGATACGAGGGCATGACGTCCGCCGGGCGCCGCGCGCCTAGATTTGAGGTCAAGCGGCGGGTGCAGCACTCGTCCCCCGAGGTCAGACACCCGCCGCTGCCAAGACAACTGAGAACGGTCAGGAGAGGGACCATGGCCCTTACGGCACAGCGGACACACACCACCCGCCCCCGCCGACAGGGCCGTCGCCACCCACTGGTGGCGACGCTCATGGCCCTCCCCCTGGCGGCCCTGCTCCTCCTCGTCTTCGACGGCTGGGAGACGGTGGCCACACAGGCGTCGTCCGTGGGAGTGATGCTGGGGCGCTGAGCGGCGACCCCAGGCCCGGAAGAGCGGTCCGGGCGGGGACATCCACCCATGAAACCCCGTGGGGACGGGGGTGCGGCGGACGGCACAAATGCCGGCGCAGCTGGGGAGCTGCGCCGGCATTGCTTTTTGCGTGCGCGGGGCGGTGTGAACGAGGGCCGCGTGGATGTTCGGCCGCGGGCGGGTGGGGGCTGGTCGCGCAGTTCCTCCCCCAGCCTTCGGCCGGGGGGAACCCCCAGCGCCCCTGAAGGGGCGCTCCACAGCCGTCTCTCCTGTCCAGCCGCGGGCAGTCGTGCCTCCCCCAGTGCCTTAAGGGCCTGGGAGGTGCCCCCAGGGCGGCACCCTGCCGGCGCCGGTAAGCGCCCCCCGCCCCAGCCCCCACCCCGGTCCACGACACCCACGTACGCTCACCTCACCACCGCAGCGAACCGCACCCCGAGGCCCCGTGACGACCGCAGACGTACTCCCCCAACTGACCGCCAAGATCAGAGCCGCCGCCCACCCCGGCCCGGCGACCCCCTGTGCCTGCGGCACCACCACCCTCGCCCACCGCCCCGACACCACGGTCCTGCGCCACGCGGAAACCGTCGCCAAGGCCCACGCCCCCGGCACCGACCCCGCCGCCCTCGCTCTCCGCCTCGCCACCGCCTCCCTCCTCCCCGGCGTCTTCCTCGCCCCGCTCGCGCCCACCCCGGCCACCCTGGCCGGCGCCCGCCCGGTCACCCTCTGGCCGTACGGCGCCCCGGTCGACCCGGAGGGCGACCCGGCCGAGGCCCCCTGGGAAGCCGCCGCCACCCTCCTCGCCCGTCTCCACCGCACAACGCCCACTCCCGGCACACCCCCCATGCGCGGCCCCGCCAAGGCCGCCCACGCGATGGCCCGCCTGCGCGAGACGCTGGCCGCCTCACCCCCGCACCCCGCGGCCCCGCCCGTCCTGCGCGCCTGGTCCGCCCTGCCCGACTGGGCCCGTGCCGAGGCTCCGATGCCCGGCACCCCCGCCCTGTGCCACGGCGATCTGCACCTCGGCCAGCTGGTCCGGCACCCGGCGCCCGACGGACCCTGGCGGCTCATCGACGTCGACGACCTCGGCGTCGGCGTCCCCGCCTGGGACCTCGCGCGTCCCGCTTCCTGGTACGCCTGCGGCCTGCTCCCGCCCGAGGACTGGATCCGCTTCCTCGCCGCCTACCGCGCGGCCGGCGGCCCGGCCGTACCGGGGGACGGCGACCCCTGGCCCGCCCTGGACGTCCCGGCCCGTGCCCTCACCGTCCAGACGTCCGCCCGCTATCTCGCGAAGGCGATCGCGGCGGACCGCCCGCTGGACGAGGTCGAGCAGTCCCTGATCGATGCTTGTGCCCGGATGGCCCCGGAATGACCCACGGTGATCCCGTACCACTCCGCCGAATGACCTTGATCCCCGCCCGGTTGACCCTCGAATTCCCGAAGTAGGGTGCAACCGACCGGGCGCGGACGGAGTCTGTCCTGGGAGAACCGCGAAGAAGTTTTGACCGGCGAGGAGTTGAGCCGACCATGCAGTGTCCGAAGTGTCATGCGCCGATGCACACCTACAACCGCAGTGGCGTCCAGATCGAGCAGTGCAGCGGCTGCCGGGGCATCTTCCTCGACTACGGCGAGCTGGAGGCGCTGACCCAGATGGAGGCCCAGTGGGCGCAGCCCGTCCCGCCGGCCCCGCAGGCCTACCCGGCGCCGCCCGCGCCGGCCTGGGGCGCCCCGCACCACGGCGGCCACCACGGCGGTCATGGTCACCACGGCGGGCACCACAACAAGAGCTGGGCGCACATGCTCTTCTCCAGCTGAGTCCGGTCTGAGCCCGGTGCGCCCGGCAGGCCCGTCGCGAGCGGGCGGGCGCACCGGTCCGCCCGCCCACCCGCCGCCACGGCGCACGAAGAAGCCCCGGCCGTTCGAGACGGCCGGGGCTTCTTCATCGTGTGGACGATACTGGGATTGAACCAGTGACCTCTTCCGTGTCAGGGAAGCGCTCTCCCGCTGAGCTAATCGTCCTCGGGACCATGATCCGAAGATCACGGGCACTGCGTGCGCGATACTGGGATTGAACCAGTGACCTCTTCCGTGTCAGGGAAGCGCTCTCCCGCTGAGCTAATCGCGCGGGGTCGGATGCTCGATCGTCAGACCAAGATCCAGTGGACGATACTGGGATTGAACCAGTGACCTCTTCCGTGTCAGGGAAGCGCTCTCCCGCTGAGCTAATCGTCCTTGGAGGTGGAGACGGGATTTGAACCCGTGTAGACGGCTTTGCAGGCCGTTGCCTCGCCTCTCGGCCACTCCACCAGGAGTGTAGGGGATCGGGAAGACCCCTGTTTCCTTCGAGCGGACGACGAGGCTCGAACTCGCGACCTCAACCTTGGCAAGGTTGCGCTCTACCAACTGAGCTACGTCCGCCTGTCGTTTCGGTCCGCTCTCGCGTCCCGGCGACGTGTTGAACTCTAGCGGATTCCCCGGCCAGCACAAAAACGCGTTTACGCAGCGTGCTGCGCCGGACCCGGCCGACTACGTGGCCGGGACCCCCTCGGCGACATGCCCGGGCCACCCCCAGGACACCCGCCATAGACTCGACGACGTGCTCCGTCTCCCTCCCCTCGCCCGGTTCGGCGACCAGGTCGCCACCGGTCTCCTCGACGTCACCGACGATCCCGCGGCCCTCGACTCCACCGGGTTCTGGGCCGTGTGCGCGGACTTCGAGGGCCGGCTGACCTGTGCCCGCTTCGCCGACGTACGGCAGGAGCCGGTGCCCGCGCCGGTGGCGGGGGAGTGGCGGGGCCCGGCGGCCGGTGACTGGGCATCGTCCCTGGACCGTGCCGCGTACCAGGCGGCCGTGGCCCGGATCCGGGCGCACATCGCGGCCGGCGAGGTCTACCAGGCCAACCTCTGCCGGGTGCTGTCCGCGCCGGTCGCCCCGGACGCGGACGTGGACGCCCTGACCGCACTGCTGGCCCGCGGCAACCCGGCGCCGTATGCCGGAACGATTCGCCTGCCCGGACACGGCGTGGAGATAGCGACCGCCTCACCCGAACTCTTCCTGCGCCGGACGGGACGGACCGTCGAGAGCGGACCCATCAAGGGCACCGGCCGCACCGAGGCGGACCTCCTGGAGAAGGACTACGCCGAGAACGTGATGATCGTGGACCTGGTCCGCAACGACATCGGGCGGGTCTGCGCCACCGGCACGGTGACCGTCCCCGACCTGTGCGCCGTGGAGAAGCACCCGGGGCTCGTCCATCTGGTCTCCACGGTCCGCGGCGAGCTCCGCGCGGACGCCGGCTGGCTCGAGCTGCTCGCCGCCGCGTTCCCGCCCGGCTCGGTCACCGGCGCGCCGAAGTCCAGCGCGCTGCGGATCATCGAGGCCCTGGAGACCGCGCCGCGCGGCCCGTACTGCGGCGGTATCGGCTGGGTCGACGCGGACCGGGGTGTCGGCGAGCTGGCCGTGGGGATCCGTACCTTCTGGATCGACCGGGACGAGGGCATGCTCCGGTTCGGCACCGGCGCCGGGATCACCTGGGGTTCCCACCCGGAGGGTGAATGGCGGGAGACCGAACTGAAGGCCGCCCGGCTGCTCGCGGTAGCGTCGGGTACGTACGACGTGAACGAAGGGGGCCTCGGGTGAGGATCTGGCTGGACGGCGAGCTGCAGGACGCCGAGTCCGCGCGTGTCTCCGTCTTCGACCACGGGCTGACCGTGGGGGACGGCATCTTCGAGACGGTGAAGGCGACGGACGGCAAGCCGTTCGCGCTCACCCGCCATCTCGACCGGCTGACCCGCTCGGCGCGGGGCCTCGGCCTGCCCGACCCCGACCACGACGAGGTGCGCCGGGCCTGCGCGGCGGTCCTCGCCGCCAACCCGATGCCGCTGGGCCGGCTGCGCATCACCTACACCGGCGGCCACGGGCCCCTCGGCTCCGACCGCGGCGACCGCGGGCCCACCCTGGTGGTCGCCCTCGGCGAGACCAGCCGCCGTGCCGACTCCACCGCCGTGATCACGGTCCCCTGGACCCGCAACGAGCGGGGCGCCCTCACCGGCCTGAAGACCACCTCGTACGCCGAGAACGTCGTCGCCCTGGCCCGCGCGAACCGACACGGCGCCTCCGAGGCCCTGTTCGCCAACACGGTCGGGCAGCTCTGCGAAGGCACCGGCTCCAACGTCTTCGTCGTACTCGACGGTGAGATCCACACCCCGCCGGTCGCCTCCGGATGCCTGGCCGGCATCACCCGCGCCCTGGCCGTCGAGTGGACCGGCGCCAAGGAGACCGATCTGCCGCTGGACGTCCTGGAGCGGGCCGACGAGATCTTCCTCACCTCCACCCTGCGCGACATCCAGGCCGTGCACCGCGTCGACGACCGTGAACTCCCCGGTACCCCGGGCCCGGTGACCGCCAAGGCGATGCGCATCTTCGACGAGCGGTCGGGCGAGGACCTGGAGCCGTAGGGGCTGCCGTGAAAATGGGCTGCTGCGCGGCCCCTCCACGGGTAGAACACCCCTGATGACCACGACCCTGCGGCCGACCGAGCCGCTCCAGCGCGACGCCGACGGGGCGCCCTCCCGCCGTTTCCAGGTATGTGTGAACAGCCGGCCCGTCGGCACCCTCCACCTCGGCACCTCGCCGAACCTCGGTGCCCGGGTGGCCCGCATCGTCGACCTGCGGGTCGAGGAGCCCGACCGCCGCCGGGGCCGGGGCACGGTGGCCGCGCTCGCCGCCGAGGAGGTGGCGCGCGGCTGGGGCTGCCGGCAGATCGAGGCGTACGTGCCCGCCGCCGCGGAGCCTGCCCTGCGTCTCGTGCAGGCGCTCGGCTACGTCCTGCGCAACCGCGGCATGGAGAAGCAGCTCGGCGAGACCCCGCACGCGCTGCCGGCGGGCAGCCGGGGCCGGGACATGACCCAGGCCGAGTTCGAGGCATGGCTCGCCTACGAGTCCGAGCACTACGCGCGCATGTGGATTGGATACGGCGTGCCCGAGGCCGAGGCCTACGAGAACTCCCGGATCGGCCACGAGAAGCTGCTGCCCCGGGGGCACGCCACCGAGGGCATGCGGTTCAGCGTCCTCGAACACGAGGGAACCCGCGTCGGCGTCCTGTGGGTGGCCTTCCGGGAGAACGGCGCGTGGGTGTACGACGTCGAGGCCGACGCCGCCCACCGTGGCCATGGGCACGGCCGCACCCTCATGCTGCTCGCCGAGAACCAGGTGATCGCCTCCGGCGGGAGCGTCCTCGGTCTCAACGTCTTCGCGGGCAACACCCCGGCCGAGCGGCTCTACGACTCGCTGGGGTACGTCACCACGTCGCACTCCTTCTACAAGGACCTGATCTGACCACCAGGACGTGAGCCGGCCGCGAGGAACTGAGCCGGCTGCGCGGGCTTGAGCCGGGTACGAGGGCGTGCGCCGGGTACGAGGGCGTGGGCCGGGTACGAGGGCTTGCGCCGGCTACGAAGACCTGAACCGGCAACGAGGCCTGATCCCGGGCTCCGGTCAGTCCTGCCCGGCCAGCAGCCGGTCCGCGATCTCCTCGACGCGCTCCCGCAGGCCCTGCTGGCTCTTGCCGCCGTCGAGGCGCTCGCCGCCGATGACATAGGTCGGGGTGCCGGTCACGCCGATGGCCTTGCCCTCGGCCTGGTCGGCGTCGACGATCAGGATGTGCCGGCCGTCGATCAGCGCGGTGTCGAACTCCTCGGCGTCCAGGCCGAGTTCACGGGAGACCTCGACCAGGAACGGCTCGCCCCGGCGGTCCAGCTCCTCGACCCGGCCGAGGACCGCCTCGACGTACTCCCAGCCCTTCCCCTGCTCCAGCGCCTCCTCGGCGGCCTGCGCGGCGGCGAACGCGTGCTTGTGCTTCTCCAGCGGGAAGTGGCGCAGCCGCAGCTCCAGCCGGTCGCCGTACCGGGCCCGCAGGGCACGGACGTCGTCCAGGGCGCTGCGGCAGTCGGGGCACTGGAGTTCGCACCAGACGTCCAGGACGGGGGCGCCGGCGGTGCCGGGGGCGGGGGAGGAGTCGTTCATGAACGCCAGTCTTCCAGGCCGGGCTCCGGCCACCCAATCGAGACGGTGGGCGGCGGCCGACGGCCGATGGGGCGGGGGCTCGTACCTGGGGTGGAGACGACCCGGAGAGGACCCCGAGATCGCCCTGATTGTCGGGCCTGGGCATGGATCGCACGGGCCGGGCGGTGCACGATGGAAGGGGCGAAGCACCACGCGTGCCGCGCCCGAGGCTCCGCATGCCCGACCCAGCCCGCCAGGAGGACCGGATGATCGCCGAGACAGTCTGTTCCGCCGTGTCCGCGGCCGGCCTGGGCATCGCCGTGGTCACCGCGTACCGCAAGCGGTATCTGGCGGCCGCCCGTATCGCCGCCTACTCGCTCGTGCCCGTCGGCCTGGTCATGACCGGAGTCGTCGGCTGGCTCGCCGACACCGCGTTCAGCCCCACCGCCTGGGCGGGCTTCGGTGTGCTCGGCGTGGCCTGGGCCCTGTTCTCCACGACCCGTGCCGTGGAGCGCCGGCGCGGTGGCACCCGTGCCGAGCGCAAGGCGGCCGCCCGGGGTGCGCAGCGTGACGCCGTCGCCCCCACCGCCTCGGCCCCCTCGCTGAGCCCTGCCACCCGTCCGGCGGCCAAGCCCGCGGCGGCGCCCCGCGGGGGCACCTCGGGTGACGACTTCAGCGACATCGAGGCCATCCTCAAGAAGCACGGCATATGACATTCACATAAGGCATTGAAACGACACAGTGCGCCCGCGGCACGCACGTAACCGTTCAGCGGGCGAGCGGAAGCGAAACGGACATCGCGGAATTCGGCGAACTACCGCCCATTGCGGGCGTGTTGATCGCGCGGCGGGCGCCTTCTAGGTCATCATCGCCGCGAGATGCTGGACACGAAACAGAGCGAGGCCGCGCCGCCGAAGGACGAGCCGCGCGGGTGCCTCTTCGCCCTTTCCCAGCCACCGCTGATGATCTTCCTTGCGGTGATCGGGTGTCTGCTCCTCATGGCTGCGCTGCACGACCTGCTGTGGCTGTGAGCCGTACCCGCCCGTCCCGGCGCCATCCGCCGGGGCAGGCGTCGGCATCCCGCCGATCAGCCCGCCGCCTCCTTGCGGCGCGCCCGGTACGCGGCGACATGCAGGCGGTTTCCGCAGGTCCGGCTGTCGCAGTAGCGGCGCGAACGGTTGCGGGAGAGATCGACGAAGGCGCGCCGGCAGTCCGGGGCCTCGCAGCGCCGCAGCCGCTCCTGCTCCCCGGCGACGACGAAGAACGCGAGTGCCATCCCGCAGTCGGCGGCGAGGTGGTCGGCCACCGAGGCGCCGGGCGCGAAGTAGTGCACATGCCAGTCGTAGCCGTCGTGGTCCGTGAGCTGGGGGGTGGTGCCGGCGGCCGCGACCAGCTCGTTGATCATCCCGGCCGCGGTCCGGGCGTCCGGGGCGGCGAAGATCCCCGCGAACCGTCCGCGGATCTTGCGCACCGCCGACAGATCGAACTCCGACAGCACACCGACATCGCTCATGTCGTGGCTTCGTACGAAATCCTGGAGGGCCGGGACATCGGGCAGCCCGTCCACCGCCGTGTCGTCCTCCGGCGCGGTGTTCACCAGATCCACCACAGCGTCGAGGGAACACCGGGTGTCGTGGGTGATCAGCACGTTTCGCTCCCTGGCCTGGGGGTCGGGCGGGCGCCCGCCGATGGTGGCCGATGGTAGCGACATACGGCGGCCCCGCGCCGTGCCCTGCCCCACTGATGGCTGTCCCGTAGAACGGCCAGGGCCCCGCGGAGGTTCCCGGGGCACATGGACACACCGGCGCCGCCCCGTGACCGAACACGGTGGCGGCGCCGGTGCTGCCGTATGCGGTTGTCTAGGCCCGAGCCGTCTCCCCGAGTGGACGGCGCCGGGCGGCTTTCAGGGGCGGCGGCCTAGCTCTCCGCCAGAATGTGCGACAGCTCCTGATCGAGATCGAAGTGCCGGTGTTCTGTGCCGGGCGGCACGGCGGCGTCTGTTCGCTTCAGGAAGGACTCCAGGGCCCGCGCCGGGGCCTCGAGCAGAGCTTCCCCCTCCGGGGAGCTCAGGGCGATGCACACGACGCCCTGACCGTGGCTGCGGGACGGCCAGACGCGGACGTCGCCGGTGCCGGTGGGGCGGTGCAGCCCCTCGGCGAGGAGGTCGCGGGCGAACACCCACTCGACGGTCTCCTCGGCTCCGGTGTGGAAGGTGGCGTGCACGGCGTAGGGGTCGGCCGTGTCGTACCGCAGGCCTGCGGGGACAGGCAGGGAGGACTCGCTCGACACAACGAGGCGCAGGTGCAGCTCGCAGCTGACCGTGGTGTTCATAAGCGCCAGGGCCTTTCGCTCAGTGTGCGCTCGGGGATTCGCACGTCGGCGAAATCGACATGCCACCTACGGTGCCGTTGTAAACCCCTCTGAGTGTTTTGCGTGTGTTTACGTAACTCTTCCGGCCGAGAAGCTGAGCATGATCTACGACCATTCCGGTGACCGGAATCGCTCAGGTAGGGTTTGGTCGTATGAATACGGGGAGTAACGAACCGGGCGAGGTCGCCGTGGCCTCGGACGGGAGCGAGGTGGACGGGACGACGACGGACGGGGCACGCGACGAGCGGGGGCTCGGTTCCAGGGCGCCCGGCTTCATCAAGGCGCGCCGGGTGCTGCACCTGAGCTGGCAGGTCGGGGTCTTCGCGGTCGGCCTGGCGGTCGTGGCCGTGGGCATCGTCCTGCTGCCGCTGCCCGGACCGGGCTGGGTGGTCATCTTCGGCGGCATGGCGATCTGGGCGACCGAGTTCGTCTGGGCGCAGCTGGTGCTCCGCTGGACGAAACGCAAGGTCACGGAGGCGGCCCAGAAGGCCCTCGACCCCAAGGTGCGCCGCCGCAACATCACGCTGACGACGATCGGCCTGGTGGTCGTGGCCGGCCTGGTCGGGGTCTACCTGTCCAAGTTCGGCGTCGTGATGCCGTGGAAGATCGAGGAGTGACCCGGCCGTCGGTCGCGGGCCCCGGCGACCGGTCGGGAGCACCCCCTGACATGGGGTAATGTTCTTCCTGCGTCCGGGCGATTAGCTCAGTGGAAGAGCGCTTCGTTCACACCGAAGAGGTCACTGGTTCGAACCCAGTATCGCCCACCCGGAACTGCGGCCCACCTGCGAGACAGCGGGTGGGCCGCAGTCGTTTCCGGGACCTTGGGGGAGGGGGCGCGGACACGGTCCGTGGTCGAGGGGTGGCTGCCGTCGGGGTTCGGCGAGCGGGGCGGGGTGTACCGGCTGTAGTGGTCGGAGGTGTCCGTCTCTCGTCCGTTCCGGAGTCGCCGAGATCGTCGGCGCCGGCCCGCACCGGGCTGACGGATCTTCGTCGTGACGAGCTGACGGATCTTCGCCGCGGTCGTGGATCCGTGCGGTCTGCCGGAACCCCCTCGGCCGCCTCGCGTCGGATCTTTCCCGCACCCTGCCGTCGGCCCACCCCGGCGTGAACCGCTCGACGAAGCCAAGCCGTAACCCCGGCTCCGGCCCGGCCGCCTGACGTTCGGTCACCCGACCGTGCTGCCCTCACCTGCGACGTCACGGGCCTCCCGGTCGCCGCGCCGATGCGGCGCCGCACCGCTCCGCCGCCCCCGCCCGCAAGAAAATCCTGTCCGAATCATTGACGCCTCACCGGGCCCTCCGTAACTTGTGCCAGCAAGCGCTTACTTGAAACGATTCATGCAGGCGGCGGCGACGCTGCGGGGAGGGGCCCGACTGTGGGAACCAGCAGGAATGTGGAGCGGCGGACCATCCTGAAGGCGGCCGGTGTCTCGGCGGCCGCGCTCGGCCTGGGAGCGACGACCGCGTGCGGTGGCGGCAGCGGCTCCGGGGATGGCACGGTGACGATCCGTTACTCGTGGTGGGGTGCCGACGAACGCGCCAAGAAGATCAACCAGACCATCGCGCTCTTCGAGAAGAAGTACCCGAAGATCAAGGTGAAGACGGACTTCCAGGACTACCAATCGTTCTGGGAGAAGTTCCAGACGCAGGCCGCCGGCGGAAATCCCCCGGACGTTTTCCAGAATGCCGTCGGATTTCTTCGGAAATACGACAAGAGAGGAATTCTGCTCGACCTCAACTCCCAGGTAAAGGCAGGCAACCTGAGCCTGGATCACTTCCGGGCGGGCGTCACCAAGGTCGGCGAGGTCGACGGCAAGCAACTCGGTGTCCCGGTCGGTTCGAACACCATGGCGCTGGTCATCGACAAGAAGGTGTTCGAGAAGGCGGGCGTGGACCCGCAGATCGGCTGGACCTGGGACGAGTACTTCAAGGCCCTGAAGACCATCCACGACAAGACGAAGATCGCGGGTGACACGGGCTACTTCTCCATCATGTACCTGTACGACCTGTACCTCCGCCAGAACGGCAAGGCCTTCTTCACCAAGGAGGGACTCGGTTTCGACCAGGCCGACCTGACGGAGTGGTGGCAGGACGGCTACGGCAGGGTCAAGGCGGGCATCGTCACCGACCCGAAGATCGTCGCCCAGGACCAGCCCAAGTCCTCCCTCTCCGCCGGCCACGCGGCCTCCGAGTTCACCTGGGACAACTTCACGGTCCGCTACTCGGCGGAGGGCACCAGCACCTACGGCCTCGGCCCGATCCCCACCACCGACGGCACGCACACCGGCCAGTACCTCGCCTCCCTGATGCTGAGCGCCTCCGCCCGCACCGCGCACCCGAAGGAGGTCGCCCAGTTCATCGACTTCATGGTCCACGACCCCGAGGTCGGCACGATCATGGGCTACGACCGGGGCATCCTGGCCAGCACCGAGCAGTACGCGGCGTTCAAGCCGACCGACACGGTCAGCAAGGAGATCGCCCAGTACGAGGACGACACCGCCAAGGCCGGTGTCCTCGGCACGATCACCCCGCACCCCTCCGGCGCCGACACCATCGAAGCCGCATTCCTGCGCATCGGCGGCGACATGTCGCAGGGCAAGACCAAGGTCTCCGATGCGGTGAAGCAGTTCTTCTCCGAGTCCGAGGCCGCCTTCCAGGCCTGACCAGTCCGATGGGAACCGCCGTGACGCTCGTCAAGGACACCGCTCCCGCCGCCCGCCGGGCACACCCCGCCGCCCCCGCCACCGCGCGGCGGCGGGGCCGCCGGGAGAACCTCGCCGGCTACCTCTTCATGTCCCCGTGGATCGCGGGCTTCCTCCTGCTGACCGCGGGTCCCATGGTGGCCTCGCTGTACTTCGCCTTCACCGACTACAACCTCTTCAACACGCCGAAGTGGGTCGGCCTCGACAACTTCACCCGGATGTTCGACGACCCGCGGTGGCAGAAGTCGGTCGAGGTCACCGCGAAGTACGTGATCATCGGCACCCCGATCAAGCTGCTGCTCGCCCTCGGCGTCGCCCTGCTGCTCGCCCAGAACCGCCGGGGCCAGGCCTTCTACCGGGCCGCCTTCTACGCGCCGTCGCTGATCGGCGCGAGTGTCTCGGTCGGGTTCGTCTGGCGGTCGCTCTTCTCCGACGGCGCCGTCGTGGACCGTACGCAGTCCTTCCTCGGCTTCCATGTCGGCGGCTGGGTCGGCAACCCCGACTGGATCCTCTACTGCCTGGTCGCCCTGACGGCGTGGCAGTTCGGCGCCCCCATGGTCATCTTCCTCGCCGGACTCAAGCAGGTCCCCAAGGAGCTGTACGAGGCCGCCGAGATGGACGGGGCCGGGCCGCTGCGGAAGTTCTGGAACATCACCCTGCCGATGATCTCCCCGGTGCTCTTCTTCAACGTGCTCCTGGAGACCATCCACTCCTTCCAGATCTTCGGCTCGGCGTACGTCGTCTCCAACACCCAGTGCGGCCCGGCCGACGCCACGCTCGTCTACACCTGTTACCTCTACCAGCAGGGCTTCAAGAACGCGCAGATGGGCTTCGCCTCCGCGATGGCGTGGATGCTGCTGCTCGCGGTGGCCCTGGTGACGGCCGTCCTCTTCTGGTCCCAGAAGAAGTGGGTGCACTACGAGGAGGACGCCCGATGAGCGCGACCACCACCAAACCGTCCCTGCTGAGCCGCCGTCGGAGCGGTTCCCTGGGCTGGCATCTCGGCGCCCTGCTGATCCTCGCCGTCATCCTCTACCCGGTCGTCTGGGTCGTCGGGGCGTCCTTCAAGCCCAGCAAGAACATCATCAACAGCCTCACGCTGTTCCCGTCCCACCCGATCCTGGACAACTTCAAGGGGCTCGCCGACGGCATCGCGGACGTCTCGATCTGGACCTTCTTCCAGAACTCGCTGTTCTACGCCGTCGGCGCCGTCGTCGGCGTGCTCGTCTCCTGCTCGCTCACCGCCTACGCCTTCGCCCGCATCCGGTTCGCCGGCCGCAACCTGCTCTTCTCCCTGATGATCGGCACGCTGCTGCTGCCGTATCACGTGCTGCTGATCCCGCAGTACGTGATGTTCCAGAAGCTGGGCTGGATCAACACCTACGTCCCGCTGCTGATCGGCAAGTACCTCGCCACCGAGGCCTTCTTCGTCTTCCTGATGGTGCAGTTCATGCGGAACCTGCCCCGGGAGCTCGACGAGGCCGCCCGGCTCGACGGCTGCGGGCACTTCCGTATCTACTGGTCGATCGTGCTGCCGCTGTGCCGGCCCGCCCTCATCACCAGCGCGATCTTCACCTTCATCAACGCCTGGAACGACTTCATGGGCCCGCTGATCTACCTCAACGAGCCCGGCAAGTACACGGTCTCCCTTGGCCTGATGATGTTCCGCGACTCCGACGGCGTGGCCGCCAACTACGGCGGGATGATCGCCATGTCCCTGGTCGCGCTGCTGCCCGTGCTGCTGTTCTTCCTCGCCTTCCAGCGCTATCTGATCGACGGAATGGCGACCTCCGGACTGAAGGGCTGAAGCCATGGCCGACGACGCGCGAGTGAAGCCGACGCCCCTCTCGGACCGGTTCGGCGTCTTCGCCGAGTGTCTGCTCACCGGGGTGTGGATCGCCGTCGCCTCCCTGGGGGTCGTCACCTACCCGGCCGCCTTCGCCGCCGGTGCCCGGCATCTGCGCCGCCGCACCGGCCAGGTGGGCGGTGGCTGGCGGGAGTTCGTGAGCGACTTCCGGGCCGCGCTGCCCGGCGGCGCGCTCGTCGGGCTCGCCGGCTGGGGCGCGGTCGCGGTCGCCTGGGTGGACATCCAGGCGGTGCGCGCCGGGCTGCCCGGCGGGCCGCTCATGGGGGCCGTCGGCCTGTTCGCGGTGATCGGCCTCGCGGTCGCGGGGTTGCGCGCGGCGGCCGTCTGGGCGCCCGGCGACCGCTGGCGCACCCTGCTCGCGGCGGCCGGCCGCCGTACCGTCCTCGACCCCGGCGGATCGTTCCTGCTCGTCGGGGGAGCGGTCCTCGTGATCTGTTCCGCCCTGCTCGTCGCGCCGCTGGCGGTACCCGTGCTCGGTGCCGTCGCGGCGGCGGCCGTCGCCGTGGAGGAGCGCCACCGGCGCCGCCACTGACCGGCCCCGCACCAGGGGCGGCGCCCGGCCGGCGCCGCGCCTCGCTCTGTCATGCCCCTGACCACACCCGCATGTGCACGGAAAGGAAAGGCGGACTATGTCTCCCATCCCTCGCAGGTCCCTCCTCAAGGCGGCCGCGGTCGCCGGCGCCGCCGCCCAGTTCAGCTGGGCGCTGGGGGCGAAGGGCGCGCAGGCCGCGCCGAGAACCGAGGCCGCCGACGCGGACCCGGTGACCCTGGACTGGCTGGAGGACGGCGGTCTCGGCGCCGCGCCCGGCTCGACCGTCGGCGTGCCCTGGCCGATGGGCGCGTTCCAGGAGGACCAGACCTTCGCGCTGACGGACGCGGACGGCAAGGACGTGCCCGTCCAGTCCTGGCCGATCGCCTACTGGCCTGACGGCTCCCTCAAGTGGACGGCCCACGCGGTGAGTTCGGGGAGCGGAAAGCTCACGCTCGCGGCGGGCGACGCGGTGGTACCGGACAAGAAGGTCACCGTCGACAAGAGTGGCGGCACCATCGACGTGTCGACCGGCGTGATCGCCGTGAAGATCGGCAAGAACGGCTCCACGATCATCAAGTCCGTCACCCGGGGCTCCACGGAGATCGCCAGGAACGGGCGGCTGGTCCTCATCCGGCAGCCCGAGGTCGAGGACGAGGACCAGGGCACCGTCAAGACCGAGCGCTTCGACGGCGCCATCGACTCCGTCACCGTCGAAGGGGACGGCCCGGTCCGCGCGGTCGTCCGCATCGACGGCAAGCACCGCAAGGGAAGCCGCAGTTGGCTGCCGTTCTCGATCCGCCTCTACTTCTACGCGGGTGCCGACTCCTTCCGCATGGTCCACACGATCACCTACGACGGCACCCAGGAGCCGGGCAAGGCCAGCGGCGACTTCATCCGCGGTCTCGGCGTCCGCTTCAGCGTGCCGATGCGCGACGAGGCCTACGACCGGCACATCCGGATCGGCGGTGAGGGAACCGGCCTGCTGCGGGAGGCCGTCCAGGGCATCACCGGACTGCGCCGCGACCCGGGCGCGGCCGTGCAGGCGGCCCAGTACGCGGGCCAGAAGCTGCCCGACCCGGCCACCTGGGACCAGCGCGTCACCACCCGCCTCCAGTACATCCCGCACTGGGGCGACTACACCCTCTCCCAGCTCTCCGCCGACGGCTTCACCCTGCGCAAGCGCACCAGGAAGGGGTACGGCTGGATCGCGGCCGGCGGCGGCAGGCGGGCCTCCGGATTCGGGTACGTCGGCGGGGCGAGCGGCGGATTCTCCTTCGGGCTCAGGGACTTCTGGGAGAAGTTCCCGGCCCAGCTCGACATCCGCGACGCCCACACCGACGCGGCCGAGGTCACCCTCTGGCTCTGGTCGCCCGAGGCCCAGCCGATGGACCTGCGCTTCTACCACGACGGCATGGGCCAGGACACCTACGCCGAGCAGCTCGAAGGCCTCAACATCACCTACGAGGACTACGAGCCGGAGTTCGGCACCCCCTACGGCATCGCCCGTACCTCGGAACTGCTGTTCTGGGCCAACGAGACGACACCGACACCGGAGGCGCTCGCCGACCAGGTCGACGCGGTCCGGGTGCTCCCGCAACTCGCCGCCCCGCCCAAGCAGTTGATCAAGGCCAAGGTCTTCGGCCCGGGCCTGTTCTCCGAGCCCGACCGCACCACCGCCGCCAAGGCGAAGATCGAGGACCACCTGGACTTCCTCTTCACCTACTACAAGGACCAGGTGGAGCAACGCCGTTGGTACGGCTTCTGGGACTACGGCGACTTCATGCACACCTACGACACCGTGCGTCACCAGTGGCGGTACGACGTCGGCGGCTACGCCTGGGACAACTCCGAGCTCTCGCCGGACCTGTGGCTCTGGTACGCGTACCTGAGAAGCGGCCGCTCGGACATCTTCCGGTTCGCCGAGGCGCTCACCCGGCACACCGGCGAGGTCGACGTCTACCACATCGGCCAGTGGGCGGGCCTCGGCACCCGGCACGGCGTGCAGCACTTCGCGGACAGCGCCAAACAGCAGCGCATCTCCAACACCACCTACCGGCGCTTCTACTACTTCCTCACCGCCGACGAACGCGTCGGCGACCTCATGGCCGCCAACGTCGACTCCGACGAGACCTTCCTCGTCCTCGACCCCCTGCGCAAGGTCCGCACCGACCCCTACACCCCCGACCGGCACGCCCTGTCCATCGGCTTCGGCACCGACTGGAGCGGCCTGGTGTCGGCCTGGCTCACCGAGTGGGAACGCAAGGGCCCCAAGTGGGAGAAGGCCAAGGCACGCGTCCTGTCCACCATGGAGGGCATCGCCGCCCAGCCCAACGGCTTCGTCCAGGGCAGTGGCCTCTACGACCTCGACACCGGCAAGTTCGCCACCGCGGCCACCCCGGTCGTCTCGGTCTCCCACCTCTCCGCGGTCTTCGGCCTCAACGAACTCTGCGCGGAACTCATCCACCTGGTCGACATGCCGAAGTTCAACGAGGTCTACTTCGACTACTGCCGCTACTTCAACGCCACCAAGGCCGAACAGGCGGCACGCTACGGCTCCAACTTCGGCACCCTGCTGCTCTTCCAGGGCCACTCGCGGCTCGACGCCTACGCCGCCGTACAGACCGGCGACGAGACGCTGGCCAAGCGCGCGTGGACGAAGTTCTACAGCTCCGACGGGTACCTGGAGTCCTCGCCGTGGAAGACCGAGCCGCTCTCCGGGCCGGTCACCCTCGTCGCGGGCAGCGAGGCGAGCTGGGTGTCCTCCAACGACACCGCGCTCTACGGGCTCGCCGCCATCGAGAACCTGGCGCTGCTCGGCGACAGGATGCCCTCGTAGCAGGTGAGAGGGCGAGCGCCGTCGCACGGGCGGCGGCGCTCGTACGGTGAGTGTGGTCCAGGTCACTCCATAGGGGCATGAGTACGCGTACTCAGATCGCCTGCCCGGGCAGACTCCGCCCATGGACTGGACCCACTACCGTTTTCTCAGCCTGTGGCAGCTGCCCTACGGGGTCGCGGCCGTCTACCGGGCACTCGAACGCGTCGAGGACTATCCGGACTGGTGGCCCCAGGTGCGTTCGGTGAGCCGTCTGAACGACACCACGGGCGTCATCACCATCCGCTCGGTCCTGCCGTACGACATGACCTTCACCGCGCGCGAGACGCGGCGCGATCCCGAGGCCGGCCTGCTGGAGATCGCCATGACCGGGGACATCGAGGGCTGGGCCCGCTGGACGGTCGCCGCCGACGGCACCGGCACGCTCGCCCGCTACGACCAGGTCGTCGACGTCAACAAGCCGCTGCTGCGGCGACTGGCCGTGCCCGGACGGCCGTTCTTCCGCGCCAACCACCGGCTGATGATGGGGGCCGGGCGGCGCGGACTGCTCGGGCACCTGGAAGCGGTTTGAACGAAACGCGCCGGTCCCTGTATTGTTCACTGCGTTCCCGGGCGATTAGCTCAGTGGAAGAGCGCTTCGTTCACACCGAAGAGGTCACTGGTTCGAACCCAGTATCGCCCACCACCGGGAAGGCCGGTCTGCCTGCGCAGACCGGCCTTTTTCGCGTCGCCGGTCACGCCGCCGTCGGCAGGTCCGGCCTGAGCGGCCAGTCCTGGTTCACCGTCTCCGGTGTGCCGCTGCGCGTGAACCACGCCTGGAGGCCACGCGCCTGCGCCGCGTGCCACGTCGTCTGCAGGGTGTGCAGCTCGGCGGGGGAGAGACGCTCCAGGCGGGTCGCGAAACGGCGGCCCAGGGCCCGTACGACCTCCAGTGACGCGAGCGCGTCGGCGCCCGCGTCGTGCGCGCCCTCGAGGGTGACCTCGTAGTGCGCGCACAGGTCGGTCAGGGTGCGGCGGCCCTTGCGGTAGCGGTCCAGATGCTTGTCCAGGACCCGGGGGTCGAGGACGAGCAGCGGGCTCGCCTCGAACCAGCGGTCCAGCGAGGACGCCCGATGGCGGCGCAACTCGCGGTCCAGCAGGGTCAGATCGAACGGCGCGTTCATCACCACCAGCGGGCGGTGCATCGCCGCGTGCTCGGCCAGTTCCTCGGCTATCTCATGCATCACCGGCGCCGGCCAACGGCCGTTGCGCTGCAGGTGTTCCTCCGTGAGCCCGTGCACCGCCGTCGCTGCTTCCGGCACCGGCACGCCCGGGTTCACCAGCCAGCGGGTCACCCTCGGCCGGGTGCCCGGGGCGTCCTGGACGACGACGGCGGCCGACACGATGCGGTCGGTCTCGACGTCAACGCCCGTGGTCTCCGTGTCGAAAGCGGCCAGGGGCCCCTCGTACCAGCACGTCATGCCTACACAACTCCTCGTTCACCCACGGCAGGTGACGTTCCGTCTTCTGCCTGTTTGGTGATACCCGGGCCGTTTGCGGCGTACGCCGGAAGGACACAACAGGAGTGCGGGTCTTTGCAGTTCAGCGGCCCGCCACGGGAAACTCTTTGGCTGGGAAGGCTGTTGGTCATGGCGATAGCGCAGCCCGAGCGGGGCGGGCTGCTGCCCGAACGCACGGGCCCCCATCGCGGCACACTCGCGACCACCGCCTGCATGGAGACACTGCAGGTGGGCTATCTGCATGCCGTCGCGGCGGCGGCCGGCTGCTCGCTGTCGCAGCCGTTTCCGGACAACGGCATCGACTGGCACGTCAGCCACGGCTCGCCCGGGCACACCGTCGACGACGAGGTGACCATAAAGGTGCAGCTCAAGTGCACGTACCAGATCGCGCCCAACCCGCCGGGGCGTTTCTTCTCCTTCACGCTGGACAACGACCACCTGCGCAAGCTCGCCCGCACACCGGTGTCGGTGCACAAGATCCTGGTGGTGATGCTGGTGCCGCGCTCCCAGGACGACTGGCTGCGCGCCAGCCACGACCGGCTCGATCTGCGCCACTGCTGCTACTGGGTCAACCTGGCAGGGCAGCCGATCACCGGCCGGCACCGGACCACCGTGCGGATCCCGACTTCGCGCATCTTCGACGACCGGGCGCTCTGCGAGATCATGACGCGGGTCGGGACGGGAGGCAGGCCATGAGGCACCGTCCGTACGAGGAGCAGCTGCGGGAGGTCCGCCCGCATCCCGACGATCTCCACGGGCCCCACTGGAACCATCCCCCCGAGCCCGCCGAGGTCGACCCCGTCGTGCTCGGCGCCCTGCTGCGCCGGCACGGCTGGCAGCGGCGCGGGGGAGCGCCGGGCCGGTACGGCCGCTGGACCCCACCCGGGCCGGGCAACACCGGCACCAGCCTGCTGGTACCCGAGAGCCGCGCCTTCCCGGACAGCGACGACCTGCTCGGGGAGGCGCTCACCGCTCTCGTGCGCAGCGGCACGCCCGCCGCCCGGGAGGTGCTGGTCGGACTCGCCGTGCCCAGCGACGAGATCCGCTGGTGGCGTGACGTGCCGAGCGGACCCGCCGACGCCGCGTCCTGGACGGCCGAGGAGCAGTTGCGCACCGCCGCCCGGCAGACCCTCCTCGCCGGCGCGCTCGCCACCCGCGCGCGTGCCGGCTACTACGGCGCCCGGCACAAGCGTGCCGCCGCCGCGCTGCTGGACTCCGTCCTCGTCGGCTCGGCGGAGGGCGGGCGCGGCCTGACCGCCTTCGTGCCCGTGGGCAACGGCCGGCCGCTCGCCGTACGCCTCCACCAGGCGCTGTACGCGGCCCGCGAGGCCATCGACTACCAGCGGGCCACCGGCGGCATGGACGCCTTCGACGGGGCCGTCGAGGCCGGCGTCAGCCGCGAACTGACCGACGCCCTCGTCACGCTCGTACGCGGCACCGAAGGCGCCCGTGTCTCCGTCGAGTGGGCGCCCGGCGCCGGGGTTCCCGACGACTGCGCGTCGACCGCCGAGCCCGTCGAGTTCTCGCCCGGCGACCTGCCCGTGCTGCGCGAGGCGAGCGCCCGCTATCTGCGCGACGAACCCTCGGTGGCCGTCCGCGTCACCGGCACCGTGGTCCGGATGCGCCGCTCCGAACCGCGCGGCGAGGGAGCCGTGCGGCTGCGGGTGCTGGCCGGGGCCGACGTGCCCTACGTCCGGGTCATCCTCGACGAGGAGGACTACCGGATCGCCGGACAGGCGCACATCGTCGGACTCCCGGTGCGGGTGCACGGGCGGCTGGAGAGCCGCGGCGGCTTCCGGCGGCTGTCCGGCGCCTCCGGGGTCGTACCGGTGCAGGTGGAGGAGGCGGAGCGGGACCGGCTGATGAAGTCGCTCCAGGAGAACCTCGACTTCTTCGAGGAGGCGTGCAGCGGCGACGACTGCGACTGAGGGCCGACTGTCGGTAACCGTTTCGCAGTCGGTGGGGCCGGGTCGGTACGATCCGGTATGGCGTGCGCTCCGGTACGGCGCCCGCATCCACCTTCAGTCAGGAGAGACCGGTGTCAGACGTCCGTGTGATCATCCAACGCGATTCCGAGCGGGAAGAGCGCGTGGTGACGACGGGCACTACGGCCGCCGAGCTCTTCGCCGGCGAGCGCTCGATCATCGCCGCCCGGGTGGCCGGAGAGCTCAAGGACCTCGCCTACGAGGTACGGGACGGCGAGACCGTCGAGGGCGTCGAGATCTCCTCCGAGGACGGCCTCAACATCCTGCGCCACTCCACCGCGCACGTCATGGCGCAGGCCGTCCAGGAGATCTTCCCGGAGGCCAAGCTGGGCATCGGCCCGCCGGTCAAGGACGGCTTCTACTACGACTTCGACGTGGAGAAGCCGTTCACGCCCGAGGACCTCAAGGCCGTCGAGAAGAAGATGCAGGAGATCCAGAAGCGCGGGCAGCGGTTCTCCCGCCGCGTGGTCACCGACGAGGCGGCCCGCGAGGAGCTGGCGAACGAGCCGTACAAGCTCGAACTGATCGGCCTCAAGGGCTCGGCGTCGAGCGACGACGGCGCGGACGTCGAGGTCGGCGCCGGTGAGCTGACGATCTACGACAACCTGGACGCCAAGACCGGCGAGCTGTGCTGGAAGGACCTCTGCCGCGGTCCCCACCTGCCCTCCACCCGTCTCATCCCGGCGTTCAAGCTGATGCGCAACGCGGCCGCCTACTGGCGCGGCAGCGAGAAGAACCCGATGCTGCAGCGCATCTACGGCACCGCCTGGCCGTCCAAGGACGAGCTGAAGGAGTACCTGGACTTCCTCGCCGAGGCCGAGAAGCGCGACCACCGCAAGCTGGGCAACGAGCTGGACCTGTTCTCCATCCCGGAGCAGATCGGCTCCGGCCTCGCCGTCTTCCACCCCAAGGGCGGCATCGTCCGCCGGGTGATGGAGGACTACTCGCGCCGCCGGCACGAGGAGGAGGGCTACGAGTTCGTCTACACCCCGCACGCCACCAAGGGGAAGCTCTTCGAGACGTCCGGGCACCTGGACTGGTACGCCGACGGCATGTACCCGCCCATGCAGCTCGACGAGGGCGTGGACTACTACCTCAAGCCCATGAACTGCCCGATGCACAACCTGATCTTCGACGCGCGCGGCCGCTCCTACCGTGAACTGCCGCTGCGTCTCTTCGAGTTCGGGACCGTGTACCGGTACGAGAAGTCCGGTGTCGTGCACGGCCTGACCCGGGCCCGCGGCTTCACGCAGGACGACGCACACATCTACTGCACCAAGGAGCAGATGGCGGAGGAGCTCGACAAGACGCTCACCTTCGTCCTGAACCTGCTGCGCGACTACGGCCTCACCGACTTCTACCTGGAGCTCTCCACCAAGGACCCGGAGAAGTTCGTCGGCTCCGACGAGGTCTGGGAGGAGGCGACCGAGACGCTCCGCGCGGTCGCCGAGAAGCAGGGCCTCCCGCTCGTCCCCGACCCGGGCGGCGCCGCCTTCTACGGCCCGAAGATCTCCGTGCAGACCAAGGACGCCATCGGCCGCACCTGGCAGATGTCGACCGTCCAGCTCGACTTCAACCTGCCCGAGCGCTTCGACCTGGAGTACACCTCCGCCGACGGCTCCAAGCAGCGCCCGGTGATGATCCACCGCGCCCTGTTCGGCTCCATCGAGCGGTTCTTCGCGGTGCTCCTGGAGCACTACGCGGGCGCCTTCCCGGCCTGGCTGGCGCCGGTCCAGGCGGTGGGCATCCCGATCGGGGACGCGCACGTCGACTACCTGCACAAGTTCGCCGCCGAGGCCAAGAAGAAGGGCCTGCGGGTCGAGGTCGACGGCTCCTCCGACCGGATGCAGAAGAAGATCCGCAACGCCCAGAAGCAGAAGGTGCCCTTCATGGTCATCGCGGGCGACGAGGACATGGCGGCCGGTTCGGTCTCCTTCCGCTACCGCGACGGCTCGCAGGAGAACGGCATCCCGTTCGACGAGGCCATCGCCAAGATCGTGAAGGTGGTCGAGGAGCGGGCCCAGGTCTGATCGCACTCGGTCGCGCGGGGCCCCTGGAGATCAGTGCTCCGGGGGCCTTCCGTCGTTCTCGCTCCCCGAGAACCGCTGCAGCATCCAGGACGAGAAGGATCCGGTGACCGTGCCCAGCAGGGCCAGACCGCAGGCCATCAGCCCCACGGCGATGAACCGCCCCAGGGTCGTCACCGGGACGTAGTCGCCGTAACCGACCGTGGAGAGGGTCGAGCAGGTCCACCAGAGGGAGTCGCCGAAGGTCCGGATGTCGGCGTTCGGGGCGGAGCGTTCGGCCTGGTAGACGGCGAGGGCGCCGGAGAAGCCCAGCAGCGAGATCGACAGCGTCGAGTAGGCCGCCACGCGCGCGTGCAGCCCCATCCGGGGCTCACCGTGCCGGCGCTGCATCGCCTCGTACGTCCGCACGACCCGGACCGGCCGCAGCAGGGGCAGCACCAGGACGACGGTGTCCAGCCAGTGCCGTCGTACGAACCCCGGACCCTCACGGCTGAGCCGCCAGCGCACCGCGTAGTCGACGGCGAACATCGCCCAGGTCAGGTACGTGAGTGACAGCAGGGTGGCGTGTACGGCATCGGGCAGGTTCGGCTCCAGCACATGGACCGCGTACGAGCCCAGGAAGACCAGCGACGCGATGCCGAGCGGCAGGTCGGTCCGTCGGTCCCAGCGGTTCAGCCGGCTGTCGTCGTCCATCCGCCCAGCTTCGCCGCCGAGCGGTTTGTGCTGGCCCCGGCGACACGCCGCGAACGGGCGAAGCCATATGCTTCCTAGCATGACGAGTGAGCCGGAGCAGCAGATCGGAGTGGGGACGCAGGACGCGTTCCAGCGCCTGTGGACGCCCCACCGGATGGCCTACATCCAGGGTGAGAACAAGCCGACCGGCCCCGGGGCCGACGACGGCTGTCCCTTCTGCTCGATCCCGGCCAAGTCCGACGAGGACGGGCTGATCGTCCGGCGTGGTGAGCATGTCTACGCGGTGCTCAACCTCTACCCGTACAACGGCGGCCACCTGATGACGGTGCCGTACCGCCATGTCGCCGACTACACGGACCTGACCGGCCCGGAGACCGTCGAACTGGCCGAGCTGACCAAGCAGGCGATGACGGCCCTGCGCAGCGCGTCCGGCGCCCACGGCTTCAACATCGGCATGAACCAGGGCACGGTGGCGGGCGCCGGCATCGCGGCCCACCTGCACCAGCACATCGTGCCCCGCTGGGGCGGCGACACCAACTTCATGCCGGTGGTGGGCCACACGCGCGTGCTGCCGCAGCTGCTGGCGGACACCAGGAAGATGCTGGCCGAGGCTTGGCCTGCGTGACCTCGACCAGCCCGTCCGGCGTCTGAGGACGAGGCCGTCCAGGCCGAAGCGGGGGTCTGGGGGCGGCAGCCCCCAGGGGCCGATGCCCGCACCCACCTCTTCGGCCGGACCGCCGGAGGCTCACGCGTCGTACTTGTCGGCCTTCTTGGGTGACGCCTCCTGGACCGAGCCGCTGAGGGCGCCCGCCCGCGAGGTGAACTTGTCGGTGTCGACGTCGTGTTCCCTGAGCACGCTGAGCGCGGCCCGGTGCACCGCGCGGAGTATCGGGGTGGCCGCGCGCAGCGCGTCGTCGGCCATGAAGCGGTGGTTCCAGGGCTGGTCGGCCCAGGCGTGCCGCAGGCCGAACGGCTCGGGCAGGCCTATGGAACCGCCGAGCCACTTCAGCAGCGGCGGGTACCAGCTGACCGTCGCCCGCGCGGCGAGCCGGACCACCTCGTCCGGGGTGACCAGCGGCAGCTTGACGGTCCGGGTCTCCCAGAACCGCACGGTCTTGGCGACCGTCTTGGTGGGCGCCTCGGGCTTGCCGCTGAACAGGCCGTTGACCGGGCCCAGGGCGTGTCCGGTGACCTCGATACGGAGGGTCTCCTTGAGCACGGTCACGGTGGCCATCATCGTGATGATCAGTTCGCCGTTCCACAGGTGCGGCCACTGCACGCCCAGGTAGTGCCGGTCGCCCTTGTCGAAGTGGTTGTTGTTGCAGATGTCCTCGACGTCCTTGGGCCCCACCTTGTAGTCGGTTCCCTCGGGCCGGGACACCGCCTTGGCACCCTCGCCGACATGGCTGACGATCCAGTGCCTGACCTGCGGTTCGGGGAAGCCGCCGGTCTTGAGGTGCTGCCGGTGCAGCACGCTCAGCTCCTTCTCGATCTCCCGGACCACCGTCCAGGCGCGGAACTCGTGGATGCCCTTGACCGGGTCGAGCGGGACCAGCTCCTCCGCGAGGTGCCAGGAGCCCCAGCGGGTGCCCATGCCGAGTATGCCCTTGGAGCCGGCGTAGAAGACCGTGTTGGACTGCTGCTCGGCGCTGAGCCGGGCCAAGGACTGGCGCAGCTGCTCGGCCGCGGCCTGGTCGGGGCTGGTCGGCACCGCCTCGGGGACCTTCGCGCCGACGCTGCCGCCGGAGAGCAGACCGCCCCAGGCCTCGCGCAGGTTCGTCGCGGTGCTCTCGCACAGCCGCTTGGCCAGGTACCAGCCGACGACCGGGAGCACGATGCAGCCGCGCGCGTACCAGCCCCAGAGGCCGGTGAGCGGCATCCGGATCAGGAAGATCACCGCGAGCACGCCGACCGCGGCCAGCAGGGCGCTGCCGAGCCCGGAGACCCGCTTGTTGTCGGCCTTCAGCATGGTGGCCCGGAGCTGGAAGACGAGCAGACAGATCAGCAGGCCGGGCAGGAAGAGCACCCCGCACAGGAACATGATGGCGGTCAGCCGCTGGTCGCGTTCCCGGCGGATGCGGTTGGCGGCGAGGCAGTGCTCGACGACCACCTGGGGCTCGCTGCCGAAGGACTGGATGAGCGGCTTGCGGCCGACGCCCAGCATGCGGTCGATGACGGCCTGGGAGTACGCCTCACCGAAGTTGGGCCGGAAGATCTTCGCCCACTTGCGGCCTTCGTTGACCGCGGACTGGTGCCACTCGTTGTCGGCCTTCTTGATCTCCTCCATCGGCGTGTCCCGATAGGCAGCCGAGGCCAGGGCGTAGGTCGGGGCCTGCGCCTCGCCGCCCGGCCTGGGCACCTGCGGCCCGAAGAAGTCCTCGAAGCTCATTCCCGCCCCCACTTGCCGCCGTCCCGCTTCTGCGGCTTTCCCGACTTCCGTACTCCGCACACCTGTTGATCAAGTACTCAGAGTATCCCCAGCCACCGACAACCGTCGGCGGACGGCCGAAGCCGCCCGCCGAACACCGTTGTTGTCGACTATGAGGGCACCTACGAGGCTTCCTTCGCCTGCTCACGGATCCGGTCGGCGATCTGCGGGGGCATCGGCTCGTGCCGGGCGTAGGAGCGGCTGAAACGCGCCGTCCCGTGCGACAGCGAGCGCAGGTCCACCGCGTACCGGCCGATCTCGAACTCGGGCACCTCGGCCTTGATGAGGGTGCGCCCGCCGCTGGTCTGCTCGGTGCCCAGCACCCGGCCGCGCCGTCCGGACAGGTCGCTCATCACCGCGCCCACGTAGTCGTCGCCGACCAGTACGGACACTTCGGCCACCGGCTCCAGGAGATGGATCCTCGCGTCGGCCGCGGCCTCCCGCAGGGCGAGCGCCCCGGCCGTCTGGAAGGCGGCGTCGGAGGAGTCCACCGAGTGCGCCTTGCCGTCCAGCAGGGTGACCCGCACGTCGATCAGCGGGTAGCCGGCGGCGACCCCCTTGGCGGCCTGGGCCCGGATGCCCTTCTCGACGGAGGGGATGAACTGCCGGGGCACCGCGCCGCCGACCACCTTGTCGACGAACTCGATGCCCGAGCCGCCGGGCAGGGGTTCCACCTCGATCTCGCAGATCGCGAACTGTCCGTGCCCGCCGGACTGTTTGACGTGCCGGCCGCGTCCGCCGGACTTGCCGGCGAACGTCTCCCGGAGGGACACCCGGTGCGGTACGACGTCGACCTGGACGCCGTACCGGCTGCGCAGCCGCTCCAGGGCGACGTCCGCGTGCGCCTCGCCGAGGCACCACAGCACCACCTGGTGGGTGTCCTGGTTCTGTTCGAGCCGCATCGTCGGGTCCTCGGCGACCAGGCGGGACAGGCCCTGCGAGAGCTTGTCCTCGTCCGCCTTGCTGTGCGCCTGGATGGCGAGCGGCAGCAGCGGGTCGGGCATCTCCCAGGGCTCCATGAGCAGCGGGTCGTCCTTGCCGGACAGGGTGTCCCCGGTCTCCGCCCGGCCGAGTTTCGCCACGCACGCGAGGTCACCGGCGATGACATGGGTGACCGCGCGCTGCTGTTTGCCGAACGGGGTGGACAGGGCGCCGACCCGCTCGTCGACGTCGTGGTCCTCGTGGCCGCGGTCGGCGAGGCCGTGCCCGGAGACATGGACGGTCTCGTCGGGACGCAGGGTGCCGGAGAAGACCCGGACCAGTGAGACGCGGCCGACGTACGGGTCGGACGCGGTCTTCACGACCTCCGCGACCAGCGGACCGCCGGTGTCGCACGGTTTGATCTCGCGGGGTGTGCCGTCGAGGGTGGTGACGCCCGGTGTGGGGTGCTCGAACGGGGTCGGGAACCCGCCCGTGACCAGTTCGAGGAGTTCCACCGTGCCGAGCCCCTGGCGGGCGCCGTCGGCGGCCGGGGCGGCGGCCAGGACGGGGAAGAACGCCCCGCGGGCCACGGCCCGCTCCAGGTCCTCGATCAGGGTCTTGAGATCGATCTCCTCGCCGCCCAGATAGCGGTCCATGAGGGTCTCGTCCTCGCTCTCCGAGATGATTCCCTCGATGAGCCGGTTGCGGGCCTCCTCGATGTCGGGCAGCTGGTCGGGGCCCGGCTCGGACTCCTTGCGCTCCCCGGAGGAGTAGTCGAACAGCTTCTGGGTGAGCAGCCCGACCAGTCCGGTCACGGGCGCGTGCCCGTCCGGGCCCGCCGCGCCGTGCAGCGGCAGGTAGAGGGGGAGCACGGCGTCGGGGTCGTCGGCGCCGAACGCCTCGGCGCACACCCGGGTCATCTCCGCGAAGTCCGCGCGGGCGGCCTCCAGGTGCGTGACGACGATCGCCCGCGGCATCCCGACCGCCGCGCACTCCTCCCACACCATCCGGGTCGAGCCGTCGACCCCGTCCGAGGCCGAGACGACGAAAAGGGCCGCGTCCGCCGCGCGCAGACCGGCCCTCAGCTCACCGACGAAGTCGGCGTATCCCGGGGTGTCCAGGATATTGATCTTGATTCCGTTCCAGTCGACCGGTACCAGCGACAGCTGTACGGAGCGCTGCTGCCGGTGCTCGATGTCGTCGTAGTCCGATACGGTGCCGCCGTCCTCCACACGGCCCGCCCGGTTGACGGCTCCCGCGGTCAGCGCGAGAGCCTCCACCAAGGTGGTCTTGCCCGATCCGGAGTGGCCGACCAGCACCACATTCCGTACGGACGCGGGGTGGTCGGCCGCCGTAGCCCTGCCGGCGGCTCCGGGGTGTTCCTTGGTCTTGTCGCCCATGGCTATGCCTCCCGTGCACGGTGAGGTCTCTGTGGGCGCGGGCGAGCATGGCGGGCCGCGTGCGGTGGCGGCTCCGATGACGCCCGCGGTTATTCGAGCTTTCCACTCCCGTCACGGTGCGTCCATACGGACGACGCGATCGTGCCCCGCGGGACCCGTCACGGAGGGCCGCCGGTGCCGTCTGCGAGTGCCCGCCCGTCGCACACACGCGCGCGTGGCTACGATGGGCCAGCCGGGGTGGCCAGCAGGGGCCGCACGGCGCTACGACCGTCGGGAAGGCCATGCTGAACAAGTACGCGCGTGCATTCTTCACGCGTGTCCTCACACCGTTCGCCGCGTTTCTCATCCGCCGGGGCGTGAGCCCGGACACGGTCACGCTCCTCGGCACGGCCGGAGTGGTCGCGGGCGCGCTGGTGTTCTTCCCCCGGGGCGAGTTCTTCTGGGGCACGATCGTGATCACGCTGTTCGTGTTCTCGGACCTGGTCGACGGCAACATGGCCCGCCAGCTGGGCCGCACCAGCCGCTGGGGCGCCTTCCTGGACTCCACCCTGGACCGGGTCGCCGACGGCGCGATCTTCGGCGGCTTCGCCCTCTGGTACGCGGGCAACGGGAACGACAACGTCCTGTGCGCGGTCTCCATCTTCTGCCTGGCCAGCGGCCAGGTGGTGTCGTACACCAAGGCGCGCGGCGAGTCGATCGGGCTGCCGGTGGCGGTCAACGGTCTGGTGGAGCGTGCCGAGCGCCTGGTGATCTCGCTGGTGGCGGCCGGTCTCGCCGGGTTCCACAAGTTCGGCGTGCCGGGCATCCAGATCCTGCTCCCGATCGCCCTGTGGGTGGTCGCCGTGGGCAGCCTGATCACCCTGATCCAGCGGGTCGTCACGGTCCGTCGCGAGTCCGCCGAGGCGGAGGCGGCGGCCGAGCGCGAGAAGGCGTCGCACGGGAGCGAGGCCTCACAGTGAGCGCCGCCGACCGGCTCACCGACGCCCTGTACGGACTCGGCTGGGGCACCGTGAAGAAGCTCCCCGAGCCGGTCGCGGTGCGCCTGGGCAACTCCCTCGCCGACCTCGCCTGGAAGCAGCGCGGCAAGGGCGTGCTGAGGCTCGAGTCCAACTACGCGCGCGTGGTGCCCGACGCGAGCGCCGAGCGGCTGCGCGAGCTCTCCCGCGCGGGCATGCGCTCGTACCTGCGCTACTGGATGGAGTCCTTCCGGCTCCCCGCCTGGAGCGAGGAGCGCGTCCGGGGCGGCTTCGACGTCAAGGACGTCCACCACCTCACCGACGGCCTGGCCTCGGACCGGGGCGTGATCATCGCGCTGCCGCACCTGGCCAACTGGGACCTGGCCGGCGCCTGGGTCACCACCGAGCTGAAGACCCCGTTCACCACGGTCGCCGAGCGCCTCAAGCCCGAGACGCTGTACGACCGGTTCGTCGCCTACCGCGAGGGCCTCGGCATGGAGGTCCTGCCGCACAGCGGCGGCACCGCCTTCGGCACCCTGGCCCGCAGGCTGCGCGACGGCGGCCTGATCTGCCTGGTGGCCGACCGCGACCTGTCCGCGTCGGGGGTGGAGGTCGACTTCTTCGGCGACACCGCGCGGATGCCCGCCGGACCCGCCCTGCTGGCCCAGCAGACCGGCGCGATCCTCCTGCCCGTCACGCTCTGGTACGACGACACCCCCGTCATGAAGGGCCGGGTGCACGCCCCGATCGACGTACCCGAGTCAGGTGACCGGGCCTCGAAGACGTCTGTCATGACACAGGCGCTGGCCGACGCCTTCGCCACCGGGATCGCCGACCATCCGGAGGACTGGCACATGCTGCAGCGCTTGTGGCTCGCGGACCTCGACCCCGCGAAGGGACCGTCGTGAGGATCGGCATCGTCTGCCCTTACTCCTGGGACGTCCCGGGTGGCGTCCAGTTCCACATCCGCGATCTCGCCGAGTACTTCATCCGCCTCGGCCACGACGTCTCCGTGCTCGCCCCCGCCGACGACGACACCCCGCTGCCGCCGTACGTCGTCTCGGCAGGGCGTGCGGTCCCGGTGCCGTACAACGGCTCGGTGGCCCGCCTCAACTTCGGGTTCCTGTCCGCCGCGCGGGTGCGCCGCTGGCTGCACGACGGGGCGTTCGACGTGGTCCACATCCACGAGCCGACCTCCCCGTCCCTCGGCCTGCTGACCTGCTGGGCGGCCCAGGGCCCGATGGTGGCGACCTTCCACACCTCCAACCCGCGCTCCCGCGCGATGATCGCCGCGTACTCGATCCTCCAGGCCGCCCTGGAGAAGATCAGCGCCCGGATCGCGGTCAGCGAGTACGCCCGCCGCACGCTGGTGGAGCACCTCGGCGGGGACGCGGTGGTCATCCCCAACGGTGTCGATGTCGACTTCTTCGCCAAGGCCGAACCGCGCCCCGAGTGGCAGGGCGACACGATCGGCTTCATCGGCCGGATCGACGAGCCCCGCAAGGGCCTGCCGGTCCTGATGAAGGCACTCCCCAAGATTTTCGCCGCCCGCCCGCAGACCAGGCTGCTGGTGGCCGGCCGGGGCGACGAGGAGGCCGCGGTCGAGTCCCTCCCCGCCGAGCTGCGCTCCCGCGTCGAGTTCCTCGGCATGGTCAGCGACGAGGACAAGGCCCGCTTCCTGCGCAGCCTCGACCTGTACATCGCGCCCAACACGGGCGGCGAGAGCTTCGGCATCATCCTGGTCGAGGCACTCTCCGCGGGCGCCCCTGTGCTCGCCTCCGGCCTCGACGCCTTCGCCCAGGTCCTGGACCAGGGCGCGGCCGGCGAGCTCTTCGCCAACGAGGACGCGGACGCGCTGGCCGAGGCGGCGGTACGGCTGCTGGAGAACCCGGAGCGCCGGGCCGAGCTGCGGGAACGCGGCAGCGTCCATGTGCGGCGCTTCGACTGGTCCACGGTGGGCGCCGACATCCTCTCGGTCTACGAGACGGTGACGGCGGGCGCGGCGGCGGTGGCGGCGGACGAGCGGTCGGGGCTGCGGGCGCGGTTCGGGCTGGCGCGGGACTAGGCGCTGCGCTGGGAGGGCCGCGTAGGCCGTCTCACGGCTGCGGCGCCGTCGTGGCTGGTCGCGCAGTTCCTCCCCCAGCCTTCGGCCGGGGGTGCCCCCAGCGCCCCTGACGGGGCGCTGCTGCTGGCGTCTCCTATAGCGTTCCGCTCGTGACCGCGACACTCATCTGGACCCTCTGGATCCTCGCCGCCCTGGTGGTGATCGGCCTCTATCTGAGCTGGACCGCAGGTCGGCTCGACCGGCTGCACTCGCGCATCGACGCGGCCCGCGCCGCCCTGGACGCCCAGTTGCTGCGGCGTGCCTCGGTGGCTCAGGAGCTGGCGACCTCGGGGGTGCTGGATCCTGCTTCCTCGATCGTGCTGTACGAGGCCGCGCACGCCGCCCGGCAGGCCGAGGAGGAGCAGCGGGAGGTCGCGGAGAGCGAGCTGAGCCAGGCGCTGCGGGTGGTCTTCGAGGACCCGCAGCAGGTGGAGGAGGTCCGTGAGGCGCCCGGCGGTGAGGCCGCGGCGACCGAGCTGGCCGAGGCCGTGCGCCGGGTCCCGATGGCCCGCCGCTTCCACAACGACGCCGTCGGCGCGGCCCGCCGGCTCCGCGAGCACCGCAAGGTCAGGTGGTTCCGGCTGGCCGGACACGCCGCCTTCCCGCTGGCCTTCGAAATGGACGACGAGCCGCCGGCCGCACTGGTCGAGCGGGCCGCCTAGGGGCAAAACGATCCACCGGCTTCCCATTGGCCCTTGCTGTGGACTGGTCCGCTCGCGTTTCCTCGGTGTTCGCAGAAACCCTCTTTCACTTCAGCGAGGTCACCCGTGTCCACCATCGACAACCAGGCCCCCGAGACCGGTACCGCCCGCGTGAAGCGCGGCATGGCCGAGCAGCTCAAGGGCGGCGTGATCATGGACGTCGTCACGCCGGAGCAGGCGAAGATCGCGGAGGACGCGGGCGCCGTCGCCGTCATGGCCCTGGAGCGGGTCCCGGCCGACATCCGCAAGGACGGCGGGGTCGCCCGGATGTCCGACCCGGACATGATCGAGGGCATCATCGAGGCCGTCTCCATCCCGGTCATGGCCAAGTCCCGGATCGGCCACTTCGTCGAGGCCCAGGTCCTGCAGTCCCTCGGCGTCGACTACATCGACGAGTCCGAGGTGCTCACCCCGGCCGACGAGGTCAACCACTCCGACAAGTGGGCGTTCACCACCCCCTTCGTCTGCGGCGCCACCAACCTCGGTGAGGCCCTGCGCCGGATCGCCGAGGGCGCGGCCATGATCCGCTCCAAGGGCGAGGCCGGCACCGGCAACGTCGTCGAGGCAGTCCGCCACCTGCGCCAGATCAAGGGCGAGATCGCCAAGCTGCGCGGCTGCGACAACAACGAGATCTACGCCGCCGCCAAGGAGCTGCGCGCCCCCTTCGAGCTGGTCAAGGAGGTCGCCGAGCTCGGCAAGCTGCCGGTGGTGCTGTTCTCCGCCGGTGGTGTCGCCACCCCGGCCGACGCCGCGCTGATGCGCCAGCTCGGCGCCGAGGGCGTCTTCGTCGGCTCCGGCATCTTCAAGTCCGGCGACCCGGCCAAGCGCGCCGCGGCCATCGTCAAGGCGACCACCTTCTACGACGACCCGAAGATCATCGCGGACGCGTCCCGCAACCTCGGCGAGGCCATGGTCGGCATCAACTGCGACACCCTCCCCGAGGCCGAGCGTTACGCGAACCGGGGCTGGTGATGACCACTCCCGTGGTCGGAGTGCTCGCGCTCCAGGGCGACGTACGGGAACACCTCGTCGCCCTGGCCGCGGCCGACGCCGTGGCCAGGCCGGTCCGGCGCCCCGAGGAACTCGCCGAGGTGGACGGCCTGGTCATACCCGGCGGCGAGTCCACCACCATCTCCAAGCTGGCCGTCCTGTTCGGCGTGATGGAGCCCCTCCGCGCGCGCGTGCGGGCCGGAATGCCCGTCTACGGCACCTGCGCGGGCATGATCATGCTCGCCGACAAGATCCTCGACCCGCGCTCGGGCCAGGAGACGATCGGCGGCATCGACATGATCGTGCGCCGCAACGCCTTCGGGCGCCAGAACGAGTCGTTCGAGGCGGCGGTCGACGTACGCGGCGTGGACGGCGATCCTGTAGAGGGCGTGTTCATCCGCGCCCCCTGGGTCGAGTCCGTGGGTGCCGACGTCGAGGTGCTCGCCGAGCACGACGGCCACATCGTCGCGGTCCGCCAGGGCAACGCGCTCGCCACGTCGTTCCACCCGGAACTGACCGGCGACCACCGTGTGCACTCCCTGTTCGTCGACATGGTGCACGCCAACCGGGCCACGGAGTCCTAGTAGGATCTCTGGCGTTCGTTGTTTGGATGGGTTACGCGAAGGAGACAGGCAGATGTCCGGCCACTCTAAATGGGCTACGACGAAGCACAAGAAGGCCGTGATCGATGCCAAGCGCGGCAAGCTCTTCGCGAAGCTGATCAAGAACATCGAGGTCGCGGCCCGCATGGGCGGCGTCGACATCGAGGGCAACCCGACTCTCTACGACGCCATCCAGAAGGCGAAGAAGCAGTCGGTCCCGAACAAGAACATCGACTCCGCGGTCAAGCGCGGCGGCGGCCTCGAGGCCGGCGGTGCCGACTACGAGACGATCATGTACGAGGGCTACGGCCCGAACGGCGTCGCGGTGCTCATCGAGTGCCTCACCGACAACCGCAACCGCGCCGCCTCCGACGTGCGCGTCGCCATGACCCGCAACGGCGGCTCCATGGCCGACCCGGGCTCGGTGTCGTACCTCTTCAACCGCAAGGGCGTCGTGATCGTCCCCAAGGGCGAGCTGTCCGAGGACGACGTCCTGGGCGCCGTCCTGGACGCGGGTGCCGAGGAGGTCAACGACCTGGGCGAGTCCTTCGAGGTGCTCAGCGAGGCCACCGACATGGTCGCCGTCCGCACCGCCCTCCAGGACGCCGGGATCGACTACGACTCCGCCGAGGCCAACTTCGTCCCGACCATGCAGGTCGAGCTGGACGAGGAGGGCGCCAAGAAGATCTTCAAGCTGATCGACGCCCTCGAGGACAGCGACGACGTGCAGAACGTCTTCGCCAACTTCGATGTCAGCGACGAGGTCATGGAGAAGGTCGACGCGTAACGCCGCATCGGGCCGCATCGGGCCGCACCAGGCTGAACGGACCGAACGGGCCGACGGGACACACCCGTCGGCCCTTCGTCATGTCGGCCGTTGTCGGTGGTACCGGATAGCCTGCACAAACAGGTGACCGAAGGGAGGGGGCGCGTGCGCGTCTTGGGGGTGGACCCAGGGCTGACCCGCTGTGGTGTCGGGGTCGTCGAGGGCGTCGCCGGGCGGCCGCTCACCATGGTCGGCGTGGGGGTCGTGCGGACGCCGGCGGATGCCGAACTCGGCCATCGCCTCGTCGCCATCGAGCAGGGCATCGAGCAGTGGCTGGACGAGCACCGGCCCGAATGCGTCGCCGTGGAGCGGGTGTTCAGCCAGCACAACGTACGGACCGTGATGGGCACCGCCCAGGCCAGCGCCGTCGCCATGCTGTGCGCCGCCCGCCGCGGCATCCCCGTCGCCCTGCACACCCCCAGCGAGGTCAAGGCCGCCGTCACCGGCTCCGGACGCGCCGACAAGGCCCAGGTCGGCGCCATGGTCACCCGGCTGCTCCGGCTCAGCGCCCCGCCCAAGCCCGCCGACGCCGCCGACGCCCTCGCGCTCGCCATCTGCCACATCTGGCGCGCCCCCGCCCAGAACCGACTCCAGCAGGCCGTCGCCCTGCACGCAGCCAACGCAACGAAAGGCCGTACGACATGATCGCCTTCGTCAGCGGCCCGGTCGCCGCCCTCGCCCCGGACTCCGCGGTCGTCGAGGTCGGAGGGATCGGCATCGCCGTCCAGTGCACGCCCAACACCCTGTCCGGGCTGCGCATGGGCCGGCAGACCAAACTCGCCACCTCCCTTGTCGTACGGGAGGACTCGCTCACCCTGTACGGCTTCGTCGACGACGACGAGAAGCAGATCTTCGAGCTGCTGCAGACGGCGAGCGGCGTCGGCCCCCGACTCGCCCAGGCGATGCTCGCCGTGCACAGCCCGGACGCCCTGCGCCGCGCGGTCGCCACGGGTGACGAGAAGGCGCTCATCGCCGTGCCCGGTATCGGCAAGAAGGGCGCCCAGAAGCTGCTGCTGGAACTGAAGGACCGGCTGGGCGAGCCCGTCGGCGCCCCCGCGATCGGCGCGCCGATCAGCCAGGGCTGGCGCGACCAGCTGCACGCGGCCCTGATCGGCCTCGGCTACGCGACCCGGGAGGCCGAGGAGGCCGTGACCGCCGTGACCCCGCAGGCCGAGGCGGCGGGCGGCACCCCGCAGGTCGGCCAGCTCCTGAAGGCCGCCCTCCAGACCCTCAACCGCGCCCGCTGACCCCACCACCGCTGAGGCACATCACTTATGAACTGGGACGACACGACCGACACCGACACCGGCGTCGACGCGGAGCGGCTGGTGGGCGCCGTCGCCGACCGTGAGGACCAGGCCGTCGAGGCCGCGCTGCGCCCCAAGGACCTGGGCGAGTTCATCGGGCAGGAGAAGGTCCGCGAGCAACTCGACCTGGTCCTGCGCGCCGCACGCGCGCGGGGCGCCACCGCCGACCACGTGCTGCTCTCCGGCGCGCCCGGCCTGGGCAAGACCACCCTCTCGATGATCATCGCGGCCGAGATGGGCGCCCCCATCCGCATCACCTCCGGCCCCGCCATCCAGCACGCCGGCGACCTGGCCGCGATCCTCTCCTCCCTCCAGGAGGGCGAGGTCCTCTTCCTCGACGAGATCCACCGCATGTCACGGCCGGCCGAGGAGATGCTGTACATGGCGATGGAGGACTTCCGCGTCGACGTCATCGTCGGCAAGGGCCCGGGTGCCACCGCGATCCCGCTGGAGCTGCCGCCGTTCACGCTGGTCGGCGCCACCACGCGCGCGGGCCTGCTGCCGCCGCCGCTGCGCGACCGCTTCGGCTTCACCGCGCACATGGAGTTCTACGAGCCCACCGAGCTGAAGCGGGTCGTCCATCGCTCGGCCAACCTCCTCGACGTCGAGATCGACCCCGCCGGCGCCGCCGAGATCGCCGGCCGCTCGCGCGGCACGCCCCGTATCGCCAACCGTCTGCTGCGCCGTGTCCGCGACTACGCGCAGGTCAAGGCGGACGGGCTGATCAACCGCGAGATCGCGCACGCGGCGCTGGCCGTCTACGAGGTGGACGAGCGCGGCCTCGACCGGCTCGACCGCGCCGTGCTGGAGGCCCTGCTCAAGCTGTTCGGCGGCGGCCCGGTGGGCCTGTCGACGCTGGCGGTCGCGGTGGGGGAGGAGCGCGAGACGGTCGAGGAGGTCGCCGAGCCCTTCCTGGTCCGCGAGGGCCTGCTCGCCCGCACCCCGCGCGGCCGCGTCGCCACTCCCGCCGCCTGGGCCCACCTGGGCCTGACCGCCCCGCGCGGTGCGGCGGGCGGAACCGGCCAGCAGGACCTGTTCGGCACCTGACACCCCTGCGGCGGGGCCGGTGGACGGGTCGCCGCCCGCCCACCAGGGCCCGGCGGCAGACGTGATCTCTTCGTGACGGCGGGGTATTGGCGGGCGCAGGAACCCAGGTGCCATGCTGAGCGTTGTTCCATGCACGCGGACTCGCTTAGACTCCGCCGATGCCGCCTTTGCGGGCGGCGCCGACCACGCCCCCATCATCCAGGCCGCTCACCGCCGCGGCTGCGCGAAGGAAATTCCGTCCCGTGAATACCTTGACCCTCCTCCCGCTCATCGTGCTCATCGCGGCCATGTTCCTGCTGACGCGGTCGAACAAGAAGAGGCAGCAGCAGGCCCAGAACATGCGGAACGAGGTGCAGCCCGGCAGCGGTGTCCGCACCATCGGCGGCATGTACGCGACGGTCAAGGAAGTGAACGACGACACGGTCCTGCTCGACGCGGGCCCGGGCGTCGAGCTTCTCTTCGCGAAGAACGCGATCGGCTCCGTCCTCACCGACGACGAGTACAACCGCATCGTCCACGGCGTCGAGCACGACCTGAAGTCCGACGCCGCCGTCGTCCCGGACGACGCCTCCTCCCTCACCGAGACCGACGACGAGTCGGCCGACGCTGCCGCCGCCTCCGACGACAAGGCCGTCGACCTCGGCAAGAAGGACGAGGCCGAGGAGACCGCCGAGGCGAAGACCGAGGACAAGGTCGAGGACAAGGTCGAGGAGGCCGGGACCGTCGAGGCGAAGGCCGGCGAAGAGCCGAAGAAGACCGACGGCGAGACCGACGCGAAGTAGCCGCGACCCGGGGGGTGGTGCGCGCGCCCTGCGCGCACCCCGCACCCCGGGCGCGTCTGTTTCTCGCACGGGATCCCGACACCAGTCATGGCCGACCGCGCCGACCAGGCGCGCGGCGGCCCGAGAGGGAGTACGAGAAGGTGGCAGCACCTAAGAGGGGCCGGAGCGCGAGCGCCCAGAGCAAGCCAGGGCGCTCGCTGGCCCTGATCCTGATCGCCATCGTGGCGCTCACCGGCGGGATGTTCGCCTCGGGGCACACCACTCCGCGTCTGGGCATCGACCTCGCCGGCGGCACGAGCATCACGCTGCAGGCGAAGGCCGACCAAGGGTCCGCGATCAACAAGGCCAACATGGACACCGCGGTCGACATCATGAACCGCCGTGTCAACGGCCTCGGTGTCTCCGAGGCGGAGGTGCAGACCCAGGGGACGAGCAACATCATCGTCAACATCCCCAAGGGCACCAACTCCGAGGAAGCCCGTCAGCAGGTCGGCACCACCGCGAAGCTGTACTTCCGCCCGGTCCTGGCCAGCGAGGCCAGCGCCGGCGCCGCGTCGAGCGCCTCCCCGAGCGCGTCCTCCAGCGGCAGCTCCAGCGCCTCGCCCAGCGCGTCCCCGTCGAGCAGCGCGTCGGCGTCCGAGAAGGCGACCGGATCATCCTCCGCGTCCCCGTCGTCCTCCGCCACCTCGCAGGGCCGGGCCGTCACCGACGCCCTGAAGGCCGACTCCACGCCGTCCGCCTCGGCGAGCCCTTCCGCCGACGCCTCGGCTTCCGCGAGCGCCTCCGCCGCCGCCTCGAAGCTGGAGGCCCAGTACACCGCGCTGGACTGCTCCAAGGCCGCGCAGCGCGCCACGGCCGGCAAGACGGCCAAGCCGACCGACACGACCATCGCCTGCGGCAAGATCTCCGGCGTCTGGTACAAGTACGTGCTCGGCCCGGCCGCCGTCGACGGCACCGAGGTCAAGAAGGCCCAGGCCATCTATGACACGCAGGGTGCCTCCGGCTGGCAGGTCCAGATGACCTTCACCGGCACCGGATCCAAGAAGTTTGCGGACGTCACCGGCGAGCTGGCCAAGAACTCCCAGCCGCAGAACGAGTTCGGCATCGTCCTGGACGGCGAGGTCGTCTCCAGCCCGTACGTGAGCCAGTCCATCATCGGCGGCCAGGCGGAGATCTCCGGCAGCTTCACCCAGGAGGAGGCCCAGAGCCTCGCCAACGTGCTGTCGTACGGCGCGCTCCCGCTCTCCTTCAAGGAGCAGAGCGTCACCACCGTGACCGCCGCGCTCGGCGGTGAGCAGCTGCACGCCGGTCTGCTGGCCGGTGCCATCGGCCTCGCGCTGGTCGTGATCTACCTGGTGGTCTACTACCGGGGTCTGTCGCTCGTCGCGATCGCCTCGCTGCTGGTCTCCGCGGTCCTGACCTATGTGCTCATGGCCCTGCTGGGCCCGGCCATCGGCTTCGCGCTGAACCTGCCGGCCGTCTGTGGTGCCATCGTCGCGATCGGAATCACAGCGGACTCGTTCATCGTGTTCTTCGAACGCATCCGGGACGAGATCCGCGAGGGCCGCACGCTGCGCCCCGCCGTCGAGCGGGCATGGCCGCGCGCCCGGCGCACCATCCTGGTCTCCGACTTCGTGTCGTTCCTGGCCGCCGCCGTGCTGTTCATCGTGACCGTCGGCAAGGTCCAGGGCTTCGCGTTCACCCTCGGTCTGACCACCGTGCTCGACGTCGTCGTCGTCTTCTTCTTCACCAAGCCGCTGATGACGATCCTCGCCCGGCGTCAGTTCTTCGCGGGTGGCCACAAGTGGTCCGGGCTCGACCCCAAGGGCCTGGGCGCCAAGCCCCCGCTGCGCCGCACCCGCCGTCCCGCCGGTCCCGTCGCCGGCCCTGTCGACCCGAAGGAAGCGTGAGCGATGTCGAAACTCGGCAACCTCGGCGCCCGACTCCACCGCGGCGAGATCAGCTACGACTTCGTCGGCAAGCGCAAGATCTGGTACGGCATCTCCATCCTGATCACCATCACGGCCATCGTCGGCCTGGCGGTGCGCGGCCTGAACATGGGCATCGACTTCCAGGGCGGTGCCGTCTTCACCACCCCGAAGACCAGCGTCTCGGTGTCCCAGGCGGAGACCTACGCGAAGGAGGCCGCCGGCCACGACGCGGTCGTGCAGAAGCTCGGCACGGGCGGTCTGCGCATCCAGATCGCGGGCATGGACACCGCCAAGTCCGACGCGACCAAGGCGGAGCTCGCCAAGGACATGAACATGTCCACCGAGTCGATCGCCGCCGACCTCGTCGGCCCGAGCTGGGGTGACCAGATCGCCAACAAGGCCTGGGAAGGCCTCGGCATCTTCATGGTCCTCGTGGTGATCTACCTGGCGATCGCCTTCGAGTGGCGGATGGCGGTCGCGGCCCTGGTCGCGTTGATCCACGACATCACCATCACGACCGGTATCTACGCCCTGGTCGGCTTCGAGGTCACGCCCGGTACGGTCATCGGTCTGCTGACGATCCTCGGTTACTCGCTCTACGACACGGTCGTCGTCTTCGACAGCCTCAAGGAGCAGACGAAGGACATCACCAAGCAGACCCGGTTCACCTACAGCGACATCGCCAACCGGTCGATCAACGGCACCCTGGTCCGTTCGATCAACACCACGGTCGTCGCGCTGCTGCCGGTCGCGGGCCTGCTGTTCATCGGCGGCGGCTTCCTCGGCGCGGGCACGCTCAACGACATCTCGCTGTCGCTGTTCGTCGGTCTCGCCGCCGGTGCCTACTCCTCGATCTTCATCGCCACGCCGCTCGTCGCCGACCTCAAGGAGGCCGAGCCGCAGATGAAGGCCCTGAAGAAGCGCGTCCTCGCCAAGCGGGCCCAGGCCGCCGCCGAGGAGGAGATGGCCGAGGCCCGGGGCGGTGTCGATGAGCCCGAGGACGCCGCCGCGGCCGTCGTCGGCCCGCGCAACCAGCCCGCGTCCCGCACCCGGGGCGGCCGTGGCCGGCCCTCGGGGAAGCGCCGATGACCGACGTCAAGGAGCTGCTGCTCAGCCGCATCCGGGACGTCGAGGACTACCCGGAGCAGGGCGTGATGTTCAAGGACATCACGCCGCTGCTCGCGGACCCGGCCGCGTTCACCGCGCTCACCGACGAACTGGCCGGGATCGCCGCGGCCACCGGCGCCACCAAGGTCGTCGGCCTGGAGGCCCGGGGCTTCATCCTGGGCGCCCCGGTCGCCGTCCGCGCCGGCCTCGGCTTCATCCCGGTCCGCAAGGCGGGCAAGCTCCCCGGAGCCACCCTGCGCCAGTCCTACGAGCTGGAGTACGGCTCGGCCGAGATCGAGGTGCACGCCGAGGACCTCGGCAAGGACGACCGGATCCTGATCGTCGACGACGTGCTCGCCACCGGCGGCACCGCCGAGGCCGCGATCCAGCTGATCCACCGGGCCGGCGCCGAGGTCGCGGGGGTCGCGGTCCTGATGGAGCTGGGCTTCCTCGGTGGCCGAGGCCGCCTGGAGCCGGCCCTGGACGGAGCGCCGCTGGAGGCACTCCTGCAGGTCTGAACACCGTACGACCGGCAGAACGCCCGCCCCCCCGGGGCGGGCGTTCGCGTGTTCGGAGGGCCCTCGGCCACCCGGCGGACACCCCTGTGGAATCCCGCTGCAGCCTCGCGTGTTTCTCCCGTATACGGTTTCCGGTCCGGCCTGCAGGAGATGACACGGCCCAGGATCGCTACCATGGGGTCTCCGGAACCTGACCGGGGGACCCGGATCGCGCACGAGGAGCCCTCTTGCCAGACGAGGCCCAGCCACTGACAGCCGCCAAGCCCGAGCCCGCCTCGGCGCCCGCGGCCAAGCCCGCGCCGAACGTGTCGCAGACGAAGAACGACACCCGTGGGCCGGTCGAGCATGCCCAGTCCGCGCCCGCCGAGAAGTCGGCCGAGACCTCGCGCCCCAAACCGGCCCCTCCCGAGCGCCCCGCCGCCCGCCCCAACACCGGCCAGCCCGCGCGCTCCGGCTCCTCCAACCGCGTCCGCGCCCGTCTCGCCCGCCTCGGCGTGCAGCGCGCGAACCCGTACAACCCGGTCCTGGAGCCGTTGCTGCGCATAGTCCGCAGCAACGACCCCAAGATCGAGAACGCCACCCTGCGCCAGATCGAGCGCGCCTATCAGGTCGCCGAGCGCTGGCACCGCGGCCAGAAGCGCAAGAGCGGCGACCCGTACATCACCCACCCGCTCGCGGTCACCACGATCCTCGCCGAGCTCGGCATGGACCCGGCGACCCTGATGGCGGGCCTGCTGCACGACACCGTCGAGGACACCGAGTACGGCCTGGAGGACCTGCGCCGCGACTTCGGTGATGTGGTCGCGCTGCTCGTCGACGGCGTCACCAAGCTGGACAAGGTCAAGTTCGGCGAGGCCGCGCAGGCCGAGACCGTGCGCAAGATGGTCGTCGCCATGGCCAAGGACCCGCGCGTCCTGGTCATCAAGCTCGCCGACCGCCTGCACAACATGCGCACCATGCGCTACCTCAAGCGCGAGAAGCAGGAGAAGAAGGCGCGCGAGACCCTGGAGATCTACGCGCCGCTCGCCCACCGCCTGGGCATGAACACCATCAAGTGGGAGCTGGAGGACCTCGCCTTCGCGATCCTCTACCCCAAGATGTACGACGAGATCGTCCGGCTGGTCGCCGAGCGCGCCCCCAAGCGCGACGAGTACCTGGCCATAGTGACCGACGAGGTCCAGTCCGACCTGCGCGCCGCCCGCATCAAGGCGACCGTCACCGGCCGGCCGAAGCACTACTACAGCGTCTACCAGAAGATGATCGTCCGCGGCCGGGACTTCGCGGAGATCTACGACCTGGTGGGCATCCGCGTCCTGGTGGACACCGTCCGCGACTGCTATGCGGCCCTGGGCACCGTCCACGCGCGCTGGAACCCGGTTCCGGGGCGCTTCAAGGACTACATCGCGATGCCCAAGTTCAACATGTACCAGTCGCTGCACACGACGGTCATCGGGCCCAACGGCAAGCCCGTCGAACTCCAGATCCGTACGTTCGACATGCACCGCCGCGCCGAGTACGGCATCGCCGCGCACTGGAAGTACAAGCAGGAGGCCGTCGCCGGCGCCTCCAAGGTCCGCACCGACGTGCCCAAGGCCGGCAAGGGCAAGGACGACCACCTCAACGACATGGCGTGGCTGCGCCAGTTGCTGGACTGGCAGAAGGAGACCGAGGACCCCAGCGAGTTCCTGGAGTCCCTGCGCTTCGACCTGTCCCGCAACGAGGTCTTCGTCTTCACCCCCAAGGGCGACGTCATAGCGCTCCCGGCCGGTGCCACCCCCGTCGACTTCGCGTACGCGGTGCACACGGAGGTCGGCCACCGGACGATAGGGGCGAGGGTCAACGGCCGTCTCGTCCCGCTGGAGTCGACGCTCGACAACGGCGACCTGGTGGAGGTCTTCACCTCCAAGGCGCCCGGCGCCGGCCCCTCCCGGGACTGGCTCGGCTTCGTCAAGTCGCCGCGCGCCCGGAACAAGATCCGCGCCTGGTTCTCCAAGGAGCGCCGGGACGAGGCGATCGAACAGGGCAAGGACGCCATCGTCCGCGCCATGCGCAAGCAGAACCTGCCGATCCAGCGCATCCTCACCGGCGACTCCCTGGTCACCCTCGCGCACGAGATGCGCTACCCGGACATCTCCTCGCTGTACGCGGCGATCGGCGAGGGCCATGTGGCCGCGCAGAACGTCGTGCAGAAGCTGGTGCAGGCGCTCGGCGGCGAGGAGGCGGCCACCGAGGAGATCGACGAGGCGGTCCCGCCGTCCCGCACCCGCGGCCGCAAGCGGCGCAGCAACCAGGACCCCGGCGTGGTCGTGAAGGGCGTCGACGACGTCTGGGTCAAGCTGGCCCGCTGCTGCACGCCGGTCCCCGGCGACCCGATCATCGGCTTCGTCACGCGCGGCAGCGGTGTGTCGGTGCACCGCAGCGACTGCGTCAACGTCGAGTCGCTGTCCCGTGAGCCCGAGCGCATCCTCGAGGTCGAGTGGGCGCCCACCCAGTCCTCGGTCTTCCTGGTCGCCATCCAGGTCGAGGCGCTGGACCGCTCCCGGCTCCTGTCGGACGTCACCCGCGTGCTGTCCGACCAGCACGTCAACATCCTCTCCGCGGCCGTCCAGACCTCTCGCGACCGGGTGGCCACCTCCCGCTTCACCTTCGAGATGGGCGACCCCAAGCACCTGGGCCACGTCCTGAAGGCGGTACGGGGCGTGGAGGGCGTCTATGACGTCTACCGGGTGACCTCGGCCCGGCAGCAGCGTTAGCCCTACGGGGCAAGTCTCCGTTACCGCAAGGAGATTGGCCCTGGACCGGCTGACGCCGGACCATCGGAGGAGGGCGTAACCGGGGGCGTGGCCGGATCACGGGAGGGCGCCGGATACACCGCCGTCGAGTACCGGCATCTGCGCAGCGCCATCCTGTCGTCCCAGGCCCGCCGCAAGGTCGTCGTCCTGGACTGCTGTGCCCGACACGCACCCGAGCCCCTGGACCTGGAGACCGTCTACCGGGCCGTGGACCACCGGCTCGGCGCCCGCAACAGGCCCCGGCCGCAGCGCAGCCGGGAGAACGACGTGGGCCGCCTGCCGCTGGTGCGCAACCGGGCCCGCGCCTCGCGACGCGCCCCGGCCGGGCCGGTGATCGACGCCGAGGTCGAGGCGGCGATGAGCGGTACCCCGGACCGGCAGGCCATCGAGGTGCTGGAGAGCGCCTTCCGGCTGACGCACAGGCGGTTCGGCCCCGAGGCGGTCACGGGGTGCCGGCGCCTCGCCGTGCCGCTCCAGTCCGCCGGCAGCCACAGCCAGGCCTGCGAAGTGCTCCGGCACGCCCTGGACACCCTGGAACGGGGCACGCGGTCCCGCTGACGGCAGCACACGGCCCCGTCACCCGGAGAGGGTGACGGGGCCGCGCAGGTACCACGTCGGGGCGCGGGACGTCAGCCGCCGAACTCCTGCAGGCCCTTGAGAGCCTGGTCCAGGAGCGCCTGGCGGCCCTCCAGCTCGCGCTCCAGCTTCTCCGCCTTGGACGCGTTGCCCTGGGCGCGGGCCTGCTCGATCTGCGCCCGCAGCTTGTCCACGGCGGCCTGCAGCTGGCCGGTCAGACCCGCGGCACGCGCGCGTGCCTCCGGGTTGGTCCGGCGCCACTCGGCCTCCTCGGCCTCCTGGATGGCCCGGTCGACCGTGTGCATCCGGCCCTCGACCTTCGGACGCGCGTCGCGCGGCACATGGCCGATGGCCTCCCAGCGCTCGTTGATCGAGCGGAAGGCGGACCGCGCGGACTTCAGGTCGGTGATCGGCAGGAGCTTCTCGGCCTCGGCGGCCAGCTCCTCCTTCAGCTTCAGGTTCTCCGTCTGCTCCGCGTCCCGCTCGGCGAACGCGGAACCGCGCGCCGCGAAGAACACGTCCTGGGCGCCGCGGAAGCGGTTCCACAGGTCGTCCTCGTGCTCGCGCTGGGCGCGGCCGGCGGCCTTCCACTCCGTCATCAGCTCGCGGTAGCGCGCGGCCGTCGGACCCCAGTCCGTCGAGTCCGACAGCGACTCGGCCTCGGCGACCAGCTTCTCCTTGGCCTTGCGGGCGTCCTCGCGCTGCGCGTCGAGCTGCGCGAAGTGCGCCTTGCGGCGCTTGGAGAACGCCGACCGGGCATGCGAGAAGCGGTGCCACAGCTCGTCGTCCGACTTGCGGTCCAGACGCGGCAGGCCCTTCCAGGTGTCCACCAGGGAGCGCAGCCGCTCACCGGCGGCCCGCCACTGGTCGGACTGGGCCAGCTGCTCCGCCTCGACGACCAGGTCCTCCTTGGCCTTGCGGGCCTCGTCGGACTGCTTGGCGCGCTGTGCCTTGCGCTCCTCGCGGCGCGAGTCCACGGTCTTCACCAGCTCGCCGAGCCGGGTGCGCAGCGCCTCCAGATCACCGACCGCGTGGTGCGCCTCCACCTGCTCGCGCAGATGGTCGATGGCGACCTGGGCGTCCTTCGCGGACAGGTCGGTGGTCTGTACTCGCTTCTCGAGGAGGCCGATCTCGACAACCAGGCCCTCGTACTTGCGCTCGAAGTAGGCCAATGCTTCCTCAGGGGAGCCCGCCTGCCAGGAACCGACGACCTGCTCGCCGTCGGCCGTACGCACGTACACGGTCCCCGTCTCGTCGACGCGGCCCCACGGGTCGCTGCTCACAGCGCCTCCTCCACATGATGCCTGCGAGGGGCCTCTGTGCCCCCGGGCATCGTCCACAGTTTCGTCACGGCCAACATAGGCGACCAGCGGGTTGCCTGTCCGCATCCCGCGCGACCGAAATTTCGCAGTTGGTGGTCAGGATTTGGTGACCGTGGCCTTGTTGATCACGACCGTCGCGTTCGGCGCTCCGTCACCGGCTCCGGTGTTCTCACCCGCGGCGGCGATTTTCTTCAGGACCTTCAGTCCGGCCGCGTCGACCGTGCCGAACGGGGTGTAGCTGGCCGGCAGCTGGCTGTCCTGGTAGACCAGGAAGAACTGGCTGCCGCCGGTGTGCTTCTGACCCGTGTTGGCCATCGCGACCGTACCCGCCGGGTAGACACCGCCCTTCAGGCTTTTGTCCTTGAGGTTCTCGTCAGGGATCGTGTACCCCGGACCGCCGCTGCCGGTGCCCGTCGGGTCGCCGCACTGCAGCACGTAGATGCCGTTGGTGGTGAGCCGGTGGCACTTGGTGTGGTCGAAGTAGCCCTTCGACGCGAGGAAGTCGAACGAGTTCACCGTGTGCGGGGCCGCCGCCGTCTTCAGCGCGATGCCGATGTCACCGCAGGTCGTCGCCAGCGTCATCGTGTAGTCGGCCGACGTGTCGATCGACATCGCCGGCTCCTTCTTCCAGCTCAGCTTCTTCACCTTGCCGGCCGCGGCCTTCTCGCACGGGTCCGGCGCCTTGCTGGCGCTGGGCGAGGCGCTGGGCGTCGTCTCCGAGCTGGCGTTCGCCTTGTCGTCGTTCTTGAAGACATTGGTCGTGTACAGCGCGACACTGCCGATCACGATCACGCCGAGCACGGACGCGATCACGGAGTTGCGCATGCGTGACTTGCGCCGTGCGCTGGTGCGCCGCTGCTGCTGCCGCAAGAACTTCTCCCGGGCGAGCTGACGCCGCCGCTGCTCCTGGCTGACCACCGGGTTTTCTCCTCATGCGTGTCGTGTGTCGACCGGTACGCGTGCGTCCTGAGCGCTGTGTGAGCCGACCGCTGCGTGTAGCCCCGTACCGTATATGGGTTCGCTGAGGAAACGGCAGCGCCGGTAGGCTCTGGACCACAGCTTGTAGCCACCCGAACCGACACAACGAAGGACGATCGTGCTCATTGCCGGGTTCCCCGCCGGGGCCTGGGGGACGAACTGTTATCTCGTCGCCCCCGCCGCCGGTGAGGAGTGCGTGATCATCGACCCCGGCCACCAGGCCGCCGAAGGCGTCGAGGAAGCGCTGAAGAAGCATCGGCTCAAGCCCGTCGCCGTCGTCCTCACCCACGGCCACCTCGACCACGTGGCCTCGGTCGTCCCCGTCTGCGGAGCGCACGACGTACCGGCCTGGATCCACCCCGAGGACCGGTACATGATGAGCGACCCCGAGAAGGCGCTCGGCCGGTCCATCGGCATGCAGCTGATGGGCGAGCTGACGGTGGGGGAGCCGGACGACGTGAAGGAACTGACCGACGGCGCGCGGCTCGCGCTGGCCGGGCTGGAGTTCTCCGTCGCGCACGCGCCGGGCCATACCAGGGGGTCGGTGACGTTCCGGATGCCGGAGACGGCCGAGATCCCCTCGGTGTTCTTCTCCGGTGATCTGCTCTTCGCCGGCTCCATCGGACGCACGGACCTGCCGGGCGGCTCCATGGACGACATGCTCGCCTCGCTGGCCCGCGTGTGCCTGCCGCTCGACGACTCCACCGTGGTGCTGTCCGGCCACGGCCCCCAGACGACCATCGGCCAGGAGCGCGCCGCCAATCCGTACCTACGGGAGCTGGCCGCCGGCCCGGGAGCGAACGCCGATGCCGCTCCCCGACGAGGAATGTGACGAGAGACCTTCCGTGAGCACCTTTCAGGCCCCCAAGGGCACCTACGACCTGATCCCGCCGGACAGCGCCACGTACCTGGCCGTCCGTGAGGCGATCGCCGCGCCGCTGCGCAACTCCGGCTACGGCTACATCGAGACCCCCGGTTTCGAGAACGTCGAACTCTTCGCGCGCGGTGTGGGCGAGTCCACCGACATCGTCACCAAGGAGATGTACGCCTTCGAGACGAAGGGCGGCGACAGGCTGGCGCTGCGCCCCGAGGGCACGGCGTCCGTGCTGCGTGCGGCGCTCGAGGCCAACCTGCACAAGACGGGCAACCTCCCGGTCAAGCTCTGGTACTCCGGCTCTTACTACCGCTACGAGCGCCCGCAGAAGGGCCGTTACCGCCACTTCTCGCAGGTCGGTGCCGAGGCGATCGGCGCCGAGGACCCGGCCCTGGACGCCGAGCTGATCATCCTCGCCGACCAGGCGTACCGCTCGCTGGGCCTGCGCGACTTCCGCATCCTGCTGAACAGCCTGGGCGACAAGGAGTGCCGCCCGGTCTACCGCGCGGCCCTGCAGGACTTCCTGCGCGGACTGGACCTGGACGAGGACACCCTGCGCCGGGCCGAGATCAACCCGCTGCGCGTTCTGGACGACAAGCGTGAATCGGTCCAGAAGCAGCTGGGCGAAGCACCCCTGCTGCGGGACTACCTCTGCGACGCCTGCAAGGCGTACCACGAGGAGGTCCGCGAACTGATCACGGCGGCGGGCGTCTCCTTCGAGGACGACCCGAAGCTGGTCCGCGGCCTGGACTACTACACGCGTACGACCTTCGAGTTCGTCCACGACGGCCTGGGCTCCCAGTCCGCGGTGGGCGGCGGCGGCCGCTACGACGGCCTGTCCGAGATGATCGGCGGCCCCGCGCTGCCGTCCGTCGGCTGGGCCCTCGGCGTCGACCGCACGGTCCTCGCCCTGGAGGCCGAGGGCGTCGAACTCGACCTCCCCTCCGCCACCAGCGTCTTCGCGGTACCGCTGGGCGAGGAGGCCCGCCGGATCCTCTTCGCCAAGGTCACCGAACTGCGCCGGGTCGGCGTCGCGGCGGACTTCTCCTACGGCGCCAAGGGCCTCAAGGGCGCCATGAAGAACGCCAACCGCAGCGGGGCCCGCTACACGATCGTGGCCGGCGAGCGCGACCTCGCCGAGGGCGTCGTCCAGCTGAAGGACATGGAGTCCGGCGAGCAGACGGCGGTGGGCGTGAACGAGATCGTGGCGGAACTGGAGTCGAGGCTGGGCTGACGGCCCCGCCGGGGCGGTGGGGTGCAGTCCGCCCACCGCCCCGGTCGGTGACCGCCTCCCGGTCATCCGTCGCGCCGGCTCTTCCACCGGAAGGTCAGCAGACACAGCACCAGTCCGCCGACGCACCAGGCGGCCAGCACCAGGGCGATCCGCCCGAACTCCCAGTCGCCCGCCTGCTCCAGAGCCTTCGCCGAGTCGGGCAGGAACACCCCGCGCAGGCCCTGGCACAGCCACTTCAGCGGGAACAGCGCGCCGATGTCCAGCATCCAGCCGGGGATGGTGTCGACCGAGATGTAGACCCCGGAGATGAACTGCAGGACCAGGAACGGGAGTACGACCACGGAGCTGGCGCTCCTGGCCGACTTCGGCACCGAGCTGATCGCGATGCCGAGCAGCGCGCACCCGGTCAGCCCCAGCACGAAGATCCAGGCGAAGTCCAGCCAGCGCCCGGCGTCCGACGGGAGCGAGACGTCGTAGAACGTGGTGCCGACGGCGAGCAGGATCGCCGTCTCCAGGATGCCCGTGAAGAGCACCAGCCAGATCTTGCCCAGGAAGTAGGCGGCCGGCGGCATCGGCGTGCCGCGCAGCCGGCGCAGGACCTTCTCGTCGCGTTCCACCGCGATCGAGATGCCCAGCGACTGGAAGCTCGTCGACATGATCCCGGAGGCCATCATGGCCGGCACGTACAGCTGGGACGCCGTGACCCCGCTGCCCTCGACGTCGTCGTGGAAGATCGACGCGAAGAGGAAGAGGAAGACGACCGGGAAGGCGAAGGTGAAGACGACCTGGTCGCGCTGGCGGAAGAACTGCCGGATCTCCAGGGCGCCCCGGTGCAGCCCGAGCGGCCAGGCACCCGGCAGGCGGGCGTCGCCGTCGAGGGTCCGGGCGGCTGCGGTGGTCGTCGCGGTCATCGCGCGGCCTCCTGTCCGGTCAGCCTGAGGTAGACGTCCTCCAGGGTGGGGCGGCTCACCCGTAGCCCCGGGATCTCGCCGTCGAAGCGCCGCATGAGATCACCGACCGTCCTGGTCGGGGTCTCCGTGTGCTCCGCGCGCGTGCTGCCGTCGGGGTCGGTCCACTCGACGGTGGCGCCGGTGCCGAAGCGGTCCCGGAGCTCCTGCGGCTCGCCCTCGGCGACCACCCGGCCCTGGGCGACGATCGCCAGCCGGTTCGCGAGGGCCTCCGCCTCCTCCAGGTAGTGGGTGGTGAGCAGGATCGTCGTGCCCTCGTCCGCGAGGAGGCGGATCAGGTCCCAGAACCGGCGCCTGGCCGCCGGGTCGAAGCCGGTCGTCGGCTCGTCCAGGAGCAGCAGCTCGGGTCCGCCGATCACCCCCAGCGCCACGTCCAGGCGGCGGCGCTGGCCGCCCGAGAGGGCCTTGATCCGGCTGTCCGCCTTGGCCTCCAGACCGACCAGGCCGATCACCTCCTCCGGGTCGCGCGGCTTGGGGTAGTAGTGCGCGAAATGCCGTACTGTTTCGCGGACCGTCAACTCGGCGGGCGCCGATTCGTCCTGCCAGACGATGCCCACACGGGACCTCCACGCGCGCGTGCCCGCCGCCGGGTCCGCGCCCAGGACCGAGACCTCGCCCCCGTCCCGGGTCCGGTTGCCCTGGAGGATCTCCACCGTCGTGCTCTTGCCCGCCCCGTTGGGCCCGAGCAGGCCGAACACCTCGCCGCGCCGGATGCCCAGATCGATGCCGTCCACCGCGGTCACGTCGCCGTACCGCTTGCGCAGCCCCCGGACGTCCACCGCGAGTTCGTTCGCGTGTGCTGTCATGCCCCGATCATCGGCCAGAACCGAACCTTCCGGGGCGGCCGTGCGTACTTCCTTATGCGCACCGAACGGTGGACAGGGCGCCTCGTGCGGCACAATGGCCCCTGCCCGAAGAAGTTCCAACTCTCAAACAGACGGAATCGGCGTGATGAGCAAGACGACAGTCAAGGGCGTCTCCACCGAGCCCGAGCCCGAGCACGCCTCAGCGGCACCGCGCACGGAGGGCGGCAGTCTCGCCTTCGCGCTGCTGCTGATCATCACCGGCGCCGCCGGCCTGCTGGCCGCCTGGGTCATCACGATCGACAAGTTCAAGCTGCTGGAAGCCAAGGTCGAGGGCAAGACGTTCACCCCCGGGTGCAGCCTCAACCCCGTCGTCTCCTGCGGCAGCGTCATGGAGTCCAAGCAGGCCGCCGCCTTCGGCTTCCCGAACCCGATGCTCGGCCTGGTCTGCTACGGCATCGTCATCTGCGTCGGCATGAGCCTGCTGGCCCGCGCCCGCTTCCCGCGCTGGTACTGGCTGACCTTCAACTTCGGCACGCTCTTCGGCGTGGGCTTCTGCACCTGGCTGCAGTTCCAGTCCCTGTACCGGATCAACGCCCTGTGCCTGTGGTGCTCGCTGGCCTGGGTCGCCACGATCACCATGTTCTGGTACGTGACCTCCTTCAACATCCGTAAGAGCTTCCTGCCGGCCCCGAACTGGCTGAAGTCCTTCTTCGGCGAGTTCACCTGGGTGCTGCCGGTCCTGCACATCGGCATCATCGGCATGCTGGTCCTGACCCGCTGGTGGGACTTCTGGACCAGCTGACCGTCCGGCGGGGATTGTCAGTGCCGTGACTTAGGGTTTCAGCGTGGAACCCGACCTGTTCACCGCAGCCGCCGAAGAACGCCAGGAGAAGGACCCGACCGGCAGTCCCCTGGCGGTGCGGATGCGCCCGCGCACCCTCGACGAGGTGGTGGGCCAGCAGCACCTGCTGAAGCCGGGATCCCCGCTGCGCAGACTGGTCGGCGAGGGCAGCGGCGGTCCCGCCGGACCCTCGTCCGTCATCCTCTGGGGGCCGCCCGGCACCGGCAAGACGACCCTGGCGTACGTCGTCTCCAAGGCCACCAACAAGCGGTTCGTGGAGCTCTCCGCGATCACCGCCGGGGTCAAGGAGGTCCGCGCGGTCATCGACGGCGCCCGCCGCGCCACCGGGGGATACGGCAAGGAGACGGTCCTCTTCCTCGACGAGATCCACCGCTTCAGCAAGGCCCAGCAGGACTCCCTGCTCCCGGCCGTCGAGAACCGCTGGGTCACCCTGATCGCCGCCACCACCGAGAACCCGTACTTCTCGGTGATCTCCCCGCTGCTCTCCCGCTCGCTGCTCCTCACCCTCGAACCCCTCACCGACGACGAAGTGCGCGGCCTGCTGCGCCGGGCCCTCACCGACGAACGCGGTCTCAAGGACGCCGTCACCCTCCCCGAGGACACCGAGGGACACCTGCTGCGGATCGCCGGCGGCGACGCCCGCCGCGCCCTGACCGCCCTGGAGGCCGCCGCCGGGGCCGCCCTCGACAAGGGCGAGCAGGAGATCGGCCTGCAGACCCTGGAGGAGGTCGTCGACCGCGCCGCGGTGAAGTACGACCGCGACGGCGACCAGCACTACGACGTCGCCAGCGCCCTCATCAAGTCCATCAGGGGCTCCGACGTGGACGCGGCCCTGCACTACCTGGCCCGGATGATCGAGGCCGGCGAGGACCCCCGCTTCATCGCCCGCCGGCTGATGATCTCGGCGAGCGAGGACATCGGGCTGGCCGACCCGAACGCCCTGCCCATAGCCGTGGCCGCCGCCCAGGCCGTCGCCATGATCGGCTTCCCCGAGGCCGCCCTCACCCTCAGCCACGCCACCATCGCCCTCGCGCTGGCCCCCAAGTCCAACTCCGCGACGATGGCGATCGGCGCCGCTCTGGAGGACGTCCGCAAGGGACTGGCCGGCCAGGTGCCCCCGCACCTGCGCGACGGCCACTACAAGGGCGCCGCCAAGCTCGGCCACGCGCAGGGCTACGTCTACCCGCACGACCTGCCCGAGGGCATCGCCGAGCAGCAGTACGCCCCGGACCCGATCAAGGACCGCGAGTACTACACCCCGACCCGGCACGGCGCCGAGGCCCGCTACGCCGACGCCGTGGAGTGGACCCGGAACCACCTCGGTCGCAGGCGGTCCTGAGCAGCCTGTAGAATCCCTCGAAGCGCTGAGTCCCGCGCTGTCAGAGCGGGACAACCAGCCGGAACCTCCGCAAGGGGGATCCAGGAGCGTCGCGCACCGTCGAACGGTGTCGCGGGCAGCCCACCACCATCCGTCGCACGACGGGACCGGTCGGTGGGCCACTCGCGTGCTGCACGTATGTGCCCAGACCAGGGGAGCGGCTGCCCACCAGGCCCGGCAACGGGTCCCGGCGGGTTTCCCCGGCTGCGGATTGCGACCTCCCTCAACCCTGACAAGCCGAATAGTCAGAAGGAAGAAAGAGACAGTGGCGAACCAGTCCCGCCCCAAGGTCAAGAAGTCGCGTGCCCTCGGCATCGCGCTGACCCCGAAGGCCGTCAAGTACTTCGAGGCCCGTCCCTACCCGCCGGGTGAGCACGGCCGCGGCCGCAAGCAGAACTCGGACTACAAGGTCCGTCTGCTGGAGAAGCAGCGTCTGCGCGCGCAGTACGACATCTCCGAGCGTCAGCTGGTCCGTGCCTACGAGCGTGCCTCCAAGGTGCAGGGCAAGACCGGTGAGGCCCTGATCGTCGAGCTGGAGCGCCGCCTCGACGCGCTGGTCCTGCGTTCGGGCATCGCCCGCACGATCTACCAGGCCCGCCAGATGGTCGTCCACGGCCACATCCAGGTCAACGGCCAGAAGACCGACAAGCCGTCGTTCCGGGTCCGCCCGGACGACGTCGTGCAGGTCCGCGACCGTTCCAAGGACAAGACGCTCTTCCAGATCGCCCGTGAGGGTGGCTTCGCCCCCGACGGCGAGACCCCCCGCTACCTGCAGGTGAACCTCAAGGCCCTGGCGTTCCGCCTGGACCGCGAGCCGAACCGCAAGGAAGTTCCGGTCATCTGCGACGAGCAGCTCGTCGTCGAGTACTACGCCCGCTGATCACCGGCAGGGTGTAGCACCTCAGCGTCAGCCCGCCGTCTCCCCGCCCTTCCGGGTGGGCGAGGCGGCGGGCTTCCGCATGTCGGCGGCGTCCCGCCGCTGCCGCACCGGTCCGCGCGGCGTCGGCATCGCCTCCAGCGGCCGGGCCCCGAAGTACCCCAGCGCCCGGGCCACCGCCGCCTCCCGGTCCAGCCCGGTGCCCTGCCGTACGCACTCCGCGTACCGCTCGTCGCCCAGCGCCCGCCGGGCCGTCGACTCGCACAGCTCGTGCGGGGCGTTGTAGTACGCCGAGCCGAACAACGGCAGTCCCACCGACGGCCACATCCGCCCGGCCGCGCCCTGCAGCACCGCCGCCTCCGCCGGATCGCCCTGTGCCACCGTCACCAGGGCGAGCAGCTCGATCGACAGCACCGAGCCCAGCAGGTCACGGAAGCCGTGCGCATGGCGCAGACAGTCCGTCAGCAGTTCGCGGGCGGCCGGGTGGTCGCCGTCCTGCCAGGCCGCGTACGCCAGGACGTACAGCGCGTACGAGCGGGCCCAGTGCTCGCCGTGGTCCTCGCACACCCGGCGCACGTCCTCGCACAGCCGTACCGCGTCCGGCAGATCACCGAGGAACGCCCGGGTCATCGCCAGTTCGACCTGGCCCATCAGCACATTGCTGTTCAGCTCGCCGATCTCCTGGTAGCGGTCGAGAGCCGAGCGCAGCAGCGTCTCCGCGCGGGGCATGTCATCGGTGACCAGGGCCAGACAGCCGGTGCGGTGCTCCGCGTACGCCACCGCCGTCGGGTCGGCGACCAGCTCGGCCTCCTCACGGCACTCCTGGAGCGCGGCCAGCGCGGGCACCGCGTCCCCCTGGAGGATCGCCACATAGCCGAGCACCCACAGCGCCTTCAGCCGGGACTGCGGATACTCCGAGTCCAGCTCCAGGCTCCGCTCCAGCCAGCGCCGGCCCTCCGAGAGCCGGCCGCAGCCCGCCCAGTAGAACCACAGCGAGCCCGCCAGGTACTGGCCCAGATGCGCCTCGTCCGGCTCGGTCAGGCAGTGGTCCAGGGCGGCCCGCAGATTCGGCAGCTCGGCCTCGACCCGCGCGGCCACCTCGCCCTGCCGGGGCGAGAACCAGTCCAGCTCGCACCAGGTCGCCAGACCCATGAACCAGTCCCGGTGCCGGCGCCGCAGCCGGCCCGCGTCCCCCGTCGCCGCCAGCCAGTCCGCGCCGTACGCCCGCACGGTGTCGAGCATCCGGTAGCGCACGCCTGTCGGGGTCTCCTCCCGCGCCACCACCGACTGCGCGAGCAGCTCCGCCAGCACGTCCAGGACGTCCTCGGCCGCCAGCCCCTCCCCGCCGCACACGTACTCGGCGGCCTCCAGCTCGAAGGTCTGCGCGAAGACCGACAGCCGCGACCACAGCAACCGCTCGGCAGGGGTGCACAGTTCATGGCTCCAGCCGATCGCCGTGCGCAGCGTCTGGTGCCGGGCGAGCCCGTCCCGCCCGCCGCCCGTCAGCAGCCGGAACCGGTCGTCGAGCCGCTCCAGCAGCTGCCCGGGCGACAGCGCCCGCAGCCGCCCCGCCGCCAGCTCGATCGCCAGCGGGATCCCGTCCAGGCGCCGGCACACCTCCCGCACGTCCGCGCGGTCCCCCACGTCCAGCCCCTGCCGCCCGGCGCGCTCGGCGAACAGCTCCACCGCCTCGTCCTCGCCGAGCGGCGCCAGCGGGAACAGCCGCTCGCCCGCCACCCCGAGCGGCCGCCGCCCCACCGCCAGCACGGTCAGGTCGGGCAGCCGGCGCAGCAGCTCGGCCACCAGCTCCGCGCACGCGTCGACCAGGTGCTCGCACCCGTCCAGCAACAGCAGGATCCGCCGGCCGGCCAAGTGCTCCAGCAGCGCCTCGCGCGGCAGCCGGGTGGTGTGGTCGGTCAGGTCCAGCGCCTCCACGACCGCGTACTCCACGAAGTCCGGATCGCGCACCGGTGCCAGCTCCACCCGCCACACCCCGCCCCGGGGCGCCGCGTCGGCCGCCGCCCGGGCCGCGAGCCGTGACTTGCCGACCCCGCCGACCCCGGTCACCGTCACCAGCCGGGCCGACTCCAGGGCCCGGGCCAGCTCGCCCAGTTCGGCCGACCGGCCCACGAAGGCGGTCAGTTCCAGGGGCAGATTGCCGTCCGCCGAAGAGCCGGGGCGCTGAGGACCTCGCATGGGACACGGAGCGTACTTAACCGTGTTCGGTCCGTACAGTCGCTTCCCGGAACTCCGCCTGCCACGCGCGGTAATCCGGTACGGAGCCCCACCCCCGGCGCGATAGGCTCGGTGCAGACTTTTCGATGTTGAGGCACGTTTCAGGGAGCGGGTGCGCGCAGTGTCCGGTGGAGAGGTGGCCGGGATCCTGGTGGCCGTCTTCTGGGCGATCCTGGTCTCCTTCCTCGCCGTCGCACTGGCGAGGCTGGCCCAGACGCTCAAGGCGACCACCAAGCTCGTGGCGGACGTGACCGACCAGGCCGTCCCGCTGCTCGCCGACGCCTCCGCGGCCGTGCGCTCCGCGCAGACCCAGATCGACCGGGTCGACGCGATCGCCTCGGACGTCCAGGAGGTCACGTCCAACGCCTCCGCGCTGTCCTCCACCGTCGCCTCCACCTTCGGCGGCCCGCTGGTCAAGGTCGCGGCCTTCGGCTACGGCGTGCGCCGGGCGCTGTCCGGCCGCAAGGCGGACGTGCCCGTGAAGGAGCCCAGGCGTACCGTGATCGTGGGCCGGACGGTCCCGGCCGCACGGCGGAAGAACCGGGGAAAGTAGGAGCCAGGCCATATGTTCCGCCGTACGTTCTGGTTCACCACCGGTGTCGCCGCCGGGGTCTGGGCCACCACCAAGGTCAACCGCAAGCTGAAGCAGCTGACCCCGGAGAGCCTCGCCGCCACCGCCGCCAACAAGGCGCTGGAGACCGGCCACCGGATCAAGGACCGGGCGGTCGGGTTCGCGCTCGACGTCCGCGACAACATGGCCCAGCGGGAGGAGGAGCTGGGGGACGCGCTGGGCATCAACGCGGACCCCGAGCTCCCCGCGCCCCGGCGGTTCGCCGCCATCGAGAACCGCAGCAACCCGAAGCACCTCGACACCACGAGGTACTCGCACAACCGGAATGAGGACCACTGATGGAGTCGGCAGAGATTCGCCGCCGCTGGCTGAGCTTCTTCGAGGAGCGCGGGCACACCGTCGTCCCTTCGGCGTCGCTCATCGCGGACGACCCGACTCTGCTCCTCGTCCCGGCCGGCATGGTGCCCTTCAAGCCCTACTTCCTGGGTGAGGTCAAGCCGCCCTTCGACCGCGCCACCAGCGTGCAGAAGTGCGTGCGCACCCCGGACATCGAAGAGGTCGGCAAGACCACCCGGCACGGCACCTTCTTCCAGATGTGCGGCAACTTCTCCTTCGGCGACTACTTCAAGGAAGGCGCCATCAAGTACGCCTGGGAGCTGCTCACCAGCCCCCAGGACAAGGGTGGTTACGGCCTGGAGCCGGAGAAGCTCTGGATCACCGTCTACAAGGACGACGACGAGGCCGAGCGCATCTGGCACGACGTCGTCGGTGTGCCGAAGGAGCGCATCCAGCGCCTCGGCATGAAGGACAACTACTGGTCCATGGGCGTCCCCGGTCCCTGTGGCCCCTGTTCCGAGATCAACTACGACCGCGGCCCCGAGTTCGGCGTCGAGGGCGGCCCCGCCGTCAACGACGAGCGGTACGTGGAGATCTGGAACCTCGTCTTCATGCAGTACGAGCGCGGCGAGGGCATCGGCAAGGACAACTTCGAGATCCTCGGCGAGCTGCCCAGCAAGAACATCGACACGGGCCTCGGCCTGGAGCGTCTCGCCATGATTCTGCAGGGCGTGCAGAACATGTACGAGATCGACACCTCGATGGCCGTCATCAAGAAGGCCACCGAGCTGACCGGCGTCCACTACGGCGAGGCCCACGCCTCGGACGTCTCGCTGCGGGTCGTCACCGACCACATGCGCACCTCGGTGATGCTCATCGGCGACGGCGTCACCCCCGGCAACGAGGGCCGCGGCTACGTGCTGCGCCGCATCATGCGCCGCGCCATCCGCAACATGCGCCTGCTCGGTGCCACCGGTCCGGTCGTCCTCGACCTGATCGACACCGTGATCGCCATGATGGGCCAGCAGTACCCGGAGCTGGTCACCGACCGCGAGCGCATCGAGAAGGTCGCCGTCGCCGAGGAGAACGCCTTCCTCAAGACGCTGAAGGCCGGCACCAACATCCTCGACACCGCCGTCACCGAGACCAAGGAGTCCGGCGGCACGGTCCTCGCCGGCGACAAGGCGTTCCTGCTCCACGACACCTGGGGCTTCCCGATCGACCTCACCCTCGAAATGGCCTCCGAGCAGGGCCTTTCCGTGGACGAGGAGGGCTTCCGCCGCCTGATGAAGGAGCAGCGGGAGCGCGCCAAGGCCGACGCCCAGGCCAAGAAGACCGGACACGCCGGCGCCGGCGCCTACCGCGAGATCGCCGACAAGACCGGCGAGACCGACTTCATCGGCTACAGCGACACCGAGGGCGAGACCACGATCGTCGGCATCCTCGTCGACGGCGTCTCCTCCCCGGCCGCCACCGAGGGCGACGAGGTCGAGATCGTCCTGGACCGCACCCCGTTCTACGCCGAGGGCGGCGGCCAGATCGGCGACACCGGCCGGATCAAGGTCGACACCGGTGCCGTCATCGAGATCCGCGACACCCAGAAGCCGGTCCCGGGCGTGTACGTCCACAAGGGCGTCGTCCAGGTCGGCGAGGTGACGGTCGGCGCCAAGGCCCATGCCTCGATCGACCAGCGCCGCCGGACCGCCATCGCGCGTGCCCACTCGGCCACCCATCTCACCCACCAGGCGCTGCGCGACGCCCTCGGCCCGACGGCCGCCCAGGCCGGTTCCGAGAACCAGCCCGGCCGCTTCCGCTTCGACTTCGGCTCGCCGTCCGCCGTTCCGACGGCCGTGATGACCGACGTCGAGCAGAAGATCAACGAGGTGCTCGCCCGCGACCTCGACGTGCGCGCCGAGATCATGGGCATCGACGAGGCCAAGAAGCAGGGCGCCATCGCCGAGTTCGGCGAGAAGTACGGCGAGCGGGTCCGCGTGGTGACCATCGGCGACTTCTCCAAGGAGCTGTGCGGCGGCACGCACGTCCACAACACCTCCCAGCTGGGCCTGGTGAAGCTGCTCGGCGAGTCCTCGATCGGTTCGGGCGTCCGTCGTATCGAGGCCCTCGTCGGGGTCGACGCCTACAACTTCCTGGCCCGTGAGCACACGGTCGTCGCCCAGCTCCAGGAGCTGATCAAGGGCCGCCCCGAGGAGCTCCCGGAGAAGGTCTCCGCCATGCTCGGCAAGCTGAAGGACGCCGAGAAGGAGATCGAGAAGTTCCGCGCGGAGAAGGTGCTGCAGGCCGCCGCCGGTCTCGTCGAGTCCGCCAAGGACGTGCGCGGGATCGCCGTGGTGACCGGCCAGGTCCCGGACGGCACCACCCCGGACGACCTGCGCAAGCTCGTCCTCGACGTGCGCGGCCGCATCCAGGGCGGACGCGCCGCCGTGGTCGCCCTGTTCACGGTCAACAACGGCAAGCCGCTCACGGTCATCGCCACCAACGACGCCGCCCGCGACCGCGGTCTCAAGGCCGGTGACCTGGTCCGCACCGCCGCCAAGACGCTCGGCGGCGGCGGTGGCGGCAAGCCGGACGTCGCCCAGGGCGGCGGCCAGAACCCGGCCGCGATCGGCGAGGCCATCGACGCCGTCGAGCGTCTGGTGACCGAGACCGCGAAGTAAGGAAACGGTCGGAAATGCGCAGAGGACGTCGACTCTCGATCGACGTGGGGGACGCCCGGATCGGGGTCGCCTCGTGCGACCCCGACGGGATCCTCGCCACCCCGGTCGAGACCGTCCCCGGTCGGGACATCCCAGCCGCCCATCGCAGGCTGCGGCAACTGGTCGAGGAGTACGAACCGATCGAGGTCGTCGTCGGACTCCCTCGCTCCCTGAAGGGGGGCGAGGGGCCGGCCGCCGTCAAGGTCCGCGCCTTCGCCCAGGAACTCGCCAAGGGCATCAAACCGGTGCCGGTCCGGCTGGTCGACGAGCGGATGACGACGGTAACGGCGAGCCAGGGACTGCGCGCTTCTGGAGTGAAGGCCAAGAAGGGCCGCTCGGTCATCGACCAGGCCGCGGCGGTCATCATCCTTCAGCAGGCACTGGAATCCGAACGGGTGTCAGGTAAACCACCCGGCGAGGGCGTCGAAGTAGTCATCTGATCGCGATACGGTAACGTTCCGCGCGATGCGATGGTTTTCGAACAGCCACCGCACAGCAAGAGGCGGAACGGGAACCGGCCCCATCAGCCGCGCACCGCACCGCCTCGCGGCTCTAGGGGATCGATGACTGAGTATGGCCGGGGCCAAGGCTCCGAACCGTGGCATCCGGAGGACCCGTTGTACGGGGACGACGGATGGGGCGGACAGCAGGCCCACGTGGGCCAGCAGTCCCCCTACGGCGGCCAGCCACAGCACTACCCACAGCAGTCGCAGCAGTCGCAGCAGCAGTACGGCGACTGGGACCAGCACCCGCAGGGCGGCTACGACCAGCAGCAGTACGCCACGTACTACGACGAACAGGGCAACCTCCGGTACGCCGACGGACAGGGCCAGCAGCACTACGACCAGCAGCAGTACGACCAGCAGTACGCCGGGCATGCCCCCCAATACCACCAGGGCGGCTGGGACGCGACCGGCACCCACGGCCAGGTCCCCTACGCCGCCGACCCGGGCGACCCCTACGGCCAGCAGCCCGTGGCTTACGGCGGGGAGCAGCCCGACTTCTACGGCACCGAGGACGCCTACCCGCCGCCGGAGCCCCCCGGCCGCCGGCGTCCCGAGCCGGAACCGCAGCCGGAGCCCGCGATCGAGGATGAGGAAGAGGAGCAGCACCCCTTCTTCACGGGCGCCGATGACGACGGCGACGACGGCGAGGACGGCGACGACCCGAAAGGGCGCCGCGACAAGGGCCGGGGCAAGGACGCCAAAGGCGGCAAGGGCGCCAAGAAACGCCGCAGCGGCTGCGCCTGCCTGGTGGTCTGCCTGGTCTTCGGCGGCGGCGCGAGCGTCGTCGGCTACTACGGCTGGCACTTCTACCAAAATCGTTTCGGCGCGTCCCCGGACTACGCCGGCAGCGGCAACGGCGAGACCACGACCGTCTCGATCCCCAAGGGCGCGGGCGGTTACGACATCGGCCGCATCCTGAAGGCGGCCGGCGTGGTCGAGAGCGTCGACGCCTTCGTCTCCGCACAGACGGCGAACCCCGACGGCAAGACCATCCAGGACGGCGTCTACACGCTGCAGAAGGAGATGTCCGCGGCCAGCGCCGTGGAGCTGATGCTCAACCCGAAGAGCCACAGCAACCTGGTCATCGCCGAGGGCCTGCGCAACTCCGCGGTCTACGAAATGATCGACAAGCGGCTCGCCGTGAAGAAGGGCACCACCGCGGCCGTGGCGAAGAAGGACTACAAGTCCCTCGGCCTGCCCAAGTGGGCGCTGAACCACGCCAACCTGAAGGACCCGCTGGAAGGATTCCTCTACCCCTCCAGCTACGCCGTCTCGAAGGGGCAGGAGCCCAAGGCAGTCCTCACCGAGATGGTGGCCCGCGCCAACGACCAGTTCCAGACGCTCGGCCTGGAGAAGAAGGCCGCCGGCCTCGGCCTCGACGGGCCCTGGCAACTGCTCACCGTGGCCAGCCTGGTGCAGGCCGAGGGCACCAGCCACGACGACTTCCGCAAGATGGCCGAGGTGGTCTACAACCGCCTCAAGCCCGGAAACCCCGAGACCTACGGCGCCCTGGAGTTCGACTCCACGTACAACTACGTGAAGAACCAGAGCAAGATCGACCTGTCGATCGCCGAACTGCGCCGCTACAACAACCCCTACAACACGTACTACGTCAAGGGACTGCCGCCCGGGCCCATCGACAACCCCGGCGAGGAGGCGCTGCGGGGCGCGCTCAACCCGACCGACGACGGCTGGTACTACTTCATCTCGATGGACGGCAAGACCAGCGAGTTCACCAAGACGCTCGCCGAGCACGAGAAGCTCGTGAACGAGTGGAACGCCTCACGGAAGAAGAGCTGAGCCGCGCGCGCCAGCAGCGCGGCCCCGCTCCTGCACAAGGACAGATTCGATGCCACCTCGGGCAACCGATGCCCGCCGGGCCGCCGTGCTCGGTAAGCCCATCGCCCACTCCCTCTCCCCGGTGCTGCACCGGGCCGCGTACGCCGAACTCGGGCTCACCGACTGGTCGTACGAGCGCTTCGAGGTCGACGAGGCCGGGCTGCCCGGCTTCCTCGGGAAGCTGGGACCGGAGTGGGCGGGGCTGTCGCTGACCATGCCGCTGAAGCGGGCGGTCATCCCGCTCGTCGACGAGATCAGCGAGACGGCGGCCTCCGTCGACGCGGTCAACACCGTCGTCTTCACGGAGGACGGACGGCGCGTCGGGGACAACACCGACATCCCGGGCATGGTCGCCGCGTTGCGCGAGCACGGAATCGAACAGGTCGACTCCGCCGCCATCCTGGGCGCGGGCGCCACCGCCTCCTCCGCGCTGGCCGCGCTCGCCCGGATCTGCACCGGCGAGGTCGTCGCCTACGTCCGCAGCGAGGCCCGCGCCGCCGAGATGCGGGAGTGGGGCGAGCGGCTCGACGTCGAGGTGCGCACCGCCGACTGGGCCGACGCCGAACAGGCCCTGCACGCCCCCCTGGTGATCGCCACCACCCCCGCGGGCAGCACCGACGTCCTCGCCACCGCCGTACCGGAGCGCCCCACCACCCTCTTCGACGTGCTCTACCACCCCTGGCCCACCGCCCTCGCCGCCCGCTGGTCCATGTTCGGCGGGGCCGTGGTGAGCGGCCTCGACCTCCTGGTGCACCAGGCCGTGCTCCAGGTCGAGCAGATGACCGGCCGCGCTCCGGCTCCGGTGGACGTCATGCGCCGGGCCGGGGAGAAGGCGCTCGCGGAGCGCTGAGGGCCGGCGGAGGCCGCGCCCGCGGAGCGCTGACCTGACATATTCGCGTCCGACTGTTGGACCGGCGGCCGGGTTCGGTGGCCGGACGTGGGAGGATCGGAGGCGGCGGACCGGGGCCGCGCACCCGGTCGGGCCGTCGCCGTACGCGAGGACGCGCGTACGCAGGGCAGTAGTACCAGGGCGCGAGCACTGAGGAGCATCGTTGAGCAGGCTGCGTTGGCTGACCGCGGGGGAGTCCCACGGTCCCGCACTTGTCGCGACGCTGGAGGGCCTTCCCGCCGGCGTGCCGATCACCACGGAGATGGTCGCGGACCATCTCGCGCGGCGGCGGCTCGGTTATGGCCGTGGTGCGCGCATGAAGTTCGAGCGTGACGAGGTCACCTTCCTGGGCGGTGTCCGGCACGGGCTGACGCTGGGCTCCCCGGTGGCGATCATGGTGGGCAACAGCGAGTGGCCCAAGTGGGAGCAGGTGATGGCGGCCGACCCGGTGGATCCGGAGATCCTTGCCGGGCTGGCCCGCAACGCCCCGCTGACCCGCCCGCGTCCCGGCCACGCGGACCTCGCGGGTATGCAGAAGTACGGTTTCGACGAGGCCCGCCCGGTCCTGGAGCGCGCCTCCGCCCGCGAGACCGCGGCACGGGTCGCGCTCGGCGCCGTCGCCCGCTCCTACCTGAAGGAGACGGCGGGCATCGAGATCGTCTCGCACGTCGTCGAGCTGTGCTCCGTGAAGGCCCCGCAGGGCGTGTACCCCACCCCCGCCGACGTCGAGAAGCTGGACGCCGACCCGCTGCGCTGCCTGGACGCGGACGCCTCGAAGGCGATGGTCGCGGAGGTCGACCAGGCCCACAAGGACGGCGACACGCTCGGCGGTGTGGTCGAGGTGCTGGCCTACGGCGTCCCGGTCGGGCTCGGCTCGCACGTGCACTGGGACCGCAAGCTGGACGCCCGCCTCGCCGGGGCCCTGATGGGTATCCAGGCGATCAAGGGCGTCGAGATCGGCGACGGCTTCGAGCTGGCCCGGGTGCCCGGCTCGAAGGCACATGACGAGATCGTGGGCACGCCCGAGGGCATCCGACGGGTCTCCGGCCGGGCCGGCGGCACCGAGGGCGGACTCTCCACGGGCGAGCTGCTCCGCGTCCGCGCGGCGATGAAGCCGATCGCGACCGTGCCGCGCGCCCTGCGGACCGTGGACGTCACCACGGGCGAGGCCACCCAGGCCCACCACCAGCGTTCCGACGTCTCCGCCGTGCCGGCCGCCGGCATCGTCGCCGAGGCCATGGTCGCGCTCGTCCTCGCGGACGCGGTCGCCGAGAAGTTCGGCGGCGACTCGGTCCCCGAGACCCGCCGCAATGTGCGGTCGTACCTCGAGAACCTGGCCATCCGGTGAGCAGCGGAGTGCCGATGGTGGTGCTCGTCGGGCCGATGGGCGTGGGCAAGTCCACGGTCGGGCAGCTGCTCGCCGAGCGGCTCGGCGTCGGCTACCGCGACACCGACGAGGACATCGTGGCCGCCGAGGGCCGCACCATCGCCGACATCTTCGTGGCCGAGGGCGAGCCCGCCTTCCGGGCCATCGAGAAGCGGGCGGTGCACACTGCGCTGACCGAGCACGAGGGTGTCCTCGCCCTCGGCGGCGGCGCGATCCTCGACGCGGAGACCCGTGCGCTGCTCGCCGGGCAGCGGGTGGTCTACCTCTCGATGGACGTCGAGGAGGCCGTCAAGCGCACCGGCCTGAACGCGGCCCGGCCCCTGCTCGCCCTCAACCCGCGCAAGCAGTGGCGCGAGCTGATGGAGGCGCGGCGGCACCTGTACGAGGAGGTCGCCGTGGCGGTCGTGGCGACCGACGACCGTACGCCCGAAGAGGTCACCCAAGCAGCCCTGGACGCACTGGAGTTGAAGGAAGCATGAGCGAGGCAGTCACCCGGATCCAGGTCGGCGGCACGGCGGGCACCGAGCCGTACGAGGTCCTGGTGGGCCGTCAACTCCTCGGCGAACTGGGCGGACTGGTCGGCGAGAAGGCCCAGCGGGTCGCGATCGTCCACCCCGAGGCGCTCGCCGAGACCGGCGACGCGCTGCGGGCCGATCTGGCCGAGCAGGGCTACGAGGCCGTCGCCATCCAGGTGCCCAACGCGGAGGAGGCCAAGACCGCCGAGGTCGCCGCCTACTGCTGGAAGGCGCTCGGCCAGTCCGGGTTCACCCGCTCCGACGTCATCGTCGGCGTGGGCGGCGGCGCGACCACGGACCTGGCCGGTTTCGTGGCCGCCACCTGGCTGCGCGGGGTCCGCTGGATCGCCGTCCCGACCACCGTCCTCGCCATGGTGGACGCGGCGGTCGGCGGCAAGACGGGCATCAACACGGCCGAGGGCAAGAACCTGGTCGGCGCCTTCCACCCGCCGGCGGGCGTGCTCTGCGACCTCGCCGCGCTGGACTCGCTCCCGGTCAACGACTACGTCTCCGGGCTCGCCGAGATCATCAAGGCCGGCTTCATCGCCGACCCGGTGATCCTGGACCTCATCGAGTCCGACCCCGAGGCCGCGCGCACCCCGGCGGGCCCGCACACGGCCGAGCTGATCGAGCGGTCCATTCGGGTGAAGGCGGAGGTCGTCTCCTCCGACCTCAAGGAGTCGGGCCTGCGCGAGATCCTCAACTACGGCCACACGCTCGGCCACGCCATCGAGAAGAACGAGCGCTACAAGTGGCGGCACGGCGCCGCGGTCGCCGTCGGCATGCACTTCGCCGCCGAGCTGGGCCGGCTGGCCGGGCGCCTGGACGACGCGACGGCGGACCGCCACCGCACGGTCCTGGAGTCGGTCGGCCTCCCGCTGCACTACCGCTACGACCAGTGGCCCAAGCTGGTCGAGACGATGAAGGTCGACAAGAAGTCCCGCGGGAACCTGCTGCGCTTCATCGTCCTGGACGGCCTCGCCAAGCCGACGGTCCTGGAGGGCCCGGACCCGGCCGTGCTGCTCGCCGCGTACGGCGAGGTCGGCCAGTAGGTCCGCCTCGCGGCACGGGCACTTCGGGCCGCCCCCGGCCGTTTCACCAAACGACGACCGGGGGCGGTACCGTTCGGTAACGAGCGCAGCCGAACATGACGAGACGGAGTGGCACCGGATGCAGCACGCAGTGGGATCTCCGCTGCCGCCGCCCCATCAGCCGGGGCAGGGACCGACCGGCTGGCAGCCGGCCGCACAGCACCCGGGAGCGCCCCAGGGCTCCGCGCCCGTGCCGCCACCACCGGCCGCGCCGCCGCACCCGACGGTTCCGCCACCGCCCTCGGCCCCGCCGCCGCCCGACACCACGGGCCACGTCCCGCTGCCGCCGGGCGCCCCGGTGGGCATACCCACCGCACCCCCGGCGGCGACCAGCGCGCCCGACCCGACCGCCACCACCCTGGCCGTCCTCCTGATCGGTCCGGCCGGCGCGGGCAAGACCAGCGTGGCCAAGTACTGGGCGGACCACCGCCGGGTCCCCACGGCCCACATCAGCCTCGACGACGTCCGCGAATGGGTCCGCTCCGGCTTCGCCGACCCCCAGTCCGGCTGGAACGACAACTCCGAGGCCCAGTACCGCCTGGCCCGCCGCACCTGCGGCTTCGCCGCCCGCAACTTCCTCGCCAACGGCATCTCGTGCATCCTCGACGACGCGGTCTTCCCGGACCGCCCGGTCGTCGGCCTCGGCGGCTGGAAGCGCCACGTCGGCCCCGGCCTCCTCCCGGTCGTCCTCCTCCCCGGCCTCGACATCGTGCTCGAGCGCAACGCCGAACGCCGCGGCAACCGCCGCCTCACCGACGAAGAGGTCGCCCGCATCCACGGCCGCATGGCCGGCTGGTACGGCTCCGGCCTCCCCATCATCGACAACTCCCAACTGGACGTCCCCGCCACAGCCAGGGTCCTCGACGAGGTCCTGGCCAGGGCCATAGCCAGCCCCCCGACCTGGTAACCAGCGACCAGCGGAACAACCCAGCGTGGGCGCGCTCAACCCCCACCGACCGGCAGCCGAAAGGCGGCCTGTGTGGTGAGGGGCGCGGGGAACTGCGCAAAACCCACCCACGCACCCGCACTCGACAGCGGCGCCCCGCCACCCCACTCGGCCCCCCTCAACCGGCATAAATCGCCCCTTCCTCCTACGCTCGACTCATGTCAGACGTGTACGCGGCCCGCAGAACCAGGCTGAGGGAACGCTGCAACGCGGCGGGCAGCCAGTCCGCCGTCATCTCGCACCCCGCCAACGTGAGATACCTCGCCGGCGCCGCCCCCCACGGCTCCGTCCTGCTGCTCGGCAAGCGCGAGGACCTCCTCGTCTGCCCCGGCCCGCCGGACGACCACCCCACCGAGGCCCGCCCCGACGAGTCCCTCCGGCAGCACCTCCTGCAAGGCCCGGGCGGTGACCCCGCCGTGGCCGCCGCCGACCTCGCCGCCGCCCAGGACGCCGACGTCCTCGCCGTCGAGGAGCACCACCTCACCGTCGCCCGGCACCGCGCCCTCGGCTCGGTCGCCCCGCACCTGCGTCTCACCGACCTCGGCGCCGCCGTCGAACAGCTCAGGGTCGTGAAGGACGAGGAGGAGATCTCCTGCCTGCGCATCGGCGCCGAGATCGCCGACCAGGCCCTCGGCGAGCTGCTGGAGTCGATCCTCGTCGGCCGTACCGAACGGCACCTCGCCCTGGAGCTGGAGCGCCGCCTGGTCGACCACGGCGCCGACGGCCGGGCCTTCCCCACCTCCGTGGCCACCGGACCCAACTCCGGCCGCCGCGGCCACCGCCCCACCGACCGCCGTGTCGAGGAGGGCGACTTCCTCTCCGTCTGCCTCGGCGCCACCTACCGCGGCTACCGCTGCGAGATCGGCCGTACCTTCGTCATCGGCACCTCGCCCGCCGACTGGCAGATCGAGCTCTACGACCTGGTCTTCGCCGCCCAGCGGGCCGGCCGGGAGAGCCTCGTACCCGGCGCCGCCTACCGTGACGTGGACCGTGCCGCCCGGCAGGTGCTGGGCTCCGCGGGCCACTCCGAGGGCCTGCAACCCCTCACCGGGCACGGCGTCGGACTCGAAATCGACGAGGAGCCGCAGCTGGCCCCCTCAGCCATGGGTAAACTGGACGCTTGCGTGCCGGTCACCGTCGAACCGGGGGTCCACCTCCCGGGCCGGGGCGGTGTCCGGATCGATGACACGCTCGTCGTGCGCCCCGAGGCGGACGGCGGACCCGAGCTACTCACCATCACGACCAAGGAGCTGCTCGCACTATAAGGAAGGTGCGTGCCCCGGGGTCGTCCACGTCAGTCCAGGAGATTCCGCAACCGTGGCTTCCACGAACGACCTCAAGAACGGCCTGGTGCTCAAGCTCGAAGGCGGCCAGCTCTGGTCCGTCGTCGAGTTCCAGCACGTCAAGCCCGGCAAGGGCCCCGCTTTCGTGCGCACCAAGCTCAAGAACGTGCTGTCCGGCAAGGTGGTCGACAAGACCTTCAACGCCGGCGTCAAGGTCGAGACGGCCACTGTCGACAAGCGCGACATGCAGTTCTCGTACATGGACGGCGAGTACTTCGTCTTCATGGACATGGACACGTACGACCAGCTGCACATCGACCGGAAGACCGTCGGCGACGCCGCGAACTTCCTGATCGAGGGCTTCACGGCCGTCGTCGCCCAGCACGAGGGCGAGGTGCTCTTCGTCGAGCTCCCGGCCGCCGTCGAGCTGGTCATCCAGGAGACCGAGCCGGGTGTCCAGGGCGACCGCTCCACCGGCGGCACCAAGCCGGCCACGCTGGAGACCGGTCACCAGATCCAGGTCCCGCTCTTCATCACCACCGGTGAGAAGATCAAGGTCGACACCCGTACGAGCGACTACCTCGGCCGGGTGAACAGCTAACCGTGGCTGCCCGCAACACGGCCCGCAAGCGCGCCTTCCAGATCCTCTTCGAGGGCGACCAGCGCGGGGCCGACGTCCTGACCGTGCTCGCGGACTGGATCCGGCTCTCCCGCGACGACACCCGGCAGCCGCCGGTGAGCGAGTACACGATGCAGCTGGTCGAGGGCTACGCCGAGCACGTGCGGCGGATCGACGAGCTGATCGCCCAGTACGCGGTCGGCTGGACGCTCGACCGGATGCCGGTCGTCGACCGGAACATCCTGCGCCTGGGAGCGTACGAGCTGATCTGGGTCGACGAGACGCCGGACGCCGTTGTCCTCGACGAGATGGTGCAGCTGGCGAAGGAGTTCTCGACGGACGAGTCGCCCTCGTTCGTGAACGGGCTCCTGGGACGGCTCAAGGAGCTGAAGCCGTCGCTGCGCCGGGAGGCGTGAGCCGACGAACGCCGGAAGGCCCGCAGCGGCTTGCTGCGGGCCTTCCGGCGTTCGCGTGCCCCATGGGGCGGGTGGTGCGGTGGTCGGGCGGCTGACGGCCGTGTGGGGCTGGTCGCGCCCACGCGGCGGAGCCGCACATCGATACAGCCTCGCGCCCTGACGGGGCGCTGAAAAGCCGCCGGGGTGGGCGGAACCGTCAAGTTCCGGCCACCCCGGCGGCACGTTTCTGCTCAGGTGTGGTGCGGGTCAGGCGTCTTCGTGGGTGGCCACGGCGCGGCGGGCGTCCGCGTCCAGCACGCCCCAGCTGATCAGCTGCTCGGTGAGGACCGAGGGGGACTGGTCGTAGATGACGGCCAGTGTGCGCAGGTCGTCCTGGCGGATCGACAGCACCTTGCCGTTGTAGTCACCGCGCTGGGACTGGATCGTGGCCGCGTAGCGCTGCAGCGGGCCCGCCTTCTCGGCCGGCACGGTGGCCAGCCGCTCCAGGTCCAGGACCAGCTTCGGCGGGGGCTCGGCGGCACCGCCGGGGGTGGTGCCCGGCAGCAGCTCCTGCACCGGCACACCGTAGAAATCCGCCAACTCGGCAAGGCGCTGCACGGTCACGGCACGGTCGCCGCGCTCGTACGAACCGACCACCACGGCCTTCCAGCGCCCCTGGGACTTCTCCTCGACACCGTGGAGGGAAAGGCCCTGCTGGGTGCGGATGGCCCGGAGCTTGGCCCCGAGCTGTTTGGCGTATTCGCTGGACATATAGCTCCCCGGACACTGTGTCGACGCGGCCGGCCTTGGTTCCCGCCGCGCGGCTGGTAACTCACTGTGAGGTTACGCAGCGTTACTCTCCTGCGTCAAGCCGAATGGTCCGCACCGACTCTTCCGTGGTGGCGATGGCCGATTACGCCAAGGGGGTGATCGGGGGCCTGTCCGGCACCTGCTACGGTGGATGGCGCAAATCCGACGTCCTTTAAGGTCCGTCCCGTGAGGCGGAGAAGGAGGTCCGTTTCGTATGGACAAGCAGGGAAAGCCTGACCTTCAGGCAAGCGACGCACGGCCCGTTCTCGAAGGGCCCGACATCGCGCGGGTACTGACCCGCATCGCCCACGAGATCGTCGAGCGCGCCAAGGGCGCCGACGACGTGGTGCTCCTCGGCATCCCGACCCGCGGCGTCTTCCTCGCCCAGCGGCTCGCCGCCAAGCTCGAGCAGGTCACCGACCGCAAGATTCCCGTCGGTTCGCTCGACATCACCATGTACCGCGACGACCTGCGCATGCACCCGCCGCGTGCGCTGGCCCGCACCGAGATCCCCGGTGACGGCATCGACGGCAGACTGGTCGTCCTCGTCGACGACGTGCTCTTCTCCGGCCGCACCATCCGCGCCGCCCTCGACGCCCTCAACGACATCGGGCGTCCGCGCGCGGTCCAGCTGGCGGTCCTCGTCGACCGCGGCCACCGTGAACTGCCCATCCGCGCCGACTACGTCGGCAAGAACCTCCCCACGTCGTTGCGGGAGACGGTCAAGGTCCTGCTCGCCGAGGAGGACGGTCGCGACACCGTGCTGCTCGGCGCCAAGCCGACCCAGTAGCGAGCCGAGAGGACGCGCCGGTCCGGCGCGCCCATACCTGCCCGCAATCTCCCGATATGTGAACTGCCTTACGGAGCCTGACAGATGCAGCGTCATCTCATCTCGGCCGCCGACCTCACCCGCGACGACGCCGTCCTGATCCTCGACACCGCCGAGGAGATGGCCCGGGTCGCCGACCGGCCGATCAAGAAGCTGCCGACCCTGCGCGGCCGCACCGTCGTCAACCTCTTCTTCGAGGACTCGACCCGGACCCGGATCTCCTTCGAGGCCGCCGAGAAGCGCCTCTCCGCCGACGTCATCAACTTCACCGCCAAGGGGTCCAGCGTCTCCAAGGGCGAGTCCCTGAAGGACACCGCCCAGACCCTGGAGGCGATGGGCGTGGACGCCGTCGTCATCCGGCACGGCGCCTCCGGAGCGCCCTACCGTCTCGCCACCTCCGGCTGGATCGACGCCGCCGTCATCAACGCCGGCGACGGCACCCACCAGCACCCCACCCAGGCCCTCCTGGACGCCTTCACCATGCGCCGCCGGCTGGTCGGCCGGGACGCCGGGATAGGGCAGGACCTGGCCGGCAAGCGCATCACGATCGTCGGCGACGTCCTGCACAGCCGGGTCGCCCGCTCCAACGTCGACCTGCTGCACACGCTCGGCGCCGAGGTCACCCTGGTCGCCCCGCCCACCCTGGTCCCGGTCGGCGTCGAGCGCTGGCCCTGCGAGGTGTCGTACGACCTCGACGCCGTACTCCCCAAGTCCGACGCCGTGATGATGCTCCGCGTGCAGCGGGAGCGCATGAACGCCGCGTTCTTCCCGACCGAGCGCGAGTACTCGCGGCGCTACGGCCTCGACGGCGAGCGCATGGCGAAGATGCCCGAGCACGCCATCGTGATGCACCCCGGCCCGATGGTCCGCGGCATGGAGATCACCGCCGAGGTCGCCGACTCCGAGCGCTGCACCGTAGTCGAGCAGGTCGCAAACGGAGTCTCCATCCGGATGGCCGTTCTGTACCTCCTGCTCGGCGGCAACGAACCCGCCGTCAGCCACGCCCGCACCACCGAGGAGAAGTAAGACCCATGAGCAAGATCCTGATCCGTGGTGCGAAGGTGCTCGGCGGTGAGCCGCAGGACGTACTGATCGACGGCGAGACGATCGTGGAGGTGGGCTCCGGGCTGTCCGCCGACGGGGCCGAGGTCGTCGAGGCCGCCGGCAAGGTGCTGCTGCCGGGGCTCGTCGACCTGCACACCCACCTGCGCGAGCCCGGCCGTGAGGACTCCGAGACCGTCCTCACCGGCACCCGCGCGGCCGCGAGCGGCGGCTACACGGCCGTCTTCGCCATGGCCAACACCTTCCCGGTCGCCGACACCGCCGGCGTGGTCGAGCAGGTCTACCGGCTCGGCCAGGAGCACGGCTACTGCGACGTCCAGCCCATCGGCGCCGTCACCGTCGGCCTGGAGGGCAAGAAGCTCGCCGAGCTCGGCGCCATGCACGAGTCGGCCGCCGGGGTCACCGTCTTCTCCGACGACGGCAAGTGCGTCGACGACGCCGTGATCATGCGCCGCGCCCTGGAGTACGTGAAGGCCTTCGGCGGAGTCGTCGCCCAGCACGCGCAGGAGCCGCGGCTGACCGAGGGCGCCCAGATGAACGAGGGCGTCGTCTCGGCCGAGCTGGGGCTGGGCGGCTGGCCGGCCGTCGCCGAGGAGTCGGTCATCGCGCGCGACGTGCTGCTCGCCGAGCACGTGGGGTCGCGGGTGCACATCTGCCATCTGTCGACCGCCGGGTCCGTCGAGATCGTGCGCTGGGCCAAGTCCCGCGGCATCGACGTCACCGCCGAGGTCACCCCGCACCACCTGCTCCTCACCGACGAGCTGGTGCGGTCGTACAACCCGGTCTACAAGGTCAACCCGCCGCTGCGCACCGAGCGCGACGTGCTGGCGCTGCGGGAGGCCCTCGCCGACGGCACCATCGACATCGTCGCCACCGACCACGCCCCGCACCCGCACGAGGACAAGGACTGCGAGTGGGCCGCGGCCGCCATGGGGATGGTCGGCCTGGAGACCGCGTTGTCGGTGGTGCAGGAGACCATGGTGGACACGGGCCTGCTGACCTGGGCCGGTGTCGCCGACCGGATGTCCTTCAAGCCCGCGCGGATCGGACAGGCCGTCGGCCACGGCCGTCCCGTCTCGGCTGGTGAGCCCGCCAACCTCACCCTCGTCGACACGGAATACCGTGGCCTGGTGGACCCCGCGGGCTTCGCCTCGCGCAGCCGCAACACCCCCTACGAGGGACGCGAGCTGCCGGGCCGTGTCACCCACACATGGCTGCGGGGCAAGGCGACGCTCGTGGACGGGAAGCTGACGTGACACCTCTGATCCTGCTGGCCGACGAGAAGAAGTCGGCCGCGGTCACCGACTGGGCCGCGCGCATCGGCTGGCTCGTCGGTCTGGCCCTCTTCGTCGCGCTCGTCTACTGGCTGATGCGCGAGGGCTGGAAGTGGCGCGGCACCCTCCAGGGCGACCTCCCCGAGCTCCCCACCGCGCCGGACGACCCCGGCGAGGCGAAACTGACCATGAGCGGCCGCTACCACGGCTCCACCACCGCCGGGCAGTGGCTGGACCGCATCGTGGCCCGCGGCCTCGGCTCCCGCAGCCGGGTCGAGCTCACCCTGACCGACGCGGGCCTGGACGTCGTACGCCCCGGGGCGACCGACTTCTTCATCCCCGCCGCCGCGCTCCGCGAGGCCCTGCTCGGCAAGGGCATCGCGGGCAAGGTCCTCACCGAGGGCGGACTCCTCGTGGTGACCTGGCAGCACGGCGACCGGCTGATCGACTCCGGATTCCGCTCGGACCACGCGGCCGAGCACGGCGAGTGGGTCGACGCCATCAACTCCATGACCAAGACACCCAGCACGGAAGGCGCCGAACGATGACGACCTCCACCAGGGGAGCCGGCAAGGTTCCCGCAGTACTCGTCCTGGAGGACGGCCGGATCTTCCGCGGCCGCGCCTACGGGGCCGTGGGGGAGACCTTCGGCGAGGCCGTGTTCTCCACCGGGATGACCGGCTACCAGGAGACCCTCACCGACCCCTCGTACGACCGCCAGATCGTGGTCGCCACCGCCCCCCAGATCGGCAACACGGGGTGGAACGACGAGGACGACGAGTCCAGCCGCATCTGGGTCTCCGGCTACGTCGTGCGCGACCCCGCGCGCGTGCCCTCCAACTGGCGCGCCAAGCGTTCGCTGGACGCGGAACTGGTGGCGCAGGGCGTGGTCGGCATCTCCGGGATCGACACCCGTGCCCTCACCCGCCACCTCCGCGAGCGCGGCTCGATGCGCGCCGGCGTCTTCTCCGGCGAGGCGATCGCCACCGACGCCGAGCTCCTCGCGCGCGTGCAGGCCCAGCCGCACATGAAGGGCGCCTCGCTGTACGAGGAGGTCGCCACCAAGGAGGCGTACGTCGTCCCGGCCGTCGGGGAGAAGCGATTCACCGTCGCCGCCGTCGACCTCGGCATCAAGGGCATGACCCCGCAGCGGATGGCCGAGCGCGGCATCGAGGTGCACGTGCTGCCCGCGACCGCCACCGAGGACGACGTGTACGCCGTCTCCCCGGACGGCGTGTTCTTCTCCAACGGCCCCGGCGACCCGGCCACGGCCGACGGCCCGGTGGCCCTGATGACCGCCGTCCTGGCGCGGAAGACCCCGCTCTTCGGCATCTGCTTCGGCAACCAGATCCTCGGCCGCGCGCTCGGCTTCGGCACCTACAAGCTGAAGTACGGCCACCGGGGCATCAACCAGCCGGTCCAGGACCGTACGACCGGCAAGGTCGAGGTCACCGCGCACAACCACGGATTCGCCGTGGACGCGCCGCTCGACCAGGTCAGCGAGACGAAGTTCGGCCGCGCCGAGGTCTCGCACGTCTGCCTCAACGACGACGTCGTGGAGGGGCTGCAGCTGCTCGACCAGCCGGCCTTCTCCGTCCAGTACCACCCCGAAGCGGCAGCGGGCCCGCACGACGCCGCCTACCTGTTCGACCGCTTCGTTTCCCTGATGGAGGGCCAGCGTGCCTAAGCGCACCGATATCCAGTCCGTCCTGGTCATCGGCTCCGGCCCGATCGTCATCGGCCAGGCCGCCGAGTTCGACTACTCCGGCACCCAGGCCTGCCGCGTGCTGCGCGCCGAGGGCCTGAGGGTCATCCTCGTCAACTCCAACCCGGCGACGATCATGACCGACCCGGAGATCGCCGACGCGACCTACGTCGAGCCGATCACCCCGGAGTTCGTCGAGAAGATCATCGCCAAGGAGCGCCCCGACGCCCTGCTGCCCACCCTGGGCGGCCAGACGGCCCTGAACACCGCGATCTCGCTCGACGAGAACGGTGTCCTGGCCAAGTACGGCGTCGAGCTGATCGGCGCCAACGTCGAAGCCATCAACAAGGGCGAGGACCGCGACCTCTTCAAGGAGGTCGTGGAGGCCGTCCGCGCCAAGATCGGGTACGGCGAGTCCGCCCGGTCCGTCATCTGCCACTCCATGGACGACGTCCTCGCCGGCGTGGACGAGCTCGGCGGCTACCCGGTCGTCGTCCGCCCCTCCTTCACCATGGGCGGCGCCGGCTCCGGCTTCGCACACGACGAGGAGGAGCTGCGCCGCATCGCGGGCCAGGGCCTCACGCTCTCCCCGACCACGGAGGTGCTCCTGGAGGAGTCCATCCTCGGCTGGAAGGAGTACGAGCTGGAGCTGATGCGCGACAAGCACGACAACGTCGTGGTCGTCTGCTCCATCGAGAACTTCGACCCCATGGGCGTGCACACCGGTGACTCCATCACCGTGGCGCCCTCGATGACGCTGACCGACCGCGAGTACCAGATCCTCCGGGACATCGGCATCGCCGTCATCCGCGAGGTCGGCGTCGACACCGGCGGCTGCAACATCCAGTTCGCGGTCAACCCCGAGGACGGTCGCGTGATCGTCATCGAGATGAACCCGCGCGTGTCGCGGTCCTCCGCGCTCGCCTCCAAGGCGACCGGCTTCCCGATCGCGAAGATCGCTGCCAAGCTGGCCGTCGGCTACACCCTCGACGAGATCCCCAACGACATCACGCAGGAAACCCCGGCCTCCTTCGAGCCCACGCTCGACTATGTGGTCGTCAAGGCGCCGCGCTTCGCGTTCGAGAAGTTCCCGCAGGCCGACTCCACGCTGACCACCACCATGAAGTCGGTCGGCGAGGCCATGGCCATCGGCCGCAACTTCCCCGAGGCCTTCCAGAAGGCGCTGCGCTCGCTGGAGAAGAAGGGCAGCCAGTTCACCTTCGTCGGCGAGCCCGGCGACAAGGACGAGCTGCTGCGCGAGGCGGTCCGGCCCACCGACGGCCGGATCAACACCGTCATGCAGGCCATCCGCGCGGGCGCCACGCCCGAGGAGGTCTTCGAGTTCACGAAGATCGACCCGTGGTTCGTCGACCAGCTCTTCCTCATCAAGGAGATCGCGGACGAGCTGGCCGGGGCCGCCGAGCTGACCCCCGAGCTGCTCGCCGAGGCCAAGCGGCACGGCTTCTCCGACCAGCAGATCGCCGAGATCCGCGGGCTGCGCGAGGACGTCGTCCGCGAGGTCCGGCACGCGCTGGGGGTACGCCCGATCTACAAGACGGTCGACACCTGCGCCGCCGAGTTCGCCGCGAAGACGCCGTACTTCTACTCCTCCTACGACGAGGAGACGGAGGTGGCGACCCGCGAGAAGCCGGCCGTCATCATCCTGGGCTCCGGCCCCAACCGCATCGGCCAGGGCATCGAGTTCGACTACTCGTGCGTGCACGCGTCCTTCGCGCTGAGCGAGGCCGGCTACGAGACGGTGATGGTCAACTGCAACCCGGAGACCGTCTCCACCGACTACGACACCTCCGACCGGCTGTACTTCGAGCCGCTGACGCTGGAGGACGTGCTGGAGATCGTCCACGCCGAGCAGCAGGCCGGTCCGGTCGCCGGTGTGGTGGTCCAGCTGGGCGGCCAGACGCCGCTGGGTCTGTCGCAGGCGCTCAAGGACAACGGGGTGCCGATCGTCGGCACGCCCCCGGAGGCGATCCACGCGGCCGAGGACCGGGGCGCGTTCGGGCGCGTGCTCGCCGAGGCCGGCCTGCCGGCCCCCAAGCACGGCACCGCCACCACCTTCGCCGAGGCCAAGGCCATCGCCGACGAGATCGGCTACCCGGTCCTGGTCCGCCCGTCGTACGTCCTCGGCGGCCGTGGCATGGAGATCGTCTACGACGAGACCCGCCTCGCCTCCTACATCGCCGAGTCGACCGAGATCAGCCCCTCGCGGCCGGTGCTCGTCGACCGCTTCCTCGACGACGCGATCGAGATCGACGTCGACGCGCTGTACGACGGCGAGGAGCTGTACCTCGGTGGCGTCATGGAGCACATCGAGGAGGCCGGCATCCACTCCGGCGACTCGGCGTGCGCCCTGCCGCCGATCACCCTGGGCGGCTTCGACATCAAGCGGCTGCGCGCCTCGACGGAGGCCATCGCCAAGGGCGTCGGCGTCCGCGGCCTGATCAACATCCAGTTCGCGATGGCCGGGGACATCCTCTACGTCCTCGAGGCCAACCCCCGCGCGTCCCGCACGGTCCCCTTCACCTCGAAGGCGACGGCGGTACCGCTGGCCAAGGCCGCGGCCCGGATCTCGCTGGGCGCGACCGTCGCCGAGCTCCGCGCGGAGGGGCTGCTGCCCGCGCGGGGCGACGGCGGCGAGCTGCCGTTCGACGCGCCGATCTCCGTGAAGGAGGCGGTCATGCCGTGGTCGCGGTTCCGCGACATCCACGGCCGGGGCGTCGACACCGTGCTCGGCCCGGAGATGCGCTCCACGGGCGAGGTCATGGGCATCGACTCCGTCTTCGGTACGGCGTACGCCAAGTCGCAGGCGGGGGCGTACGGGCCGCTGCCGACCAAGGGCCGCGCGTTCATCTCCGTCGCCAACCGCGACAAGCGCTCGATGATCTTCCCGGCGCGCGAGCTGGTCGCCCACGGCTTCGAACTCCTCGCCACGTCCGGCACGGCCGAGGTGCTCAAGCGCAACGGCATCAACGCGACGATCGTGCGCAAGCAGTCGGAGGGCGTCGGTCCGCAGGGCGAGAAGACGATCGTGCAGCTCATCCACGACGGCGAGGTGGACCTCATCGTCAACACCCCGTACGGCACGGGGGGTCGCCTGGACGGGTACGAGATCCGGACGGCGGCGGTGGCGCGGTCGGTGCCGTGTCTGACGACCGTGCAGGCGCTGGCGGCGGCTGTGCAGGGGATCGACGCGCTGAACCACGGGGATGTCGGGGTGCGGTCGCTGCAGGAGCATGCGGAGCATCTGACGGCCGCGAGGGACTGATAGGCCGTAGTGAGGCTGCGGGCCGGTTGTGGATGGTCGCGCAGTTCCCCGCGCCCCTGGAGGGGCGCGTTGCCCAGCTGTCTATGAGGGGGGCACCGGACGTCGGTGTCCCCCTCGGCATGAGGACTCCATGTACAAGATCTTCTTTCAGCTCGTCTTCCGGCGGATGGACCCCGAAGCCGCCCACCACCTCGCCTTTCGCTGGATCCGGCTCGCCGTCCGCATCCCCGTGCTGCGTACCTTCGTCGCCGCCGTGCTCGCGCCCCGCTACAAGGAACTGCGCACCGAGGCCTTCGGGCTGCGGATGCACGGGCCCTTCGGGCTCGCCGCCGGGTTCGACAAGAACGCGGTTGCGATCGACGGGATGTCGATGCTCGGGTTCGACCATGTCGAGATCGGCACGGTGACCGGGGAGGCACAGCCGGGCAATCCGAAGAAGCGGCTGTTCCGGCTCGTCGCCGACCGGGCGCTGGTCAACCGGATGGGGTTCAACAACGACGGCTCGCTCGCCGTCGCCGCCCGGCTCGCGACGCGGGAGGCCGTCTTCAACACGGTCGTGGGCGTCAACATCGGCAAGACCAAGGTCGTACCGGAGGCCGAGGCGGTCGGCGACTACGTGAAGTCCGCCGAGCGGCTCGCGGCGTACGCGGACTACCTGGTCGTGAACGTGTCGTCGCCGAACACGCCGGGGCTGCGCAACCTCCAGGCCACCGAGGCGCTCAGGCCGCTGCTGAGCGCCGTGCGCGAGGCCGCGGACCGGGTGGTGGCGCACCGCCGGGTGCCGCTGCTGGTGAAGATCGCGCCGGACCTCGCCGACGAGGACGTCGACGCCGTCGCCGACCTGGCCGTGGAGCTGGGTCTGGACGGGATCATCGCGACCAACACCACCATCGCTCGGGAGGGGCTGGGGCTGCGGTCCGACCCCGGCCTGGTGAAGGAGACCGGGGGGCTCTCCGGGGCCCCGCTGAAGGCGCGCTCCCTGGAGGTGCTGCGGCGGCTGTACGCGCGCGTGGGCGACCGGATCACCCTGGTGGGCGTGGGCGGCGTCGAGAACGCCGAGGACGCCTGGCAGCGCATTCTGGCCGGTGCCACGCTGGTCCAGGGCTACAGCGCCTTCATCTACGAGGGTCCGTTCTACGCTCGCGACCTTCACAAGGGCCTCGCGGCACGCCTGCGCACCAGCCCGTATGCCACCCTCGCCGACGCGGTCGGCGCCGATGTGAGGAAGACCGTATGAGCCCCCTGGAGCCCTTCGGTGCCCGGCTGCGCCGCGCGATGGACGAGCGCGGGCCGCTGTGCGTCGGTATCGACCCGCACGCCTCGCTGCTCTCCGAGTGGGGGCTGAACGACGACGTGGCGGGCCTGGAGCGGTTCAGCCGCACCGTCGTGGAGGCGGTGGCGGACCGGGTCGCGGTCATGAAGCCGCAGAGCGCGTTCTTCGAGCGGTTCGGCTCGCGCGGGGTCGCCGTCCTGGAGCGGGTGGTGCAGGAGGCGCGGGCGGCCGGCACGCTGGTCGTCATGGACGCCAAGCGCGGCGACATCGGCTCCACCATGGCCGGATATGCGGAAGCCTATCTGATCAAGGACGCCCCGCTGTTCTCGGACGCCCTGACCGTCTCCCCGTACCTCGGCTACGGCTCGCTCAGCCCGGCCGTCGCGCTGGCCCGGGAGAGCGGGGCCGGCCTGTTCGTGCTGGCGCTGACCTCGAACCCGGAGGGCCCCGAGGTGCAGCACGCGGTGCGCTCCGACGGCCGGACGGTCGGCGCGACCATGCTGGCCCACCTCGCCGCCGAGAACACCGGGGAGGAGCCGCTGGGATCCTTCGGCGCCGTCGTCGGTGCCACGGTCGGCGACCTGTCGTCGTACGACCTCGACATCAACGGTCCGCTCCTCGCGCCCGGGGTCGGCGCACAGGGGGCCACGGCGGCCGACCTTCCCGCGGTCTTCGGTCCGGCGGTGCGCAACGTGGTTCCAAACGTGAGCCGAGGTGTTTTGCGTCACGGTCCCGACATCGGGGCGCTGCGGACGGCCGCGGAGCGGTTCGCGGGCGAGATCCGGGACGTCCTCGCAGGTGGATGAGTCCTCCGATGAGTGTTCCGACAGCGCTCCGACGGGCACTTCGGCGGCGGCTCAAGCGTGAATACATCCTCAAATCCGGGGCAGTATGTCTGAAATGTCCGGCCTGACGGAGGCTGACCAGGACTTTTCCGCTGTTCTCGCTGACTCTGGCGGACTTGCCCGCTAGTCTCCGAGCAGAGTCAACGGGCAAGCGTGTTGCTCGTAGCTCCCCTGGTGTGGGGCGACTAGGTTCCTCACCGGTCCGTATCCGACAGTTCGACATCCGAGGTGACGTAGGCGTGGCTCTTCCGCCCCTTACCCCTGAACAGCGCGCAGCCGCGCTCGAAAAGGCCGCCGCGGCTCGCCGGGAGCGGGCCGAGGTCAAGAATCGACTCAAGCACTCCGGCGCCTCTCTCCATGAGGTCATCAAGCAGGGTCAGGAAAACGACGTCATCGGCAAGATGAAGGTCTCCGCCCTGCTCGAGTCCCTGCCGGGCGTGGGCAAGGTCCGCGCCAAGCAGATCATGGAGCGACTCGGGATCTCCGAGAGCCGTCGCGTGCGTGGCCTCGGGTCCAACCAGATCGCTTCTCTGGAGCGCGAGTTCGGCAGCACCGGCTCCTGATCACCGGACCGCCCGGGAGGGCCGTCCCGGGCAGCCCGCGATTGCTGGAATAATCGCTGCATGGCTGCAACATTCCGGGGGACGACCCCCGAGCCCCCGGACGTACGTCCGCGGCTGACCGTGCTCTCCGGCCCCTCCGGGGTCGGCAAGAGCACGGTCGTCGCTCATATGCGCAAGGAACACCCCGAGGTCTGGCTCTCGGTGTCGGCGACCACCCGCAAGCCACGCCCGGGCGAGAAGCACGGAGTCCACTACTTCTTCGTCACCGACGAGGAGATGGACAAGTTGATCGCCAACGGCGAGCTCCTGGAGTGGGCCGAATTCGCCGGCAACCGCTACGGCACCCCGCGACAGGCGGTGCTGGAGCACCTGGAGTCCGGTGTCCCGGTCCTCCTGGAGATCGACCTCCAGGGCGCCCGGCAGGTCCGCGAGTCCATGCCGGAGGGTCGGCTGGTCTTCCTGGCGCCTCCCTCCTGGGAGGAGCTGGTCCGCAGGCTCACCGGACGCGGCACCGAGGCGCCCGAGGTGATCGAGCGGCGTCTGGACGCGGCCAAGGTCGAGCTCGCGGCCGAGCCGGAGTTCGACGAAACCCTGGTCAACACCTCTGTCAAGGACGTGGCGCGTGAGCTGCTAGCCTTGATGGACGTTGTGTGATCGTCGCTGATCATTCAGACTGAATCTTTCCCATCCATCGGAAGGCAGAGCGTGTCCTCTTCCATCACCGCGCCCGAGGGCATCATCAACCCTCCGATCGACGAGCTCCTCGAGGCCACCGACTCGAAGTACAGCCTCGTGATCTACGCGGCCAAGCGCGCCCGCCAGATCAACGCGTACTACTCGCAGCTCGGCGAGGGCCTCCTCGAGTACGTCGGTCCGCTCGTCGACACCCACGTCCACGAGAAGCCGCTCTCCATCGCCCTGCGCGAGATCAACGCGGGTCTGCTGACCTCCGAGGCCATCGAAGGCCCGGCGCAGTAGTACTTTCGTATTGCGGTTGACTTATCCACAGGCCCGGCAGCCGACTGCCGGGCCTGTGGTGTGTGATGGCGTCATGGATTCGACGAGTGGAGGACCGGTGAGCAAGCCGAAGGTCGTGCTGGGGGTCAGTGGCGGAATCGCCGCCTACAAGGCCTGCGAGCTGCTGCGAAGGTTCACCGAGTCGGGGCACGACGTCCGGGTCGTCCCCACCGCCTCCGCGCTGCACTTCGTCGGCGCCGCCACCTGGTCCGCGCTCTCCGGCAACCCTGTCTCCACCGAGGTCTGGGACCACGTGGAGGAGGTCCCGCACGTCCGCATCGGCCAGCACGCCGACCTGGTCGTCGTCGCCCCCGCCACCGCCGACATGCTCGCCAAGGCGGCCCACGGCCTTGCCGACGACCTGCTCACCAACACCCTCCTCACCGCCCGCTGTCCGGTCGTCTTCGCCCCCGCGATGCACACCGAGATGTGGGAGCACCCGGCCACCCAGGAGAACGTGGCCACGCTGCGCCGCCGTGGCGCCGTCGTGATCGATCCGGCGGTCGGCCGCCTCACCGGCGTGGACACCGGCAAGGGCCGGCTGCCCGACCCGGCGGAGATCTTCGAGGTCTGCCGCCGCGTCCTCGCGCGGGGCGTGCGGGAGCCCGACCTGGCGGGCCGCCATGTCGTCGTCTCCGCCGGCGGCACCCGCGAGCCCCTCGACCCCGTCCGCTTCCTCGGCAACCGCTCCTCCGGCAAGCAGGGCTACGCCCTCGCCCGCACGGCCGCCGCGCGGGGCGCCCGGGTGACGTTGGTTGCGGCGAACACCACCGGCCTGCCCGACCCGGCCGGCGTGGACGTCGTCCCGGTCGGCACGGCCGTCCAGCTGCGCGAGGCGGTGCTGAAGGCGGCCGCCGACGCCGACGCCGTGGTGATGGCCGCCGCCGTCGCCGACTTCCGCCCCGCGGTCTACGCGGCCGGGAAGATCAAGAAGAAGGACGGGCAGGAACCCGAGCCGATCGTCCTGGTGCGGAATCCGGACATCCTGGCGGAGATCTCGGCCGACCGGGCGCGGCCCGGACAGGTGATCGTCGGCTTCGCCGCCGAGACCGACGACGTGCTCGCCAACGGCCGGACCAAGCTGGAGCGCAAGGGCTGCGACCTGCTCGTGGTGAACGAGGTGGGGGAGCGGAAGACCTTCGGCTCCGAGGAGAACGAGGCCGTGGTGCTCGGTGCCGACGGCAGCGAGACGCCGGTGCCGCACGGGCCCAAGGAGGCTCTCGCCGACATCGTGTGGGATCTGGCCGCGGCCCGTTTGGGTTAACTTATTTCAGCCATATGTCAACTTTCCCGGACGGCACATTACGGTGTGGTGGCTCTGGTCAAGGCCGCCGGGCATTGGGCAGAATGCGCGTGCCGCAGGTCACAGCACTTCCGAGTGTCGAGACAGGTGGGCCGGCGGCAGAGTGCGACCGATAAACTGTTCTCGGACGACGCCCGGGTGCAGCCCCCGTGTCGTCCGCCAATGATCAGCCAGCAGCCGCTGCAACCCCAGGGAGCGTTGTGTCCCGTCGCCTGTTCACCTCGGAGTCCGTGACCGAGGGTCACCCCGACAAGATCGCTGACCAGATCAGCGACACCATTCTCGACGCGCTTCTGCGCGAGGACCCGACCTCCCGGGTCGCCGTCGAGACGCTGATCACCACCGGCCTGGTGCATGTGGCCGGCGAGGTCACGACCAAGACGTACGCGGACATCGCGACGCTGGTCCGCAACAAGATTCTCGAGATCGGCTACGACTCGTCGAAGAAGGGCTTCGACGGCGCCTCCTGCGGCGTCTCGGTGTCGATCGGCGCGCAGTCCCCCGACATCGCGCAGGGCGTGGACACGGCCTACGAGAACCGCGTCGAGGGCGACGAGGACGAGCTCGACAAGCAGGGCGCGGGCGACCAGGGCCTGATGTTCGGCTACGCGACCGACGAGACGCCCACCCTGATGCCGCTGCCGATCTTCCTGGCGCACCGCCTCTCGAAGCGCCTCTCCGAGGTCCGCAAGAACGGCACCATCCCCTACCTGCGCCCCGACGGCAAGACGCAGGTCACCATCGAGTACGACGGCGACAAGGCCGTCCGCCTCGACACGGTCGTGGTCTCCAGCCAGCACGCCTCGGACATCGACCTGGAGTCGCTGCTCGCCCCCGACATCCGCGAGTTCGTCGTGGAGCCGGAGCTGAAGGCCCTGCTGGACGAGGGCATCAAGCTCGACACCGAGGGCTACCGCCTGCTGGTGAACCCGACCGGCCGCTTCGAGATCGGCGGCCCGATGGGCGACGCCGGCCTGACCGGCCGCAAGATCATCATCGACACCTACGGCGGTATGGCCCGCCACGGTGGCGGTGCCTTCTCCGGCAAGGACCCGTCCAAGGTCGACCGTTCCGCCGCCTACGCGATGCGCTGGGTCGCCAAGAACGTGGTCGCCGCCGGTCTGGCGTCCCGCTGCGAGGTCCAGGTCGCGTACGCGATCGGCAAGGCCGAGCCCGTGGGCCTCTTCGTCGAGACCTTCGGCACCGCCAAGGTCGACGCCGAGAAGATCGAGAAGGCGATCGACGAGGTCTTCGACCTGCGTCCGGCCGCGATCATCCGCGACCTCGACCTGCTCCGCCCGATCTACGCCCAGACCGCCGCGTACGGCCACTTCGGCCGTGAGCTCCCCGAGTTCACCTGGGAGCGCACGGACCGCGTGGAGGCCCTGCGCAACGCCGTCGGCCTCTGAGCCACCGGCACCCGGCACATCTGACGTCGGCTCCCGTCACCACCGCTCGGTGGGGACGGGAGCCGACGTCGTTCCCGCGACTCCTAGGACACGCGCGGCTGCTCGGTCGCGGTGTCCGTGGTGTCCGCGGCGGGTGTCGCGGACACCGGGGCGCCGAACCGCCCAGGAAGATCGCGGTGGCCTGGCCCCGGCTGGAGTCGGGCAGCCACTGCGTGATGTAGAGCATCGCGCGCCGGGGAAGAAGCCCGCCTCGGCGACACCGAGCAGGAAGCGCAGCACGTAGAACGCGGTGACGTTGTGGATGGAGCACATGGCCACCTCCAGACCCCAGGTGATCATGATCCGGGTCAGCCAGACCCGGGCGCAGCGCATACCCGATGAAGAACAGCCCGGCCCCGAGCCCGTAGGCCGTCGCACTGACCCTGACGTCCGCGCGCAGCTCGTCCTGGATGAAGCCGACGTTCGTCCGGTCCAGTTGTTGACCAGCAACATCAGCACGAGGATCGGCATCATCCGGCGGAGGAACTTCCCGGTCGCCTCTTTGTACATCTACGTGAATTGCAGTCACGTAGATGGGCAGATGAGGGAAGTGGATCACGCATGGGGTGGTGGGGGCGGAACGGCGCCTCGCGGTACGGCCGTTGTCAGTGGCGTTTGGTAAGAATGCAAGCGTGAGCAGCGAGAACGGGCAGGAGAGCGGAGGCGCCGCAGGGGTGCCGCCGGAGCAGCTCGCGCTCATCCGGGAGAGCGTGCGGGAGGCCAAGGTGCCGCGGGCCAAGCCGCGGACCTGGCGGGGGGCCGCGCTGGCCGAGCGGTTGCCGGTCGCGCGGGTGCTCGTCGACAAGGGCGTCCTCCATCTCGACCGGTACTTCGACTACGCCGTCCCCGCCGAGCTGGACGCCGAGGCGCAGCCGGGCGTGCGGGTCCGGGTGCGGTTCGGGGCCGGGCGGCACCGGGTGCGGGACGGGCGCCGGGAGGGCGGGGGGCTCATCGACGGGTTCCTGGTGGAACGGCTCGCGGAGTCCGACTACTCGGGACCGCTGGCCGCGCTGGCCCAGGTCGTCTCGCCAGAGCCGGTGCTGAGCGAGGAACTGCTGCGGCTCGCGCGGGCCGTCGCCGACCGGTACGCGGGAAGCCTCGCCGACGTGCTGCAGCTGGCGGTGCCGCCGCGCAGCGCGCGGGCCGAGAAGCGCCCGTCCCCCGAACCGCTGCCACCCCCGCCGGCGCCCGACGCCGGTACCTGGACGCGGTACGAGCACGGGCCGGCCTTCGTCGAGTCCCTGGCCGCCGGCGGCGCGCCGCGCGCGGTGTGGACCGCCCTGCCCGGACCGGAGTGGAGCGCCGGGCTCGCCCGGGCCGTCGCCGCCACGCTCGCCTCGGGGCGCGGCGCGCTCGTCGTCGTACCGGACGGGCGGGCCGCCGCGCGGGTCGACGCCGCGCTGACCGAGGTCCTCGGCGCGGGACGGCACGCGCTGCTCACCGCCGACGCCGGACCCGAGAAGCGGTACGCGCAGTGGCTCGCCGTCAGCCGGGGCGCGGTGCGGGCGGTGGTTGGGACGCGGGCGGCCATGTTCGCGCCGGTGCGGGACCTCGGCCTGGTCGCCCTCTGGGACGACGGGGACGACAGCCACAGCGAGCAGCACGCACCGCAGCCGCATGCGCGGGACGTGCTGCTGCTGCGGGCGGCCCTGGACAAGTGCGCCTTTCTGCTGGGGAGCTGGAGCTGCACGGTGGAGGCCGCACAGCTCGTGGCCAACGGCTGGGCGCGTCCCCTGGCGGCAGGGCGGGAGCAGGTGCGGCGTGCCGCGCCGCTGGTGCGGACCGTGGGGGACGGGGACCTCGCGCGGGACGAGGCCGCGCGGGCCGCGCGGTTGCCCACGCTCGCCTGGCAGGCCGTGCGGGACGGGCTGCGGCACGGTCCCGTGCTGGTGCAGGTACCCCGGCGCGGCTATGTGCCCCGCATGGCCTGCACGCAGTGCCGGGAGCCCGCGCGCTGCCGGCACTGCGCCGGACCACTCGAGGCACGGGACGCGGGAGCGCTGCGCTGCGGATGGTGCGGGCGCGAGGAGAGCGACTGGCACTGCCCGGCGTGCGGTGGCTTCCGGCTGCGGGCCCAGGTGGTCGGGGCCCGGCGGACCGCCGAAGAACTGGGACGGGCCTTTCCCGCCGTCCCTGTACGGACCTCCGGGCGGGAGCATGTGCTGGACACCGTGCCGGGGACGCCCGCGCTGGTGGTGAGCACACCGGGGGCCGAGCCGGTCGCCGAGGGCGGCTATGCGGCCGCCCTGCTGCTGGACGGCTGGGCCATGCTCGGACGGCCGGATCTGCGGGCCGGCGAGGACGCGCTGCGGCGGTGGATCGCGGCGGGGGCGCTGGTGCGGCCGCAGGGGGACGGGGGGACCGTGGTCGTCGTCGCCGAGCCGACGCTGCGGCCCGTGCAGGCGCTGGTGCGATGGGACCCCGTCGGACATGCGGTGCGGGAGCTGGCCGAGCGGGCCGAGCTGGGGTTTCCGCCGGTGTCGCGGATGGCGGCGGTGTCGGGGACGGCGGAGGCGGTCGCCGAGTTTCTCGGTACGGCGCAACTGCCGCCGGACGCCGAGGTGCTGGGCCCGGTGCCGCTGCCCGTGGTGCGGGCCGGGGCGCCTCGGCGGGTGGGCGCGCCGCCGCCCGGGGAGCACTGGGAGCGGGCGCTGGTACGGGTGCCGCCGGGGAGCGGTGCCGCGTTGGCGGCGGCGCTGAAGGCGGCGCAGGCCGCGCGGATGGCCCGGGGGAGCGGGAGCGGGAACGCGAGTGGGGGAGGGGAAGCGGTGCGGGTGCGGATCGATCCGCCGGACATCGGGTGAGGGCCGAGTCATTCGGGTGAGGGCCGGGTGGGGCGGCGGCCGGGACGTACGGCTGCCCTCCCGGGTGCTTGCCGGGAGGGCAGGGGCGGGCGGGTCAGCCCTCGAGGCCAGCCGTCGCGTGGGGCAGGCCGTCGCGTGGGGCGGGCCGTGGTGCCGGCGGGCCGTCGCGTGTGTCGGTGGTCGCGCATGCCTGCGGTCGGTCGCGTACGTGGGCCGCTGCGGACGTCAGCGGTGGTGTACGTCGGCCGTTGGGCACCTCAGTTGTGTACGCCGGCTGTCGCGTACGTCAGCCGTTGCGCGGGCCGGGGAAGGCGGTCGGCCTCGCCTCGTCGCGGAGCGTGGGGCTGCCCGCGGTCGGCTGGGTCGGCATGGAGCGGGCGGCCGGGACCGTCGGCACGGTGGGCAGACCGCCGCCCACCTTGAGGGTGCGGGTGCCCGACGGCTCCGTCGGCCGTTCGGCCTCGGCGGTCGCCGTCGTCTGGGCCGTGGTGCGACGGGCGCCGTAACGGCGGTGCACCGCCTGCTTGGTGACTCCGAGCGCGGAGCCCACCGCGTCCCATGAGAAGCCGAGTGAGCGGTCGAAGTCCACGGCGGCCGTGACCAGGGTTTCGACACTGTCCCGGAGTTCCTGGGCGAGGCGGACCGTCGGGGCGGGGGCGCGTCCGTAGACGACGAAGCCCGTGGACGGGCCGGAGCGGCGCGGGCGGTAGACGTTGCCCAACTGGGCGGTGAGCGTGCGCAGTGCGTCCACCTGGCGGCGGACCCGCTCGATGTCCCGCACCAACAAGTGCAGGCTGGCCCGGGCCTGGGCGTCGTGGGTTGCGTGGTCGGCCATGAACAAGCCTCTCGAACCGGCGTTGAAAGGAATGGGCCGCGTATGCGGCCCGTTGTGGTCAACTCTCTCTTGACCAACGCGTGGGCGCTCCGCTGGTCACGGTGTGGGGGCGTATGGGCATATGCGTACGCCGTGCGGCTCGCTGTGCACCACCGTTTCCTCTCCCACCCGCGCACCGCCCGTTTGCGGTTGGTCGAGGGGCTGGGCGACCTGTGGGGATTGGTTCGGTGGGGCGGCATAGACTTGTGCGTTGCCCGTAAGTGACCCCGTCCGAGAGGCTCTCAGCCGCCCATGAAGCTTGTCTTCGCCGGTACTCCCGAAGTCGCCGTTCCCGCTCTGGACGCTCTCATCGCCTCCGGGCGGCACGAGGTGGCCGCCGTGGTCACGCGGCCCGACGCGCCGGCCGGGCGGGGGCGCAGGCTGATCGCTTCTCCCGTGGCCGAGCGGGCGATGGAGGCCGGGATCGAGGTGCTGAGGCCGCTCAAGCCGCGTGATCCGGAGTTTCTGGCGCGGCTGGCGGAGATCGGGCCGGACTGCTGTCCGGTGGTGGCGTACGGCGCGCTGCTGCCGCGGGTCGCGCTCGACGTCCCGGCCCACGGGTGGGTCAATCTGCACTTCTCGCTGCTTCCCGCGTGGCGCGGGGCGGCGCCCGTCCAGCACTCCGTCATGGCGGGGGACGAGATCACCGGCGCCTCCACCTTCCTCATCGAGGAGGGGCTGGACTCCGGGCCCGTCTACGGGACCGTCACCGAGCCGGTCCGGCCCACCGACACCAGCGGTGACCTGCTGACCCGGCTCGCCTTCGCCGGGGCCGGGCTGCTCGCCGCGACCATGGACGGGATCGAGGACGGCACGCTCAAGGCCGTACCGCAGCCGGCGGAGGGCGTCACCCACGCGCCGAAGATCACCGTCGAGGACGCGAAGGTGGAGTGGTCGGCGCCCGCGCTGCGCGTGGACCGGGTCGTGCGCGGCTGCACCCCCGCCCCCGGCGCCTGGACCACCTTCCGCGGTGAACGGCTCAAGCTGATTCAGGTCACCCCGGTGCCCGAGCGGACCGATCTCACGCCGGCCGAGATCGCCGTCGGCAAGAACAGCGTGCACGTGGGGACGGGGTCGTACGCCGTGGAACTGCTCTGGGTGCAGGCCCAGGGCAAGAAGCCGATGCGGGCCGCCGACTGGGCGCGCGGCGTGCGCATCGGCGCCGGCGAGACCCTCGGCGCCTGAGCCCCCTTCTCAGCAGCGGCTTTCCGGTGTGCGCGGCGTACGCTGGGAGTCGCCTCATTCCCGTACCCGGAGCACCTTTTTCGTGAGCGAGCAGTCCCGGCGGCCGCGCAGGCCCGCCAAGCCCTACCGTCGTCCCCAGAAGGACCCCGTCCGCATCCTCGCCTTCGAGGCGCTGCGCGCCGTGGACGAGCGGGACGCGTACGCCAACCTCGTGCTGCCGCCCTTGCTGCGCAAGGCGAGGGAGAAGGAGGGGCCCGAGAAGTTCGACGGGCGGGACGCCGCGCTCGCGACCGAGCTGGTGTACGGGACGCTGCGCCGGCAGGGCACCTACGACGCGATCATCGCCGCCTGTGTCGACCGGCCGTTGCGCGAGGTCGACCCGCCGGTGCTGGACGTGCTCAGCCTGGGCGCCCACCAGCTGCTCGGGACCCGGATCCCGAGCCACGCCGCCGTGTCCGCCTCCGTCGAACTGGCCCGCGTGGTGCTGGGGGACGGCCGGGCCAAGTTCGTCAACGCCGTGCTGCGCAAAGTCGCACAGGACGACCTCGACGGCTGGCTCGCCAAGGTCGCGCCGTCCTACGACGAGGACCCCGAGGACCATCTCGCCGTAGTGCACTCGCATCCACGCTGGGTCGTCTCCGCGCTCTGGGACTCGCTCGGGGGCGGCCGCGCCGGGATCGAGGAGTTGCTGGCCGCCGACAACGAGCGGCCCGAGGTGACCCTGGTCGCCCGGCCGGGGCGGGCCACCGCCGAGGAGCTGCTCGGCGAGGAGGCGGCCGTCGCGGGGCGCTGGTCGCCGTACGCCGTGCGGCTCACCGAGGGCGGCGAGCCCGGTGCCATCACGGCCGTGCAGGAGGGCCGGGCCGGTGTGCAGGACGAGGGCAGCCAGCTGGTCGCCCTCGCGCTCGCCAACGCGCCGGTCGAGGGGCCGGACGCGAAGTGGCTGGACGGCTGCGCCGGGCCCGGCGGCAAGGCCGCGCTGCTCGCCGCGCTCGCCGCGGAGCGCGGAGCCGTGCTGCTCGCCTCCGAGAAGCAGCCGCACCGGGCCGGGCTGGTCGAGAAGGCACTGCATGGCAACCCCGGGCCCTACCAGGTCATCGCTGCCGACGGCACCCGGCCGCCGTGGCACCCCGGCACCTTCGACCGGGTCCTGATGGACGTCCCCTGCACGGGGCTCGGCGCGCTGCGCCGCCGCCCGGAGGCACGGTGGCGGCGCCGTCCCGAGGATCTCGACAACTTCGGTCCGCTGCAGCGGGCGTTGCTGCGCACCGCGATCGACTCGGTGCGGGTGGGCGGGGTGGTCGGGTACGCGACCTGTTCCCCGCATCTGGCGGAGACGCGGGCGGTGGTGCAGGACGTGCTCAAGCAGCGTCCGGACACGGAGCTCGTGGACGCGCGTCCGCTGCTCCCGGGGGTACCGGAGCTGGGCGAGGGACCGGATGTGCAGCTGTGGCCGCACCTGCACGGCACGGATGCGATGTACCTCGCGCTGATCCGTCGCACCGGCTGAGGCGGGTGGGGACGCTCACCGGCGCTGGCAGGGTGCCGCCCGCGCCCACCCGTGCCGCCGTGCGGCACGCCTGCCCGCGGCTGAGGAAGACGGTAGGTGCGGGCGCCCGCGGTTGAGGACAAGCGGCTGGGCAGCGCCCCGTACGGGGCGCTGGGGGTCCCCCGGCCGAAGGCTGGGGGAGGAACTGCGCGACCAGCCCCCACCCACCCGCACCGGACCCACAACCGCCCCCACCCCCGAACCCCACTCGGCTCACCCCGCCAGGGCATGGCACGCTTGGGGCATGGCCGCGCAGATCAACCCCAGCATCCTGTCCGCCGACTTCGCCCGCCTCGCGGACGAGGCGAAGGCGGTCGAAGGCGCCGACTGGCTCCACGTCGACGTCATGGACAACCACTTCGTCCCGAACCTCACGCTCGGCGTGCCGGTCGTAGAATCCCTGGCCCGCGCTACGGACATCCCGCTGGACTGCCACCTGATGATCGAGGCCCCCGACCGGTGGGCACCCCAGTACGTCGAAGCGGGGGCTTCCTCCGTCACCTTCCACGTGGAGGCGGCGGCCGCCCCGGTGCGGCTCGCCCGCGAGATCCGGGCGAAGGGCGCCCGCGCCTCCATGGCGCTCAAGCCCGCGACGCCCATCGAGCCGTACGAGGACCTGCTCCCCGAACTCGACATGCTGCTCATCATGACAGTGGAGCCCGGTTTCGGCGGTCAGGCGTTCCTCGACATCATGCTGCCGAAGATCCGCCGCACCCGGGAACTGATCAGCAAGCACGGACTGGAGCTGTGGCTGCAGGTCGACGGCGGGGTTTCGGCGTCGACGATCGAGCGGTGCGCGGAGGCCGGGGCCGATGTTTTCGTGGCTGGATCGGCGGTGTACGGGGCAAACGACCCGGCAGAGGCGGTACGTGCACTACGCACCCAGGCGGAGTCGGCCACCGCCCAGGCGTCGTGGGCGTGCGACCACTGAGGTACGGGAACGTGAACGGCTCCGATCAGGGCTGATCAAGTGCGCCGGATCTGCAAGGATGAACGGCGTATCCAGAGTGTGAACAGCAGTGAGGAGATGGCCGTGTCGGGTATGTCGGCGGGCCGGTCAGCCATGCGGATGGGACCCGCTGAGCTGGTGCAGGCGGCGGCCATGGCCCGCCGCTTCTACCTCGAGGGCAAGTCCAAGATCCAGATCGCTGAGGAGTTCGGCGTCAGCCGCTTCAAAGTGGCCCGGGTACTGGAGACTGCCCTCGAAAGGGATCTCGTACGCATCGAGATCCGTGTGCCGGCCGAACTGGACGCCGAGCGCTCCGACGCGCTCCGCGCCCGCTACGGCCTGCGGCACGCCGTCGTGGTCGAGTCCCCGGCCGAGGCGGAGGAGACCCCGGACCCCGAGAACCTCGGCGAGGTCGCCGCGGACCTGCTCGGCGAGCTCGTCAACGAGGGCGATGTGCTCGGTCTGGCCTGGGGCCGGTCCACGATCCACATGGCGGCGGCGCTCGACCGGCTGCCGCCGTGCACGGTGGTGCAGCTGACGGGCGTGTACGACGCCGGAACCTCCGAGCGCGGGTCGGTCGAGGCCGTCCGGCGCGCCGCCCAGGTGTCGGGCGGGGACGCGCACCCCATCTACGCGCCGATGCTGCTGCCGGACGCGGCCACCGCGGCCGCGCTGCGCAGCCAGACCGGCATCGCCCGGGCCTTCGAGTACTTCGACAAGGTCACGGTCGCCTGTGTCTCCATCGGTTCCTGGGAGCCCGGCATCTCGACGGTGCACGACATGCTCAGCGACGAGGAGCGGGCGCACTACGCCACGCTCGGTGTCGCCGCCGAGATGGCCGCGCATCTCTTCGACGCCGAGGGCCGCCGGGTCGGACGGGACCTGGGGGAACGTTGCATCACGGTCAAGGCCGACCAGTTGCGCCGGATCCCCGAGGTCGTCGCGATCGCGGGCGGGCAGCGCAAGGCGGCCGCGATCGACGCGGTGCTGCGGTCGGGGCTGGTCACCAGCCTCGTCACCGACACCTCGGCCGCCGACTACCTGATGACGGCGGGGGCGACGCCCAAGTCGACGCTGAACCGCTCCGACCCGGACGGTTCCTGACACGGAACGGGACAGCGCCGCGGCGGCACCGGTGACAACGCTGCCGCGGCGTCCGTCCCCGATATCTCAGCGGCCGTTCGCCAGGGCCGCGTCGATCAGGACGTCGGCCGCCTCGCGGGCGACCGCGCCCGCCGACGGGTCGCGGTCCATGCGGGCGGAGAGCCCGCCCCCGTCGTACAGCAGGTGGAGTTGGCGGCCCAGGGTCTCGGGATCCCGGGCGCCGGCCTCCCGGGCGAGGTCGGTGAGCAGGGCGCGGACCCAGGTGCGGGAGGCGTCGGAGGCCTCTTCGATGGCGCTGCCGTGCTTGGCCTCGGCGCTGGCCGCCACGAAGGCGCACCCGTGATAGCCCTGCTGGGTGAACAGCTCGGCCTGCGCGTCGAAGACCGCGAGGAGCCGCTCCCGCGGGGTCCCGGCCGCGTCGACACGGCGCAGCAGCCGCTCGGTCAGCCGGGCGTGGCGGGAGTCGAGGTAGGCGCGGATGAGCTGTTCCTTGCCGCCGAAGGTGTTGTACAGGGAGGCCTTGGCGACCCCGGCGTGCTCGATGATCCGGTCGATGCCGACCGTCTGCACGCCCTCCGCGTAGAACAGCTCGTTCGCCGCCGAGAGCAGCCGCTCCCGGGCCGTGGGGGCCTTGGCACTCACCGTCTTCGTCATGCCACTCACCTTCTCGACATTCTTTGAGTCCAGGGCTGTCCAGACCGGTCTACTCGGTCAGCGCGTCGCGTCCGCGTGCTCGGTCCGTCCGGCCGCGACGGGCTGCGAGCCGCCGGAGGCCACCAGCACCCCGGGCGCGCTCTGCGGCCGGCCGCGCACCAGCAGGGCGGCCAGGGCCAGCAGTGCCAGGGCGATGACCACCGCGCCGTACTCCTCGGAGGTCGGCAGCAGCCCGCCGCCGTGCACCACCAGCGCGCCGGCGGCCACGGAGGGGACGCCCATGCCGAGGTAGGCGACGACGAACAGCAGGGACAGCACACCGGAGCTCTCGTGGGGCTTGGCCAGCGGCAGCACGGTACGGATGCCGCCCTGGAAACCGCTGCCGAAGCCGAAGCCGGCGACGGCCGTTCCGACGAAGAACAGCGCCGGTGCGCTCTGCGCGACGGCCACCAGGGTGAGCGCGACCCCGGCGACCAGTGCGCCGACGCCGGTGTACATCACGGTCGTCGCGGCGGCCTTGCGCAGGGCGAGCACGGAGGCGGCGGCGACGAACGCGAGGACGAAGAGGCCGAGGCCGCCGTAGACGGCGGAGGTGGAGCCGACCAGGGTGCGGACCAGGGCGGGGCCGAGGGAGCCGTAGAAGCCGGCGAGCGCCCAGACGGCGAAGATGACGGGGGAGGCCGCGAGGACGGCGCCACGGACCGAGCGCGGCAGCCTGATCTCGGGCACCAGGCTGGCCCAGGCTCCCGGCTCCTTGGTGACGGTCTCGTCGATCAGGGCGAGGGCGACGGCCTGGGCCGCGAACACGCCCAGCAGGGCCAGGTAGATCGTGTGGGTCGGGGCGGGCAGGTACTGCACGACGAAACCGCTGACCAGGGCGCCCGTCGCGGTGCCGAGACCGGGGGCGAAGGCGTTCGCCAGCGTGCCGCGGGAGCGGTTGACGTCCATCATCGCGGCGCCGACCGCGCCGAGGGCGGCACCCGTGGACAGGCCCTGCACCACGCGGGCGACGAGCAGTTCGCCGACGCCCCCGGCGGTGGAGAAGAGCAGCATCGCGGCGGCCTGCGCGGCGATCGCGGCGATCAGGACGGGATGGCGGCCGACGTGGTCGGAGAGCTTGCCGAGGACCAGCAGGCCGGACAGGACGGCGATCGCGTAGACGCCGAAGACCACGGTGGTGGTGATCGGGGTGAAGCCCCACTCGGCCTGGTAGGTCGCGTACAGCGGGGTGGGCGCGCTGGAGGCGGCGAGGAAGGAGACGACGACGGAGGCGAGCACATAGAAGGCCGCGCGGGGCGGGATCGGCTTGCGCGACGCCTTCGTGTGCGCGGTTCGCTCGTGCGGTGCGGGGTGGTTCATCGGAGATCCTTCGCGGGGACGGGGCCGAAGAGCGTCGGTTCTGAGGTTCGTGGTGGCGGGCCCACAGTGAGTAGACCGGTCTGTCTGTCTGCTCGCCCTGGTCAACCCCATAGACAGGTCTGTCTATTCCGTCGGCGGGAAAAATCTTCGAGCACCGCGGCGCCGACTCTCGTGTTGTGTTCGACTGGACGCCGTCAACCGTGAGTATGAGTACGACGACAGGCCGAGCGCCGAACCGATCGGGAGGACGCGTTGACCACTGGATCCCAGCCCGGGCCCGGAGCGGAACCACAGTCCGTGCTCAGGCCGTTGACGACCGCCGCGATCTTCCTGGTGGTGAGCGTCCGCCCCGGCGGCGAGGAGACCGCACGGGAGGTGCTGGGCGATCTGAGCGCGCTGCAGCGCAGCTTCGGGTTCGGCGCGCCGGACGCCGCTCTGAGCTGTGTCGCGGGCATCGGCTCCGACGCCTGGGACCGGCTGTTCGACCACCCGCGCCCCGCCGGGCTGCACCCGTTCCGGCCCCTGGAGGGACCCCGGCACAGCGCGGCCGCCACCTCCGGCGACCTCCTCCTCCATATCCGGGCCACCCGGTTCGACCTGTGTTTCGGTCTCGCCGCCGAGATCATGCACCGGCTGCGCGACGCGGTGACCGTGGAGGACGAGGTGCAGGGCTTCAAGTACCTCGACGCCCGCGACCTGCTGGGCTTCGTCGACGGCACCGAGAACCCGGTCGGCGCCGCCGCCCGCCGGGCCGTCCTGATCGGCCAGGAGGACCCCGCGCACGCCGGCGGCAGCTATGTGATCGTCCAGAAGTACCTGCACGACCTGGACGGCTGGAACGCGCTGCCGGTCGAGACGCAGGAGCGGATCATCGGCCGTACCAAGCTCACCAACATCGAACTGGAGGAGCCGGCCTCCCACGTGGACCTGAACACGATCACCGGACCGGACGGCGAGGAGCAGCAGATCCTGCGCGACAACATGCCGTTCGGCAGCCCCGGCCACGGCGAGTTCGGCACCTACTTCATCGGCTACGCCCGTACGCCGGACGTCATCGAGCACATGCTGCGCAACATGTTCCTCGGCACGCGGGACGCCACCCACGACCGGATCCTCGACTTCTCCACGGCGGTCACCGGCACGCTCTTCTTCGTGCCGTCCGGGGACTTCCTCGACGACCTGCCCGCGGCTCCCAAGACCGCCGAACCCGCCGAGAAGGGGTGAGGGGGAGTCCGCGCAGCCGGCTGTGCTGCCGGGCGGCGGCCCGGACCCGTTGCGCGGCGAATCGGCTCGCCGAACGGACCGGCACCGCCCGACCCGGGTGCCGCGTTGTCACCCGGCCCGCCGGTGGGATCTACTACACCGGTCCCACCGGTCCCCCCACAACTCCCCACGGACGGTACTGAGATGACGTCGAATCCGAGTCCGCACCTGGTCATGCTCGATCTCACCGGGGTTGCCGACAAGGCAGCCCTGATGGACCGGGCCGTCGCCGCGCTGGGCCTGCCCGACTGGTTCGGCCGCAACTGGGACGCCCTGGCCGACAGCCTCCGCGACCCCTCGGTCTGGCCGCCGCAGGCCGTGGCCCACGGGCTCCTGGTCGTCGTCACCGGCTGGCAGGAGTACGCGCGGACCCGGCCGGACGAGTGGAAGATCGCCCGGGACGTCCTGACCCAGGCGGCCGCAGGGGAACCGGCGCTGACGGTCGCCCTGGCTCTCGGCTGACGCCTTGGACGTTCCTCCGAAGCGCCGCTGACCTGCCTGGACGTTCGTCCCGGGCATCACATACCGGCCCCCATGGGACAATGAAGTACGTGCTCTTCCCCTTGGCCGGCCGGTCCGGGGGTCACCTCTGATCGACTGGGATGTGCGGCACGTGCGTTTCCTCAATGACCTCCAGCCCCCGTACGACCTGACGTACGACGACGTCTTCATGGTGCCGAGCCGCTCCGCGGTCGGCTCGCGTCAGGGCGTGGACCTCAGCTCGCCGGACGGCACGGGCACCACCATCCCGCTGGTCGTCGCCAACATGACCGCGATCGCGGGCCGGCGGATGGCCGAGACGATGGCCCGGCGCGGCGGGCTCGTGGTGATCCCGCAGGACATCCCGATCGACGTGGTCACCGACGTGATCACCTGGGTGAAGAGCCGCCACCTGGTGCTGGACACCCCCATCGTGCTCGCCCCGCACCAGACCGTCGCGGACGCGCTGGCCCTGCTGCCCAAGCGCGCGCACAACGCCGGTGTCGTCGTCGACGAGGACGGCCGCCCGGTCGGTGTCGTCACCGACCGCGACCTCGCCGGTGTCGACCGCTTCACCCAGCTCGCCGAGGTCATGTCCCGTGACCTGCTGCTGATCGACGCGGACATCGACCCGCGCGAGGCGTTCAACAAGCTCGACGCGGCCAACCGCCGCTACGCCCCGGCCGTGGACCGGGACGGCAAGCTCGCCGGCATCCTCACCCGCAAGGGCGCCCTGCGCGCCACCCTGTACACCCCGGCGACCGACGCCGACGGCCGGCTGCGCATCGCCGCCGCCGTCGGCATCAACGGCGACTTCGTGGACAAGGCCAAGCAGCTCCTCGAAGCGGGCGTCGACACGCTCGTCATCGACACCGCGCACGGCCACCAGGAGTCGATGATCAACGCGATCAAGCTGGTCCGCGATCTCGACCCGCGGGTGCCGATCGTGGCCGGCAACATCGTCTCCGCCGAGGGCGTCAAGGACCTCGTCGACGCGGGCGCGGACGTCATCAAGGTCGGTGTGGGCCCCGGCGCCATGTGCACCACCCGCATGATGACCGGCGTCGGCCGGCCGCAGTTCTCGGCGGTCCTGGAGTGCGCGGCCGAGGCGAGGAAGTACGGCAAGCACGTGTGGGCCGACGGCGGTGTCCGGCACCCGCGTGACGTGGCGATGGCGCTCGCCGCCGGCGCGTCCAACGTCATGATCGGGTCCTGGTTCGCGGGGACCTACGAGTCGCCGGGCGACCTCCAGCAGGACGCCGACGGGCAGCTGTACAAGGAGTCCTTCGGCATGGCCTCCGCGCGTGCGGTGCGCAACCGCACGTCCGAGGAGTCGGCCTACGACCGGGCCCGCAAGGCGCTGTTCGAGGAGGGCATCTCGACATCCCGGATGTACCTCGACCCGGCCCGGCCGGGGGTGGAGGACCTGATCGACTCGATCATCGCGGGCGTGCGGTCGTCGTGCACCTACGCGGGCGCCGGTTCCCTGGAGGAGTTCGCCCAGAAGGCGATCGTGGGCATCCAGAGCGCGGCCGGCTACGCCGAGGGCAAGCCGCTGCACGCCAGCTGGAGCTAGACGCTCCGCTGGGGCGCCGTGCAACAAAAGTCCGCGTTGCTGCCGTGGACGCAATGATCTTGCGTATATGAGCAAGGTTGCTGCATTACGTCCGTGAAGTGTCGGCTCATAGGGTCGTGCGCTGTACGTGGCGTGGTCGGGACCCCGCTCGGTGGGGCCCTGCGGGAGGGGCGCCGCCGGTTCCGGCCGCCCTCACCCGCAGCGACGAAGGAGCCGCGCATGCTCGACCAAGGCCAAGGCGCACCCCCACGAACCGACGTCCCCCCGTCCCTCGGTGCCCGGCTCATGCGCCGGAAACCGGTGGAGCGGCTGGTCGCGGAGGGCGGACAGGGCGAGGGCGGATCGCTTCGGCGTTCGCTCGGGCTCTGGCAGCTGACGATGATCAGCATCGGGGCCACCCTCGGCACCGGCATCTTCGTGGTCCTCGGCGAGGCCGTCCCCAAGGCCGGCCCGGCCGTCACGCTCTCCTTCGTGATCGCCGGGCTGACCGCGCTCTTCTCCGCGTTCTCCTACGCCGAGCTGGCGGGCACCATCCCGGTCTCCGGCTCCTCGTACTCGTACGCGTACGCGACCATGGGCGAGCTGATCGCCTGGGTCTGCGGCTGGTGCCTGCTCCTGGAGTACGGCGTCTCGGTGGCCGCGGTCGCCGTCGGCTGGGGCGAGTACCTCAACGAGCTGCTCGACGGCACGATCGGCGTCACCATCCCGCAGGCCCTGTCGGCCCCGCCCGGCGACGGCGGTGTCTTCAACCTGCCCGCGCTGATCGTCGTCCTCCTCGCGATGGTGTTCCTGCTCGGCGGGGCCAAGGAGTCGGCGCGCGCCAACACGGTCATGGTGTGCGTGAAGATCGCCGCGCTGGTGCTGTTCTGCGCCATCGGCTTCATGGGCTTCAAGTCCGGCAACTACGCCCACTTCATGCCGCTGGGCATGGCCGGGGTCAGCGCGGCCGGGGCGACGCTCTTCTTCTCGTACATCGGCTTCGACGCCGCCTCCACGGCAGGCGAGGAGGCGAAGGACGCGCGGCGCGACCTGCCCCGGGCCATCATGCTGTCGCTGGTCATCGTGACCGCGCTGTACGTCCTCGTCGCGGCCGTCGCCGTCGGCGCGCGGCCGTGGCGGACGTTCGCCGGCTCCGAGGCCACCCTCGCCCAGATCATGCGGGACGCGACCGGCCAGAGCTTCTGGGGGACACTGCTGGCCGCCTGCGCGGTCGTCGCCATCGCCAGCGTCGTGCTGACCGTGCTCTACGGCCAGACCCGCATCCTCTTCGCGATGTCCCGGGACGGCCTGGTGCCCAGGGTGTTCGCCAAGGTCCACCCGAAGACCGGCGCGCCCCGGGCCAACACCGTGATCGTCTCCGTCTTCTGCGGGGTGCTGGCCGCCGCGATCCCGCTGGGCCAGCTGGCGGACGCCACCAGCATCGGCACCCTGTTCGCCTTCGGCCTGGTGAACATCGCCGTGGTCGTGCTGCGCCGGACCCGCCCGGAGATGCCCCGCACCTTCCGCGTCCCGCTGTCCCCGCTGCTGCCCGCGCTGGGCCTTGGCTTCTGCGTCTGGATGATGGGCAGCCTCTCGGCCGTCACCTGGGTCGTCTTCGGTGTCTGGATGGCGGCCGGGCTCGTGTTCTACTTCGTATACGGCTATCGCCGGTCCCGTCTTGCAACACCTGAGAGCTGAACGACCCCTTGCTGAACGATCTCGACGAACGCATCGTGCACGCCCTCGCCGAGGACGCCCGCCGCTCCTACGCGGACATCGGGCAACTGGTCGGCCTGTCCGCGCCTGCCGTGAAACGGCGCGTGGACCGGCTCCGCGCCACCGGGGCGATCACGGGTTTCACCGTGCGGGTCGATCCGGCGGCCCTCGGCTGGGAGACGGAGGGGTTCGTCGAGATCTACTGCCGGCGCAACACCTCTCCGGAGACCATCCAGCGGGGGCTGGAGCGGTACCAGGAGGTGGTGGCCGCGTCGACGGTCACCGGCGAGGCCGACGCGGTCGTGCAGGTCTTCGCGTCCGACATGCGTCACTTCGAGCGGGTGCTGGAGCGGATCGCCGGCGAGCCGTTCGTGGAACGGACCAAGTCGGTACTGGTGCTGTCGCCGTTGCTGCGGAGGTTCTCTTCCGGGGCGCCGGGGTGAGAACGGGGTAGAGCTCGGGGCGCGGTGTGGTGTGCCGGGTGCGGGTGGTGTGTGGTTGCTCGCGCAGTTCCCCGCGCCCCTAAAGGCAGCTCAACTGGTCCCACTCAAGGGGCGCGGGGAACTGCGCGACCAGCCCCCCCCCCCCCCCCCCCCCCCCCCCGCCGCGCCCCCCCCCCCCCCCCCCCCCCGGGGTTAGCCCCCCCCCGGGGGGGTCGCGAGGGGTGTGGGC
>NZ_JBIBKW010000004.1:0-100095 GCF_042959465.1 Streptomyces sp. NPDC007901 | reverse complement strand
GGGGGGGGCCCCGGCCGCGCCCCCCCCCCCCCACCCGCCCCCCACCGGGCCCCCACCCCGGGGGCGCGGCCACCCGCGCGACCAGCCCCCACCCACCCGCACCCGGCACCGGACCGGCACCCCCACCCCCCTACTCCGCGGTCTTCCGCGACAGCGCGTTGCTTCCGATGGAGTTGTGCACACTGAAGCTCACCGCGTCCGACCGGTACCGGTCGTCCGACCACTCCACCGGGCGGCCCTCCCGCGTCGTCGTCACCCGGCGCACCCGCAGCAGCGGACTCGTCCGACGCACCCTCAGCAGCTCCGCGTCCTGCGCGCCCGCGGCCACCGCGTCGATGACGTGCTCGCCGTAGGCGAAGACCAACCCCTTGTCCTCGTAGAGCCGTTGGGTCACCGAGGGGCATTCCGGCTCTATCGCCTCGACCGCCGGGGAGATCCAGTCCGCGTACACCGTGCGCTCCAGCAACACCGGCTCGCCGTCCAGGCCGCGGACCCGCAGGACGTGCAACACCGGTGTGCCGGTGGCCAGTTGGAGGCGGACGGCGTCCTCCTGTGCGGCGGGCCGGTATTCCTGGGCCACCACATGGCCCGTCGCCTCGCGGCCCATCGCCTTCGCCCACTGCGCGAAACTGCGCAGCTCCGCGAAGCTCTGGCTGCGGCGGCTGGCCAGCACCACCCGGCGGGCGCCCTGGCGGGAGCCGATCAACCCCTCGGAGGTGAGCGCGGCGACGGCCTGGCGGACCGTGCCGCGGGACACGCCGTACTGCGCGGCGAGCTCCGTCTCCGAGGGCAGTCGACTGCCGACGGTGTACTCCTCGCGGTCGATGGCCTGCCGCAGCTCGTCGGCGATCTCCTCGTGTCGCGCCGTCATGCTTCCCCTCTGAGTCGGCAGCTGTGCACAGCGTGACCAGCCTAATCGACGTTCCCAGGTGATTCGTGTCAGCCCGTATCCGGCCTGGATTGTGCAGGGAATCAGGGGCTGGAGTTTCGCCGCCGTTCATGAAGGGGAAACCCACGGCGGGCGTACTAGGGCCAACTTGTTCAGACAAGTTCGCTCGGCGCCGCCCCTAGCGCCACCCACCCTCGTGCGTACTCCCTGGAGAGACCGTGACCGTGTCCCTGCCGAGAACCGCCCTCCTCGGCGGCTCCCTCGCCGCCGTTGCCGCGCTCGCCCTGAGCGCCTGCGGCGCCGCTCCCGACAACGCGTCGTCCACCACGTCCGGTGGCAAGAGCGCCGCCACCGCCACCTCCGCCGCCGACTTCGGCGGTATGGACAAGCTGATCGCCGCCGCCAAGAAGGAGGGCACGCTGCACATCATCGCCGTGCCCCGCGACTGGGCGAACTACGGCGCCATCATCGACGGCTTCAAGGCGAAGTACGGCATCAAGATCGAGGACGAGAGCCCCGACGGCTCCAGCCAGGACGAGATCAACGCCGTGACCTCGCGCAAGGGCCAGGACCGGGCGCCGGACGTCCTGGACCTCGGTTCCTCGTTCGCGCTCAGCGCCGCCCAGCAGGGGCTGCTCGCGCCGTACAAGGTCACCTCCTACGACGACATCCCCGAGGGTCAGAAGGACCCGAAGGCCCAGTGGTACAACGACTACGGCGGCTACATCTCCATCGGCTGCGACGCCAAGCGGGTGAAGACCTGCCCGACGACCTTCGCCGACCTGCTGAAGCCGCAGTACAAGGGGCAGGTCGCCCTCAACGGCAACCCGACCAAGTCCGGCTCGGCCTTCGGCGGCGTGTACGCGGCGGCGCTCGCCAACAAGGGCTCCTTCGACGACATCCAGCCCGGCCTGGACTTCTTCGCCGAGCTGAAGAAGAACGGCAACTACACGCCCGTCGAGTCCACCCCGGCCACCGTCGAGAAGGGCGAGACGCCCATCTCCATCGACTGGGACTACCTCAACGCCGGTTACGCCGACGAGTTCAAGTCCAAGGGCGTGGACTGGAAGGTGACGGTCCCGACCGACGGCCAGTTCTCGCAGTACTACTCCCAGGCCATCAACAAGGACGCCCCGCACCCGGCGGCCGCCCGCCTGTGGCAGGAGTACCTGTACAGCACCGAGGGCCAGAACCTGTGGCTCAAGGGGTACGCCCGCCCGGTGCTGATGCCCGCCATGGAGAAGGCCGGCACGCTCGACAAGACCGCCGCCGCCAAGCTCCCCGCGGTCACCGGCACGCCCACCTTCCCGACCGAGGCCCAGCAGGACAAGGCCAAGACGGTCCTCTCGTCCGGTTGGTCGAAGGCCGTCTCCGGATGACGGCCACGCTCACGCGGGCCGACGTGGCGTCCGCCGCTTCCCAGAAGCGGCGGCGCCGCGCCCCCGGCTGGCTCGCGGTCGTCCCGCTGCTCGCCTTCACGGCCGTCGCCTTCGGACTGCCGGCCGTGGCCATGCTGAACGGCGCCTTCACGGTCAAGGACCCCACCAGCGGCGCGAGTTCGTACACCGCGAGCAATCTCAGCGACTCGCTGCAGGGGCCGTACCTCACCGCCCTCGTCGGCAGTGTGAAGCTGTCCGCGCTCTCCGCCGTCATCGCCGCCGTCCTCGGGCTGCCGCTGGCGCAGGCCGTGGTCAGCTCGCGCTCCCGGGCGCTGCGCGAGGCCGTGCTCACCGCCTCCGGTGTGCTCGCCAACTTCGGCGGTGTGCCGCTGGCGTTCGCGTTCGTCGCGACCCTCGGCAACGCCGGTGTGCTGACCGTGCATCTGCACCTCGCGGACCACGGCTGGGACCTCTACAGCTTCTGGGGTCTGGTCCTCGTCTACCTGTACTTCCTGATCCCGCTGATGGTCCTCACCATCACCCCGGCCCTGGACGGCCTGCGGGCGCAGTGGCGGGAGGCCGCGCGGAACAACGGCGCGACCGGCGTGCAGTACTGGCGGTTCGTGGCCCTGCCGGTCCTCGCGCCCTCGCTGCTCGGCGGGTTCGTGCTGCTCTTCGGCAGCGCCTTCGCCGCCTACGCCACCGCCGCCGCGATGGTCGGCAGCGCGGTCCCGCTGGTCACCCTGCAGATCGCCGACGCCCTCTCCGGCAACGTCCTGGTCGGCCAGGAGAACGTGGCCCTCGCCCTGAGCCTGGACATGGTGCTGGTGGCGGGCCTGGTGATGGCCGTGTACCTGCCCCTGCAACGACGGAGCGCCCGATGGCTCGACGCCTGACCCCCTGGCGCTGGGCCGTCCTCGGCCTGGCCGCCCTCTACTTCCTCGTCCCGCTGGGCGCCTCCGTCCTCTTCACGGTGGACGTGCCTGGCCAGGGCATCACCTTCGACGCCTACACCCAGATCGTCTCAGCCGACGGCTTCCTCTCCAGCCTGCTGCTCTCGCTGGAGCTGGCCGTCGCCACCATCGCCGTCGTGCTGCTGCTGATGGTGCCGGCCGTGGTCGCCCTGCGGCTCAGCGCGCCTAGGCTGCGTCCGGTCGTCGAGGTCGTCTGCTCGCTGCCGCTGGTGGTGCCGCCGATCGCGTTCGTGGCCGGCATCGTGACCGTGCTGAAGTGGGGACCGGACCATCTGTCCAGGACCCCGCTGTTCGAGACGTTCGTCGCCGTCCAGAACCCGACCTTCCCCGTCGTGCTGGTCCTCGCCTACGTCGTGATGGCGCTGCCCTTCGTCTACCGGGCGCTGGACGCCGGGCTGCGCGCGATCGACGTGCGCACCCTCGTCGAGGCCGCGCGGAGCTGCGGGGCTTCGTGGCCGCAGGCCCTTGTCCGGGCCGTCCTGCCCAACCTGCGGGGCGCGCTGCTCAACGCGTCCTTCCTCACCCTGGCCCTGGTGCTCGGTGAGTTCACCGTCGCCCGGCTGCTGGGCTACCAGCCCTTCGCCGTGTGGATCTACAACGTCGGCGGCTCGCAGGCCCAGATGTCCGTCGCCGTCTCCGTGCTCAGTCTCCTGGTGACCTGGGCCCTCCTCCTCGCGCTCGCCGGTGCCGGCGGCCGTGACCGAACCGCTTCCTCCCGGGGATGAACCATGAGTGTCAGCACGCTTGAGAAGGCGTCCACCAAGGCAGCCACCGTCGAATTCCGCGGCCTGCGGCGGGAGTTCGGCGCCACCGTCGCCCTCGACGGACTCGACCTGACCGTGCGGCCGGGGGAGTTCCTGGCCCTGCTCGGCCCGTCCGGCTGTGGCAAGACCACCGCCCTGCGCATGCTCGCCGGGTTCGAACACCCCGACTCCGGCGCCGTGCTGGTGGACGGCGAGGACGTCACCCAGGTTCCGGCCCACCGCCGGGACGCCGGGATGGTCTTCCAGTCGTACAGCCTCTTCCCGCATCTGAACGCCGTCGACAACGTGGCGTTCGGGCTGCGCATGCGCAAGGTGGGGACGGCCGAACGCCGTTCCCGGGCCGCCGAGTTGCTGGAGCTGGTCGGGCTCGCCGACAAGAGGGAGCGGTTCCCGCACCAGCTCTCCGGCGGTCAGCAGCAGCGCATCGCGCTCGCCCGCGCCCTGGCCCTGCGGCCCCGGGTGCTGCTGCTCGACGAGCCGCTGTCGGCGCTCGACGCCAAGGTGCGGCTGTCGCTCCGCGAGGAGATCCGCCGGCTCCAGCAGGAACTCGGCATCACCACCCTGTTCGTGACGCACGATCAGGAGGAGGCGCTGTCCATCGCCGACCGGGTCGCCGTGATGCGCGCCGGGCGGCTCGAACAGTGCGCGGAGCCCGCCGAGTTGTACGGCCGTCCGGCCACCGCGTTCGTCGCCGAGTTCGTCGGCACGATGAGCCGGATCCCGGGGACGGTCGACGACGGCACGGTCGAGGTCCTCGGGCAGCGGCTGCCGGTCGACGGACAGGTGCCGGCCGCGAGCGAGGTCGACGTGCTCGTGCGGCCCGAGGCGGTGCAGGTGCGCGCGGACGGCGCCGGTACGGCCACCGTCGTCGCCACCGCCTTCCTCGGCGCGGTCGTCCGGGTCACCGTACGGCTCGCCGACGGCACCGAGGCCAAGGCCGACCTGCCCGCCCACGACGCCGCCGGACTGGGCGCCGGATCCGCCGTGAGCGTGTCGCTGCCCGAGCGCCCGGTGCTCGTGGCGGAACGTGCCCAGAAGTAACGCATCCAGAAGTCCCGAAGCATCCGGAAGCCCCCGAGGCGACGCAGTGTCCGGAAGCCCAGCAGTGAGGAATGACAACAACGTGACCCCCCACCTCCGACTCCCCCTCCAGGCCGTCCTGTTCGACATGGACGGAACGCTCGTCGACACCGAGCGACTGTGGTGGGAGGCGGTGGAACAGGTCGCCGGGCGGCCGCTCACCGAGGCCGACGAGCCGGAGGTGCTGGGTCGCCCGGTGGAGCACACCGCCGACTGGCTCGCCGCCGCCACGGGCCGGCCGGCCGCCGGCCTCGCGGCCGGGCTGCACCGGGAGTTCGCGGACCGCGTCCGCACCGGTATCGTGCCCCGCCCCGGCGCCCTCGACCTGCTGGACGCGCTGGCCGCGGCCGGCGTCCCCACCGCCCTGGTCACCGCGTCCCCACGCGCGGTCGCCGACCTCGTCCTCGACGCCCTGGGCGCCGGCCGGTTCGCCGTCTCGGTCACCGCCGACGACACCGGCCGCACCAAGCCCGCCCCCGACCCGTACCTCGCCGCCTGCCGCGCGCTCGGCGTCGACCCGGCGGCCTGCGTGGCCGTCGAGGACACCGAGACCGGGGTCGCCTCCGCCGAGGCGGCCGGCTGCGCGGTGCTGGCCGTGCCCTCGCTCGCGCCGATAGGCGGTGCGCCCGGCCGGACCGTCCGGGACACCCTCGTCGGGGTCACTCCGAAGGAGCTGAGCGAGATGGCCGCACCGGAACTGCGGGTCATGTCCTGGAACCTGTGGCTCGGCGGCAGCCGGATCGACGACCACCGCGCCAAGCAGGTCAAGGTGATCCTCGACGCGGGCGTGGACGTCGTCGGCCTCCAGGAGACCGCCGGGACCAGCGCCCGGGAACTCGCCGAGGCGCTCGGCTGGCACCACCACACGGCGGGGGAGAACCTCGGGATCATCAGCCGTCACCCGGTCACCGCCCGGCTCGGCGACCCCGACGTCGGTTTCTACGGGGCCGCCGGGGTGCGGATCGCCGTCCGGCCGGGCCGCGAGGTGGAGATCTGGACGGCGCATCTGCACTACACGCCGTACGGGCCCTACGAGTTCCACTTCGACGGGCTCGGCGCGGACGACTTGGTCGCCCACGAGGACGTACGGCTCGGACAGATGCGGGAGACCCTGCGCCGGATCGGGACGACCGACGTACCCGTGGTCCTCACGGGCGACTTCAACTGCCCGTCCCATCTGGACTGGGCGGCGGTCGAGTGGCCGGTGACCAGGGCCGCCGAGGAGGCCGGGTTCCGTGACTCCTACCGCGAGGCGCACCCCGACCCGGCCGCCGCGCCCGGGCACACCTGGTCGCCTGTCCACCCCGTGCACGAGGACGGCAGCGGGCGGACCGAGCCGCAGGACCGGATCGACTACGTGCTGCACAGGGGGCTGCGCGTGGTCGACTCCCAGACCCTGGTGAGCGGAAACCCGGTGCCCTGGCCCGGGGTGGCGGACAACGACTGGCCCTCCGACCACGCGGCCGTCGTCACCACGTTCGCCGTCGAGCCGTAGCCCGGGGTTACCCGGGGCAACCATTGCGGTCACGGTGGGGATCCCGTAGGTTGTGCCAGCCCTCCTTACTGACTGGTAACACCGGCAGGTAACCCATGCGCTGGCCAGTAGGCCGACCCACCACCGTCCGCGCGCGGATCGTGGCGCTCGCCCTCGCCCCGGCCGTCGCGCTGACGGCGCTGTGGAGCTTCGCCATGGTGTCCGTCACCGCCGAACTGCGCGCGCTGATCCGGCTCCAGGGGGTGTACGACGACTTCGGCACCCCCGTCGACACCGCCGTGGGGCAGATCCAGATCGAACGGCGGCTGTCGGCGGCCTACCTGGGCGCCCGCCTCGACACGGCGACCGCCACCGACCTGCTCGCCCAGCAGCGGCGCACCGACCGGGCGGTGGACGCCATGCGGGACGCGGTCCGGGACGGCGACCGCGACCGCCTGACGGACCGGCAGCGCCAGTCCCTGGACGCGATGGTGACCGCCACCGGCGGGCTGGAACGGCTGCGCGCGCGGGTGCTGTCCCGGAAGATCTCCTGGGACGGCGCCGTCGCCGACTACAGCGCCCTCGTGGAGCCCGGCTTCGACGTCGAGTCCACCCTCACCGCCCTCCAGGCCGGACAGCTGGCCCGGGAGTCGCAGGTCGTCGTCGAGCTGGTGCGGGTGCGGGAGTTCGTCTCCCGCGAGGACGCGCTGGTCGCCGGGGCACGGGCCGCCGGACGGCTCACCGACCGGCAGTACGACACCCTCGCCGCGACGATCGAGGACCGCCGGGTCTTCGAACGGACCTACGTCCCCGACCTGCCGTCGGACTCCCGGACGCTGTTCGAGACGTTCCAGGGCGGCGCGCTGCACCGCTCGCTGGTGCGCGGCGAGGACGCCCTGCTGCGGGCGGGCGCGGACCGGGCCGGGGCGGCCGTCGCGGCGGACACCTGGCGGTCGACCACCGACCGGGCCGTCAAGCAGTACATGCTGCTGTGCACCCGGTCGGCCGAGAACTCCGCCGCGCGCGGCCGGGCCTTCGCCTACCGCGAGCTGGCCAAGGCGGCCGTCGTCGGCGTGGCCGGGCTGGCGGCCGTGGGCCTCTCGCTGTGGTTCGCGGTGCGCGGGGCCCGGCGCATCTCACGCCGGCTGGAGATCCTGCGGGACGCGGCCGATGTGCTGACGGCACGCCAACTGCCCGCCCTGATGGAGCGGTTGAGCGCCGGTGAGGACGTGGACGCGGTCACCGAGGCGCCGCCGCTGGCCGCCAGGGAGGCCGGGGACGACGAGATCGGCGACGTCGGCCGGTCGTTCAACCGGGCCCGGCTGGCCGCCGTCGAGGCCGCGGTCCGGCAGGCCACGCTGCGCCGGGGCCTGTTCGCGGTCCTCCTCAACATCGCCCGCCGCAACCAGGCCCTCGTCCACCGCCAGCTGAAACTCGTCGACACGCTGGAACGGCGCACCGACGACCCGGCCGTCCTCGGCGAGCTGTTCCACATCGACCACCTGACCACCCGGATGCGCCGGCACGCGGAGAGCCTGATCATCCTCTCCGGCGCCACCCCCGGACGACGCTGGCGGCGGCCGGTGCCGATCGCCGACGTGGTGTCCTCGGCGGTCGGCGAGATCGAGGACTACACCCGGGTCGTGGTGCCGCCGATGCCCGAGGTGGGCGTGGCCGCGGACGCCGTCGCCGACGTCGTGCACCTGGTCGCCGAGCTGCTGGAGAACGCCACGGTGTTCTCGCCGCCGCACACCCAGGTCACCCTGCGCACGGCCCGGGTGGGCCAGGGCTTCACCCTGGAGATCGACGACCGGGGCCTCGGCCTCGACCCCGAGCAGCTCACCGAGGCCCACCACACCCTCACCGCCCCCGACGCCTTCGACCCCACCCGCCACGACCGCCTCGGCCTCTACGTCGTCGGCCGCCTGGCCGCCCGGCACGGCATCGAGGTGACGCTGCGGGACTCCCCGTACGGGGGGACGACGGCCGTGGTGCTGCTGCCGGAGGCGGTGCTGGCGGACGTCGAACCGGAGAGCGGCCGACGGGACGGCTCGGCGGTCGGCGCGCTGTCGTCGTACGGGGGCGGCGCGCCGTCGCCGTACGGCGGGGCCGGAGCGGGCCGTGACGGCGGGTTCGGGAGCGGGCCCCTGCCGGGTCCGTCGGAGGACCCCGGCCCCGGTACGACCCCGCCCCTGCCCACCCGCACCCGCCAGGCCTCCCTCGCCCCCGAGCTGCGCACGGAGCGGGCCGCGGGCGAGACGCGCGACCTGGACGCCGACGAGATGCGGGCGGTCTTCGGAGCCTTCCAGCGCGGCCTGGACCGGGGGCGCAGAGGACTGCCGACCGGACCCGAGGAGCCGGACCACACCGAGGAAAGGACGCGCGCCGACCATGACCAGTGACGACCGACCCGAACCCGCCGGAACCGCATCAGCGCCCGGCGTCCAGCCCGGTACCGATCTCGGCTGGCTGCTCGACGATCTCGTCGCCCGGACGGACCACGTCCGGCAGGCCGTGCTGCTCACCGCCGACGGGCTGCCGCTCAGTCACACCGAGGGCATGCGGCGGCGGGACATCGAGCATCTCGCGGCCGTGTGCTCCGGCTTCCACAGCCTGGCCCGGTCGGCGGGGGACCGGTTCGGCGCCGGAGAGGTGCGGCAGACCATGGTGATGCTCGACGACGCCTACCTCTTCGTCACCCCGGCCGGGCACGGCAGCCGGCTCGCCGTCCTCAGCGACGTCCGCACCGACGTCGGCCAGCTGGCCCACGAGATGGCCCTGCTCGTCCGCCGCCTCGGCCGCCACCTGGACGCGGCCGTCCGCTCGGCCCCCTGACACCGCGGTGAGCGACGAGCACTGGTACGAGGACGAGACCGGCTCGCTCGTCCGCCCCTACACCGTCACCCGGGGCCGTACCGAGCCCTCCGGCCGGCATGCCATCGACCTGATGTCGCAGGTCACGGCGGTGGAGGCGGAGGCGGCCCAGCCGGATGTCGACCACGCCCGGGCCGTCCTGCTCGCCCTGGTGCGGCGCGGGGCCCGCCCGGTCGTCGAGCTCGCCGCGGACGCCGACCTGCCGCTCACCGTCGTACGCGTGCTGCTCGGCGATCTCGCCGAGGCCGGCCTGGTCCGGATCGACGAGCCCCGGCGGGTGGAACCGGCGGGCCCCGCCGCCGACCCGGAGCTGCTGAAGGTGATCGTGGAGCGGCTGCGGGAGCTCTGACCCCGCGCAACGAATCGCCGCCGGACGGCTGCATCACGCAACGAACCGCTCGCCGACGCGCAACAGGTCCTTCTTGTCCGGCCCGCCCCGCCGACCGTACCGTCTAACTGGCCCCCAGACCCCCTTCCGTACCCGGTGAGGACCAGCATGCGCACCGCCCTGCTCCAGAGCTCCGGCCACCCCGGCTCCACCGTCGAGAACCTCAAGGTGCTCGACGAGGCCGCCGGCCGGGCCGCCGCCGCGGGTGCCGCGCTGCTCGTCGCCCCGGAGATGTTCCTGACCGGCTACGCGATCGGCGACGACATCGCCCGGCTCGCCGAGCCCGCCGACGGCGACAGCGCGGACGCGGTCGCCGAGCTGGCCCACCGGCACGGTCTGGCGATCGTCTACGGGTACCCGGAGCGCGACGGGGACGCCGTGCACAACTCCGCCCAGCTGATCTCCGCCGACGGCACCCGGCTCGCGAACTACCGCAAGTCCCATCTCTTCGGCGGCTTCGAGCGGGACCACTACACCCCCGGCGACCAGCCGGTCGTCCAGGCCGAGCTGGGCGGCCTCACCGTCGGGCTCATGATCTGCTACGACGTCGAGTTCCCGGAGCTGGTCCGCGCCCACGCCCTGGCCGGCACCGACCTGCTCCTCGTGCCGACCGCGAACATGCACCCGTTCCAGCTGGTCGCCGAGTCCCTGGTCCCGGTGCGGGCCTGGGAGAACCAGATGTACGTCGCCTACGCCAACCGGGTCGGCCCGGAAGGGGAGTTCGACTTCTTCGGGCTCTCCACGCTGGCCGGACCCGACGGGGTCGCCCGGGTCCGCGCAGGCCGCGACGAGGAACTCGTCGTCGCCGACGTCGACCCCGCCCTCCTCGCCGCCTCCCGCGAGGCGAACCCGTATCTGAAGGACCGCCGCCCCGGCCTCTACGGGTCCCTGTCCTGACCTTCCCCCGCTCGTCTTTCCGCTCTTCTTCCCGCGTTCTTTTCGCATGTCGCAAGGAGTCCGTACCCCATGACGTCCACCGTGCCCAACGCCGTCGAGCACGCAGACGAGCAGCAGCCGCCGATCACCATGTTCGGCCCGGACTTCCCGTACGCGTACGACGATTTCCTCGCCCACCCGGCGGGCCTCGGCCAGATCCCGGCGACCGGACACGGCACGGAGGTCGCGGTCATCGGCGGCGGCCTGTCCGGCATCGTGGCCGCCTACGAGCTGATGAAGATGGGCCTGAAGCCGGTCGTCTACGAGGCCGACGAGATCGGCGGACGGCTGCGGACCGTCGGCTTCGAGGGCTGCGACCCCGAACTGACCGCCGAGATGGGCGCGATGCGCTTCCCGCCGTCCTCCACCGCCCTCCAGCACTACATCGACCTGGTGGGACTTCAGACCCGGCCGTTCCCCAACCCGCTCGCGGAGACCACCCCTTCGACGGTGGTCGACCTCAAGGGGGAGTCGCACTACGCCGAGACGATCGACGACCTGCCGCAGGTCTACCGGGACGTCGCCGCCGCCTGGAACAAGTGCCTCGACGAGGGCGCCGACTTCTCCGACATGAACCGCGCCATGCGCGAGCGGGACGTGCCGCGCATCCGCGAGATCTGGGCGAAGCTCGTCGAGAAGCTCGACAACCAGACCTTCTACGGCTTCCTCTGCGACTCCGAGGCGTTCAGGTCCTTCCGGCACCGCGAGATCTTCGGCCAGGTCGGCTTCGGCACCGGCGGCTGGGACACCGACTTCCCCAACTCCATCCTGGAGATCCTGCGGGTCGTCTACACCGAGGCCGACGACCACCACCGCGGCATCGTCGGCGGCAGCCAGCAACTCCCGCTCCGGCTCTGGCAGCGCGAGCCGGAGAAGATCGTGCACTGGGCGTACGGGACGTCGCTCGCGAAGCTGCACGAGAACGGCGAGCCGAAGCCCGCCGTGACCCGTCTGCACCGCACCACCGGCAACCGGATCACCGTGACGGACGCGGACGGCGACATCCGCACCTACCAGGCCGCGATCTTCACCGCCCAGTCCTGGATGCTGCTCTCCAAGATCGCCTGCGACGACTCGCTCTTCCCGATCGACCACTGGACCGCGATCGAGCGCACCCACTACATGGAGAGCTCCAAGCTGTTCGTGCCGGTCGACCGGCCGTTCTGGCTCGACAAGGACGAGGAGACCGGCCGGGACGTCATGTCGATGACGCTCACCGACCGGATGACCCGCGGCACCTACCTCCTCGACGACGGCCCCGACAGGCCCGCCGTCATCTGCCTCTCCTACACCTGGTGCGACGACAGTCTGAAGTGGCTCCCGCTCTCCGCGCACGAGCGGATGGAGGTCATGCTGAAGTCGCTCGGCGAGATCTACCCGAAGGTCGACATCAGGAAGCACATCATCGGCAACCCGGTGACCGTGTCCTGGGAGAACGAGCCCTACTTCATGGGCGCGTTCAAGGCCAACCTGCCCGGCCACTACCGCTACCAGCGGCGTCTGTTCACCCACTTCATGCAGGACCGGCTGCCCGCCGACAAGCGGGGCATCTTCCTCGCCGGCGACGACATCTCCTGGACGGCCGGCTGGGCCGAGGGCGCCGTCCAGACCGCGCTGAACGCGGTCTGGGGCGTCATGCACCACCTCGGAGGTGAGACCGACCCGGCCAACCCCGGCCCCGGCGACGTCTACGACGACATCGCACCGGTCGAACTCCCCGAGGACTAGACCCCGGCCGCCCGCGCCTTCTCGTACACCTCGGCGGCGAGGTCCTTGAGTTCCTGGGCGTCGCGCGGGGTGGACTCGAGGTCGACGAGGATCTCGTCGAGGCCGACGGCCGCGTGGGCCACGAGATCCTCGACGATCTGGTCGGCGCTGCCCTGGAAGGGGCGGCGGTCGGAGCCGTCGTAGGCCTTGGGCGTGTACGTGGCGTTGACCCGCACGACGGTCTGGATCGGCTCCGTGCGGCCGCGCTCGGCCGCCAGGTCCTGGAGCTGCGTCCACTGGGCGGCGAGCTGGTCCACGCCCATGCCCACCGGCAGCCAGCCGTCCGCGTGGTCGACGAGCCGGCGCTTCGCCTTCCCGGTGTTGGCGGCCAGCAGGATCGGGATCGGCCGGGCCGGCTTGGGACCGACCACGGCGGAGGCGATCTTCGTGATCCGGCCGTCGTGGCGCACCGGATCGGGGCCCCACACCGCGCGGCACACCTCGATGAGCTCGTCCAGCACCTGGCCGCGCTCCTCGAACGGCCGAATCGCGCTGGCCGCGTACTCGTCGAGGGACCAGCCGGTGCCCAGACCCGCCACCACCCGGCCGCCGCTCGCCGCGTCCAGCGTCGCCAGGGACTTGGCCAGCTGGAAGGGGATGTGCAGCGGCGCCACCAGGACGCTGCTGCCCAGCCGGACCCGCTCGGTGACCGCGGCGGCGAGGGAGAGCGTGACCAGCGGGTCGGCCACGTTGCGGTACTCGTCGGGCCAGGGCAGGCCCTCGACGCCGTAGAGGCCCTGGGTGGCCGGCTCGGGGAAGAGGGCCCGCTCGAAGACCCAGAGGCTGTCGTAGCCGATCTGCTCGGCGGTACGGGCCACGTCGGTGACATCGGTGGCGAGGGAGTACTGCCGCATCTGGGGAAGACTGAGGCCGAGCCGAGTCGTCATACCGGTGCTCCTCTGCAATCGGGTACGTGCCGTCAACGCAAGGCGATCACACCCGGTTTCCACCGTGGCTCGAGTACCGGCCGGATCAGGCCATCTCAGTCCGGCAGCGGGGTGAGCAGCATCCGGCCCGCCAACCCGACGGCCGCGTCCAGCCGTTCGGCGAACTCCTCCACCAGGTCGTCGAACCGGCGCAGCGCCCACAGTGCCCGCGCCGCCGACCAGGTCGCGTCCCGCGCCCGCTCCAGGCTCCAGGAACCGAGCAGATGGGTCAGCGGATCCGCGATCTGGAGCAGATCGGGACCCGGCATCAGATCCTCGCGGATGCGCTCCTCCAGCGAGACGAGGAGTTCGCCCACGCGGTCGAACTCGTCCTCCAGATCGGCCGGTTCGCAGCCGAGCGTACGACAGGCGTCCACCACGGCGAGCGCCAGGTCGTGCCCGATGTGCGCGTTGATGCCCGCCAGCGCGAACTGCAGCGGTCGTACGCCGGGATGGCGGCGGAACTGGAACAGCGGCCGCCAGCAGGCGGGCGGACGGCGGTCGCCGTCCGCCGCGTCCACGGCGGCCAGATAGCGCTCCGCGAACCGCACGTCCAGCGTCTCGGCGGCTCTCGGATCACCGAACCGGCCCGCGTCCAGGCGCCGTTCGACCTCCTCCGTGACGGCGAGGTAGACACGGTTGAAGACCGCGATCCCGTCCCGCTCGGGCAGGGCCGCGTCCAGGGCGCGCATCCGGGAGACGACGGTGCCGACCGGAGCGGTGAGGTGTTCCGACTGCGCCATGGGGGAAGGGTCCCAGCCCTGGGCTGACGCGCGTGCCGACGGGCCCGGCGCTTCCCCGGAACGGGGGAACGGACCCGCCGCGCGGGAGGGGGAGCACAGCGTGCCTGGCTCACACGCCCGGCGCCGGGGCGGGCGGAAGCGGGCGGTCATGCTCGCCGTCGCCTCGGCCGTGGTCGCCGTCGGTACCGCGACCGGGATGTTCTCGGCGCTCGGTGAGGAGCGCGGCGGCGAAGCGGCCGTGGGAGAGGACCGGCCCGTGGTGACGCACGCGAGGACGTCGGCCGCGCCGGCCCCCGCACCGTCCGGCTCCACGACACCTCCCGTCCGGCCCTCACCGTCCGCGTCCCCGCGGCGGACCACCCCGCGCCCCGCCCCCACCGTGGCGAAGCGGCGGGTGCCCCAGCTCTACCGCCATCCCGACTCCCAGGTCGCCGACTGGGTCCGGGCCCACCCGGACGATCCGCGCGCCGCCGTCATCGGGGACCGCATCGCCGACCGGCCGGCCGCCGTGTGGTTCGCCGACTTCGCCCCGGCGACCATCGCCTCCCGGGTCCGGGCCGTCACCTCGGCGGCCTCCGCGCAGGGCCGGGTCCCGGTGCTGGTGCCGTACGCGATCCCGGACCGGGACTGCGGCGGGGCCTCGCAGGGCGGGGCGCCGGACCTCGCCGCGTACGACGGCTGGATCGACGCCTTCGCCCGGGGGCTGGGCTCCGGCGAGGTGATCGTGATCCTGGAGCCGGACTCGGTCGCCCAGGCGGACTGCCTCTCCGCCGCCGACCGCGCCGCGCGGTTCGCCTCGCTGGCCCGCGCCGGCCGGGTGCTCAAGGCGGCCGACCCCGGGGCCCGGGTCTACTACGACGCCGGTCACTCCGGCTGGCACCCGCCCGGCCGGCAGGCGGACCTGCTGCGGCAGGCGGGCGCCACGGCCGCCGCGGGGATCTTCAGCAACGTCTCCAACTTCCAGACCACCGAGGACGAGATCGCCTACGACCGCCAGGTCCTCGACGCCCTCGGCGGACCGGCCTCGCTCGGTGCGGTGATCGACACCAGCCGCAACGGCAACGGCGCCCCGGCGAACGGCGCCTGGTGCGATCCGGCGGGGCGGCGGATCGGCCGGGCGCCCACGCTCGACACCGGTCAGGCGCGGATCGACGCCTATCTGTGGGTGAAGCTGCCGGGGGAGTCCGATGGCTGCAAGGGCGCCGCCGGGAGTTTCACCCCGTCGTACGCCTACGACTTGGCGTCGTCGTCGTAGGAACTGGTGCCCTCGTCCAGCAGCGGTTCCGTGGACTTGAGGTGGGCCGGGGCCAGGGCGCGCAGCGCGTGGTATCCGATGATGACGACCAGGGTGCCGAGTGCGATGCCGCTCAGGGAGAAGGTGTCGGTGAACTTCAGGCTGACGTTGCCGACGCCGATGATGATGCCCGCGGCGGCCGGGACCAGGTTCAGCGGGTTGCGCAGGTCGACCTTGGCGTGCAGCCAGATCTGGGCGCCGAGCAGGCCGATCATGCCGTACAGGATGACGGTGATGCCGCCGAGGACCCCGCCCGGGATCGCCGCCACCATCGCGCCGAACTTGGGGCAGACGCCGAAGAGCAGCGCGAAGCCGGCGGCGGCCCAGTAGGCGGCGGTGGAGTAGACGCGGGTCGCGGCCATCACGCCGATGTTCTCGGAGTAGGTGGTGTTGGGCGGGCCGCCCACGGCGGTGGAGAGCATCGAGGCGACCCCGTCGGCGGAGATGGCCGTGCCGAGCTTGTCGTCCAGCGGGTCGCCGGTCATCTCGCCGACGGCCTTGACGTGCCCGGTGTTCTCGGCGACCAGGGCGATGACGACGGGGAGGGCGACCAGGATCGCCGACCACTGGAAGGACGGGCCGTGGAAGGACGGCAGCCCGATCCAGTCCGCCTTGCCGACGCCGGAGAGGTCGAGCCGCCAGTGGTCGGTGACCTTGCCGCTCGGGCTCATGGAGTGGATCTTGCCGAAGATCCGGTCGAGGGCCCAGGACAGGACGTACCCGAAGACCAGGCCCAGGAAGATCGCGATGCGTGACCAGAAGCCACGCAGACAGACGACGGCCAGAGCGGTGAACAGCATCACCAGCAGGGCGGTCCACTGGTCCTGCGGCCAGTAGGTCGAGGCGGTGACGGGCGCGAGGTTGAAGCCGATCAGCATCACGACCGCGCCGGTGACGATCGGCGGCATCGCGGCGTGGATGATCCGGGCGCCGAAGCGCTGCACGGCCAGGCCGATCAGGAACAGCACCGCACCGACCACGAAGACCGCGCCGGTCACGGTGGCGCTGCTGCCGCCCTGGGCGCGGATCACGGCGGCCACGCCGACGAAGGACAGGGAGCAGCCCAGGTAGCTGGGCACCCGGCCGCGGGTCGCGAGCAGGAAGATCACGGTCGCGACACCCGACATCATGATCGCCAGGTTGGGGTTCAGGCCCATCAGCACCGGGGCGACGAAGGACGCGCCGAACATGGCCACCACATGCTGGGCGCCGAGCCCGACCGTGCGGGGCCAGGAGAGCCGTTCGTCGGGGCGCACCACCGCTCCGGGCGCGGGCGTGCGCCCGTCGCCGTGCAGTTTCCAGCCGACGCCGAGATCCATGGTGGAGCTTCGCTTTCCTCGTACATGAAGTTGGTCCGCACCATTGTCACGGCTACCTCGCGGTTCTACGCTCGCACGGTCCTACTCATGAACTGAGTTCACGTATCTGATTCATGCTTCATGTCCGATCGGAGTGCTCGATGAGTGGAAGATCCCGCGCGGCCGTCGTCCTGACGGCGCTGGCGGCCGTCGGCGCCGTCCTCGTCCCCTCCGCCCACGCGACCGCGAGGGCGCCCAAGGCTCCGGACACCGCCGTCCTCGACGGCGCCCGCCTCCAGCGGACCCGGGCCGAACTCGACCACGGCGACCCCCGACTCCGGCGCGCCGTCAAGGACTTGACGACCCGCGCCGACGCCTGGCTCGGCCAGGGCCCCTGGACGGTCGTCGACAAGCCGAAGCCCGCCCCCGGTGGCGACGTCCACGACTACCTGAGCCAGGCCCCCTACTGGTGGCCCACCACCACCCCCACCGCCGACAATCCCTGGGGCTGCCCCTACGTCCAGCGCGACGGCCGGCGCAATCCCGAGGTCGACAGCGGCACCGACCGCCAGGACGTCGAGAAGGTCTTCGACTCGACCTACGACCTCTCCCTGGCCTGGTACTACACCGGGAAACGGGAGTACGCCCAGAAGGCCGGCCAGGTCCTGCGCACCTGGTTCCTGGACCCCGCGACCCGGATGAACCCGAACCTGAACCACGCCCAGTTCATCCCGTGCAAGTACGACGGCCGGGCCATCGGCATCATCGACTTCTCCCAGTCGTACACCAGCGTGGTCGACGCACTGGCGATCCTCGGCACGGGCGCCCCCGGCTGGAGCGCCGGGGACCGCGCCGGGATGCGGAGCTGGAACACCGACTTCCTCGGCTGGCTGAAGAACAGCGCCTTCGGCAAGGAGGAGGGCGCCGCCGCCAACAACCACGGCACCTTCCACGACATGCAGCTCGCCGCCCTCGCCTACGCGACCGGCGACAAGGCGCTGGCCAGGAAGACCGTGCTGGACGCGCGGGCCAGGCGGATCGACCCGCAGATCGCCGCCGACGGGAGCCAGCCGCAGGAGCTCTCCCGGACCAGGAGCTGGCACTACTCCACCTTTGACCTGGTCGCCTACACCCGGCTCGCGGCCATCGGCCGGCATGTCGGGGTGGACCTCTGGGGCTACCGGGGACCGGACGGGCAGAGCCTGTCCAAGGCCGTGGACTATCTGCTGCCCGCCGCGACCGGGGCCGCCGCCTGGCCGTACCCGGAGCTGGAGTTCCACCGCTACGCGGCGAGCGACGTCGTGCACGCGGCGGCCGACGCCGGCGACAAGGCGGCCCGGCAGGCGGTACGACAGCTGGAGGCACCGCCCGGCGGTGACCTCTGGGCGCTGCGGCCGGCCGCCGAGCAGCTGGACTCGATCGCGGGCTGAGGGCGCCCACGGAGGGGTTCCTGAGTAATGCACGTGTCGCGGCGGGACACGCCGGAGGGGTGACAGCCCGAAAGGGTTTGAGCGCTCGTGAACCTCAGCCCGTGCGGGCTGGAATCCTTCAGCTTCGGCTGCGGGAGGATGTCAACTCCGGCTGGAACGGCTCAGTACCACTGGCCCGACGTGCAGCTTCGATCGCTGCTCGCCGGACAGGGTGGCAACGTACACACGCGCCTGGGCGCTGGTCTGGCTCGACGCAGCCACCCTGCGCCCCGGCGCGACGCTGTCAGGGCCGCGGGTCGGGAACTGCTGCGGCCGCGGGGCCGACCTCGGCCCGCTTGCCCCGCTCCCCGGCCCGCAGCACGCCCGCGAACACCACCAGACCCAACGCCAGCGCCGTGACCAGGCAGAACGACACCACCAGGCTGGTCGCCTGGGCCACCCCGCCGATCAGGCTGGGCGCGATCAGGCCCGACGTGTAGGTGATCGTCGCCACGCCCGCGATCGCCTGACTGGGGTTCGGCCCGGCGTGCCCGGCCGCCGCGAAGCACAGCGGTACGACGACCGCGATGCCGAGGCCCAGCAGCCCGAACCCGGCCATCGCCACGGCCGGATTCCCGGCGAGCACGACCAGCAGACCGCCGAACGCGGCCAGCACACCCCCGGCCCGCACGGTACGGACCGCGCCGAAGCGGTTCACCACCGCGTCCCCGCTGATCCGGGCCACCGCCATGGCCAGCATGAACCCCGTGGTGGTGGCCGCCGCGAGCCCGGCCGAACTGTCCATCCGGTCCCGCAGGAACACCGCCGACCAGTCCAGGCTCGCGCCCTCCGCGAACACCGCGCAGAAGCCCACCGTGCCGATCAGCAGGGCCGAGCGGGGCGGCAGCGTGAACCGCGGCGGTGGTTCCTCGTCCGCGTCGGGCTGGACGTCCAGGACCCAGCCGGCGGCCAGCACGCCGAGCACGGTCAGCACGGCCGCCGCCAGGGCGAAGTGCACCCGCGCGTCCGTGCCCAGGTGCGCGGCGAGGGTGCCCGCCGCCGAGCCGACCAGGGTGCCCGCGCTCCACATGCCGTGCAGCCCCGACATGATCGACCGGTCCAGCAGCCGCTCGATCTCCACGCCGAGCGCGTTCATCACCACGTCCGCCATGCCGGCGCTCGCGCCGTACACGAACATCGCCAGGCACAGCGTGTAGAGGTTCGTCGCCAGGGACGGCAGGATCAGCGACGCCGTCCACATCGCGATCAGCCCGCGCAGCGCCGTACGGCTGCCGAAGCGGTGGCTGATCCGGCCCGCGAGCGGCATCGAGCACGAGGCACCGAACGCGGTGAACGCGAGCGCGAAGCCGAGCTGCCCGGCACCCAGCCCGGCATGCTCCTGGATCCACGGCACCCGGGTCGCGAACGAGCCGGTGACGGCGCCGTGCACGGTGAACACGGCCGCGACGGCGTACCGCGCCCGCTTCACCCCCTGCTGCTCGTAGCCCACGTCTTTCATGGTCCTGCCCCTCCCCGGGTGGGTGCCGCCCCGCTGTCCCCGCTGTACCGCTGTTCCGCCGTAAACTATCAGGGACCCTGCCTGATAGATAGAGAGATATGCGGCCGTCCCGGGCCGCGCGGATCTGGGAGGATGCCCGTCATGCCCGCATCACCGAGCACCGCCCGGGCCATCAACGACCGGCTCGCGCTGAGCCTGCTCCAGCAGGAAGGCCCGCTGACGGCGGGGCAGTTGAAACAGCTGACCGGGCTCTCCCGGCCGACCGTCGCCGACCTCGTCGAACGGCTCACCGTGTCCGGCCTGATCACGGTCGTCGGCGAGTCCGGCGAACAGCGCCGGGGGCCGAACGCCCGGCTCTACGGCATCGTCGCCGACCGTGCCTGCCTGGCCGCCCTCGACGTGCGGACCGAGAGCGTCTCGGTGCTGGTGTCCGACCTGGTGGGGCAGGTGCTGGTCGAGGGTGCGGTACCGGTCGGGCCGGAGGCCGGGACGGCGGCGGCGGTCGAGCAGGCGGTGGGGCTGGTCGAGCGGGCGGTGAAGGAGGCGGAGGGATCCGGCGAGGGGCGGCTGCACACCGTCGGCATCGGAGCGCCCGGCCTCATCGACCCGGCCACGGGCGACCTGCGCGACTCGGCGGGTCTGCCCGCCTGGCACCGCCGGCTGGTCGCCACCCTCCAGGAACGCTTCCCGCGGACCCGGGTCACCGTCGAGAACGAGACCAACCTGGCCGCCCTCGCCGAACAGCGCGAGGGTGTCGCCCGGGACCGGGACACCTTCGTCCTCCTCTGGCTGGGCCACAGCTGCGGCGCCGCCGTCGTCCTCGACGGCCGTCTGCGCCGCGGCGCCTCCGGCGGCGCCGGCGAGATCGGCTTCCTCCCGGTACCGGGCACCACCGCACTCCCCACGGCCACGGACTGCTCCGGTGGCTACCACTCCCTGGTAGGGGCGGCGGCGATCACCCAACTGGCCGCCGAACACGGCCCGGAACTGGACGAGCCCGGCGCCTCCGTCGCCGCAGAGGCATCACGGCTAGCCTCTGCGGCGCCCTCGTCCATGGCGCTCCAAAGGGGCGCGGGGCGTATCGACATGCGGCTCCGCCGCGTGGGCGCGACCAGCCACAACGCACCCGCAGACAACCGGCGACCCACCAAGCCGAACCCCGACTTCCTGGACGCCCTGGCCGACCGCATAGCCCTCGGCCTGGCGGCCGTCGTCGCGGTCCTGGACCCCGGCTGCGTAGTCCTCGGCGGCGAGATCGGCTCGGCCGGCGCCGCACCGCTCGCCGCCCGCGTCGAGGAACGGCTGCGCCGCATGTCACCGTTGGCCACCGAAGTGAGGGCGAGCACGCTCGGCGGTGCGGCCGTGCTGCGCGGCGCCCTGCTGACCGCCCGGGAGCGCGCCCAGGACGAACTGTTCGCGCCCCCGGACCGCGCATGAGAGACCCGGCGGCGGGCAAGGGCCGTCGTCACCGCCACCGGGCCCGATCGCACCCTAAAAGGACTAGACCAGTAGGGTCAATAGGTTTGGATCAAAGTCAAGATCCCTGGTCCGAGGCCCAGTTGGGCACATGACGAGCTGTCAGGGAAGTCCAGTGACATGGGTTGTGAGGCACCCCACACAGTTCCCCTGTATGGACCACCACCCGGCGTGGCACACTGGCGGTGTACCAGAAGCAGCGCACTCCGGGGTCGGTGAAAGTCCGAACCGGCGGTTATAGTCCGCGACCCGTCCGCTTCCAGCGGCCGGTTGACCAGGTGAAACTCCTGGACCGACGGTTAAAGTCCGGATGGGAGGCAGTGCGCGGCGGGCGAGCATGTACCTGTGCGCGCCGCCGTATCTGGTCTCGTCCGTGACGGACGAGACCTTGTCGGCGTCGCCCCGGTGTGTTCACCCGTACATTCTGTCGTCCGTCGACAGGCCCCGGAGTCCGTGCCCCGTTGAGGCAGGAGGACCCGGGAAGTGTTCACCGGAATCGTCGAAGAGCTGGGTGAGATCACCGCCGTCGAGAATCTCGGCGACGCCTCCCGTTTCCGGCTCCGTGGCCCCGTAGTGACCGAGGGCGCACAGCACGGCGACTCCATCGCCGTGAACGGGGTCTGTCTGACCGTCGTGGAGCACGAGGGCGACGAGTTCACCGCCGACGTCATGCAGGAGACCCTCCAGCGCTCCTCCCTCGGCGCGCTCGGCGTCGGCTCCCGCGTCAACCTGGAGCGCCCCACCGCCGTGGGCTCGCGCCTCGGCGGCCACATCGTGCAGGGCCACGTGGACGGCACCGGTCAGGTGCTGGCGCGCACCCCCTCCGAGCACTGGGAGATCGTCAGGGTCTCCCTCCCCGCCGACCTCGCGCGGTACGTCGTGGAGAAGGGCTCGATCACGGTCGACGGCATCAGCCTCACCGTCGTCGAGGCCGGCCCGGACTACTTCACCGTCAGCCTCATCCCCACCACCCTCGACCTGACCACGCTCGGCCACAAGCAGCCCGGTGACCCGGTCAACCTCGAGGTCGACGTCGTCGCCAAGTACGTGGAGCGGCTGCTCGCGAACTCGCAGGGAGCGGGCAAGTGAACTGGCTCAACTCCGAGGCCTTCGTCCTGTTCGGCCAGCACATCCTCTGGTCGGACATGATCGGCAACATCCTCGGCCTGATCGCCCTGGCCCTCGGCTGGCGCCGCAACCTGTGGAGCTGGCCGGTCCAGTTCGCCTCCGGCCTGATCCTCTTCGGCGCCTTCTTCGGGCACCTCACCGGCAGCGCCGGCAAGCAGGCCGTCGTCATGGTCGTCGCGCTGTACGGCTGGTGGCAGTGGAACCGCAACAAGGGCCGGGTCGAAGACGGCGGTGACGGTCTTATCGCGCCCCGCTTCGCCACCTGGCGCGAGCGCGGCGCGATGGTCGCCGCGGCCGCCGTCGGCACGGTCGCCGTCGCCCTGCTCTTCAAGGCCTACCCGTCCCTGTCCTGGGACCCCTGGCCCGACGCCTACATCTTCGTCGGCACGATCGTCGCCATGTACGCCCAGGCGCGCGGCATGGTCGAGTTCTGGATCGCCTGGCTCCTGGTCGACCTGGTCGGCGTCCCGCTGAACTTCGCCAACGGCTACGCCTTCTCCGGCTTCGTCTACGTCATCTACGGCGCGCTCGTCCTGTGGGGCATGCGCGACTGGTGGCTGCGCTCCCGCCAGGGCACGCGGCCCGCTCTGGAAGGAGCACCCGCATGACCGCGGCACCCATCCTCTACCGCACCGACGGCGCCGAAGACCTCACCCTCGACCCCATCGAGCAGGCCATCGCCGACATCGCGGCCGGCCGCCCGATCGTGGTCGTCGACGACGAGGACCGCGAGAACGAGGGCGACCTCGTCATCGCCGCCGAGAAGGCCACCCCCGAGATCATCGCCTTCATGATGAGCGAGTGCCGCGGCCTGATCTGCGCCCCCATGGAGGGCGAGGAGCTGGACCGGCTCCGGCTGCCGCAGATGGTCGACGACAACACCGAGTCGATGAAGACCGCGTTCACCGTCTCCGTGGACGCCTCCGCCGCGCACGGCGTCAGCACCGGCATCTCGGCCGCCGACCGCGCGACCACGCTCCAGCTGCTCGCGAGCGGTACCGCCGAGCCCTCGGACTTCGTCCGCCCCGGCCATGTCTTCCCGCTGCGCGCCCGGCCCGGCGGCGTCCTGACCCGCAACGGCCACACCGAGGCCGCCGTCGACCTCGCCCGGCTCGCGGGCCTGCGCCCGGCCGGCACGATCGTCGAGATCGCCGGCGAGGACGGCCGGATGCTCCGCCTGCCCGAGCTGATCCCGTTCGCCCGCAAGCACGGCCTGACGATCATCTCCATCGCGGACCTGGTCACCTACCGCCGAGCCGCCGAGCCCACCGTCCGCCGCGAGGCCGAGGTCAACCTCCCCACCCGGCACGGCACCTTCACGGCGTACGGCTACCGCTCCACCCTCGACGGCGTCGAGCACGTCGCCCTCGTCCGCGGCGAGATCGGCGACGGCGAGGACGTCCTGGTCCGGATCCACTCCGAGTGCCTCACCGGGGACGTCTTCGGCTCCGCCCGCTGCGACTGCGGCCCCCAGCTCGACACCGCCCTGGACCGGATCCAGGAGGAGGGCCGGGGAGTCGTCGTCTACCTGCGCGGACACGAGGGCCGGGGCATCGGACTGCTGTCCAAGCTGCGCGCCTACGAACTCCAGGAACGCGGCCGGGACACCCTCGACGCCAACCTCGAACTCGGCCTGCCCGCCGACGCCCGCGACTACGGCGCCGGCGCCCAGATCCTGGCCGACCTGGGCGTGCGCAGCGTCCGCCTGATGACCAACAACCCGGACAAGAGCGACGCGCTGCTCAGCCACGGCCTCAGGATCAGCGGCCGGGAGCCGATGCCCGTGCAGGCGGGCGAGCACAACCTCCGGTACCTGCGCACCAAGCGGGACCGGATGGGCCACGACCTGCCGTGGCTGGACACGCCCGCCGTGGCCGGCTGCGCGAACCAGTAAGAACCAGCACTTCAGCAGAGAAACAGCACCGAGGAGAGACGTGAGCGGCAAGGGCGCACCGGAACTGTCCGTACGCAATGTCAGCGACCTGCGGGTCGCCGTCATCGCGGCCCAGTGGCACGAGAAGGTGATGGACGGACTGGTGGACGGCGCGCTGCGCGCCCTGCGCGACCTGGGGATCGACGAGCCGACCCTGATCAGGGTCCCCGGCACCTGGGAGCTCTCGGTCGCCGCCAAGGCGCTCGCCGGCCGCGGCTACGACGCGGTGGTCGCCCTCGGTGTCGTGATCCGCGGCGGCACCCCGCACTTCGAGTACGTGTGCCAGGGCGTCACCCAGGGCCTCACCCAGGTCTCCGTCGAGACCGGCGTCCCCGTCGGCTTCGGCGTGCTCACCTGCGACAACGAGGAGCAGGCCCTGGACCGGGCGGGTCTTGAGGGCTCCCACGAGGACAAGGGCCACGAGGCGGTGACGGCGGCGGTGGCGACCGCGGCCACCCTCCGCTCAGTATCTGAACCCTGGCACTGAGCGACGCGGCAATTGGCGTAGTCTGGCGCTCACCATGTCCAACAAGACTTTCGAGGAGCTCTTCACCGAGCTCCAGCACAAGGCCGCCCACGGCGACCCCGCCACCTCCCGCACCGCAGAACTGGTCGGCAAGGGGGTCCATGCCATCGGCAAGAAGGTCGTCGAGGAGGCCGCCGAGGTCTGGATGGCCGCCGAGTACGAGGGCAAGGAAGCCGCCGCCGAGGAGATCTCGCAGCTGCTCTACCACGTCCAGGTGATGATGGTCGCCCGCGGCATCTCGCTGGACGACGTCTACGCCCACCTGTAAGCCGCCTGCCGCACCACTCCGTTCAGAGCACCGTCAGAGCAAAGGAAGCCGACCTCATGCTGCGCATCGCCGTCCCCAACAAGGGTTCCCTCTCAGGCCCTGCGGCGGACATGCTGCATGAGGCCGGCTACCGGCAGCGGCGGGAGTCCAAGGAACTGCGCATCGTCGACCCGGTCAACGACGTCGAGTTCTTCTACCTCCGCCCCCGCGACATCGCGATCTACGTCTCCTCCGGCCGCCTCGACATCGGCATCACCGGACGGGACCTGCTCGTGGACTCCGCCGCCAACGCCGAGGAGATCCTGCCGCTCGGCTTCGCCCGCTCCACCTTCCGCTTCGCCTCCAAGCCCGGCGCGGCGAGCACCCTGGCGGACCTCAAGGGCAAGACGGTCGCCACCTCCTACGAGGGGATCGTCGCCAAGCACCTCACCGACAGTGGTGTCGACGCCTCCGTGGTCCACCTGGACGGCGCCGTCGAGACCGCCATCGAGCTGGGCGTCGCCGAGGTCATCGCCGACGTCGTCGAGACCGGCACCAGCCTGCGCAACGCGGGCCTGGAGGTCTTCGGCGAGCCGATCATGAAGTCCGAGGCGATCGTGATCCGCCGCACCGGAGCGGACGCCGAGGAGCCCAAGGTCCAGCAGTTCCTCCGCCGCCTCCAGGGCGTCCTGGTCGCGCGGACGTACGTGATGATGGACTACGACTGCCGGGTCGAGCAGCTGGAGAAGGCCGTCGCCCTCACCCCCGGCCTGGAGTCGCCCACCGTCTCCCCGCTGCACAACGAGGGCTGGGTCGCCGTCCGCGCCATGGTCCCCACCAAGGACGCCCAGGGCATCATGGACGACCTGTACGACCTCGGCGCCCGCGCCATCCTGACCACGGCCATCCACGCCTGCCGCCTCTGAGGGACACGCACGAGATGTCCGAGCTTCCCGCGCTGCCCGTCACCTTCCGGCCGGGCCGCACCCGCGCGATCCTGCTCACCGCCGGGGTCGCGATCTTCGCCACCATCTCCGCGGTCGCGCTGCTCCTCGAGCAGCTCGGCCCGGGGGAGCAGCTCAGCTTCGTCGTCACCGGCGCGCTGATCTTCTGGGTGCTGGCCCAGCTGGCCCGGGTGAAGGTCGTCGCCGACGAGACCGGGGTCACTGTGGTGAACATCGCCAGCAAGCGGCGTCTGGAGTGGGCGGAGATCCTCCAGGTGAACCTCCGCCCGGGTGACCCGTGGGTGTTCCTCAACCTCAGTGACGGCACCAGCCTGCCCGCGCTCGGCATCCAGCCGGGCGTCGCCAAGCAGCGTGCCATCAGCGACGCCAAGGCCCTGCGGGCCCTCGCCGAGGCCCACGCGCCACACGACCCCGAGCAGCATCAGGGCTGAGATCACGCAACTTCGGGGCCGCCTCCGGGTCGTCGCCCCTGCCGCTGTGGCCCATGTCTTGATTAATCTGTTGGCGGAGGCTTTTCACGTCCCGCCTCCGCCCCTGTCGCGCGCCCCGCGCACAGGGGTTCCTGCTACCCGAGGAGTGACCCTCTCCGGCGATGGACGGATCGTCCTGTAGTACCTGCGCCGCCCCCTCCCGACATACCGCGGACCTCCGATTCGAGGTCCGCGACGAAGCGGAGGCGGCGGCATCATGACCACCCCCCTGCTGCTCCTGGCAGCCGCGTTCCTGCTCATCCTGGCCAACGGCTTCTTCGTCGCCGCCGAGTTCGGCCTGGTGACCGTGGAACGACCGGAAGCCGAGAAGGCCGCCGCCGACGGCGACCGGCGCGCCCGTACGGTCGTCGAGTCGCTGAAGGAGCTGTCCTTCCAGCTCTCCGGCACCCAGCTCGGCATCACCATCACCTCCCTGGTCGTCGGCATGCTCGCCGAACCGGCACTGGCCGAGCTGCTGCACGGCCCGTTCACCGCGATCGGCATCCCGGACGGCGCGGTCTCCGGGATCGCGGTCGTCGTCGGCATGCTGCTCGCCTCGGCGATCCAGATGGTGATCGGCGAACTCGTCCCCAAGAACTGGGCGGTCTCCAAGCCCCTCCAGGTCGCGCGCTTCGTCGCCGGCCCGCAGGCCCGCTTCTCCCGCCTGTTCCGCCCGGTCATCGCGGCGCTGAACACGGTCGCCAACCGGCTGGTGCGCGCCCTGGGCGTCGAACCCGCCGAGGAGCTGGCCTCCGCGCGCACCCCCGGCGAGCTCGTCTCCCTGGCCCGGCACTCCGCCCGGGCGGGCGCCCTGGAGCAGGACACGGCCGACCTGTTCGTCCGCACCCTGTCCCTGGGCGAGCTGACCGCACAGCACGTCATGACCCCCCGGGTGAAGGTCAGCGCGCTCCAGGACTCGGCGACCGCCGAGGACGTCGTCAACCTCACCCGGGCCACCGGCCTGTCCCGCTTCCCGGTCTACCGGGAGAAGATCGACGAGATCGTCGGCATGGCCCACCTCAAGGACGCGCTGGCGGTGTCCGTGCACGAACGCCTGCACACCCCCGTCGGCCGCATCGCCCGCCAGGCCCTGCTCGTCCCGGAGACCCTCCCGGTCCAGCCCCTGCTGGCCCGGCTGCGCTCCGAGCAGCCCATCGCGGTCGTCGTCGACGAGTACGGCGGCACGGCCGGCGTCGTCACCCTGGAGGACATCGTCGAGGAACTCGTCGGCGAGGTCCGTGACGAGCACGACAGCCCGGACGCGCCGGAACTCGCGGCGGCCCCGCCGCAGGACGGCAAGCCGGCCTGGGACGTCGACGGCAGTGTCCGCGTCGACATCCTCCAGCGGATAGGCCTCGACGTGCCCGAGGGGCCGTACGAGACGGTCGCCGGCCTGGTCGCCGACCTGCTCGGCCGGATCCCGGCGCCGGGCGACCGCGCGGAGCTGCCCGGCTGGCGGCTGTCGGTCCGCCGGGTGGGTCACTACCGCGCCGAGCGGGTCCGTCTGGTCCGCACCGCACCCGTCGTCGCGGAGGCCGCCCGATGAGCGTTCTCCAACTGGTCTTCGCCGGGTTGCTGGTGCTGGCCAACGGCTTCTTCGTCGGCGCGGAGTTCGCCCTGGTCTCGGTCCGCCGCAGCCAGATCGAACCCCTCGGCACGGCACGGGCCCGCCAGGTGCTGTACGGCCTGGAACGCCTGCCGCAGATGATGGCCGCGGCCCAGTTCGGCATCACGGTCTGCTCCCTCACGCTCGGCGCGGTCGCCGAGCCGACGGTGGCGCATCTGCTGGAGCCGGTGTTCGAGGCGGTGCATCTGCCGGAAGGCGTGATCCACCCCCTGGGCTATGTGATCGCGCTGGCCGGAGTGGTCTTCTTCCACCTGGTCATCGGCGAGATGGTGCCGAAGAACCTGGCGATGGCGGCGCCCGAGAAGGCGGCGCTGTGGCTGAGCCCCGGCCTGGTGGCGTTCGCCCGGGTCTGCCGGCCGATCACGGTCACCCTCGGCGCCTGCGCCCAGGGCATCCTGAAGCTGTTCCGGGTCGAGCCGAAGGACGAGGTCGAGGCCGTCGTCACCAGCGAGCAGCTCAACCGCCTCCTGGAGGACTCCGGTCAGGCCGGTCTTCTCGACCCCGAGGAGCGGGAGCGACTGGAGGACGCGCTGGAGCTGGGCTCCCGCCCGGTGACGGACGTCCTGCTGCGGCGCGAGTCGCTGATCACGGTCCCGCCGTCGGTCACGCCGGGCCAGATCGTCGAGCTCACCGCCCGCACCGGCTACTCCCGCTTCCCCGTCGCGACCGAGGCCGGTGCCTTCATGGGCTATGTGCACGTGAAGGACGTACTCGACCTGGAGCACTCGGACCGGGCGGTCCCGCAGCAGGTGTGGCGCCCGATGACGACCCTCCGGGCCGAGCTCCCGCTGGACGACGCCCTGACGGTGATGCGCCGAGCCGCGACCCACCTGGCCCAGGTGGCCGACGGCAAGGGCCGGGTACTCGGCCTGGCCGCCCTGGAGGACGTACTGGAGCTGCTGGTGGGCGAGGTGACGGACCCGGCACACCGGGAACAGCCGACACCGATCAGGACACCGGAGCCGCGGTCCAGTGGAGAGCCGGAGGAAGTGCCGGTGGGCTGAGCATCGTGGGGAACTGCAGGCCGGCGGGGGCTGGCCGCGCAGTTCCTCCCCCAGCCTTCGGCCGGGGGGACCCCCAGCGCCCCTTACGGGGCACGTCGTAGCTGCGGGCAGTCGTGCCTCCCCCAGTGCCTTAAGGGCCTGGGAGGTGCCCCCAGGGCGGCACGGGTGGGCGATGGGGGTCCCCCCGCTCGAGCGAAGCCGAGAGTGGGGGAGGCACCCTGCCAGCGCCGGTAAGCGAAACCCACCGGCCCCAGCCCCCACTCACCCGTACCTACATCCCGGCGGACGGATCCTGCGGCCCCCGCCCCGACAGCACCTCTCCGTATGCCTGCATCAGGTCCGGCAGCCGCAAGGTGGCGAGGTCGTCCCGGGACAGTGCGCCGGGGTACCCGGACAGTCGCAGATCCCGGTACGCGCAGCTCTTCTCGTACAGCGTGCGCAGGAAGCGGCCGTTGCCCAGTTCGTCGATCCAGCCCTGGTCGACGACGTGCCCGGCGATCGACCGGAGTTCCTCCAGGGCCTCCTCGTCCCAGGCGTCGCCGTTCTCGGCGGCGAGCACCTCGCCGATCGAGGTGAGTTCGAGGGGGCGGTAGGAGGGGAAGTCCACGCGGGTCGTGAAGCGGGAGGAGAGGCCCGGGTTGGCGGCCAGCAGGCGGTCCATGCCCTCCGGATAGCCCGCGAGGATCACGACCAGGTGGTCGCGGTTGTCCTCGGCCCGCTTCAGCAGCACCTGCAGCGCCTCGTCGCCGTAGGCGTCGCCCTTGCCGTAGCCGGAATTGGAGAGGGAGTAGGCCTCGTCGACGAAGAGCACCCCGCCGATCGCGGAGTCGATGAGTTCGTTCGCCTTCACGGCGGTCTGGCCGAGGTACTCGCCGACGAGGTCGGCCCGCTGCGCCTCCACCAGATGGTCCCCGCCGAGCAGACCCAGGGCGTAGAACACCCGGCCGAGAATCCGCGCGACCGTGGTCTTCCCGGTCCCGGACGGCCCGGAGAAGACGAAGTGGCGTTTCGGCGGCTGCACCGGCAGCCCCTGCCCCGCCCGCAACCGGGCCATGTTCAACTGCGCGGACAACGCCTTGACCTGCCGCTTCACGGGTTCCAGGCCGACCATGCGCTCCAACTCCGCGAGCGCCTCCTCAAGTAACGCGGGGTCGGTGGGCCCGGCGGGCAGCGGCGGCGACGGTACGACCTTCTCGCGCACCGACGGGTCGATCACCGACGGCATCGCCCCGGCCGGCGGCTCCGGCTCGCCGAGCCGCAGATCGCGTCCCTCGGTGCCGAAGAGCGGGTCGAGCAGGTCGGGCCCGTCCACGACGTCCCCGGCGCCGGTGAGGGTGATCGCCGCGAGGTCGGCGGTGTCGTCGTACCCGTCGCCCTCGGCGATCGCGGCCAGCCGCGCCGAGGTGTCCATGAAGGCGGGGTCGACCCGGTGCACGGCCCGGTAGAGGGGGAGCGCCGCGGCGCTGCGGCCGGTGCCCTCGTGGGCCCGCGCCAGCCAGTAGCGCAGCTCCTTGCGCTGCGGCTGCTCGCTGCGGCAGCGCATCAGCGCGGCGGAGAGCAGCGGTTCGGCCTGGCCGTACATCTCCAGGCGGACCCGGGCCATGCCGCCGAACAGGCCCGCCTCGATGCCGAGCATGGGATCGTCGAGGAGCGGGTCGGTGTGCCGTACCAGCTGCTCCCAGTCCTTGACGAGGTAGGACCGGCAGGCGTGCAGGAAGCGGACCTGCGGGTCGGCGTCCACCGGCGGGAGCCCGGCGAGGGCCCGGTCGAGTTCCGGGACGTGCCGGCCGTCCAGCCAGTGCGAGGCGTGCGCGAGCAGCAGGTCGCGCGGGCTCTCCAGAACCGGTTGCACCCACCAGCCCAGCCAGTACCAGGAGTTGAGCGTGCGCCGGTGCCGGCCGCGCTGTTCGCCGAAGCGGTCCCGGTGCCGGAACATCCGCAGCAGCGCGGTCGTCGTGTCCACGCGCAGCGCGTGCAGCCCGAGCCAGGCGTCGGCCATCCCGGGATCCATCCGCACCGCGGCGCGGAACTCCTCCTCGGCCTGCGGATAGGCGCCCATCGTGTAGGCGTCCACGCCTCGCAGCCAGGCGAGGTCGGCCGGGGCCTCGGGGCCCTGCGTGCCGAAATCCATCACGTCCCCCACAAACCGTGCCCCCGTGGTTGGCCCCCGGGCTCCCCCCGATGGCCGCCGTTGGTCGAACCGCTGTGCCGCGGACCGGAGTTGCAGGTGCGCGAAGCAGCCGATCGAAGGTCGCACCGAGGGCATCGTACCTGCGCTTCCACCACCCTTCGAAGGGTGCCGCACAGGCCGTTTGACGAGGTGGGAGCAGACAGGGCGCACAGAGCTCGGTGACCGAGGGTGAGCGGAGAAGTGCGCGCGGCGCACGCAAAAGGGGTAAAGGGCAGAACGAAGCCCCCGATCACGGGGGAACAACCGGGGGCTTCGCGACCGCGGGGCGGCTCCCAAGGGCCGCTCATTCAGAACGTAAGACCTGTACGGCCCCCGGGTCAAGCCGAGTTGAGGTACTCGGGCAACTTCTTGGAGGCGCGTCTTCACAAGTTCAGCACACTGCGGACGGTCCGTCACGGTGGGTGACCGCCTGGTCCGGTCCAATGGTTCTCGCGGGCCCCGGCAGTACCTCGTACCCCTCCTGTGACTGTGTCACCAGAAGGTGGGCGTGCGGCCTGGAGGGATCCTCGGCGAAATGTATGCGTTCCGCCCTGACCCACTCGCCCCAGAAGTCCTGTTGCTCCGTACCGTCCCGCGCCCTGCCCCGCGCCCAGGACTCCTCGTCCGGCAGCTCCATCCACAGCAGCCGCGCCAGGAACGGGCGCAGCGCCCGGCGGCCGGCGCCGACGCCCTCGACGAGGACCACGGGGGCGGGCGGCAGCGGGCGGGGCGGGCCGAAGCGGCGGGCGCGCCAGTCGTAGGGGGAGTAGTGCGCGGTCGCGCCGTGGCCGAGCGGCTCGATCACCTGGGTCAGCAGCCGGGCGGTCCAGGCGAACAGCTCCTCGTGGCTGGCGATGTCGTCGAGATGGAGCACCGGCGCCCCGCCCAGGGCGGCGGCCAGCCGCCCGGCGAAGGTGGTCTTCCCGGAGCCGGCGTGCCCGTCGACGCCGACGAGGCGGACCGGGCCGCAGGACGGCGGCAGGTCCCGGAGGGCGGAGGCGAGGCGGTGAATGGCGATTCCCGAGGTGTGCTGCGGTGCGGTGTGGGGCGTTTTCCGGAAACATTCTAGTAGTGCGGCGCATAGCGGGCGTTTGCGACCCCGGAAAGTCTCGCCTTGAACTAAATTCGAGCCGTTCTCCACCGCCCTCATCAATATTTCCGACCGGCTGACCGATATGTCGATATCGGGCGTTCCCGGTGTGCTGTCCGCTGAGTAGGGTGCGTGCTGCGCGACTGCGACGCGTCGAAACGGGGACGGACAGGGGAAAGATGGCCGCGGAGTTATTCGAAGGGCAGTACGTATGGCATCCGGCGGCCGATGACCGCTTGCTCGCGAGCGTATGCGTGGACGTGCGCGCCGGGAGATATCGCAGCGCCGGCGAGGCACTTGCCGAGACCCGTTCCGACTTCGCCCTGCGCGCCCACCGCTCCCTGGTCCTGGCCTCCGAGGCGGCCGGCACCGATCTGGTCGAACGCTGGCTGGCGGAGGAGCCCGGCCCCGAGTCCGCGCTGATGTGGGCGCGGGTGGCCGTGCAGCGGGCGATCCGGGCGGCCGACGCGCGTGACGAGCAGGCCGAGGCGCTGGAGCGGATCGCCCTCGCCGCCTGCGACCGGGCCAGTGCCATGAACCCCGCCGACCCCACGCCCTGGGCGGCCAAGCTGGCCATGGCCCGGCTGCACCGCCCGCACGACCCGGCCCCCGGCGGCCTGCTCACCTCCCCGCCCGGCCCCTGGCGGCTGTTCGCGCACACCCTCGCCCTCGACCCCTGGCACCGCGAGGCCCACCACCGCTTCCTGTCCTTCTTCTTCACCCGGTACGGCGGCTCGGTCAACGCGGCCTGGGACGTCGCCGCCTTCCTCGGCCAGCGGGCCCCCGCCGACTCCGTGCTGCGGCTGCTGCCCCTGGTCGCGCTGGTGGAGAGCCACAACCCCACCCAACTGCTCGCCGAACGGGTCTGGGAACAGCCCCAGTGGAGAGCCACCGCGTTGTCGATCTACCGCAACTGGCTGCCCACGGTGGCCGGATACCGCTTCACCCCGGTGCTGGACCTGGCCTACCTCGCGCACGCGCTGGTCATGGCCCAGCGCGAGTTCGAGGCCCGGGCGGTGTTCGCGGCCATGGGGCCGTACGCCTCGCGGATGCCCTGGAGCGTCTTCGGGGAGCCCGCCGAGCAGCTCTCCCGGGCCCGCCGCGCCTGCGGCCTGTCCGTCCCCTCCTAGTCCCTCTGGTGAAAGGCCGGCAAGTGTCAGAACGCACAGCGGATCCGATCGTGCTCGACGACGACGCGACCCTGCACGCGATGGGTTATCCGCGAAAACTCACCCGCCGATTCCAGGCGTTCGACAATTTCGCGATCTCCTTCACCATCATCAATATCCTCTCGGGAATCTTCTCCTCTTTCGGATTCGGTATGAACGCGGGCGGCCCCCGCATTCTTGTGTTCGGCTGGATCGGCGTCTGCCTGATGGTGCTGTGCATCGGGGCCGCCATGGCGGAGGTCGCCTCCGCCTATCCGACGAGCGGCGCCCTGTATTTCTCCGCCGGTAAACTCGCCAAACGCCACAAGGGCGCCTGGTCCTGGTACACGGGGTGGCTGAACTTCGTGGGCCAGATCGGCGGCACGGCGGCCACCGGCTACGCGGCCGCCACCTTCATCCAGGCCTTCATCGCCCTGCAGTGGACCTCGTACGTGCCGACCGCCCACCAGACGGTTCTGATCACGGCCCTGATCATCGTGGTCCAGGGGCTCGCCAACACCTACACCGTCCAGCTCGTCGCCGTACTGAACCGGATTTCCGTGTGGTGGCTGCTGATCGGACTCGTGGTGATCGTGAGCACACTGATCGTGATGCCCGACCACCATCAGTCGGCTTCCTTCGTGACGCATTTCGTGAACAACACCGGTTTCACCAACGGCCTTTACGGCGGCATGCTCGGCCTGCTGGTCACCAGCTGGACCTTCACCGGCTTCGACGGCAGCTTCCACATGTCCGAGGAAACGGTCCAGGCGACCGTGAACGCGCCCCGGGGGATCATCCGGTCCATCGGCTATTCGGCGATCACCGGGCTCGTCCTGATGCTCGCGCTGGTGTACAGCATCGGCGACTACGCCAAGGTGGCGGGCTCCTCGGCGCCGCCCGTCCAGATCCTCATCGACGGACTCGGCATGGGCTGGGCCAAGGCGCTGCTGCTCGTCGTCATCGGCGCCATGCTCTTCTGCGGCCTCGCCAACCTCACCAGCAACACCCGGCAGATCTTCGCCTTCTCCCGGGACGGCGCCATGCCCGGCTCCCGCCTCTGGCACTCGGTCTCGCCCCGCACCCGTACGCCCGTCAAGGCCGTCTGGCTCGCGGTGGCCTGCTCGCTCGCGCTGGTGGTGCCGGGCTGGTGGTCGCACACGGCGTTCACCGCGATCGTCAGCGTCAACGTCGTCGGCCTGTTCCTCGCCTACGCCGTGCCGGTGTTCCTGCGGCTGCGCCTCGGTGCCGAGTTCCAGCCGGGGCCCTGGAACCTCGGCCGCTGGAGCAGGCCCGTCGGCTGGCTGGCGGTGGTCTGGATCCTGCTCAGCAGCGTCCTGTTCATGCTGCCGCAGGCCTCGCCGGTCACCGTCGACACCTTCAACTACGCGCCGATCGCCCTGGCCGCCGTCCTGATCGTGGCCACCGTCTGGTGGTTCGCCACCGCCCGCCGCCGCTTCCAGGGCCCGGTCAGCTACGGCCGCCCCGACGAGGTCGCCGCGATGGACCTCATCTGACCCCCGGAAAGGGCTCCGGCGGAGGCCGCCGGAGCCCTTTCAGCGGACGGGACCAATATTGGTGGGCGTGGCATGGGCGGAAGTGCTGGCAGGGGCATGGCGCCTGTTCCATAGTGGGCGCACAGTCTTGCTCCGGACCAGTCGCGTCGCGCACCCCTGGGGGTCTCCCACCCATGAGCAGATCCGAAAAACCGTCCCGCAGAACCGTTCTGGCGGCCGCCGCCTCCGTCGCGGCGGCGGCCGTGGCCCAGGGAGTGGTCCCGGCGGGCCCCGCCGCCGCGGCGCCGGAGACCGACGCCGAGGAGACCGGACGGGCCGACACCCGGCCGATCGACTACCGCTCCTGGACGACCTACAGCGACTGGAAGACCGGCACCGTCAAGGGCACCGGCGCCGTCGCGGGGGAGCGCCCCGGCGTGGTGATCGGCACCCCGGCCGGCACCACCACCTACACCGACCCGCACACCGGCACCAAGGCCACCTGGGAGTACGCCACCTGGACCGGCCCGGTGCACCAGCTCGCCGTCCCCGCGACCGAGACGATCGCCTCCTGGAACGCGGACACCCCGGCCGGCACCTGGATCCAGGTCGAACTGCACGGCACCTACTCCGACGGCACCCTGACCCCCTGGTACGTGATGGGCCGCTGGGCGGCCGGCGACCAGGACATCAAGCGCACCTCGGTGGACGGCCAGAGCGACGGCAAGAGCACCATCTGGACGGACACCTTCGCCATCGACGACGCCACGACCGGCCTGCGCCTCACCTCGTACCAGCTGCGGCTGACCCTCTACCGCAAGCCCGGCACCAAGCTCACCCCGACTGTCTGGCGGCTCGGCGCGATGGGCTCGGACATCCCGGACCGCTTCACGGTCCCCGCCTCCACTCCGGGCCTGGCGCAGGAACTGAAGGTCCCGCGCTACTCGCAGGAGATCCACAAGGGCCAGTACCCCGAGTACGACAACGGCGGCGAGGCCTGGTGCAGCCCCACCTCCTCGCAGATGATCGTCGAGTACTGGGGTGCCCGCCCCACCGCCGCCCAACTGGCCTGGGTCGACCCCACGTACGCCGACCCCCAGGTCTGCTACGCGGCCCGCTACACCTACGACTACCAGTACGGCGGCTGCGGCAACTGGCCGTTCAACGCGGCCTACGCCTCCACCTACAAGGACCTCCAGGGCGTGATAACGCGACTGGCATCCCTCACCGACCTGGAGACCCTGATCGCGGCGGGCATCCCGGCCATAACGTCACAGTCGTTCCTGTCCTCGGAGCTGACCGGCGCCGGTTACGGCACCTCGGGGCACCTGATGACGGTGATCGGCTTCACCGCGGACGGCGACGTGATCGCCAACGACCCGTTCTCGGCCAGTGACGACGCGGTCCGACGGGTCTATCTGCGGCGGGAGTTCGAGAACATCTGGCTGCGCACCAAGCGGTACAACGCCAGCGGCAAGGTCGTCTCCGGCACCGGGGGCGTCTGCTACCTGTACTTCCCCGCCTGCCCGAGTCCGAGCCAGCTCAAGGCGCTGGACGCGGTGGGCGTGCGCTGACCAGGCACGACGGCGGCTCCCGGGGCTCTTCGGGGGTCGCCGCCTGTGACCAAGCTCTCGGCCGCAAAAGCCGCAAGCAGTGGCATGGTGGACGGTATGACCACGCACTCCGCCACCGCCGCCCGCACCCGCACCGGCGGCCCCGAGGACGACGGCCCGAAGGTCCTGGAACACATCGTGGGCTGGACCCTTGTCGTGGTCATCGCCATGCTGGTCACTCAACTCGGTCTGCTGTGACCTGACCCACGACCCGACCTGACATACTGCGGATGTCCCGCAGCCCGTTGAGACCAGGGTCTGAATTGAATATCAGTCAACAACGTGCCGCCGCCCGTCCCCGGGCGCGCGGCACCGAGCGCTCAGTGGCGCGTCGTGCCGAACTCATCGCCATCGGGCGGAAGTTGTTCGCCGACACGTCCTACGACGCGCTCTCCATGGACGACATCGCCAGGCAGGCGCATGTCGCCAAAGGGCTGATCTACTACTATTTCCAGTCCAAGCGCGGCTACTACCTGGCGATCATCCAGGACTCCGTCGCCGACCTGGTCACCTATGCCGCGAGCGGCCTGGAGCTGCCCCAGGTGGACCGCGTCCACCGCACCATCGACAGCTATCTGCGCTACGCCGAGCACCACCAGGCCGCGTACCGCACGATCGTCAGCGGCGGGGTCGGTTTCGACACCGAGGTGCACGCCATCCGGGACGGGGTGCGCGAGGCGATGGTCGCGACCATCGCCGAGGGTGCCTACGACCGTACCGACATCGCTCCGCTCGCCAGGATGGGCCTGCTGTCCTGGCTGTGCAGCGTGGAGGGTGCCACCCTGGAGTGGATCGACCGCCCCGGCCTCTCCCGCGAGACCATGTGCGAGCTGCTGGTCAAGACGCTCGGCGGCACCCTGCGGGCCATCGAGGAACTCGACCCCTCCTACCGCGCCCCCGCCCCGGCCCGCCGGGAGTCCTGACATGACGAGGGGCGGAGGTCTCGTGGAACCCCCGCCCCAAGCCCCCCGTGACCGGGGTCAGTTGATGGCCCTGATCAGCTCACCGCCCGTGGTGTCGCCGCTCAGCTCCCAGAAGAAGGTGCCGCCCAGGCCCTGCTGGTTCTTGTAGGTCATCTTGGTCGCGATGGTCGACGGGGTGTCGTAACTCCACCAGTCGCTCCCGCACTTGGCGTACGCCGTGCCGGCCACGGTGCCGGTCGCCGGGCACTTGGTCTTGAGCACCTTGTAGTCGTCGATGCCCGCCTCGTACGTCCCCGCCGCCGGTCCGGTCGCCGTGCCGCCGGGGGCCGCCTGCGTCACGCCGGTCCAGCCGCGGCCGTAGAAGCCGATGCCGAGCAGCAGCTTGGCCGCCGGGATGCCGAGTCCCCTGAGCTTGGCGATGGTCGCCGAGGTGTAGTAGTTCGCGGTCGGGATGCCCGAGTAGGAGTTCAGCGGCGAGTGCGGCGCGGTCGGGCCGGTGGACGCCCAGGCGCCGAAGTAGTCGTACGTCATCGGGTTGTACCAGTCGACGTACTGCGCGGCGCCCGCGTAGTCGGCCGCGTCGATCTTGCCGCCGCTGGTGGCGTCGGCCGTGATCGCGGCCGTGACCAGCGAGCTGCTGCCGAACTTCGAGCGCAGCGCCGCCATCACCTTCTTGAAGGCGTCCCGGCCACTGGTGTCGCAGGTGTTGCCGCAGGCGTTCGGGTACTCCCAGTCGATGTCGATGCCGTCGAAGACACCCGCCCACTTGGAGTTCTTCACCAGGTCGTAGCAGGACTGGGCGAAGGCGGCCGGGTTCCTGGCGGCCTCGCCGAAGCCGCTGGACCAGGTCCAGCCGCCGAAGGACCAGAGGATCTTGAGGTTCGGGTGCTTCTTCTTCAGCTTCAGCAACTGGTTGAAGTTGCCGCGCAGCGGCTGGTCCCAGGTGTCCGCCACGCCGTCCACGGACTCGGCGGCGGTGTAGGTCCGGTCGGTGGCCGCGTAGGAGTCGCCCATCGCGCACTTGCCGCCGGTGACATTGCCGAAGGCATAGTTGATGTGGGTGAGCTTCGCGGCCGAGCCGGAGGTCTCGATGTTCTTGACCAGGTACTTGCGGTCGTAGGTACCCCATTCCGTGAAGTAGCCGACGACCTTGGAGCCGGCTTTCACCTGGGGAGCGGACGGGGCGGCCGCGGACGCGGTGCCCGCGCCGGCCAGCAGCCCGGCGCCGAGGACGGCACAACAGGCCGCGGAGAGCAGCGCCCGGAACCGGGAGCGGAGAGGGAGGTGCATCGGGTGTCTCCTCCTGGGGGAGAGGGGAACGCGCGCCGATTGGCATGAACGCGGTAAAGCGTTGGTCATGAACCCTAGGAGGACTAGACCAGTCAGGTCAATGGTTCGGACCAATTTCGGGGTGAGCGAATGTTGGCCTGGAATTCCTGAAGTAAGCGGTCGTTAACTGGTGACGGGAGGTCCCGGATCGGGCATACTCACTGCGCAGCCGCAGGTCAGCAGCTTCCGAGACCCGGAAGCGCGCCGCGGCCGGACCCGAACGACAGACGGCGCGGCCCTACCCGAAGGCCCCTGCCGCCCCGTGCCCGACAGGGAGGAGACGGACGCCATGTCCGACCGCGACCCGCAGCCGGTGGAGCGTCAACTGCCCACGGAAGAGGCGAGGGACCTGCTCTCGCTGGTCCGGGAGATCGCCCAGCGCGAGATCGCGCCGAAGGCGGCCGAGGAGGAGGACGCCGGACGGTTCCCGCGCGAGGTCTTCACCCTGCTCTCGGAATCAGGCCTGCTCGGCCTGGTGTACGACTCCGAGTACGGCGGCGGCGACCAGCCCTACGAGGTCTACCTCCAGGTCCTGGAGGAACTGGCCACGGCCCGCCTCACCGTCGGCCTCGGCGTCAGCGTGCACACCCTCGCGAGCTACGCGCTCGCCGCCTACGGCACCAAGCAGCAGCAGGTCGAGCACCTCCCCGCGATACTCGGCGGCGGCCTGCTCGGCGCCTACTGCCTCTCCGAGCCCGCCTCCGGCTCCGACGCGGCCTCCCTGCGCACCCGGGCCGTCCGCGACGGCGACCACTGGGTGATCAACGGCACCAAGGCCTGGATCACGCACGGCGGCATCGCCGACTTCTACACGGTCATGGCCCGCACCGGCGGGGAGGGCTCGCACGGCATCACCGCCTTCCTGGTCCCCGGCGACGCCGAGGGCCTGAGCGGCGCGGTGCCCGAGAAGAAGATGGGCATGAAGGGCTCGCCCACCGCCCAGGTCCACTTCGACGACGTCCGGGTCCCCGACGAGCGCCGCCTCGGCGAGGAGGGGCAGGGTTTCGCCATCGCCCTCTCCGCGCTGGACTCCGGCCGGCTCGGCATCGCGGCCTGCGCGATCGGCCTGGCCCAGGCCGCCCTGGACGAGGCGGTCGCCTACGCCACCGGGCGGCGGCAGTTCGGCCACCCCATCTCCGACTTCCAGGGCCTGCGGTTCATGATCGCCGACATGGCCACCCAGATCGAGGCCGGCCGGGCCCTGTACCTCGCGGCGGCCCGGCTGCGGGACGCGGGCCGGCCGTTCGCCAAGCAGGCCGCCATGGCCAAGCTGCACTGCACCGACACCGCGATGAAGGTGACCACCGACGCCGTCCAGATACTCGGCGGCTACGGCTACACCGCGGATTTCCCGGTGGAGCGCTACATGCGCGAGGCCAAGGTCCTGCAGATCGTCGAGGGCACCAACCAGATCCAGCGGATGGTCATCGCCCGTCAGGTGGCGGGACCGGAAAGTCGCTGAACTGCCCGCGTGAGACCGTCGGGGCCGCCAGCCTGATCCACTCCGGGTCATGGCGGCCCGGCAGGGTGCGGCCCCGGTCGGCCCAGGTCCGCATGAGATCGCGGTAGATGGGCGGATCCTGCGGTACGGGCGGCGGAAGCGATTCCGAGGGTGGAGGCACGAAGATCCGGCGCTGACGGCCGAGGACGGAGTGGGTGGTCGTCATGCCCGGCCAACGCCGGGGCCGCCGCCCTGGTCACCGATCGCCCGAATCGCGCGTGAGTTCGGGGACGTCCGTTCCCGGATCTGGCCACTCCCCGCTTTCTGACGTACCGTCAGCCGGACCGTCTCCAGCCTCCGGGGAGGCCCGCCATGGCCGACGACCGTCCCGTACCGCTCGACGAGTACCCCGTGCACCAGGTCCCGCTCTCCATGAAGCACGTCGCCACCGGGGACCGGAACGCCTACGACCGCTGCATCTTCCACGTCCTCGACCACAGCGGCCGCGCCCTGCTCATCCTGGGCCTCGGCGTCTACCCGAACGTCGGCGTCACCGACGCCTACGCCACCCTGCGCACCGGCGACACCCTGCACGCGGTACGCGCCTCGGACGCCCTGGGCGAGGACCGGATGCGCCTCGCGGTCGGCCCGCTGCGCATCGAGGTCGAGGAGCCGCTCCGCCGCTTCCGCCTGACCTGCGAGGACGACGCCCTCTCCTACGACCTCACCTGGACCGCCGACTTCCCGGCCCTCTGGGAACCCCACCACCTCCAGCGCCGGGGCGACCGGCTGACCCTGGAGGGGCGCAGATTCGTGCAGGCCGGGGGAGTCTCCGGGGTGATCCGGGCCGGCGGCGAGGAGTTCCGCGCCGACCCGGCGGGCTGGACCGGCACCCGGGACCGCAGCTGGGGGGTCCGGCCGGTGCCGGGGGAGGAGGGCGGGCGGCTCGCCGAGGCGCACCCGACCGAGGGCTTCCACTGGATCTGGTGCCCGGTCCGCTTCGAGGACCGCTTCCTGATGGTCATAACCCAGGAGGACGCCGACGGCTACCGCACCCTGAACGACGCCACCCTGGTCCGCCCCGGCCGGCGCGACCGCCAGCTCGGCTGGCCCCGGACCGAGATCGGCTACCGCTCCGGCACCCGGCACCCCGAACATGCCGTCGTCCAGCTCGGCGACCCGCGCAAGCCCCAGGAACTGGAGGTGGAGATCCTCGCCTCCTCACCGCTCGCGGTCGGCGCCGGCTACCCACCCGCCGACGACTGGCAGCACGGCACCTGGCAGGGCCCCGGCTGGGTCGACCGCCGTACCTACGACATGACCGCACCGCACCCCCGCGCGGCCTACGGCGTCACCGACCACTCCGCCCGCTTCCGCCTGGACGGACGCGTCGGCCACGGCATCTTCGAACACGGCTCGTTCGGCAGACACGATCCGAGCGGCTTCACCGGCTTCGACTCGGTGGCGCCCTGAGGGAGGAGGCCGGTATGACGGCGAAACCGCGCCCGCGCACCACCACCCTCCCCCACGCTCGGCTTCGCTCGCGCGGGGGGACCCCCATCCCGGAGGACCTCGCACGCCGGCTGACCGCCTGGCTGGACGCCCGGCTCCCCGGCGCCAAGGCCGTCGGCGTCACGGTCCCCGCCTCCAACGGCATGTCCAGCGAGACCCTGCTCTTCGAGATCGAACACCCCGAACCGCCGGTGCGCCGCTGCGCGTTGAGGCTCGCGGCCGACCCCTCGGCGTACACGGTCTTCCCCTCGTACGACATGACCCGCCAGTACCGCACCCTGCGGCTGGTCGCCGCGCACACGGACCTCCCCGTGCCCCGCGTGCTGTGGCTGGAGGAGGACCCGGGACCCCTCGGCGCGCCCTTCTTCGTCATGGAGCGGGTCGAGGGGCGGGTGCCGCCCGACGTCATGCCCTATACGTACGAGGGGAATTGGCTGCACGCGGCGAGCGACGCCGACCGCGAGCACCTGGAAGCGCGGTCGGTGGGCCTGTTGGCGCGGCTCCACGACCAAGTCCCCCCGGCGGAGGCCGAGTTCCTCACCCTGCCCGGCGACGGCGACGCCCTGCGCCGGCACGTCGAGTCCCAACGCGCCTACTACGCCTGGGTGGTGGACGGAGTCGCCCGCTCGCCCCTGATCGAGGCCGCGTTCGACCGTCTGACGGAGCAGTGGCCGCGCGACACCGGCACGCCGGTCCTCAACTGGGGCGACGCGCGCATCGGGAACGTCGTCTACGACGGGTTCGACCCCGTCGCCGTCCTCGACTGGGAGATGGCGGCACCGGCCCCGCGCGAGGTGGACCTCGGCTGGACCGTCTATCTGCACCGCTTCTTCCAGGACCTCACGGTCGCCTCGGGACAGCAGGGGCTGCCCGGCTTCCTGCGCCGGGACCGGGTCGAGGCCCGCTATGCCCGGCTGACCGGCCACACCCCGCGGGACATGGACTTCTACACCCTGTACGCCGCTCTGCGGCACGCCATCGTCATGCTGCGCGTCGCCTATCGGCAGGTGCACTTCGGGGAGATCGCCGTCCCGGCGGATCCGGACACACTGATCCTGCACCACGGCAGTCTGCGCGCCATGGTGCAGGGCAGCTACTGGGATGCGGTGCGGTGACTCAGGCAGCCTGGCGGCCGACGGCGTAGCCGCCGAGGCGCATCGCCGGTACCCGCATGGGGCGCGAACCCGCGCCGCCGACGTGCGAGAAGGGCTGCGTCCGCCAGTTCAGACCCTGCGGAAGGGTGAGCAGGAGGGCGGTGTCCTGCTCCTGCGACTCGACCGAGTCGTCCGCGGACGGCACGTCGTCCGCCGCGCGGCCCGTACCGGCACAGACCGTGAGCCCGAACGGGTTCCACGGCGAGGCGCACAGCGCGTGCTCCGGCAGGAACTCCTCGTCCGCCAGCAGCGCGATGGACTGCGCGCAGTCCGGGCAGATCACCCGGAACATCTCGAAGGTGTCGTAGGTGTCCGGCTCGCCGACCTCGTAGAGGTCGGGTTCGACGCCCTCCGGCTCGGGCTCGACGACCAGCTGCGGGCGCTTGGGCGTGGTGCGACCAGGGCGCTTGAGACTCTGCATGGGTAACTCCCCCTCGGGCTGGGCCGTAAGGCACTGCGGCCTCGACCACAGCAAGCACTTCCCGTCCGCTCTGCGGGGTAATCACGAGACCATCACGGAGCCCGTTCGAGGCCTGTGGCGTTCGTCACATGCCGCCCGCAGGTGCCCGGTGCGGTGGATTTGTCCCTCAGACGGCTCACAGCCTCCCCTCCGTCACATCACGAACCGGCCATGACCTGCGCCGCTGAGGTATCCCAGGAGATCAGGCGCAATGTAGTTTTTGCGCCATGGAGGAGCTGGACCGTCAAATTGTGCAGCTGCTCGTCAAGGACGGGCGGATGAGCTACACGGACCTGGGCAAGGCCACGGGTCTTTCCACGTCGGCCGTGCACCAGCGGGTGCGCCGGCTGGAACAGCGTGGCGTCATCCGCGGCTATGCCGCGGTCGTCGACCCGGAGGCCGTCGGGTTGCCCATGACGGCGTTCATCTCGGTGAAACCGTTCGATCCCAGCGCCCCCGACGACATCGCGGACCGGCTCGCCGGCGTCCCCGAGATCGAGGCGTGCCACAGCGTGGCGGGCGACGAGAACTACATCCTGAAGGTGCGGGTGGCTACGCCGCACGAGCTGGAGGAGCTGCTGGCGCGGCTGCGCAGCCTGGCGGGGGTGTCGACGCGGACGACGGTGGTGTTGTCGACGCCTTATGAGGCACGGCCGCCGAGGATTTGAGCGCCGTGGCGGTGCGGGCTGTGCGTCGTCCGCGGGTGCGTTGTGGCTGGTCGCGCCCACGCGGCGGAGCCGCATACGTGATGCAGCCCCGCGCCCCTGACGGGGCGCGTTGCAGGGGACCCTCGTGGTAAGTGGTCGGTATGAGGCGCGAGACTGTCCTCCATGAGTGATCGCACCGACCAGCCCAAGACCGTTCTTCTCCGTCGTGGAGAGGTGCACAGTCCCGCCGATCCGTTCGCGACCGCGATGGTGGTGGAGCGGGGGCAGGTGGCCTGGGTCGGGTCGGAAGGGGCCGCCGACGCCTTCGCGGACGGGGTGGACGAGGTCGTGGACCTGGACGGTGCGCTGGTCACGCCCGCCTTCACGGACGCCCATGTGCACACCACCTCGACGGGGCTCGCGCTGACCGGCCTCGACCTGTCCGGGGCGGCCTCCCTGGACGCGGCGCTCGCGCTGGTACGGGACTTCGCCGCCGCCCGCCCCGGTGACCGGGTGCTGCTCGGACACGGCTGGGACGCCTCGCGCTGGGCCGAGGGCCGCCCGCCGAGCCGCGCCGAGCTGGACGCGGTCACCGGTGGACGCCCGCTGTATCTCTCCCGGATCGACGTCCACTCGGCGGTCGTCACCACGGCCCTGCTGGACCTGGTCCCGGGCGCGGCACCCCGGGAGGACACCCCGCTGACGAGCGATGCCCACCACGCCGTACGCGCGGCGGCGTTCGCGGCCGTGACGCCCGCGCAGCGCGCCGAGGCGCAGCGCACCGCGCTCGCGCACGCGGCCTCCCTCGGTATCGGCACCGTGCACGAGTGCGGCGGGCCGAAGATCTCCTCCGAGGACGACTTCACCGGACTGCTCCGGCTCGCGGCCGAGGTGCCCGGCCCCCGGGTGGTCGGCTACTGGGCGGAGGAGAACCCGGACAAGGCGCGTGAGCTGGGCGCGGCCGGTGCGGCCGGTGACCTGTTCGTCGACGGGGCCCTCGGCTCGCACACCGCCTGCCTGCACGAGCCGTACGCCGACGAGACCCACACCGGATCCGCCTACCTGGACACGGCCGCCGTCGCCGTCCATGTCACCGCCTGCACCGAGGCCGGCCTCCAGGCGGGCTTCCATGCCATCGGCGACGCCGCCGTGACCTCCGTGGTCGAGGGGGTGCGCGCCGCCGCCGAGAAGGTCGGCCTGGCCCGCGTGCGCGCCGCCCGGCACCGCGTCGAGCACGCCGAGATGCTCACGCCCGAGCACATCGCCGCCTTCGCCGAGCTCGGCCTGATCGCCTCGGTGCAGCCCGCCTTCGACGCGCTGTGGGGCGGGGCGGAGGGGATGTACGCCCAGCGGCTCGGCACCGAGCGAGCCCGCACCCTCAACCCCTTCGCCGCCCTCCTCAAGGCCGGGGTCCCGCTCGCCTTCGGCTCCGACAGCCCGGTCACGCCCCTCGACCCCTGGGGGACCGTCCGCGCCGCCGCCTTCCACCACACGCCCGAGCACCGCGTCTCGGTCCGCGCCGCGTTCACCGCGCACACGCGCGGCGGCTGGCGGGCGATCGGCCGGGACGACGCGGGCGTCCTGGTACCCGGCGCGCCCGCCGACTACGCGGTCTGGCGCACCGACGAACTCGTGGTGCAGGCCCCCGACGACCGGGTCGCCCGCTGGTCCACCGACCCGCGCTCCGGCACCCCCGGCCTGCCCGACCTGACCCCCGGCCGCGACCTGCCGGTCTGCCTGCGCACGGTGGTGGGCGGCCGGACCGTGTTCGTACGACCGGGCGAGTGACCCGGCGCATTCGTACGGCCGGGCGAGTGATCTCCCGGGGTGGCGTGATCGCGATCGTCGGCCGCCGGCCCGTCGCGCGACCTGCGCATCCTCCGCGCTGACCAGCGGTTTGAGGTTGTTTGCGCAGGTCAAACGGCTGTTGACAGCCAGCGGCAGCGGGCCGGTAGGTTCGGCCGAGTCCACCACCGGACGCCCGACCGGGGAGCAGTTCGCGCACTCGTCGCAGCGCCGCTGGGTCAGGGACGGTGTGCCGCACCGGGGCACCGTCACTGGGAGCCAGGCTCAGCGCCCGCGCCGACGAGGGAACGTTCCGGCCGGTCGGGAGGTGTGACCCGGGTGGGGCCCGGAGCTCAGTAGACAACGGCTTCGGTCGACCCGCAGCCAGCGGGTCCCAGGTCGGCCCGAAGGGCGCCGGGCCCCCATCCGCAGGGGAACAGAGTGGCTCCGCGGGCGAACAGGATGGCGAAAGAACGGATGACGGCCACCCGAAACGGGCATCCTTACCCCGCTCTTGTGGAATCGACACCACCATACGAATGAGCTGTCACGTCAGCGCAGGCAGCGGCCACTATGGTGGACCCCTGCGTACGACATGAAGGGGCAGCAGTGAACGACGGCGACGGGACCCTCGCGGCACAGGCCCAGGGGAGGCGGTTCGGCCCGCTCGGCACGGCCTTGGTGATCATTCCGACGTACAACGAGGCGGAGAACATCAAGTCCATCGTCGGCCGGGTGCGCCAGGCCGTCCCCGAGGCGCACGTGCTGGTGGCGGACGACAACAGCCCCGACGGCACGGGCAAGCTCGCCGACGAACTGGCCGCCGAGGACGACCACGTCCAGGTGCTGCACCGCAAGGGCAAGGAAGGGCTCGGCGCGGCCTACCTCGCGGGCTTCCGCTGGGGCATGGACAACGGCTACGGCGTGCTCATCGAGATGGACGCCGACGGCTCCCACCAGCCGGAGGAACTGCCCCGCCTGCTGACCGCGCTGAAGGGCGCGGACCTGGTGCTCGGCTCCCGCTGGGTGCCCGGCGGCCGGGTCGTCAACTGGCCGAAGTCCCGTGAGTTCATCTCCCGGGGCGGCTCCCTGTACTCCCGCCTCGCCCTCGACCTCCCGATCCGGGACATCACCGGCGGCTACCGCGCCTTCCGCCGGGAGACCCTGGAAGGGCTGGGGCTCGGCGAGGTCGCCTCGCAGGGCTACTGCTTCCAGGTCGACCTCGCCCGCCGTGCCATCAAGGCCGGGTTCCATGTCGTCGAGGTGCCCATCACCTTCGTCGAGCGTGAGCTGGGCGACTCCAAGATGAGCCGCGACATCCTGGTGGAGGCCCTGTGGCGGGTCACCTCGTGGGGCGTCACCGAGCGGGTCGGCAGGATCACCGGCAAGGGCAGGACGTCCTAGCGGACCCGGGGGAGACCACCGGCACAGCGGTCACAGCGACGGCCCGGAGAACCCACAGATCCGGCTGATCAACCCCTTATCCCGCACTGAGCCGGGCCCAGGCACACTGGACGCATGACGACTGGCGCGCAGACCCCTCCGTACACCGACCGGCCCCGGCGCTCCCGGCTTGCCAGATACCTGCCGTTGGGCATCGCCGCATGGCTGGTGCTGGAGATCTGGCTGCTGACCGTGGTCGCGGGCGCGGCGGGCGGCATGACCGTGTTCCTGCTGCTGGTGGCGGGTTTCGTCGCGGGTTCCGTGGTCATCAAGCGGGCCGGCCGGCGTGCCTTCCAGAGCCTCAACGAGGCGATCCAGCGCGGCGGCTCACCGGAGAGCGGCGGCGGCAACGGCCTGATGATGCTGGGCGGCCTGCTGCTCATGATCCCCGGCCTGGTCTCCGACGCCCTCGGCCTGCTGCTCCTGCTGCCGCCCGTACAGAAGGCGGTCTCCCGCCTCGCGGAGCGCACCTTCGAACGCAAGCTCCGCGCCGCCGCCCCCGGCACCCTGGGCAACGCCTTCCAGCAGGCCCGTATGCACCGCCCCGACGGCAAGGTGGTCCAGGGCGAGGTGATCCGCGACGCCGGCCCGCAGCCGGGCGACGGCCAGACGGGAGAGCGGCCGCCGCTGACGCGGTGACCGCCTTCCGGCTCCCCGCGCGGGCGGGCGGAATCAGCTCCCCGCGCGGGCACGCAGAAACGAGGGCGCCGCACGTTCACTGAACGTGCGGCGCCCTCGGTTTTGGTTATGTCGGCTTCCCGTTGGACGGGACTATGCGGACTTGCGGCTGTCCCTGGGATGAATCGCGATGTTCATCGCCCCGGAACGCAGAACCGCCAGACGCTCCTCGAGGACCTCTTCGAGTTCCTCGCGGGTGCGCCGCTCCATCAGCATGTCCCAGTGGGTACGCGCGGGCTTGGCCTTCTTCTCTTCAGGGCCGTCGCCGTCCACGAGGAGTGCCTGCGCCCCGCAGACCTTGCACTCCCACTCCGGCGGGATCTCCGCCTCGACCGAGAAGGGCATCTCGAAGCGGTGCCCCTTCTCGCATGCGTACTCCACGGCCTGGCGCGGGGCCAGGTCGATGCCGCGGTCCGTCTCGTAGCTGGTCACCACGAGGCGCGTACCGCGAAGAGCTCGCTCACTCATGAATCGTGCCTCCCGGGCTTGTCGCCCACAGGACAGGTGTCGCTGTCGTCGTCATCCGGTCAACGTCCGGTCGGCGGTAAAGATTCCCGTTCAGGGTCATGCGTCGCCGTCGTAGCCGCCCCTTGTTGTACCCACCAGCGCCCGGTTTGTCACATCTGCTAGCGGATGTCACCCAGCGTTTCGGCATCTTTGACGCGCAGTAACGGTACGCCTGGCAGGCCAAACGCGTACACTACCGCCCTTCCGCGTTGAACGCTAAATCTTCCCGCTGGATCTTTTCGCGGATCTTCTCTCAGATCTTCTGCGGAACCGGGTTGCCCGCCTCGACGATCGCCCGCCGCACCGGTACCCGCGCGAGCAGCGCGAACCCGATGACGAAGAAGGCCACCAGCGAGATGATCGCCGAGCGGTAGCTCCCGGTCAGCTGGTAGGTGACCCCGAACAACAACGGTCCCAGCCAGCTCATCCCCCGATCGCTCATCTCGTACGCCGCGAAGTACTCGGCTTCTTTGCCGGGCGGCACCAGATGCGAGAACAAGGAGCGGGACAGGGCCTGGCTGCCGCCGAGCACGAGGCCGATGCCGGACGCGAGGACGAAGAACCACACGGGCGCCCCGGTCGGCAGGAAGTACCCGGCAGCCAGCGTCACCGTCCACGCCACCAGCGAGCCCAGGATCGTGCGCTTCGCCCCGTACGTCCGGGCCAGCCGCCCCATCGTCAGGGCGCCCGCCACGGCCAGCACCTGCACCAGCAGGACGGCCCCGATGAGCGTCGACTGGCCGAGCCCGAGCTCCTCGGAGCCGTAGACGGACGCCTGCGAGATCACGGTCTGGATGCCGTCGTTGTAGATGAGGTACGCCAGGAGGAAGGAGAGCGTCAGCGGATGGCGGCGCATGTCCCGGACGGTCGCCGCGAGTTGGCGCAGCCCCGGCGCCGTCGCCTCGGCCGCCGCCGGGCCGCCCCGGCCGCCCCGGTCGCGCAGCCGTCGTAGGGGGACGAGGGTGAAGGCACCCCACCACAGACCCGCAGCGGCCAGGCAGATGCGGACCGCCTCCGTCTCGGACAGACCGAAGGAGTCGTGCGCGGAGTACAGGACCAGGTTGACGATCAGCACCAGGGAGCCGGCCAGGTAGCCGAAGGCCCAGCCCCGGGAGGAGATCGCGTCGCGTTCCTCGGGCGGGGCGATCTGCGGGAGATAGGAGTTGTAGAGCATCAGGGCGACGGACTGGGCGGCGTTCGCGACGATCAGCAGCACCCCGCCGAGCAGATAGCGGTCGCCGTCCAGGAAGAACATGCCCGTGGTCGCCGCGGCCCCGGTGTACGCGGCCGCGCCCAGCAGGTGCTTCTTGCGGCCGGTGCGGTCGGCGGCGCTGCCCACCAGGGGCATCAGCACCACCGAGAGGATCACCGACAGGGAGACCGAGTAGGCGAAGAAGGAGCCCGCCCGCACCGGGACGCCGAGCGGGTGCACATAGCCGTCGGCGTCCGCCGCGTGCTCGGCGACCGAGGTGAGATACGGGCCGAGGAACACGGTGAGGACGCTCGTCGAGTAGACCGAGCACGCCCAGTCGTAGAAGTACCAGCCGCGCTGTTCGCGCCGCAGCTCGGCGGCCTCGTCCAAGGCCCCCGTCCGCACGGTCTCGGTGCCCACCCGTGCCCTCGCCTTTCCCGTGGCGGTGCCGTGCGCGTCTCAGAACCAGACGCCGCGGTCCCGCATGACCTCACGCAACGTGTCGATGTGATCGGTCATGATGCCATCGACTCCCAGGTCCAGGAGCCGGTGCATCCGCTCGGGTTCGTTGATGGTCCACACGTGGACGTGCAGCCCGAGCGCGTGGGCGGCGCGCACGAAGCGCCGGTCGACCACCGGGACTCCGGACTGCGACTCGGGCACCTGGGCGGCGACGGCCGACCGGCGCACCGACGCGGGCAGCCCCCAGGAGCGCAGCCGCAGCCCGACCACACCGCGGGTGCCGAACGAGGTGGCCAGCCGCGGCCCGGCCAGCCGCTGCGCCCGCAGCACCCGTGCCTCCGAGAACGACCCCACGCACACCCGGTCGTAGGCGTCCGTCCGCTCGATCAGGTCGAGCAGCGGCCGCAGCGCCGGTTCCGCCTTGGCGTCCACGTTCCAGCGGACGTCGGGGAACTCATCGAGCAGCTCCTCGAAGAGGGGGAGCGGCTCACGGCCCGCCACCCGCGCCTGCCGTACGTCCTGCCACGGCAGGTCGGCGATCCGGCCGACCCCGTCGGTGACCCGGTCCAGGGTGTCGTCGTGGAAGGCGACGAGCCTGCCGTCCGCCGTCGCGTGCACATCGGTCTCGATGTACCGGTAGCCGAGCTCGACCGCGCGCCGGAACTGCGCCACGGTGTTCTCCAGGCCCTCCGCGGCCCCGCCCCGGTGGGCGAAGGGGATGGGACCGGGGTGGTCCAGGTACGGGTGGCGTATCAGCGTGCTCACGGGCGAAGTATGACCTGCGCCGATGACCCCCTGGCAACGACCGTACTGCCACCGGATGCCGCCGGAACGGCGAACACCTTCAGGAAGAGCTGTGCGAGCGGCCCGATGGACACGGCGTACAGCAGGGTGCCGACGCCCACGGTCCCGCCGAGCACGAACCCCGTGACCACCACCGCGACCTCGATCCCCGTCCGGATCAGCCGGATCGACCGGCCGCTGCGGCGGTGCAGCCCGGTCATCAGACCGTCGCGCGGACCCGGCCCGAAGCTCGCCGCGATGTACAGGCCGGTGGCCGCCCCGTTGAGCACGATGCCCGCCGCCATCAGCGGAATCCGCACGGCGAACGCGTGTGCCTCGGGGACGAGCGCGAGCGTGGCGTTCATCGCGAGCCCGATGACGAAGACGTTGGAGACCGTGCCCAGGCCCGGCCGCTGGCGCAGCGGGATCCACAGCAGCAGCACGGCCGCGCCCACGACGATCGACACCGTGCCGATGCTCAGCCCGGTGTGCCCGGCGAGCCCCTGGTGCAGCACCCCCCAGGGCTCCAGACCGAGGCCCGCCTCGACGAGCAGCGCGGAACTCACTCCGTACAGCGTGAGCCCCGCGTAGAGCTGGACCAACCGTCGTCCGAGACGGCCTTGCGTGGACAAGGGATACCCCCCTGGTGGTAAAGGTGGCCTGACCCGTGTCACTCTGTGGCTCGGGAGAGACGGCCGGCCATGGCCAATTCGGGGAAGGTGGACTGATTCAGATGGTGCAGTGGACCTCGGCGGTGGGTGTCGCACAGCTCGCCCGGCTGCTCAACTCGCAGCAGGAAAGGCCCGCCGGCCCCGGCACCCGGCGTCCGCCCGCCTATCGCGCCCTCGCCGACGGCATCCGGCTGCTGGTCCTGGAAGGACGCGTCCCCGTCGCCGCCCGGCTGCCCGCCGAACGCGAGCTGGCGCTGTCCCTGTCCGTCAGCCGTACCACGGTGGCGGCCGCGTACGAGGCGCTGCGCGCGGAGGGGTTCCTGGAGTCCCGGCGGGGCGCCGGCAGCTGGACCGCCGTCCCGGCGGGCAACCCGCTCCCCGCCCGCGGCCTCGAACCACTGCCCCCCGAGGCCCTCGGCTCGGTGATCGACCTCGGCACCGCCGCCCTGCCCGCGCCCGAGCCGTGGCTGACCCGCGCGGTCCAGGGCGCCCTGGAGGAACTCCCGCCGTACGCCCACACGCACGGCGACTACCCGGCCGGGCTCCCCGTCCTGCGCGCGATGATCGCCGAGCGCTACACGGCGCGCGGCATCCCCACCATGCCCGAGCAGATCATGGTCACGACCGGCGCGATGGGCGCGATCGACGCGATCTGCCATCTCTTCGGCGGGCGCGGCGAACGCATCGCCGTCGAGTCGCCGTCGTACGCCAACATCCTCCAGCTGATGCGGGAGGCGGGCGCCCGCCTCGTCCCCGTCGCGATGGCCGAAGGACTGTCGGGCTGGGACGTGGACCGCTGGCGTCAGGTGCTGCGGGAGGCGGCGCCCCGGATCGCCTATGTCGTCGCCGACTTCCACAATCCCACGGGGGCGCTGGCCGACGAGGACCAGCGCCGTCGGCTGGTGGACGCGGCCCGCTCGGCGGGCACGGTGCTGGTCGCCGACGAGACGATGAGCGAGCTGTGGCTGGACGAGGACGTGGAGATGCCCCGCCCGGTCTGCGGCTTCGACCCGGCGGGCTCGACCGTCATCACGGTCGGCTCCGCCAGCAAGGCCTTCTGGGCGGGCATGCGTATCGGCTGGGTACGGGCGGCTCCCGACGTGATCCGCAGCCTGGTCGCCGCCCGGGCCTACGCCGACCTGGGGACGCCGGTCTTGGAGCAGTTGGCGGTGAACTGGCTCTTCAGCACCGGTGGCTGGGAACAGGCGGTCGATCTGCGTCGGGCGCAGGCACGCGAGAACCGGGAGGCGCTGGTGACGGCGGTCCGGCGGGAGCTGCCGGAGTGGGAGTTCGAGGTTCCGCAGGGCGGTCTGACGCTGTGGGTGCGGACCGGGGGGCTGTCCGGCTCGCGGCTGGCGGAGGCGGGGGAGCGGGTGGGGGTACGGGTCCCCTCGGGGCCGCGGTTCGGGGTCGACGGGGCGTTCGAGGGGTATGTGCGGCTTCCGTTCACCGTGGGGGGAGCGGTGGCGGACGAGGCGGCGGTGCGGTTGGCGGCTGCGGCGCGGTTGGTGGAGGCGGGGGCGTCCGGGGGGAGCGAGTCGCCGCGGACGTTTGTGGCGTAGGGGTTTCCTTGTGGCGTAGTGGTTCGGGTGCGGGTGGGCGGGGCTGGTCGCGCAGTTCCCCGCCCCCTGAAGGGGCGCTGCAGCCGGGGCTTCTTCCGTCGGTAAGCGTCCCACCCTCACCTCAGCCCTCGGCTACGGCAGCCTCCACCGGTGCCGCGTCGTCCATCTCCCCGCTGCGCGGCGGGAGCAACGCCAGTACCGCCTCGCGGTAGACGTCGCTCGTGGCGTCGTCGTAGGGGTCGGGGGTGGCGGGTACCTGGAGGCGCAGGACCGGGCCGTGGCCGAGTCGGGCGTAGCCGCGGCCCGGTGGTACCTGGGCGAGTGGGGTGGTGTGGGGTGGGGCGCCCAGTACCGCCGCCAGTTCGTCGGGCAGGGCCGGGCCCAGGACGACACGTGCGGGGGTGTGCTGTCGTACCGCCTCGCTCAACGCGTCCGCGCTGTCGAGCTGTTCGGCGATGACCACGGTGACGTTGGCCGCGCGGCCGTGGCGGAGGGGGACCTGGAGGTGGGACTGCGGATCGGGGTGGCCGGCCGCGGAGGCCAGGTGGACGTAGGCGCTCGGGCGGTCCAGGAGGATCCACAGGGGGCGCTTGCAGTCGTCCGGCTGCGGGTGGCCGGCCTGTCGTGCGCGGTTGAGGGCGACGAGCCGGCGTTCGGTCTCGTGCGCGGCCCATTCCAGACTGGCGAGTGCTCCGGTGAGCCCGCACTCCACGGCGAGCACCCCGTCCCGGCCGGTGAGGCACGCGTACTCGCCGGTGCCGCCGCCCTCGACGACCAGGACGTCGCCGTACTGGAGGGCCTGCAGGGCGATGGAGCGCAGCAGAGTGGAGGTACCGCTGCCGGGGCGGCCGACGACCAGCAGGTGCGGCTCGGTGGAGCGGGCACCGGTGCGCCAGACGACCGGCGGGACGTCCCGCCGCTCCTCGCCGTAGGCGAGCGGGAGGGTGCGCTGGACCTCGGCGGGGTCGGTGAAGCCGAGGACCGTCTCGCCCGGCGCGGTGACGAAGCGCTGGGCGGCGATGTCGGTGGGCAGCGGGGCGAGGACGTTCACCGTGAGGTGGTTGCCCTCCTCGTCCCACGCGAAGTGGTACTCGCGGCCTCGTCCGGACTTCGCGGTGAGGAGGTTCTCGATCCGGGCGCGGGCCGCGGGCTCGCCGTCCGGGAAGTAGGCGGGGTAGCGGATCAGGAGCTGGCCGACCCGGCCCGTGTCGTCGAACTCGTGGGCGATGAAGGCCTTCTCCCACTCCCCGCCGTGTGCGTACAGCGGCGCCGGGTCCTCGGCGGCCGAGAAGTACGGCACCAGGGCCTCGTACAGGGACTGGAGCCGCTGGGTCTGCGACTCGTCGGGGCCCTCCGGCGGGGGTGGGGCGGTGTCACGGCCGTGCCAGGCGCTCGCCGCCATCAGGGTGATGACGGCGAGCAGGGGCCCGTACGGCACCAGTGCCACGACCAGGACGACCGAGGCCACCAGGAAGAGCAGTGGTCCCCGCTTGTCCTTGGGTGTCTCCGCCCATCTGCGCCGCCCGGCCGAGGCGAGCCGGCGCATTCCGCGGGTGACGGTGATGAGCGGATGGAGAACGTCGGTGGCACTGTCGGCAGCCGTCCGGGCCAGCTCCCGGCTCCGGGCGAGCTGCATGCCGCCGTTGCTCAGAATGCGGGGAAGAGGGCGCCGGGCCACTGCTGTCTCCTGACGGTGCGGACGGGCGGGAGCGGCGTCAGAACTTGATGCCGCCGAGCAGGCTGGCCAGGCTCTCGCCGCCTGCCTTGATGCTCGGTGCGATGGCCGTGCTGGCGAGGTAGAAGCCGAAGAGCGCCGAGATCGTGGCGTGCGACGCCTTCAGCCCGTCCTTGCGGAAGAAGAGAAAGACGATGATGCCGAGCAGGACGACGCCTGACATGGAGAGGATCATTTGAGATCTCCTGGTGTCGAAGGGGGACAGTCACCATGAGTTCTTCCAGGATCACAGCAGGTATCCATACGATAAAAGGTGCAATTGGGTGAATTCTGGCGAATTTCACTCGGTTGGTGGATCATTCCTGACCTGTGCCGACCAGGTCGGCCGCCGATCGGTGCGGGACGGTGGTCGCTCGGCGGGGCTGCGGTGATCTTTACCTCGGGCGGAACCGGTCATGTGCACCCAGAGCCAGTACGCTGACGATTCACTCGTACGGCCCCGCGGCCCGCCCGTTGCCGTACGCTCCACCCGTCCGCGAAAGTCCCCGCAGCACACAGGAGAGGCGGTCCGTGCGATGAGCGAAGCCCCCGACCCCGAGGTCGTGGAGCTGGCGACCAAGATCTTCGATCTGGCCCGGCAGGGGCGGGCCGAGGCGCTCGTGGCGTACGTCGACGCGGGCGTTCCGGCCAACCTCACCAACGACCGCGGTGACTCCCTGGTGATGCTCGCCGCGTACCACGGGCACGCCGAGGCGGTACGCGAACTGCTGGCCCGGGGTGCTGAGGCGGACCGGATCAACGACCGAGGCCAGACCCCGCTCGCGGGGGCGGTCTTCAAGGGCGAGACAGAAGTGATCAAGGTGCTTCTGGAGGCCGGCGCGGATCCGGCCTCGGGCACCCCGTCGGCCGTCGACACCGCACGGATGTTCGGCAAGGCAGAGATTCTGGATTTGTTCGGTACCCACTGATACGTCTGTTCTGACCAGCGAAAACACACATAACGGGGGAGGCGGTACAGGGCCGCCGAAATTTCGGTCGCGGCAGGTCGAAGTGCCGAGTCATCATGACGTCGTGATTCACGGACGCGATGGCCGGGCAGGTGTTGCCGCACCGCGCGGGCCGTGATCGGCCCGCATGGGCCACTGACGAGAGGCAGAGAGAAATGGTCTACAGCAAGCAAGAGACGGCGGGCGCTCCGACGTTGTGTCACGCGGCCAGGTAATGCGTGTTCCCCGGTTGCATCGACGCTTGATGTGAGGCTGTTTCCCATGTTCGATCCGGTCATAGCGCCCAGCGGTACGCTGCTCGGCCTGCTCCAGCGGGGCCGAGGCGACGGCACGCTGCACGCGCTCACCGCCCCTCGCGCCGAGGCGCTCGCGGCTCTGAACCACTGTGTGCTGAGCGACCCCCGCCACGACTGGCAGGTGGAGAACCGCTCGCTCTACTACGCCCGGCTCTACCTCGACCTGAACGGCGAGCTGGACGCCATCGAGGCGCATCTCTTCGACCCCGAGGACGTCCTCGACGACGAGGAGTCCCGTACCGGCCTCGCGCTGGCCGTGCTCGGGCACCTCGCCTCCTACGGCAGGCGGGACGCGCTCGTACTGCTGCGCAGGTACGCCGCCACCGGCTCCAACTGGGCCTGGGCCCTGGACGAGCTGGCCCTGCGGGACGACGACGCGGGCCTGCGCGCCCTGGCCGCCCCGGTGCTCGCGCGCTTCACCACGGACGCCGAGGGCGAGGCCGAACTTGCCGCCGCCGTCCGGGACGCCTTCGAACCACGGCCCTGGCGGCTGTGGGCCGAGGATCCGCGCGAATCGATCGCCACGCGCGTGCGTGCCGCGCAGGAGACCGGCTGCTTCGACCGCTGGCAACGTCAGATGCGACCTACCGGGCCCCGTCCGGGGTGGAGCGTGCGGGCGGTCTTCGAGTGGGCCCAGCAGGGCGTCGACCGGGGCGCGGCCCTTCATGTGCCGGCCGCCCGCTGCCTGGTCGCCGTGGCCGGACCCGAGGACCGGCCGGAGATCCTCCAGGCCGCCAAGGACGGCACCGACGGAGCCCGCTGCACCGCGTTGCGCTACCTCGCGGACAGCAACGACCCCGACGCGCTGAACCTGATCGAGGCCGCGGTCACCGACGGCACCGCCACCGTCCTGGAGGCGGCCGTCGACGCCTTCGAACGCATGCGCAGTATCGCCGCCGTCGACCAGGCTCGCGGCTGGGCCCGCCGGCCCGACGCCCTGGGCGCCGCCGCCGGACGGATGCTCGCCTGCCGGGGCGGAGCCCAGGACAGCGAACTGGTCCTGGCGGCCCTCCGGGAGGCCGTACGCGGCGAAGGCCCCGACGCCCCGACGCTCTGGACGCTCGTCGACGGCACCGGACGGCTGGGCATCGCCTGCGCCGCCCCCGTCCTGCGGCACGTCTACCGTGAGACCGCCTCGTCCCATCTCCGCGGCCGCGCAGCCCGCGCCCTGGCCGCCACCGATCCCTCCTTCGCCACCGGATTCGCCGTCGAATGCCTGTGGGACTGCGAGGAGACCACCCGCGAGATCGCCGCCCGGCACGCCGAGACCGGTGACGCCCGGGTCGTCGAACAGCTCCGCCGGCTCGCCGCCGACCCCGCCGAGGAGGCCGAGGTCCAGACGGCCGTCCGCAGCCGCATCGGACCGGACACACCCGCCGTGTGACACATCCACGGGGGACGACGGCTTCACCACGGGAACCACGGGGGGTCCCCCACACGTTCCGTACGCGGACGACCGCCCGCCGGGTGAACAGCCCGTGACCGACAGGCCAGCCACGCATGGACGCCGGCTGGCCCGCTCGGGTGTGCAGGCCAACGCTCATGGGACGTTTAACCATCGGAAAGATCCACTTTGACGCGGCCACGTCCAGCGCGGCGACAACACCGGTATGCGTGTCGTCATCGTGACCGAATCCTTTCCCCCCGATGTGAACGGCGTGGCCCACTGCGCGCTCCAGACCGCCCGACACCTCGTCGATCGCGGTCACGCTCCCCTCGTCGTCGCACCGGCCCCCGCCCCCGGAAACAGGCTCGCCGCGGCCGCCGCGCCGTGCCCTGTCGTCCATGTCCCCTCCCTTCCGCTCCCGGGCTATCCCCAGGTCCGCGTGGCTCTCCCCAGCCGCAAGCTCGCCACCGCGCTGATCGAGCACCGTCCCGACGTGGTGCACCTGGCCAGCCCCTTCATCCTCGGCGTCCGCGGCATGGCCGCCGCCGCCCGGCTCGGCGTCCCCGCCGTCGCCGTCTACCAGACCGACCTGGCCGGATACGCGCGTACCTACGTGGGCGCCGGCGAGGCGGCCGCCTGGCGGCGGATCCGGTCCGTCCACGGCGCCGCCGACCGCACCCTCGCCCCGTCCACCGCCTCGATCAGCGACCTGGAGGCGCACGGCGTCCCCCGGATCCAGCTGTGGCAGCGCGGCGTGGACACCGTCCGCTTCCGCCCCGAGTTCCGCGACGAGGCACTGCGCCGCGAGATCGCCCCGAACGGCGAGGTCATCGTCGGCTACGTCGGCCGGCTCGCCCCCGAGAAGCAGATCGAACTCCTCGCCGGGGTCTGCGGCCTGGACGGCGTCAAGGTCGTGATCGTGGGCGACGGGCCCAGCCAGGCGCACCTCACCGAGGCGCTGCCCGGCGCGGTCTTCCTCGGCCGCCGCACCGGCTCCGACCTCGCCCGGATCTTCGCCTCCTTCGACGTCTTCGCGCACACCGGCCCCTTCGAGACGTTCTGCCAGACCGTCCAGGAGGCCATGGCCAGCGGCGTCCCGGTCGTCGCGCCCGCCGTCGGCGGCCCGATCGACCTGGTCGACCACGGCCGCACCGGGTTCCTGGTCCCGCCGCGCGACGCGGGCGCCGTCCGCGAGGCCGTGGCGTCCCTGGTGGCCGACCCCGCGCTGCGGGCCGGCTTCGGCGCCGCCGCCCGCCAGACCGTCGAGGGCCGCACCTGGGCCGCGGTCGGCGACCAGCTGATCCAGCACTACGAGGACGTGCTCGCGGCACGCCGGCCGGTGGTGGCGGCATGAGCGCCTCTTCGTCCGCACCTCTGCGCATCGTCCGCCTCGCCAACTTCGTGGCCCCGTCCTCGGGCGGTCTGCGCACCGCCCTGCGCGAGCTCGGGAAGGGCTTCGTGGCCGCCGGCCACGAATCGGTCCTGATCGTGCCCGGCGAGCGCTACTCGGACCGGGACGAGGAGCAGGGCCGGGTCATCACGCTGCCCGGCCCGCTGCTGCCCGGCACCGGCGGCTACCGCGTCCTCGTCGACAAGAAGCGGGTGCAGACCCTCCTGGAGCGCCTCGCCCCGGACCGCCTGGAGGTGTCCGACCGGACCACCCTGCGCTGGACCGGCCGCTGGGCCCGCCGCGCCCGGGTCCCCGCCGTGATGGTCTCCCACGAGACCGCCGACGGCGTCCTGCGCACCTGGGGCCTGTCCGAGAACATGTCCCGGCGCACCGCCGACGCCCTGAACATCCGTACGGCGCACACGTACGCGCGCGTGGTGTGCACCACCGAGTTCGCCGAGCGCGAGTTCATCCGCATCGGCGCGCGCAACGTCGTACGCGCCCCCCTGGGCGTCGACCTGATCGGCCGCCATCCCTCGATGCGCGACCTCGACCTGCGGGCGCGGCACGCGCGCGACGACGAAGCCCTGCTCGTCATGTGCTCGCGGCTCTCCGTGGAGAAGCGGCCCGGCACCGCCCTGGACGCCCTGGAGGCGCTGGTACGGCGCGGGCGCCGGGTCGTCCTGGTCGTCGCCGGCGACGGGCCGCTGCGGGAGCGCCTGGAACAGCGCGCGCGGGAGCGCCGGCTGCCGGTGACCTTCCTGGGGCACGTCTCCGACCGGGACACCCTGGGCTCGCTGCAGGCGTCCGCCGACGTCGCGCTGGCGCCCGGGCCCGCCGAGACCTTCGGGCTCGCCGCGCTGGAGGCCATGGCCTGCGGGACCCCCGTGGTCGCCAGCGCCTCCTCCGCGCTGCCCGAGGTGATCGGCTCCGCGGGGGCCACCGCGGCCGACCGCGGGGAGGCGTTCGCCGACGCGGTGGAGATGCTCCTGGAGCGCCCCGCCGCCCAGCGCCGGGAGACGGCACGCGCGCGTGCGGAGTGCTTCGGCTGGGGAACGGCCGTGGAGGCCTTCCTCGCCGCTCACGACGCGCCGGTGCTGTGCCGTCGTGACGAGAGCGGAGCGACGGAACCGGTCCGTCGTGTCGTGCCGGAGGGCGTGGCATGAGAGCGGTTCGCTTCGTGGCGCTCGGGGACTCGCTGACCGAGGGCGTGGGCGACCCCGCCGGCGACGGGTGGCGCGGCTGGGCCGCGCTGCTGGCCGGCGGACTCGCCGTCAAGGACGTGGACTTCACCAACCTCGCGGTGAGCGGGGCGCAGACCAGGGACGTGCTGGAACGCCAGACCCCGGCCGCACTGGACCTGCGCCCCGACATCGTCGCCGTCGTCATAGGCGTCAACGACACCCTGCGCTGTACCTTCGACATCCACGCGGTGGCCGAACGGCTCGACAGGGTCTACGCGGCCTTCACCCAACAAGGCGCGACCCTGCTCACGGCCTGTCTGCCCGACCCCGGCTCGATGCTGCGGCTCCCGGGCGCCCTGGCCCGCCCGCTGGCCCGCCGGCAGCGCGCGGTCAACGCGGTCGTGCACGCCCTGTCCGAGCGGTACGGGGCCGTCCATCTGCACGCGGCGGAGGGCGCCTGGCTCACCGACCGCGGGCTGTGGAGCGCGGACCGGCTGCACCCGTGCGAGCGCGGGCACCGGCAGCTCGCCGTCCGCTTCCACGCCATGCTCGCCCCGATGGGCAAGGCGACAGGGACGGCGCCGTCCCCCGAACCCGAGTTCGCGGCGCCGACCAAGTCGGCGAGCCTGTTCTGGCTGGCCACCGCCGGCACCGCCTGGGTGATCAGGCGCTGCCGCGACCTGCTGCCCCAGCTGATGCGGCTGGCCCTCGACGAGATGCGGCACCGCCGCAAGGGGACCAGCGCCCGCCTGGACCTGAGCGCGTCGGCCGCCGTCTCCGCCGCGCTCGCCGCCCTCCACCCGCCGGAGCGGCCCGCCGACGCCGCGTGAGGCCGACGGCGCCGGCCTCGCCGAACGAGCGGTGCCGTACGACGGTTCAGCGGCGGCGTACGGCGGTTAAACGGCGGTGCACGACGGTTCAGCGGCGGCGTACGGCCACGAAGCGGACCGGGGTGCCCGGGACCGCCTGGGCCGCCGCCGGGAGGTCGGCGGCGCGGACCACCGCGATCACCGGATAGCCGCCGGTGGTCGGATGGTCGGCCAGGAACACCACCGGACGTCCGTCCGGCGGCACCTGGACGGCGCCGAGGACCATGCCCTCGCTGGGGAGTTCACCGGGAAGGGCCCGCTCCAGGGCGGGCCCTTCCGTGCGCAGCCCGATCCGGTTGCTCGCCGACGACACGCGGTACGCGCGCGAGGTGAACGCCCGCACGGCACCGGCCGTGAACCAGTCGGCGCGCGGGCCGAGCGTCACCCGCAGCACCAGCTCGGCCGGCGGGGACGGCTGCGGTCCGACGTCCACGCGCGCGTGCGGGCCCGCCGGAACCCCCAGCGGCAGCACCGTGCCGTCCGCCAGCGGGGCGGGGCCGAGCCCGGAGAGGAGGTCCGTGGCCCGGCTGCCCAGCACCGGCTCGACGGCGATCCCGCCGGAGACGGCCACATAACTCCGTACGCCGGACAGCGCCGTTCCCACCTCCAGCAGATCTCCGGCCGGAACCACCACGGGCGCGCCCCACGCGGCCGGGCGCCCGCCCACCGCGACCGGGCACGGCGCACCGCCGACCGCGACCACCACAGTGGAACGCGGCCGTACGGCACAGCCGTTGAGCGTCGTCTCCAGGACCGCCGCGTCGGGGGAGTTGCCGACCAGCCGGTTGACGAGCGCCGCGGCGGGCGCGTCCAGCGCGCCGGAACGGGGCACCCCGAGATGCGCGTACCCGGGCCGCCCCCGGTCCTGCACGGTGGTCAGCGCCCCGGCCCGTACGACGACGAGCGCACGGTCGGTCACAGCCCCCCCACCGGCACGAACCGCACCCGAGTCCCCGGTGCCAGCAGCGCGGCCGGCACGCGCGCGTGGTCCCACAACACCGCCTCCGTCGTCCCGATCAGCTGCCAGCCGCCCGGCGAGGAGCGCGGGTACACCCCGGTGTACGGCCCGGCCAGCGCGACCGCGCCCGCGGGCACGGCCGTGCGCGGGGTGGCGCGGCGCGGCACGTCGTAGCGGGCGGGAAGCCCGGTGAGGTAGCCGAAGCCCGGCGCGAAGCCGCAGAAGGCGACCGTGAAGTCGGCTTCCGCGTGGATGCGGGCGACCTCCCGCTCGGGCACCCGCCAGTGCGCGGCGACCTCGGCGAGGTCCGGACCGTCGTAGCGCACGGGCAGCTCGATCGCCGCACGCGCGCCTGGGGGAGTGGGAGGGATCGCCGCGGCGGCCAGCTCGGTCGCCCAGCGAGCCGGGTCGTCGAGGCCGTCGAGCAGGACCGTGCGGGCGGCGGGCACGATCTCGCGGACCGTCAGCGAGCCCTCCGCGCGGCGGCGCAGCAGCTCGGCGTGGAGGGACTGGGCGTCGGCGCCGGTGGCGACCTCGACGAGGAGGGCATCGTCACCGACGAGCCGCGTGGCCATGGGCATGGTGGTTCCGGTGCGGTCGGTCCCGCTCATGCGAAGGCCGCCACGGTCACGCCCGCCGCCGCGAGCCGCGCGCGCACCCGGCGCGCCAGCTCCACGGCGCCCGGGGTGTCGCCGTGCAGACAGAGGGAGCGCGCGCGTACGGCGATGCGCGCGCCGGAGTGTGCGGTGACCGCGCCGGAGCGCGCCAGTTCCACCGAGCGCTCCACGACCGTCTCCGGGTCGCTCACCACCGCGCCCTCGCGCCCGCGCGGGACGAGCGTCCCCTCGTCGGTGTACGCGCGGTCCGCGAACGCCTCCGGGACGGCCGGCAGCCCCGCTTTCCCGGCCCGCTCCAGCAGCCGCGAACCGGGCAGCCCGAGCACGGGCAGCGAGGCGTCCGCGAGGAGTACGCCGTCGACCACCGCGGCGGCCTGCTCCTCGTCGTGCACCACCCGGTTGTAGAGCGCGCCGTGCGGCTTCACGTACGCCACGCGCGAGCCCGCCGCCCGGGCGAACACCTCGAGGGCGCCGATCTGGTAGGCCACCTCGGCCGCCAGCTCGGCGGGCGGCACGTCCATCGCGCGCCGCCCGAACCCCGCCAGGTCCCGGTAGGACACCTGGGCGCCGATCGTCACCCCGCGCCCGGCCGCCAGCTCGCACACCCGCCGCATGGTTGCCGCGTCCCCGGCGTGGAAGCCGCAGGCCACGTTGGCGCTGGTGACGACGGACAGCAACTGCTCGTCGTCGGTCAGCCGCCACCGGCCGAAGCCCTCGCCGAGATCGGCGTTCAGGTCGATCGAGGTCATGGATCCGTTGTCTCCCCTGTCAGGCCACGCGGTACTGCTCGTCGCGGGCGTCGCTGATGAACATCTGGCCCGGCGCGTGCGTGAGGGCGAACGGCGGCCGTGAGGCCATCACCGCCGCCTGCGGGGTCACCCCGCACGCCCAGAACACCGGGATGTCGTCCGGGTCGGCGTCCACCGGGTCGCCGAAGTCCGGTCGGCCCAGGTCGTCGATGCCGAGCACCGAGGGATCGCCGCAGTGCACGGGGCCGCCGTGCACCGCCGGGAGCAGACTGCTCTCCCGGATCGCGGCGGACAGGTGCGCCGGGGGCACCGGGCGCATGGACACCACCATCGGCCCGCTCAGCCGCCCCGCCGGACGGCACGGGCTGCTGGTGACGTACATCGGCACGTTCCGGCCCTGCTCGACGTGCCGGATCGGCACTCCGGCCCCGGCCAGCGCCCACTCGAAGGTGAAGCTGCACCCGAGCAGGAACGACACCAGGTCGTCCCGCCAGTACGCGCGCACGTCCGTCGGCTCGTCCACCAGCTCCCCGTCCCGCCACACCCGGTAGCGCGGCAGGTCGGTGCGGAGGTCCGCGCCCTCCGCGAGCACGGTGCCCGTGGCCCCGGCGTCGGTGACGTCGAGCACCGGACAGGGCTTGGGATTGCGCTGGCAGAACAGCAGCATGTCGTACGCCCAGTCCGCGGGCACCGAGATCAGGTTGGCCTGGGTGTGACCGGCCGCGACCCCGGCCGTGGCGCCCGTGAGGCCCTCCCGGAAGCGGGCCCGCGCGGTGCTCGGGCTCCACGCGTGCGCGTGCTCGTCGGTCAGGACGACGGGCCGGTCCTTGGTCGCGAGGACGGGTGAGCGGTCTTCCGTACGGTTCACGCCAGTTCCTTCCCGCGCGTCTCCGGCAGTCCGAACAGGGCGAGGGCGGCGAGCGCGTATCCGGCGGCGCCGAAGACCAGCGCGCCGCCCACGCCCCAGCTGTCGGCCAGGAAGCCCACCAGGGTCGGGAAGACCGCGCCCACCGCGCGTCCGGTGTTGTACGTGAAGCCCTGCCCGGTGCCGCGCACCGCCGTCGGGTACAGCTCGCTCAGATACGAACCGAAGCCGCTGAAGATCGCCGACATACAGAACCCGAGCGGGAAACCGAGCACCAGGAGCAGCGTGTCGGCGCCGTCCGGGATGTTCGCGTACGCCAGCACACAGACCGCCGACAGCAGTGCGAACAGCCAGATGTTGCGCCGTCGGCCCAGCCGGTCGGTGAGATAGCCGCCGGTCAGGTAGCCGAGGAACGCCCCGGAGATCAGGAAGGTCAGATAGCCGCCGGTGCCGACGACCGAGAGACCGCGGTCGGTCTTGAGGTACGTCGGGATCCAGGTCGCCAGCGTGTAGTAGCCGCCCTGCACCCCCGTGGAGAGCAGGCCTGCGAAGACCGTGGTGCGCAGCAGCCCGGGCGCGTCGGCCGTGCCCCGCCGGAAGATCGCGGCGAACGAGCCGCGCTGCGGGCTCTGTTCCCGTACCGCGACCGCCTGCGGGGCGTCGTGCACCCGGCGGCGCAGCCAGACCACGAGCAGCGCGGGGAGCGCGCCGGTCCAGAACATCACCCGCCAGGCCATGTCGTCGCCGACGAACGAGAAGACCAGCGTGTACACGATCGCGGCGAGGGCCCAGCCGACGGCCCAGGAACTCTGGATCGCGCCCAGCGTGCGACCGCGGTGCCGGGCGCTCGCGTACTCGGCGACCAGGATGGCGCCGACCGCCCACTCGCCACCGAAACCGAGGCCCTGGAGGGCGCGGAACGCCAGCAGCGTCTCGTAGTTGGGCGCGAAACCGCAGGCCACCGTGAAGACCGCGTAGGTGATCACCGTGATCATCAGGGCGCGGACCCGGCCGACCCGGTCCGCCACCACGCCCGCCACGGCGCCGCCGACCGCGGAGACCACCAGGGTGACGGTGGTGAACAGGCCGGTCTGGCCGCTGTCCAGACCGAAGTACGCCGCGAGCGCGACCATGCTCAGCGGCAGCGTGAAGTAGTCGTATGAATCCAGGGCATATCCGCCGAAAGCACCGGCGAACGCGTGCCGGCCGCGCGGGCCGAGGGCGTGCAGCCAGCCGAACGCGCCGTCCTCGGCGGCGCGTTCACCCCTGCCCTGCTGTGTGTCGGTCAGGGCCTGGGGTGGAGGAGTCGTGCTCATGTGCACCTCGCAGATGAGGGGACGGAGGGTGCGTGGGCTGAGCCGTGCGGTGCCGTGCCGGGCCGTGCGGGGCCGTGTCGAGGTGAGCGTGAAGAGCACCGTAGAGGATCGTTCAACGATCCTTCAATAGCCACGTTGTTTCGTTCCTGTGTCTGCGGTTGAATTCGGGCATGGCAGAGCAGCTGACGGGACTGGCCGACGACCGCGCCCTCCTCGGGCGCACCAGCACCGCCGAACGGGTCTCCGACATCCTCAGAAGCCGGATCGCCGAGGGTTACTTCCCGCCAGGCACCCGCCTGTCGGAGGACGGCATCGGCGGCGCGCTCGGCGTCTCCCGCAACACCCTGCGCGAGGCGTTCCGGCTGCTCACCCATGAACGCCTGCTCGTCCACGAACTCAACCGGGGCGTCTTCGTCCGGGTCCTGGCCGTCGAGGACGTCGAGGACATCTACCGCACCCGGACCCTCGTCGAGTGCGCCGTCGTACGCGGCCTCGGCGACCCGCCGTACGCCCTGGACGCCCTGTCGGCGGCGGTCACCGAGGGGCAGCGGGCGGCGGCCGGAGATGACTGGAAAGCAGTGGGTACGGCCAATATCCACTTCCACCGGGAACTGGTCGCCCTGGCCGGCAGCGAGCGCACCGACGAACTGATGCGCAGTGTCTTCGCCGAACTCCGCCTTGCGTTCCACGTGGTCGACGATCCGCACGCGCTGCACGAGCCGTACCTGGCCCGGAACCGGGAGATCCTGGAGTCGCTGCAGGGCGGTGACAGGCGCGCGGCGGAGCGGCTGCTGGAGACGTACCTCACGGATTCGCTGGAACGAGTGGTGGAGGTCTACCGACGCCGAGTGGACAGCAGCGCCCCATAGGGGCGCGGGGCTGTGTTGAATCTGCGGCTGCCGCCGCGTGGGCGCGACAGGCCCCCCACCGGCCCGCACCGATTTTGGGTGGTTGTCAGACCCAGGACCTAGTCTGTGCACCGTGACTTCGCCTGCATCGACGGACAGCGTTCCGCCCCAGCTCAGCGCGGGGCCGCGCCCGGCACCGGGCCCGGCCGCCGACGAGGGGCTGGCGCGGCGGCTGCGCGCGCTCGCGTGCACCGCGCCGCTGCACGACCTCGACACCCGCAAGGCGAACCTGGCCGGCGAGTACTCCGTCTACGGCATGGCCGAGGTGGCCCTCTCCGCCATCGACCTGGTCACCCTCAACATGGACTTCGACACCGGCGCCGACCACGAGCAGATCGTCGCCCGGCTGATCCCGCGCATCTCCGCCCAGACCCCGCACCGCCCGGTCGCCGAGCACGAGCGGGTGGCCCGCTGGGTCCTGGAGAACCTGATCAACGTCGGCAGCGTCGACCGCGGCTTCCGCGCGGTGTACGGCACCTTCGCGCCCGACGGGTCCTACGTCCGCCGGGACTACGACTTCAAGCTCATCGAGGAGGTGCCGGGCCCCGGCGGCACGGTGTACCTGCGGACCACGGACGAGGCGGTCAACGTCCTGGTCGGCGCCCTCGACACGGACGTCACCAGCGCCCAGATCGCCGCCGAGGTCAAGCTGGAGGTGCTGATCAACCGCGGCCGCCTCGCCGACGCCCAGCTCGCCGCGGAGCAGGCCCGCTACCGGACCGTCCAGTACTCGGAGAGCCTGCGCCGCGCCCTGGACGCCACCCGGCGCAACGTCCGCGCGGTGGACTGGCTCAACGCCGTCCCCGACATGATCGCCGAGGCCCTGGACCACGTCGCCGACCGTTACCGGCACGAGAACGCGATCCTCACCAACATCCGCAGGGCCCGCGACGAGACCGAGGACCCCGAGAACAAGCGGCGCGCCGCCGAGCTCGTCGACATCGTCAAGGACTGCATCCGACGCCACACGCAGTTGCAGTCGCGACTGCTGGAGGCCGGGCCGCTGTTCCGCGCGGAGCAGGACCGGCAGGCGTTCGCGACACCGATGACGACGTCCGGCATAGACCTGTACGGGCATCTCGTCGCGCCGCTGCTGCCGTTGCCGCTGGAGCAGGCGAGCCGGGTCACGAGCGCGTTCTTCGCGCGCGGCACCGGGCTGCGGACGCCGGTGTCGGTGCGGGTGGGCGACCTCGTCGACATACTGTTGACGCCGCCGGTCGAGCGGGAGCACCTGGGCGCGGAGATGCCGGAGCCGGACCTCATCGCCACGCCGGACGACAGCCGGTTCAGCGAGGAGCAGCTGGCGGCCGCCATGGAGTTGCTGGATCTTCCGGCCGACGCGCCGCGACGGTTGTCGGGGCTGTTGGCGCAGGCGCGGCGGTCCGATCCTGATCTGCCCTATCTGGTGGCCTTGTTGGCCGTGCACGCGGCCAGTCCCGCGGTGGGTACGGCGTATCGGCAGGGCGAGGGGAAGTTGCTGTTCGCCGTGGACGACGGGACCGAGCTGGACGATCCCGAGTTCGGTGGGGCGGATCTGATCGTGGGGACCGCTCTGCTGGATGCGGTGGGGATGGCTGCGGATCGGACCGAGGCGGCGTGATGTCGGGTGCCGGGTGCGGGCCGTTCGTGGCTGGTCGCGCAGTTCCCCGCGCCCCTGACGGGGCGCTTGCGCCGACCCTGTTTTCAAGTCGAGGGAGTTGTCGTTGTGAGCGAGTACGTCGAGGCTGAGGTGTCTGCCGGGGCGGCGCCCGCTGCCGTCACGCCGGCCGATGCCGCCGATGCCGCGCGGCTCGTCGCCTTCGGGCTGCAGCCCAAGCTGCAGCCCGCGCGTGATCAGGAGTACACGGAGCTGCTGCGGCGGTACCGGGAGGATCCCGCGTTCGCACGGCTCGCGGATGCCGTGGCCGCCGGGCTCGGGCTGGTGGTGCTCGAGGTGTCGCCCCGCGCGGGGATGGCCGTGACCGCCGCCGAGGACTCGGTGTTCGCCGTTCGCATGGGCGACTACGCGCGTCGTACGTCGGCGGACGGCAGCGACCGCTTCCTGCACGGACTCGCCCATCTCGCCGTCGCCGCGCTGGCCTTCCCACGCCCCGAGGACCTGGCCGACGACGCCTACATCGGGCGGATCACCGTCAACGGCGTCGACGCCTTCGTACGGCAGGCCTGCCGCCGGCTGGAGGAGCGGGCGGAGGAGCTGGGGGAGAACACCGACCCCGCCACCGACGCGCCAGGCCTGGAGGCCGCCTGGCGGATCTGGGCCAGACGCAGTGCGACCGGCGCCACCAAGGACGCCCGCCGGCTGGCGGGTTCCACCACCGGGATCATCGGCAAGGCGGTCGTTTTCCTCACCGACTCCGGGTTCCTCCAGCGCACCGGCGACGACCAGGGCGGCACCTATCGCACGACGGCCCGCTACCAGCTCCAGGTGCGAGACATGGCGGGCAGCGCCGCCATGGCCGAGCTGCTGGAACTCGGCGTCGTCCCGGTCACCGACGGCACGGCCAGCCTGATGCCCGCCGACGACACCGAGGATCTGGACCTGGTCGCCGACGCCGGGCTGCCGTTCCACTCCTGAGCCGTCAGAACCCCTTTCCCAAGCCTTACGAGAGTCCGCCATGTACGAGCTGTCCCGGGTCCGCCTCTACTCCATCGGGCCCGCCGGTGCGCGCTACGCCGACACCGTGCTGGACCTGCGCGGTGTCGGCGAGCCCGTGCCCGACCCCGCCCCCACCCAGGCGGAGTTCTTCGAGGAGGAGCCGGTCGGGCCGCCGCGCCGGCCCGCGCCCGCCGGGGTGCTCTTCCTGGAGAACGGCGGCGGCAAGTCGGTGCTGCTCAAGCTGATCTTCTCGGTGATGCTGCCGGGCCACCGCAACACCCTCGGCGGCGCCAGCTCGGGTGTGCTGCGCAAGTTCCTGCTCGCCGACGACTGCGGGCATGTCGCCCTGGAGTGGCAGCACACCCTGACCGGCGAGTGCGTGGTCGTGGGCAAGGTGAGCGAGTGGCGGGGGCGGCAGGTCTCCAACGACCCGCGGAAGTTCGCGGAGGCCTGGTACTCCTTCCGGCCCGGGCCGGGGCTCTCCCTGGACAACCTGCCGGTCGCCGAGTCCACCGCCGTACGACCGCCGGTGGAGGGCGCCTCCGGCGCACAGGGGCGGCGGCGGACCATGAAGGGCTTTAGGGACGCCATCACCGAGGCGAGCAAGTTCTACCCGCACCTCGAGGTGCACTGGGAGGAGATCCACGACCGCTGGATCGAGCACCTCGGCGACCTGGGCCTGGACCCCGAACTCTTCCGCTACCAGCGGGAGATGAACGCCGACGAGGGCGAGGCCGCCGGCCTGTTCGCGGTGAAGAAGGACTCCGACTTCACCGACCTGCTGCTGCGGGCCGTGACCGACACCAGGGACACCGACGGGCTCGCCGACCTGGTCGGCGGCTTCGGCAACAAGCTGGGGCGGCGCGCCGAACTGATCGCCGAACGGGACTTCACCGCCGGGTCGGTGGAGCTGCTCGGGCGGATCGTGGAGGCCGCGGAGGGGCGGGCCCGCGCGCGGGACATCCACGCGGGCGCCGAACGCCGTACGCGGACGCTCGCGCGACGGTTGTCCGCACGGGGCGTGGAGGAGCGGGTGCGCGCCGCCGAACTCGCCGAGCGGGTCACGGCCGCCGCCTACGCCGTCACCCAGTCCGAGGGGGCCCGTGAGCGCAGCGCGCTCATCGCCGCCGAACTCGCCTACCGGCACGCCTCGCTGGCGCTGGCCGTCGGTGAGAAGTCGGCCGCCGCGCAGAAGCGCGAGCTGGCCGACGCGCGCACCCTGCACTCCGCCTGGCAGGCCGCCGAGGCCGTGCTGCGGCACCGGGCCGCCGCCGACCGCGTCGCACGGGTGGCCACCGCGATCCAGGAGGCCGAACGGGACGCGGCCCCCGCGCTCGCCGCCCGCGCCAAGGCCGCCGTCGACCTCGTCAGGGCCCTGCACGCGGCCGCCGAGAGCGCCGAGAACCTCGCCAACGAGGAGGAGGAGCGGTCCGCCGCCCTCCAGGAGGTCAGCGACTCCGCGTACCAGGACTCGACCTCCTCCGCCACCGAGGCCCAGCGTGCCCGCAGCGAGGCCGGACATCTGCGCCAGCGCCTCGGCGAGGTCGAGCAGGAGACCGCCGAGGCGGTCCGCGCGGGCTGGCTCGACGACAGCGCCCCGGACGCCGACCCGGCCCGCGCCGCCCTCGCGGCCAGCGACGCCGAGAAGACGGCCGTGGCCGCCTGGGACACCGCCCGCGAGGCCTCCCGCAAGACCGCCGAGCACGCGCGCGAGGCGGCCTCCGCCGAGTCCCGCGCCGAACTCACGGCCGCCCGCGCGGCGGACGCGGCGACGGCGGCCGAGCGGACGTACGACGCCGAGAAGCGCCTCGCCGAGGCCCTGGCGGCCGAGCAGCGGCTCGCCGAACTGCTGGGCCTCACCGGTTCCCGTACGGCTGTGCCACGGCCCCGGCACGAGGGCGGCGACGACACGCTCACCCCCGAGGAACTCGACCGGTTCGCCGACGAGTTGCGCGAGCTGCTCGACGACGCCGTCGGTTCCGCCGAGCGGCACCTGTTCGAGCTGCGCACCGCCGCCGCCGACGACTCCCGGATCCTCGGTGCCCTCGGCGACGGCGGACTGCTGCCCCCCGGGCCCGATGTGCTGGCCACCGTCGAGTTCCTCGGCGAGCACGGCATCCCGGCCCTGCCCGGCTGGCGCTATCTCGCCCAGGCCGTCGACCCGGCGGACCACGCGCGCGTGCTCGCCGCCCGCCCCGAACTCGTCGACGGCGTCATCATCACCGACCCGGACACGCACGCGCGGGCTCGCGAGGCGCTCGGCGAGGCGGCCCTGCTGCCGCGTTCCGCCGTCGCCGTCGGCACGGCCGCCGCCCTGCTCGCACCGACTCCGGCCGCCGTCGCCACCCCGGGCGACGTGTTCCTCGTACCGCCGAACCCGGCCATGCACGACGAGCACGCCGCCGACGAGGAACGGCAGGCGCTCCGCGCCCGGGCGACCGAGCGGGACGAGGAGATCCGCAGCCTCGCCGCGCGGCTCGGCAAGGACCGCGAGCTGGCCGCCCGACTCGCCTCCTGGCGCACCGGCTGCCCGGCGGGGCGGCTCGTTGAGCTGGCGCAGGCCGCGGGGGACGCCCGTGTGTTCGCGGAGGAGTCCGAGGCCGAACTGACCGAGGCGCGGGCCGTGCGGGCGGAGGCCGAGGAGGCCGCCGCCGAGGCCGCCCAGGTGCGCGACGAACGGCAGGAGGCCGCGCAGAAGGCCCGGCGGGCCGCCGACGCCCTCGCCGGCCTCGCGTTCCGGCTCCGCGAACGGTCCGGCTGGCAGGTCAGACTGCGGGAACTCGCCGACGAGGCCGTCGAGTCGGAGGCCCGGGCCCAGTCCTGTCTGGAGCGCGCCCGGGCCGCCGACGAGGACCGGCGCGCCGCCCAGCGCGCCGCCGACGACGCCCGCCGCACCGCCCGCGCGCTGCGCGCCGAGCGCTCCGAGATCGCGGGCGCCCCCGACGACGTGCCCGAGGCGGACGAGGACGACCCCAGGTCCTCGCTGCCCGCCTTGCGCGAGGCCTACCGGGCCGCCTCCCAGGTCTACGAGAAGGTCGGCGTCGGCGCCGACCTACGCGCCGAGCAGGCCCGTTCGGAGAGCGACGAGAGCGCTGCGCTCGCGGAACTGGACCGGCTGAGCAACAAGGTCCGCACCCGCGCCGGGCAGCTGCTCCAGTCACCCGACGGCTCCGACGGGCCCTCCCGGCAGGCCGCCGCCGCCCGCGCGGAGGAGCTGGTGCAGCTCCTGGAGACCCGGATGTCCACCGCCAGCGAGCAGCTCGGGCGGCTGCGCGGCGAGGCCGAGCGGCACGCCCCCGAGGACGGCGAGGCGCACACCGAGCTGCCTGAGGAGCTCCAGCCGCGCGACGCCGAGCACGCCCAGGCGCTGCTGCGCACCGCGACGGCGGAACTGGCCGCACGCACCGAGGCGTTGAACCAGGCCCGCGAGGCCCACACCGAACTGCTGGGCACCCACCGCGCCGCCGAGGACGCGGCCGGCGGCTTCGACGAGATCGCCGCCATGCTCCGCGACCTGCTGCGCGAGCACGCCCCCGAGGAGGAGCAGGAGGCGCCCGAGCCCTACCCCGGCAGCCTGGAGGAGGCCCGGCAGTCCGCCGCCGAGGCCCGCCGCTCGCTGCGCGGCTGCGCCGGTGACCTGTCCACCGCCGAGTCCGCCGTACGCGAGGCGAGCGATGTGCTGGTCCGGCACGCCAACTCCACGCGGTACGAGGCGGTCCGCACCCCCGCGCGCCAGCAGATCCGTGAACTGCCTGCCTCCGCGCTGCCCGAGCACGCCCAGAAGTGGGCCGACGCCTTCGCCCCCCGACTCCGTGTGCTGACCGACGAGCTGGCGCAGCTGGAGCGCAACCGGGACTCGATCGTGGACCGGCTGCGCGGGCTCGTCGAGTCCGCGCTCGCGACCTTGCGGTCCGCCCAGCGGCTGTCCCGGCTGCCCGAGGGGCTCGGCGAGTGGTCCGGGCAGGAGTTCCTGCGCATCCGCTTCGAGGAGCCCGACCAGGCCACCCTCACCGAACGGCTCGGCGAGGTCGTCGACGAGGCGACCCGGGCCGCCGTGAAGAAGAACTCCGACCTGCGGCGGGACGGAATGTCCCTGCTGCTGCGCGGAGTCGCGGCCGCTCTGCAGCCGAAGGGGATCGCCGTCGAGATCCTCAAGCCCGACGCGGTGCTGCGCGCGGAGCGGGTCCCGGTGGGGCAGATGGGCGACGTGTTCTCCGGCGGGCAGCTGCTCACGGCGGCCATCGCCCTGTACTGCACGATGGCCGCGCTGCGCTCCAACGACCGGGGCCGGGACAAGCACCGGCACGCGGGGACGCTGTTCCTCGACAACCCCATCGGGCGTGCCAACGCGACGTATCTGCTGGAGCTTCAGCGGGCCGTGTCGGACGCCCTGGGGGTGCAGCTGCTCTACACGACCGGGCTGTTCGACACGACCGCGCTGGCCGAGTTCCCACTGGTCATCAGATTGCGGAACGATGCCGACCTCAGGGCCGGGCTGAAGTACATCAGCGTCGAGGAACACCTCCGGCCCGGGCTGCCGCAGCAGCCCCAGGCGGGAGAGGCCGTACACAGCGAGATCACGGCGACCCGGATGTTCAAGAAGCCCTCGGCCTGAGCGGCCCTCGCCCCCCTCGCCCGTGTGTCGCCCGCGTCGCCTGTGGTGCGCTCAGGGGTGGGACAGCTGCCCGGCGTTGCCGCCGCGCCGCCGTATCCGCTCCTGTTCGCGCTCGGCGGCCCGCTCCTGGCGCCGGGCCGCCCGCCGCTCGCGGCGCAACGCGCGCGCCGTGCTGCTCGGCTCCGAGACCACGCCGTTGCGCTGGCTCCACACCTGCCGGGTCACCAGCACGTCGACCGCGCTCCAAGTGGCCACCACCGTGCTGGCCACGCTGCTGATCACCATCGGGAACGCCAGCCAGGACTCCGCCATCGTGCAGAAGAACGCCACCATGGCCTGGATCAGCGTGACCGCGATGATGATCACCGCCCGCACGGCCGAGGTACGCACCGGATCCGGCATCCGGTACCGCTTGGCGGGCTCCTCGACCCACAGCGGCCGGTACGGCACCTGCTGTCGCGTACGTGCCCCGGGTCCCGGTCGCGCCGTCGAGCGCACCACCGCGTCGTCCTCGGGCGCCAAGCGCCGCTGAGCCGTCCCCATCAACGTGTCACTCCCCACCGCCGGCAGACTCCTCGCACCGGTGTCCGACGACCCCGGCTCCCCAGTGGCTGCCCGGCTTGCGCTGTTTTACGCCGCCCGGATGCGAGATGCGGCTCCTGTGGCCGATTCCGCACCCATCTCCCATGTACAAGGACGAACGAACTCGCCCGATGATTCCCAACCAGCGAAAAATTCCGGCCAACTGATCCTTCGTACCGTTCCCGCCCCACTCGCACGAACTCGGCGTGACCGCGGTGGCAATCTCCCGCAATGCCCGGACAACTCTCCCTGCCCGTTCGTCATGTGCCGACCCCGGCGCGGAAGTTCATCGTCCGGACACGCCTTCGAGTTATCCATGTGGCGGTAGTAGGCTCACGCCGTTTGTTGACGCACATATGTACCCCCGGCCGGCGGGGGACGAGCAGGGGGAGGACATGCGCTTTCGCGGGAAGTCGATCCGCCGGAAGATCGTGGCGCTGCTTCTCGTGCCGCTGGTGTCCCTGGCCGCGGTCTGGGGCTTCGCGACCGTACTGACGGGACACGAGGTCACCAGACTGTTCCAGGTCTCGTCCGTCATCGAGGACATCGGCTACCCCACCGAGGACACCACCCGGGTCCTGCAGCAGGAACGCCGGCAGACCCTCGTCTATCTCGCCGACCCGCGCGCCGCCGACGCGCTGACCGCCCTGCACCGCACGCGCGCCGCCACCGACAGCGCCGTCGCCGAACTCCGCAGGAACGCAAAGAAGCAGGGCGCCCTCGACGGGATGGACGCCGACGACAGAGAGGGCCTCTCGGCCGTGTTTGACGCCTTCGAGGGCATCGACACCCTGCGTCGCAGCGTCGAGGAGGGCACGGTCGACCGGGCCCAGGCCTTCGATCTCTACAACCGTCTCGTCGACCCGTGCTTCGCGCTGCTCACCACCCTCGACGGGCCCAGCGACGTCGAGTTGGAGAAGCAGGCCCGCGCCCTCGACAACATCACGCTCGCCCGCGAACTCGTCTCCCGCGAGGACGCCCTGCTCGGCTCCGCCCTGGTGGTCGGGAAGCTCTCCCGCGACGAGACCCGTGAGATCGCCGACCTCGTCGCCCAGCGCACCCTCCTGTACAACATCGGCCTGCCGCTGCTGCCGTCCGCCGAACGCGACCGCTTCGACCGCTTCTGGAGCAACGCCACCGCCGCCTCGCTCCGGGCGGCCGAGAAGTCCGTCATCGCCGCCGGGTCGGGCCTGCCGGACGACGTCGGCGCGAAGAGCTGGGACTCCGCCGCGGGCAACGTCCTCAAGGACCTGGGCGACCTCGACGACCAGGCCGCCGACCGCTATCAGGACCGGGTCCGGCCCGCCGTCATCAGCGTGATCGTCCGGGCGGCCGCCGTCGGTGTCCTCGGCCTGGTCGCCCTGCTGTTCTCGCTCGTCGTGTCCGTCCGGGTCGGCCGCGGCCTCATCCGCGACCTGCGACTGCTGCGCCAGGAGGCGCACGAGGCCTCCGGAGTCCGGCTGCCGAGCGTGATGCGCCGGCTGTCCGCGGGCGAACAGGTCGACGTGGAGACCGAGGTCCCGCGCCTGGAGTACGACAAGAACGAGATGGGCGAGGTCGGCCAGGCCCTCAACACCCTGCAGCGCGCCGCCGTGGAGGCCGCCGTCAAGCAGGCCGAACTGCGCTCCGGTGTCTCCGAGGTCTTCGTCAACCTCGCCCGCCGCAGCCAGGTCCTGCTGCACAAGCAGCTCACCCTGCTCGACACCATGGAACGCCGGACCGAGGACACCGACGAACTCGCCGACCTCTTCCGCCTGGACCACCTCACCACCCGTATGCGCCGGCACGCAGAAGGCCTGGTGATCCTCTCCGGCGCGGCACCCTCGCGGCAGTGGCGTCGGCCCGTCCAGCTGATGGACGTGGTGCGTGCCGCGGTGGCCGAGGTCGAGGACTACGAGCGCATCGAGGTCCGTCGGCTGCCCCGCGTCGCCGTCACCGGCCCCGCCGTCGCCGACCTCACCCACCTGGTGGCCGAACTCCTGGAGAACGCCACGGTGTTCTCGCCCCCGCACACCGCCGTCCAGGTGCTCGGCGAACGTGTCGCCAACGGATTCACCCTGGAGATCCACGACCGCGGCCTCGGCATGGCGGCCGAGGCGCTCCTGGACGCCAACCTGCGGCTCGCCGAGACCCCCGAGTTCGAGCTCTCCGACACCGACCGGCTCGGCCTGTTCGTGGTCAGCCGCCTCGCCCAGCGCCAGAACGTCCGGGTCTCGCTCCAGCCGTCCCCCTACGGCGGCACCACCGCCGTCGTCTTCATCCCCGACGTGCTGCTGACCGACGACGTCCCCGACACCAACGGCATCGGGTTCCGCCTCGACCGGCCCTCGCAGGAGGCCGAACCCGAGGAGGGCCGCACCGCAGCCCTGACCCAGATGCCGGCGCAGCGGCCCGGCCGTCCGGCCGCACTCCTGGACGGGCCGGTCGAGCTGGAGGCACCCGTCGACCTGGACGCGCTGGACGGCTTCCCGGGCGCCCTCGCCGACGAGGACAGCGAGCGCGGCGGGCTGTTCCGCCACCGCCGCTCCCTCGGCCGCGCGGACGACCCCACCCCCGCCGTGAGCGAACTTCACCAGCCGGCCCTGGAGACCGCGGACGGCTTCCGCGACGAGCGCGCCGACAGCCCCGTGCCGCTGCCCACGCGGCGCACGCCCAAGCTGGTCAGCTCGCACGGCAAGCCCGTCACCGAGCAGCGCTCCCGCCGCGCCGAGCCGGACGAGCCGGACCCGGCCCGCCCCGAACCGGGCGGACTCGCCCCGCTGCCCTCCCGCCGCCGCACCGACCCGTCCCCGCAGCGCGCCGCCGGCCCGGCCGACCGCGCCGCGGACCACCCGGGCCCCGCGACCGGCGGCCCCGGCGAACCCGCCGGGCTCCCCGCCCTGCCCCGGCGCGCCCGCCACGCCGAGCCCACCGCTGCCGACAGCGGCACCGAAGACTCCGTCCCGCCCCTCGGCAGCACACCCCCGGAGGCCGCATCCGGCACCCGGCCGCTGCCCAAGCGGGTACGGCAGGCCAACCTGGCCCCGCAGCTGCGACAGGACCCGACACGACCCGCCACGCGCGCGGCGGAACCCGCCGAGCGCGACGCCGACGAGGTGCGCAGCCGCATGGCCTCGCTCCAGCGTGGCTGGCAGCGCGGCCGTGAGGAGAACACCGCGGGCGACGGGTCCCGGAACGGCATAGCACAAGGAACGACTAAGGGGGACGGTCGATGACCGATCCGAAGGCGACCAGCCACACGGCGACGAACAAGCGGGAGCTGAACTGGCTCCTGGACGACCTCGTGGACCGGGTCGCCAGCATCCGCAAGGCCGTCGTGCTCTCCGGCGACGGCCTGCCCACCGGCGTCTCCAAGGACCTCACCAGAGAGGACAGCGAGCACCTGGCGGCCGTGGCCTCCGGCTTCCACAGCCTCGCCAAGGGCGTGGGACGCCACTTCGAGGCGGGTACCGTCCGGCAGACCGTCGTCGAGCTCGACGAGGCCTTCCTGTTCGTCACGGCGGCCGGCGACGGCAGCTGCCTCGCCGTCCTCTCCGATGCCGACTCCGACGTCGGCCAGGTCGCGTACGAGATGACGCTCCTGGTCAAGCGGGTCGGCATACATCTGGGGTCCGCTCCGCGCACCGACCTGCCCTCGGGCGGGTAGTGGAGTGACATGAGCGGAGACGGTCAGGGAAGAAGTCACTGGTTCGACGACGAGGCCGGCCCGGTCGTCCGTCCGTACGCCATGACGCGTGGCCGCACCACCAGTGCGGCCCAGCACCGCCTCGATCTGATCGCGGTGGTCGTCACGGAGCCCCACGCGGACGACCCGGAGGCCGACCGGACACTCTCCCCGGAGCACGTGGACATCGTCGAGCTCTGCCGCGACGTCCCGCAGTCGGTCGCCGAGCTGGCTTCGGAACTCGATCTCCCCATCGGAGTGGTCCGGGTCCTCATCGGCGACCTCGTCGACGGGGAACTCGTCCATGTCAACCGCCCGGTGCCCCCGGCGGAACTGGTGGACGAGAGTATTCTGCGCGACGTGATCAACGGCCTCCGGGCGCTGTGACCGGCGCGGAAGCGGAGTAGTGACGTGACAGGCTGGCAGTTCTGGGTCGACCGTGGCGGTACGTTCACCGACGTCGTCGCACGGCGCCCGGACGGCCGGCTGCTCACCCACAAACTGCTCTCCGACAACCCCGCGCGGTACGCCGACGCGGCCGTGGCAGGCGTCCGCGAACTCCTCGGCGGCTCCGGCGACCCCGTCGCTGCCGTCGACGCGGTCCGCATGGGCACCACCGTCGCCACCAACGCGCTCCTGGAACGCAAGGGCGAACGCACCCTTCTCGTCATCACGCGCGGCTTCCGCGACGCCCTGCGCATCGCCTACCAGAACCGCCCCCGTATTTTCGCCCGCCGCATCGACCTGCCCGAGCTGCTGTACGAACGGGTCGTCGAGGCCGACGAGCGCGTCGCCGCCGACGGCACCGTCCTGCGCGCCCCCGACCTGGACGCGCTGTCCGGCCCGCTGCGGGAGGCGTACGACGACGGGATCCGCGCCGTCGCCGTCGTCTGCATGCACAGCTACCTCCACCCCGCCCACGAGCAGGCGATCGGCGAGCTGGCCGCCCGCACCGGCTTCCCGCAGATCTCGCTGTCCAGCGAGGTCAGTCCGCTGATGAAGCTCATCCCGCGAGGCGACACCGCCGTCGTGGACGCCTACCTGTCGCCCGTGCTGCGCCGCTACGTCCGGCAGGTCGCCGACGCACTCGAAGGCGTGCGGCTGATGTTCATGCAGTCCAACGGAGGCCTCGCCGAGGCCGGTCAGTTCCGCGGCAAGGACGCCATCCTCTCCGGCCCGGCCGGCGGGATCGTCGGCATGGCCCGGATGTCGCGGCTCGCCGGCTTCGACCGGGTCATCGGCTTCGACATGGGCGGCACCTCCACCGACGTGTCCCACTACGCGGGCGAGTACGAGCGGGTCTTCACCACGCAGATCGCGGGCGTCCGGCTGCGCGCGCCCATGCTGGACATCCACACCGTCGCCGCGGGCGGCGGCTCGGTGCTGCACTTCGACGGCTCCCGCTACCGCGTCGGGCCGGACTCGGCCGGTGCCGACCCCGGCCCGGCCTGCTACCGGGGCGGCGGCCCGCTCGCCGTCACCGACGCCAACGTCATGCTCGGCCGTATCCAACCCGCCCACTTCCCGCGGGTGTTCGGGCCCGGCGGGGACCAGCCCCTGGACGCGGATCTGGTCCGGGACCGCTTCGCCGGCCTGGCGCGGGAGATCCGCGAGCAGACCGGCGACGACCGCACCCCGGAGCAGGTCGCCGAGGGCTACCTGAGCATCGCCGTGGCCAACATCGCCAACGCCGTGAAGCGCATCTCCGTCCAGAAGGGCCACGACGTCACCCGCTACGCCCTCACCACCTTCGGCGGGGCCGGCGGGCAGCACGCGTGCATGGTCGCCGACTCGCTCGGCATCCGGACCGTCCTGGTGCCGCCCATGGCCGGTGTCCTGTCCGCACTCGGCATCGGCCTCGCCGACACCACCGCCATGCGCGAACAGTCCGTCGAGGCCCCGCTGGAGCCCGCCGCCATGCCCGGCGTCCGCAAGACCGCCGACGACCTGGAGGCCGCGGCCCGCGCCGAACTCCTCGCCGAGGACGTCCCTGAGGACCACATCGAGGTCACCCGCCGCGCCCAGCTCCGCTACGACGGCACCGACACCACCCTCACCGTCGAACTCACCGAGCCCGACGCGATGAAACACGCCTTCGAAGAACGTCATCGCGCCACGTACTCCTTCACGCTCGACCGCCCGGTCGTCGTCGAAGCCCTTTCCGTGGAAGCCACCGGCATCACCCCACCCCCCGATCTCTCCGCCCTCGCCCCGTACGAGGGCCGCCCCGCCGCCTCGGAAGCCGTCCGGCTCCACACCGGCGGCGCCTGGCGCGACGTACCCCTCCACCGCCGGGAGGACCTGCCTCCCGGGGTGCCCGTCACCGGCCCGGCGCTCGTCACCGAGGCCGGTGCCACCACCGTCGTCGACGACGGCTGGCGGGCCGCGGCGACCGACGACGGGCATCTGGTCATGGAACGCGCGACGGTCACACAGAGTTCCGATCTCGACACGGAAGCCGACCCGGTCCTGCTCGAGGTCTTCAACAACCTGTTCATGTCGATCGCCGAACAGATGGGCGCCCGGCTGGAGTCGACGGCCCAGTCCGTCAACATCAAGGAACGCCTGGACTTCTCCTGCGCCCTGTTCGACCCGGACGGGAACCTGGTGGCCAACGCCCCCCACATCCCCGTCCACCTGGGCTCCATGGGCACCAGCGTCAAGGAGGTCATCCGCCGCCGCGGCACCTCGATGCGGCCCGGCGACACCTACGCCGTCAACGACCCGTACCACGGCGGCACCCACCTGCCGGACGTCACCGTCGTCACGCCCGTGTTCGACACAGAGGGTGACCGGATCCGGTTCTACGTCGCCTCCCGCGGCCACCACGCCGAGATCGGCGGCATCGCACCCGGGTCCATGCCGGCGAACAGCCGCACCATCGAGGAGGAAGGCGTCCTCTTCGACAACTGGCTGCTCGCCGAGGACGGCCGCTTCCGCGAGCCGGAGACCCTCCGCCTGCTCACCGAGGCGCCGTACCCCTCCCGCAACCCGAAGACCAACCTCGCCGACCTGCGCGCCCAGATCGCCGCCAACCGCAAGGGCGTCGACGAGGTCACCCGCATGATCGAGGACTTCGGCCTCGACGTCGTCCAGGCCTACATGCGGCACGTCCAGGACAACGCGGAAGAGGCGGTCCGCCGCGTTATCGACGCCCTGGACGACGGCGAGTACGCCTACGAGACCGACTCGGGCGCCGTCATCCGCGTACGCGTGCGCGTGGACCGCCACGACCGGCGCGCGACCATCGACTTCACGGGCACCTCCGCGCAGCTGGCCACCAACTTCAACGCCCCCTTCTCGGTGGTCAACGCGGCCGTGCTGTACGTCTTCCGCACCCTGGTCGCCGACGACATCCCGCTCAACGACGGCTGCCTGCGGCCCCTGGACATCGTCGTACCGCCCGGATCCATGCTCGCCCCCGAGCCGCCGGCCGCCGTCGTCGCGGGCAACGTCGAGACCTCCCAGGCCATCACGGGCGCCCTCTACGCGGCCCTCGGCGTCCAGGCCGAGGGCTCCGGGACGATGAACAACGTCACCTTCGGCAACGAGCGCCACCAGTACTACGAGACCGTCGCCTCCGGATCCGGCGCCGGTGACGGTTTCCACGGCGCGAGCGTCGTACAGACCCATATGACCAACTCCCGGCTCACCGACCCGGAAGTCCTGGAGTGGCGACTGCCCGTCCGCCTCGACGAGTTCGCCGTACGGCGGGGCAGCGGCGGCGCCGGCCACTGGCACGGCGGGGACGGCGCGGTCCGCCGGATCCGCTTCCTCGAACCCATGACCGTCTCCACCCTCTCCCAGCACCGCCGCGTCCCGCCGTACGGCATGGCGGGCGGCGCACCCGGCGCACTCGGCGCCAACCGGGTGGAGCGGGCCGACGGCACGGTCACCGGACTCGGCGGCAGCGACGCGGCGGACGTCGGCCCCGACGACGTACTCGTCATCGAAACCCCAGGCGGCGGCGGATACGGACGTCCGTCACCAACCCCCGTCAGGAACGACCCCCACCTAGCAGGAGAAGAGACCGATGATCTTCGGCCGATCTGAGCGCGGCAAGCCCCCGGTCGAACCCGTCACGCTCAAGATCCTCGTGGCAGGCGGCTTCGGCGTGGGCAAGACGACCCTGGTCGGCGCGGTCAGCGAGATCAGGCCGCTGCGCACCGAGGAGCTGCTCACCGAAGCCGGGCGGCCGGTCGACGACACCAACGGCGTCGAGGGCAAGCACACCACCACTGTCGCCATGGACTTCGGCCGCATCACCCTGCGCGAGGACCTGGTGCTGTACCTGTTCGGCACCCCCGGGCAGGAACGGTTCTGGTTCATGTGGGACGAGCTGTCCGAGGGCGCGCTGGGGGCCGTCGTGCTCGCCGACACCCGCCGCCTGGAGGACTGCTTCGCCGCCGTCGACTACTTCGAGCGGCGCTCCATACCGTTCGTCATCGGCGTCAACTGCTTCGAGAACGCGGCCCGCTACCCGGTGGAGGACGTCCGCCAGGCCCTCGACCTCGACGCGGACGTGCCCGTCGTGCTCTGTGACGCACGGGACCGCGAGTCGGTCAAGGAAGTGCTCGTCGGCGTCGTCCAGCACGCGATGGCGTACGGGGCGGCCCGCCGGCGGGCCGTCACCGGCTGAACGGCGGCGACACGGCCCGTACCCCCGCCGACCGGGGTACGGGCCGTGGTCCCAGGGGGTTACTCGTCGCCCTCCTCGATCCAGCCGAAGCTCTTCTCCACCGCCTTGCGCCAGCTGGCGTACTCCCGCTCGCGCACCGAAGCCGCCATGGCGGGCGTCCACTCCACGTCCTTCTGCCAGTGCGACTTGAGCTCGTCCAGGTCGTTCCAGACGCCGGTCGCCAGGCCGGCCGCGTAGGCGGCGCCCAGGCAGGTCGTCTCGGAGACCCGGGGCCGGATCACCGGCACCCCGAGGACGTCGGCCTGGTGCTGCATCAGGAGGTTGTTCTTGGTCATGCCGCCGTCCACCTTCAGGGTCGTGATCTGCACCCCGGAGTCCTGGTACATGGCGTCCACGACCTCCCGCGTCTGCCAGCTCGTCGCCTCGAGCACCGCGCGGGCCAGGTGCGCCTTGGTGACGTACCGGGTGAGTCCGGTGACGACCCCGCGCGCGTCCGAGCGCCAGTAGGGCGCGAACAGGCCGGAGAAGGCGGGCACGATGTAGGCGCCGCCGTTGTCGTCGACGCTCGCCGCGAGCGTCTCGATCTCGTCGGCGGTGCGGATGATGCCGAGCTGGTCGCGGAACCACTGGACGAGCGCGCCCGTGATGGCGATCGAACCCTCCAGGCAGTACACGGGGGCCTCGCCGCCGATCTTGTAGCCCATCGTCGTCAGCAGTCCGCTCTTGGACGGCACCGGCCGGTTGCCCGTGTTGAGCAGCAGGAAACTGCCCGTCCCGTAGGTGTTCTTCGCCGTGCCGACGTCGTAGCAGGCCTGCCCGAACACGGCCGCCTGCTGGTCGCCCAGGGCAGACGCCACCGGCACACCGGCCAGCTGGCCGACGGCGGTGCCGTACATCTCGGCGGAGGACCTGATCTCGGGCAGCACCGCCTCGGGGACGTTCATCGCGGCGAGGATGGCGGCGTCCCACTGGAGGGTCTCCAGGTTCATCAGCATGGTGCGCCCGGCGTTGGTGACGTCGGTGACGTGCCGGCCGCCGTCGGTGCCGCCGGTGAGGTTCCAGATCAGCCAGGAGTCGATGGTCCCGAAGGCGATCTCACCGCGCTCGGCCCGGTCCCGCAGCCCGGGCACGTTGTCCAGCAGCCAGGCCGCCTTGGGCCCGGAGAAGTAGCTGGCCAACGGCAGTCCGGTCTGCTCGCGGAAGCGGTCCTGGCCGTCGCTGCCGCCCAGTTCGTTGCAGAGCGCAGCGGTGCGGGTGTCCTGCCAGACGATCGCGTTGTGCACGGGCTTGCCGGTGGCCCGGTCCCACAGGACGGTCGTCTCGCGCTGGTTGGTGATGCCGAGCGCGCTCAGCTGGTCGGCGCGCAGCCCCGCCTTGGCGAGCGCCCCGGCGACCACGGCCTGCACCTTGGACCAGATCTCGGTGGCGTCGTGCTCCACCCAGCCAGGCTTGGGGAAGATCTGGCGGTGCTCGCGCTGGTCTACGGCGACGATGGCACCGCCGTGGTCGAAGATGATGCAGCGGCTCGACGTGGTGCCCTGGTCGATCGCGGCGACGTACGTGTCGGCGGTGTCCGTCATGGCTGCCCCTTGGTCGCTGGTCGGAAGGCTGCGTTGGTGGGAGGGCCGCGGTGCCTCTGGGGACCGCGCCGAGTCAGAAGGCCACGTTGTAGATCAGGCCCGCGAGCGCCCCGCCGGCCAGCGGGCCGACGACCGGGATCCAGGCGTAACCCCAGTCGGAGGTGCCCTTGTTGGGGATCGGCAGGAAGGTGTGCACGATCCGCGGGCCGAGGTCGCGGGTCGGGTTGATGGCATAGCCGGTGGGCCCGCCGAGCGACAGTCCGATGCCGACGACGAGCAGCGAGACGATCAGCACGGTGGTGCCCGACTCACCGAGCCCCTTGGTGAGTCCGAACGCGAGGATCGGCAGGACCAGCGCGATCGTCGCGATGATCTCGGTGATGAGGTTGGCGACCGGGTTCCGGATCTCCGGGATCGTGGAGAAGATGCCGAGCGTCGGTGTCGGTTCCTCTCCTGTCTCCTGGTCGCGGACGTTGGCCTGGAACTGGGCCAGGTAGACCAGGTAGGTCAGGACGGCGCCCAGCATCGCGCCGGTGAACTGGCCGAGCAGATAGACCCAGACCTTGCCCCACTCGCCGGTGTCCACGGCGATGCCGATGGTGACGGCGGGGTTGAGCTGCCCTCCGGACAGAGGGGCGGCGGTGTAGGCGCCGGCGAGGACGCCGAACCCCCAGCCGAACGCGATCACCACCCAGCCGGAGGCCCGGGCCTTGGAGTGTCTGAGGGTGACGGCGGCGCAGACCCCGGCTCCGAAGAGGATCAGGATGGCGGTGCCGATGACTTCGCCGACGAATATGTCTCCGTTGCTCATGGCGGCTCCTAGGGCGCTGGCCGGGGGATCACCCCGGCGCTCCGAGCAGGAACGGTTCCCTTGGCGACGTCAGCCGAAGGCAGGGAAGGCCCCGCGCCCCGCCCGGCGTCCGTGACGAGCGTGCCGTAGCAGCCGAATCGCCCATGGGGGGACAGGCCTGGAGACAGGAGCGGCCCATGGCGCAGTGCCTGAATACGCCGAGAATGTACGGCGATGTCGACCGACACCGGAAGTTTTCACCGGCACTCAGGGAGCGTCAAGGTCGCCGACGGCAACGATGACAGGCAACCCACCGGAAAACAGTTTTCACGGCTCCACCGCCGCGTACCCGGCCTGGGCCGGATACGCGCCCGAGCCGCGCCGGATCTCGTGGCCGGGCAGCCCCGCCCGCCCCAGCACCCAACTCGCCCCGTGCAGCGCCTTGGCGGCCTTCTTGAGGGGCGCCAGACACGCGGCGGCCTGCCGGTGGTCGGCCACGCTGCCGGGGCCGCACACGACGGTGGCCAGGGACAGCGTGACGGGACGCCCGCCCGCCGACCAGGGCGCGTCGAGGAGCGTGGCCACGGCACCCAGCCCCGCCTCGTCGGCGAGCACCAGGAAGTCGTCCCCGCCGATGTGTCCCACGCGCGCGTGCCCGACGGCGGCCTCCTGCAGCGCCTGCCCCACCGACCGGATCAGCTCGTCGCCCGCGGCGAACCCGGCGCCGTCGTTCACCTGTTTGAAGTGGTCGATGTCCAGCCAGCTCAGCGCGAAGATCCGGCCGTCCGCGATCCACCGGTCCACCTCACCCGTGATCGCGTCCGAACCGGGCAGCCGCGTCAGCGGGTTGAGCCCGGCCGCCTCCTCGACCCGGCTCTCGGCGAGCGACCGTACGAGGTCGGCGAGGCGTACGACGCCCACACAGCGCCCGAGCCGGTCGACGACCGCCACATCGTCCGAGGTGCGGTCCCGGCCGCCGACGGCCACCACGTCCAGCACCTCCCAGGCGGTCGCGTCGACGCCCACCGTGCGCGGTGCGTCGCCCAGCTTGAACGCCGGGCGGTCCGCGTACAGGGCGTGTCCGTAGCGGCCGGACATCGACAGCAGGAAGCGGGAGCGGTGCACCGACCGGACGGGGGCGCCCGTCTGGTCCACCAGGAGGACGCCGGAGACGTCCGGGGAGCCGGTGAGCAGGGCCCGCACCTGCAGCGCGGACGCGGTGACCGGCAGCAGCGCGGCCGGCCGGATGAACTCCCGCACGGACGGCCCGGAGCGCGGCGGGGCGACGGCGACGGGGGAGGGCGGCGGAACGTATACCTCCGCGACCGGGATCCGGGCCGGGGGCGCGAACAGCTCGCCCTGGGCCAGCTGAGCGCCGGCCGACACGGCGGCCGCGTACTGGAGCTCGGTCTCCACGCCCTCGACGGCCACCAGGGCGCCCAGTTCCTCGCACAGGGTGCGCATCGCCCGCACCGCGGCCGGCCGGCCGAGCAGCGAGGCGTCGAGCTTGACCAGGTCGGGGGAGAGGTCGGTGAGCAGCCGCAGCGGCACGTCCCCGTCCCCGATGCCGTCCGCGCTGATCCGGAAGCCCTGGCCGCGCAGGATCGCCACGGCCTCCAGCAGGGCCTGCTGCGGCACGTGCGTGTACGGCGGGACGACGTCCAGGGTCACCTCCCAGGGCATCCGTCCGGCTTCCCGGATGGCCTCGGGCAGCGGGCCGATGCCGCCCAGGTCGGCGAGCGTGGCCGCGAAGACGTTGATGTGCAGCGGCAGGAGCGTCTCCTTGCGGGCCGCCGCGCGGAAGGCGAGCACGGCCAGCCTGCCGTCGAGTTCGGGATTCCGGCGGGCTTCGGCGAGGATGTCGCCGGTCTCGGGGCGGGCGAGGATCTCCAGTGCGGCTATCCCGCCGGTCGCCAGATTGACCACCGGTTGGAAGGCGAAACGGAGAGCATCCGTCCAGGTGCGCACGGGAGCATGATGACCCCGCCGGCGTACGCCCAGGGGCAGTTCATAAGACGTTCACGCACCATTTCAGGGTGGTCGCGTACGGTGTGCGATCCCTGGTGTCACACCCGCCCCGCTAGCGCACCGCTATCACGGACGAGCCGTGCCCGAACAGCCCCTGGTTGGCCGTGATCCCCACGCGCGCGTGAGCCACCTGCCGGTCGCCCGCCGCCTCCCTCAACTGCCAGGTCAGCTCGCAGACCTGGGCGATCGCCTGGGCCGGCACCGCCTCCCCGAACGAGGCCAGACCCCCGCTCGCGTTGACCGGTATGCGGCCGCCCGGGCCCGTCGCGCCCTCGCGCAGCAGCTTCGCCGCCTCGCCCTCGGCGCACAGCCCCAGATCCTCGTACCACTGCAACTCCAGGGCGGTGGACAGGTCGTACACCTCGGCGAGGGACAGCTCGTCGGGGCCGATGCCCGCCTCCTCGTAGGCGGCGTGGGCGATCGACGCCCGGAAGGTCTGTTCCGGGGGCGCCACCGCCGCCGCGGAGTCGGTGGCGATGTCCGGCAGGTCCAGCACCGTGCTGGGATAGCGCGGCGTCACCGTGGACACCGCGCGGATCCGCACCGGCCGCGCCACCCCGTGCCGACGCGCGAACTCCAGGCTGGACAGCACCAGTGCGGCGCCGCCGTCGGAGGTCGCGCAGATGTCCAGCAGCCGCAGCGGATCGGCGACCACCTGGGAGGCCGCGACCTCCTCGGCGGTGACCCGCTTGCGGTAGCGGGCGTACGGATTGAGTGCGCCCAGAGCCGAGTTCTTCACCTTCACCAGCGCGAAGTCCTCCGGGGTGTCCCCGAACACCGCCATCCGGCGGCGCGCGTACAGCCCGAAGTACGTCGGGTTCGTCGCCCCGAGCAGCCGGAAGCGCAGCCAGTCGGGATCGTCGGGACGGTCCCCTCCGGCGGGCCGGAAGAACCCCTTGGGGGCCGCGTCCGCGCCCACCACGAGCACCACGTCCGCGAGCCCCGCCAGGATCTGGGCCCGCGCGGCGGCGACCGCCTGGGCCCCGGACGCGCACGCCGCGTACACGCTCGCCACGCGGGCCCCCTGCCAGCCCAGCGCCTTGGCGAAGGCTGCGCCCGCGACATAGCCGGGGTAGCCGCCACGCACCGTGTCCGCGCCCACGATCGAGCCGACGTCCCGCCACCGGAGCCCGGCGTCCTCCAGGGCCGCGCGGGCCGCCGCCGTCCCGTACTCGACGAAGCCGCGCCCCCACTTGCCCCAGGGGTGCATGCCCACGCCGAGCACCGCCACGTCCGCCGTCATGCCGCCACCCCCGTCGGCCGCCAGTGCCAGGTCGTCCAGGCCGTCTCCGCGTCCTCGCTCAGCACTCCGGGGACGGCCTCGACCTCCATGCCCACCGCCAGATCGGCGACGGTGATCCCGGGAACCGCCTGACCCAGCACCACGATCCGCTCGGACTCCAGCTCCACAGCGATCAACGCGTACGGCTCCCACGGAAGTTCCGGATCGCTCACATAGGGTGACGGCGGCCGGTACCTGCCGTCGGTGTACGACCAGATCCGCCCGCGCCGGGAGAGCGGGACCTCCTCCAGCTCGCCGCCCGCGCACCCCGGATTGCGGCAGTGGGCGTCCTCGCGCGGGAAGAAGACCGAGGAGCAGGCCGCACAGCGGGTGCCCAGGAGCCGGAAACGGTCTCCCTCGCCCGTGAACCAGCCGTCGACCGCGGGCCTGTGTGTACGCGACAAAGCTCCTCCAGAGAACCGGATCTGACGGAACGTCAGAAGTGTGCCACGGGCCGCCGGAATTGGGCAGGCCGTCCGGCCGAACCGACCGCACCTGCCGGTTCCCGGCTTTCCCGGTTCGTTTCACTTCCGGAAGAAGACGTTCCCCTGACCGCAAGACGGCGTTCCCGTGATCGGATAAAGTCCGCGCGTGTCCGAAAATCAGCACCCAATTGCCAACTCCGCTCCGGGCTCGCACTGTTCGAGCTGCGGAGCGCCCTACGGAGCGGGAGTCTCCGGCTGGCCGCGCACCTGCCCGGCCTGCGGCCACGTCGCCTACCGCAACCCGCTGCCGGTGGCGATCGCCCTCCAGCCCGTGTACGACACGAAGGGCACCGCCCTGGTCGTCATCACCCGCACCGTCGCCCCCGCGCGCGGGGGCACCGCGCTGCCCGGCGGCTATGTCGACGACCGCGAGGACTGGCGGCACGCCGTCGTCCGTGAGCTCAAGGAGGAGACGGGCATCGACGCGGCCGCCCGCGACGTACGGCTCGTCGACGCCATGAGCTCACCCGACGGGCACCTGCTGCTGTTCGGACTCCTTCCGGAACGTCCCGTCGAAGGGCTCCCGCCGTCCGGCGCCACCGACGAGACCGAGGGCTGGAAGCTGCTGCGCAGGCCCGAGGAGCTCGCCTTCCCGCTGCACAGCGTGGCGGTACGCGCGTGGTTCGAGGGCCGCTACTGAGCCCTCCGGCTCAGCCCAGCCCCCTGACGCGCACCGGGTGGGCCGGCTCGGCCACGCCGTTGTCCCCCTCGCGTCGGACCACCACCCGCCGGCCCTCCCAGCGGGCGACGTAACGCTCGATCTCCGGCTCGTCCCAGCCGTCGCCCGCGTCCGGCACGAACAGCCCGCCTCCCGTCCGTCCCCGGACGGGGGCCCACACCTCGAGCTGCGTCCCGCCGTCCTCGCCCCGCACGGGAAGGACGGCACCCGCACGCGCGAGCACCGGAATCCGGGACAGCGGAGCGTCCACGAGCACCTGCCCGGGCCCTTCGTACGCCTGCTCGGTGACCGTGTCGTACCAGCGCCCGCGGGGCAGCTGCACCGCGCGCCGGTCGGCGCCCGGGTCCAGCACCGGAGCCACCAGCAGTCCGTCGCCGAGCAGGAACGCGTCCTCGCAGTCGCGCAGCGCCCGGTCCTCCGGCGCACCCCACCACACAGGACGCACATAGGGCGCACCGGTCCGCCGGGCCAGATGCGCCAGCGTCATGAAGTACGGCAGCAGCCTCCGCCGTTCGAGCAGCGCCACGCGCGCGTGCTCCAGCACCTCGGCCCCGAACTCCCACGGTTCCCGCCGCCCCGCCCGCATGCTCGCGTGGGTCCGGAACAGCGGCAGATAGGCGCCCAGCTGGAACCAGCGCAGAAACAGCTCCGGCGACGGACTCCCGTCGAAGCCGCCCACGTCCGGCCCCGAGTACGGCACCCCGCACAGCCCGAGCCCCAGAACCAGCGAGAGGGACGCGCGTAGCCCCGGCCAGCCGGTGGCGACGTCGCCGGACCACGTCCCCCCGTAGCGATGCATGCCCGCCCAGCCGGAGCGCGAGAACAGGAACGGCCGCTCCTCGGGCGCCAGTTCCCGCAGACCCTCGTAGGCCGCCCGCGCCATGCAGAGCGCGTAGACGTTGTGCGCCTCCCTGTGGTCGCCGCCCCGGCCCTCCAGGGAGTGCCGCGAGGAACGCGGCAGCGTCGACTCGCCGAAGGCGCTGAGGGAGGTCGGCTCGTTCATGTCGTGCCAGAAGCCCGCGAAGCCCTGCGCGAGCCGCTCCTCGTACAGCTCGCCCCACCACTTGCGCACGCGCGCGTGCGTGAAATCGTTGGAAGACCGTCTCCCCGGGCCACACCACGCCCTCCACCAGCCGCCCCGACGGATCCCGCACAAAGGCGTCGACGGCCGTCCCGCTGTCGTGGACCGAGTTGCCCGGCTCGGCCTTCACCGCCGGATCCACGATCGACACCAGCCGGATCCCGTCCCGCCGCAACTCCTCCGCCAGCGTCGGCAGCTTCGGGAAGCGCTCCTGGTCGACGGTGAACACCTGATGGGCGTCGTAGTGGTCGATGTCCAGATGGACGGCGTCCAGCGGCAGACCGCGCTCCTGGTAACCGGCGACGATCCGCCGTACCTCCTGCTCGCTGCCGAAACCCCAGCGCGCGTGGTGATGGCCCAGCGCCCACTTCGGCGGCAGCGCGGGCGCGCCCGTCAGGGAGGCCCAGGTGTGCAGCACGCGCGCGGGGGTGCCCACCATCACCCAGCAGCGCAGCGGACCGCCGTCCATCCGCAGCTCGGACCGCCCGGTCCGGTCATGGCCGGAACCGGCCCCCTCCTCGCCCTCCCGGAGACTCACCGTCCCGTCCCACGAGGTGTCGTGGAACACCAGATGCGCGGCCGCGTCCGCCACCACCAGCTGCACCGGCATGGTGATGTACAGCGGATCGTCTCCGGGCCCGAACGCGTGTCCGGGGTCGGTGTTCCACAGGCGGTACGTTCCATCACGCAGCCGCGGCCCCGAGGCGCGCCCGCCGAGACCGAAGAACCGCGCGTCCGCGGCCACCTCCGAGCGCTGCACCCAGCGCGCCGTACCCCCGTCCACCGGCTCCCACCACCGGGGCGGCAGATCCCGCCGCAGCATCACGCCACCGGGCGTGCTCACCTCCACCGCGCCGTGCCGCGAGACACTGACCGTCGCCCGCTCCGCCACCACCCGCCAGCCGCCGTCCGTGTCCGGCTCCAGGACCGCCCGCGGATCCGGCTCCGGGCAACGGCCCACGAGCGCGTACGACGGCTCGGCACCGGCCCCGTCCCAGCCCCAGAACACCGCCCCGTTCACGGCGACCGTGATGCGCAGCTCGGACCGGCTGAAGCGGATCACACCGCCCCCCGGCCCCGGCTCCGCGCCCTGCACCGGCCCCGGCACCCGGGCCCGCTCCGCGCCCCGTGCGGGCAGCGCGGCGGCATCGATCCGCCTCCTGCGCCACGCGGCCCGTACGGTACGCAACCCCTGAGCCGCATTCCTCGAACCGACCACTCTCACCGAACGCACCAGGTCACGACCGTCCATGCTGCTCACCCTGCCACTCAGCGCTCCACACGCGCGTACCGTTCAACTGCCGTTCACCCGTGCCAGGACCACATCTTCACGACACGGACTATGTGGAGCGCGCCCTGGTGTAGAAGTCGATCACATGGCATCATCCCTGTCAGCCGCGTCACGCGCACACCCCAGCCCGTGCGCGCCCCTCGCACACCAGCGCAGAAGCCCGGGAGCCGCCCCATGTCGACCGCGAACCCCCAGCCGCTCTGGCAGCCCGATCCGCAGCGGATCGCCCAGGCACGCATCACCAGGTTCCAGTCCTGGGCGGCGGAACGCCACGGAGCCCCCACCGAGGGCGGGTACCCGGCCCTGCACCGTTGGTCCGTCGACCAGCTGGACACCTTCTGGAAAGCCGTCACGGAATTCTTCGACGTACGGTTCTCGACGCCCTACGCGCGCGTGCTCGGCGACCGCTCCATGCCCGGCGCCGAGTGGTTCCCCGGCGCCAGCCTGAACTACGCCGAGCACGCTCTGCGCGCCGCCGCCACCCGCGCGGACGAACCGGCCCTCCTGTATGTCGACGAGACCCACGAACCCCGCCCGGTCACCTGGGCTGAGCTGCGCCGCCAAGTGGGCTCCCTGGCCGCCGAACTCCGCGCGCTGGGCGTCCGCCCCGGCGACCGCGTCAGCGGCTACCTCCCGAACATCCCGCAGGCCGTGGTCGCCCTCCTCGCCACCGCCGCCGTGGGTGCCGTCTGGACCTCCTGCGCCCCCGACTTCGGCGCCCGCAGCGTCCTGGACCGCTTCCAGCAGGTCGAGCCCGTCGTCCTGTTCACCGTCGACGGTTACCGCTACGGCGGCAAGGAGCACGACCGCCGCGGGATCGTCGCCGAACTCCGCCGCGAACTGCCCACCCTGCGCGCCGTCGTCCACATCCCGCTGCTGGGCACCCCGGCCCCCGAGGGGGCCCTGGAGTGGTCGGCCCTCACCTCCGCCGACACCGAGCCCGAGTTCGAACAGGTCTCCTTCGACCACCCGCTCTGGGTGCTCTACTCCTCCGGCACCACCGGCCTGCCCAAGGCCATCGTCCAGTCCCAGGGCGGCATCCTGGTCGAACACCTCAAACAGCTCGGCCTGCACTGCGACCTGGGCCCCGAGGACCGCTTCTTCTGGTACACCTCGACCGGCTGGATGATGTGGAACTTCCTCGTCTCCGGCCTGCTGGCGGGCACCACGATCGTCCTGTACGACGGCAGCCCCGGCCACCCCGACGTCAGCGCCCAGTGGCGGGTCGCCGAACGCACCGGAGCCACCCTCTACGGCACCTCCGCCGCGTATGTGATGGCCTGCCGGAAGGCCGGCGTGCACCCCTCCCGCGACTTCGACCTCTCCCGGGTGCGGTGCGTGGCCACCACCGGCTCCCCGCTGCCCCCCGACGGCTTCCGCTGGCTGCACGACGAGGTTCGCGACGATCTCTGGATCGCCTCCGTCAGCGGGGGCACGGACGTGTGTTCCTGCTTCGCGGGTGCCGTACCCACCCTCCCGGTCCACACCGGCGAACTACAGGCACCCGGCCTCGGCACCGACCTCCAGGCCTGGGACCCGGCCGGCCGGCCCGTAGTCGACGAGGTCGGCGAACTGGTCGTCACCAACCCCATGCCCTCGATGCCGATCTATTTCTGGAACGACCCCGACGGCAGCCGCTACCACGACAGCTACTTCGACACCTACCCCGGCGTCTGGCGCCACGGCGACTGGATCACCGTCACCTCACGCGGATCGGTGATCATCCACGGCCGCTCCGACTCCACGCTCAACCGCCAGGGCGTACGGATGGGCTCGGCCGACATCTACGAGGTCGTCGAGCGCCTGCCCGAGATCAAGGAGTCCCTGGTCATCGGCATCGAGCAGCCCGACGGCGGCTACTGGATGCCCCTGTTCGTCCACCTGGCCCCGGGCGCGGTCCTCGACGAGGCCCTGCTGAACCGCATCAAGCAGGCCATCCGCGAACAGCTCTCACCACGCCATGTCCCCGACGAGATCATCGAGGTCCCCGGCGTCCCGCACACCCTCACCGGGAAGCGCATCGAGGTCCCGGTCAAACGCCTTCTCCAGGGCGCACCCCTGGAGAAGGCCGTCAACCCCGGCTCCATCGACAACCTCGACCTGCTGGGCTTCTACGAGGACCTGGCCCGCAAACGCGCCTGACCCTCCCCAGAGACGCGATCAGCCGCCGTAGGTGGCCTCGGACTCGCCCAGCACGGCGGCGAAGTCCGAGGCCAGCCGTACCGCGTCGGCCGGCTCCAGCCCCGCGGTCGAGATCCGGACACCCGGCCCGGCCGACAGCCGGAACCGCGCCCCCGCGGCCACCCACCAGCCGTACGACCGGAGCCCGTTCACCACGGCCGACTCGTCCCGCACGGGCACCCACAGGTTCATTCCGCTCGCCCCGTGCGAGGCGATCCCGCGCCCGGCCAGCTCCGCGGCCAGCGCCTCCCGGCGCAGCGTGTACGTCTCCCGCGCGCGTGCCACCAACGCGCGCGTGCCCGCGTCCGTCATCAGCCCGAGCACCGTCTCCTGCAGCAGGTGGCTGACCCACCCGGACGTCAGCAACAGCAGACCGTCGTGCCGCGCGAGCGTCGTCGCATCACACGCGGCCGCCGCCCACCGCAGGTCGGTGCCCAGGAACTTGCTCACCGTCCGCACATGCACCCAGCGGGTCGGCCCGGCCCCGGCCAGCGAGTTCAGCGGGGCGTCGGTCACCGAGGAGGCGTGATCGTTCTCGACCGCCAGGACATCGGGCTCCTCCCGCAACACCTCGGCCAGCGCGTCCCGGCGAGCCACCGAGAAGCAGCCCCCGTACGGATTCTGCGCCCGAGGGCTGTACACCACGGCCCGCACACCCGCGCGCAGCGCCGTACGCAGGGCGTCCGGGCGCATCCCCTCGTCGTCCACGGCCACCGGCACGATCCGCAGCCCCAACGCCGGGACGAGATCGAGCAGATGGTGGTAACCAGGGTCCTCCATGGCCACCGCGTCCCCGGGCCGCAGCTCCACCGACAACAGCCGGCCGACGAGATCCAGCGCCCCGTGCGCGAACGTCACATGCTCCACCGGCACACCGTCCGGCCGCAGCCAGTCCCGCACGGCTTCCTCCAGCCGCGCGAGCCGGGGCGTCGAACGGTGCGACCGGGCACCGGGGGAGAGCCGTGAGGGCGGCACCAGACCGGGCAGCAGGGCGGGATCCGGATGCCCGCCGGCCAGATCCCGGAGCCCCTCGGGGACCCTGGGCGGCCGCCGGGACGCCACCGCCGGAGCCGGCGCCACCACGGTGCCGCCCCGTCCGCGCGTGACGACAATCCCGCGCCGCCGCAGCTCCTTGTACGCCGTGGCGACCGTCCCCGGACTCACCCCGAGCTCGTCCGCGAGCCGCCGCACCGGCGGCAGCGCTGCCTCCGGGCCCAACGCGCCCTCGGCCACCCCTTGTTCCACGGACGCGGCAATCCCCTTGGCCGTCGTACCACTGATCGCATATTGTGTTGCCACGTTGGCAAGTATGTATCAGTACATAATGTCCGGCAAGGGGGAGCAGTGAACGCGAAGCCCGGCGAGACCGCACGGCACAAACGCGTACCGGGAGGCCGCGACGGACGAAGAATGCTCCTCGTCGCCCTGGTCGACCGCGTCGGCAGCGGCCTGTGGGCATCCGTCTCGGTCCTGTACTTCACCTACGTCTCGGGCCTCTCCCTCGCCGAAGTCGGCACCCTCGCCGCCGTATCGGGCGCCATCGGCATCGCAGGAGCCCCACTGGGCGGCCGCATCGCCGACCGACTGCCCCTCACCCGCGTCCTGATCGCACTCCAACTCCTGCGCGCCCTCGCCTCCTTCGCCCTGCTCACCACCCACGACTACGCCCTGCTGCTCGCCATCTCCGCCGTCGGCGCCCTCGGCGACCGCGCCGCCAACGTGCTCACCAAGCTCTACGCCACCCGTATCGCCGGCCCCGACCGGGTCCGCTACCAGGCACTCAACCGCACCATCGCCAACGCGGGCTGGGCCCTGGGCGGCCTCGCCGCCGCGGCAGCCCTCGCCCTCGGCACCACCACCGCCTACCGCTGCCTCCTGGCCGGCGACGCCCTCTCCTTCGTCGCCGCCGCACTCCTCACCCTGCGCTGCGGCGAACCCCCGTCACCCTCGCGGATCGTGGCCGGCTCCCGGACCGAACCGGCCAGCACAAGGCCCGCCAACCCCTGGCGCGACCGGGCCTACCTCGCCTACGTCGCCACCGACACCGTGCTCTTCCTCGACGACGCCGTCTTCAAGGTCGGCCTGCCCCTCTGGATCGCCCACAGCGACCACGTACCCCACGGCCTCGCACCCCTGCTGCTCGTCCTCAACAACGTGATGGTGGTGGCCCTCCAAGTCCCCCTGGCCCGCTTCGGCACCACCAGCGAAGCCGCCCGCCGGCTCCTCGTCCCGCTCTCCGCCGCATTCGCCCTCGGCGGCATCACGATGGCCCTCTCCGCCACCGGCGGAACCCTCACGGCGATCCTCCTGCTCACCGCCGCGGCCGCGGCCTTCACCGTCGCCGAGATACTGCACGCCACCGTCTCCTGGGAACTCTCCGTCGCCCTCGCCCCCGACACCGCCCAGGGTGCCTACCTCGGCGTCCACGGACTCGCCCAGTCCGCCCAGCGCAGCATCGGCCCACTCGCCGTCACCGCGGCCATCGCCACCGGCCCCCTCGGCTGGACCACATTCGGCGCAGCCATCGCCCTGACCTGCGCAATTCAGCACCACTTGGTCCGCGACCGACTACCGCAACCCGCGTTGTCAGTGGCGCCGATTACTGTGAGTGAGCATTGATCGACCGCTCACAGGGGGAACCATGGCACACACCGACCACCGCACCATGCGACGCGTCCTGCGCCGCGAAATCGCCGGCACCATCGGCCTGCTGACCGACGAACACGACTTCCGCGCCATGCGGCGCTACCGCACCTTCGCCTTCGACGACCACCCCACCTACCTCCGGCAGATCGAAGCCCTCCTCAGGACCCGTGCGGCAGCGGGCACCCACACCACACTCGCCCTGTTCGACCCCGAGGAATACGCCGAGTTCTGCACGGACAGCGGACTCGACCCCGACCACCCCGCGAGCCGCACCCGCTTCACCGCCGACCTGGCGGCCACCGGCGCCACCATCCCCTACGACGGCAGGCCGCTGACCGACCTGGTCCCCGCCCTCGTCGACGAGGCCGTACGCCAGGCCACCTGGGAGTACGCCAGCACCCTCCTCGCCCGCCTGGGCCCCTGTTCCACCTGCGGCGAGGACCTCGGACGCGCCGCCTTCACCCGCGCCTCCCACCTCCTCACCCGCATCCTCGACACCGCCCCACCAGGCGACCGGCACCTCGTATGCAGCGTCTCCGGACCACCCGAAACCCTCGTCACCGTCCTCCACGCCGACCAGGGCGCCGAAGGCACCACCCACCTCGACGAAGCCGAAGCCCTCGAATTCACCAGCGTCCTCGCCCTCGGCCTGGCCACCCGCACCCCCGGCGGGCTCGTCATCCGCACCACCGCCCCCGGCACCGCCGACCGCGTCTACGGCTGGCGACTGCGCGGCGACGGCCTCACCCCCCTCACCGCCGGCGAGGTCTTCGACGCCTACTGCACCGACGTCGAATCCGGCGACCTCATCTCCCCGGAATCCGACGTCGACTACAGCGCACCCCCCGACCTCGGCGACCAGGAGACGACACCGGGCCACCACCACTGAAACGCACCAGGGGCGCCCCACCCGTCAGGTGGAGCGCCCCTGGAAGAACGGCCGGTCACGGCCGCCGGCCGACTACTCGCCGGACAGCACCGCCTGCGCCGCGGCACGGGCCTCGTCCGCGCTGTCGGTGGCCCGCGCGGCGGAAGCGGCCCGCTCGCACTGGGCAAGCGTGTACTTCGCCAGCGCCGCCCGGACATAGGGAATCGACGCCGCGCCCATGGAAAGAGAGGTGACACCCAGACCCGTCAGCACACAGGCCAGCAGCGGATCGGCCGCGGCCTCACCACATACACCACAGCTCTTACCCTCCGCCTTGGCCGCCTCCGCGGACAGCGCGACCAGGTCGAGCAGTGCGGGCTGCCACGGATCCTGCAGCCGGGACACCGCACCCACCTGACGGTCCGCGGCGAACGTGTACTGCGCCAGATCGTTGGTGCCCAGCGACAGGAACTCGACCTCCTGGAGAATCGAGCGCGCCCGCAGCGCCGCCGACGGAATCTCCACCATCGCGCCGAACTTGGCCCGCAGCCCCGCCTCGCGGCAGGCATCGGCGAACGCCTTGGCATCCGCACGGTCCGCCACCATGGGCGCCATGACCTCGAGGTAGACAGGGAGCCCCTCGGCCGCCTTCGCCAGCGCGGTCAGCTGGGTGCGGAGCACCTCCGGGTGGTCGAGCAGCGTCCGCAGACCCCGCACGCCCAGCGCCGGGTTCGGCTCGTCCGACGGAGTCAGGAAGTCCAGCGGCTTGTCGGCACCCGCATCCAGCACGCGCACGACGACCCGGCCCTCGGGGAACGCCTCGAGCACCTGACGGTAGGCCTCGACCTGCTTCTCCTCGGACGGCGCGTTCTTGCTGTCGTCCAGGAACAGGAACTCGGTACGGAACAGACCGACGCCCTCGGCACCGGCCGCCACGGCCGCCGGCACATCCGCCGGACCGCCCACGTTGGCCAGCAGCGGCACCTTGTGCCCGTCAGCGGTGACACCCGGGCCGGTCGAAGCGGCCAGCGCGGCCTTGCGCGCGGCGGCCGCCGCCTCCAGCTCCGCCTTCTTCTCCGCACTCGGGTTCACGAAGATGTCCCCGGTGCTGCCGTCGACGGCGATCATCGTGCCTTCGGCGAGCTCACCGGCACCCGGCAGCGCCACCACGGCCGGCACCCCGAGCGCCCGCGCCAGGATCGCGCTGTGACTCGTCGGCCCGCCCTCCTCGGTCACGAAACCGAGCACCAGGGCCGGGTCGAGCAGCGCCGTGTCCGCCGGCGCCAGATCCCGCGCGACCAGCACATAGGGCTCGTCGCTGTCCGGGACACCCGGCATCGGAACCCCCAGCAGCCGGGCGACGATACGATTCCGCACGTCGTCCAGGTCGGCCACCCGGCCCGCGAGGTACTCGCCGGCTCCGGCCAGCAGCTCGCGGTACGCGGCGAACGCGTCGTACACGGCACGCTCGGCGGTGCTGCCGACGGCGATCCGCCGCTCCACGTCCGCCATCAGCTCGGGGTCCTGGGCCATCATGGCCTGCGCCTCGAGCACCGCCTGCGCCTCGCCGCCCGCCAGGTTGCCGCGCGCCATCAGGTCGGCGGCCACCGCGTCCACGGCCTGACGGGCGCGTCCCTGCTCCCGCTCCGCCTCCTCCGCGGCGATCTGCTTGGCAGGCGGCTCCAGCACCGCCGTTCCCATGTGCCGAACCTCGCCGATCGCCACACCGTGGCTCACGCCGACGCCTCGCAGCGTTGTCTCCATCTCACCCGTCTCCGATAGTGCGGCGGGTCCCGCCGCCGCGATGGTTGTCGTGGTCGTCAGCTGGTCGTCAGCTGCAGACAGAGGAGTCAGCTCCAGGCGAAGAGGCTGTCGCCGGCCTTCACGTCACCGTCTTCGCGGAGCTCGGAGAGGGAGTCGGCGGTCGCCTCCAGGGCCACGACGGGGCACACCGGGGACTTGCCGGCGGCCTCGACCTCGGCCGGGTTCCAGCGCACGATGCCCTGGCCGCGGGTGACAGTGTCGCCCTTGTTGACGAGCAGTTCGAAGCCCTGGCCGTTGAGCTGCACGGTGTCGATACCGAGATGCGTGAGCACGCCGTGGCCGCTCTCGTCCACGACGACGAACGCGTGCGGGTGCAGAGAGACGATGACGCCGTCCACGGGCGCCACGACCTCGGAAGGCTCGCGAGCGGGGTCGATCGCTGTGCCCGGGCCGACCATGGCCCCGGAGAAGACCGGATCCGGCACGGCGGCCAGTCCGATGGCACGTCCTGCGAGCGGGGACGTCACGGTGGTCATGGGAAGCCTCCCGGGAGTGGAGCTGCTTACGGGCCGTCACTGGCTGTCCCGGACGGCACTGAGCAGCAGCGTATGTCATATGAAGTGGCGGTTCCGCATGGAAGCTACCAGCTAGTGGTCTAGACCACCAGTCTAATCGATTTGCGTGCCCTTCGAGGCCCCGTGTACAGTCGTACTCCTGCTTGAGACCGAGCGGCGCGATAAAAAGCGTCCTTGCTCAGCAGCACCCAAACTCGTCAGATCCTAACTCGGGATCATCTTCCGCATGCCTGCGGGACGGTGGTCAGGGAGACGGAAAAACACTGGTAGAGTTTGGAACACCGAAGGGAAGCCCGGAGGAAAGCCCGAGAGGGTGAGTACAAAGGAAGCGACCGTTCCTTGAGAACTCAACAGCGTGCCAAAAGTCAACGC